>NZ_UFWZ01000001.1:610625-1221250 GCF_900461105.1 Clostridium putrefaciens | reverse complement strand
ATAGTATAACCATCCGTCATAACCTCCAAATTTCCCACTATTAACTCCACTTATGCCCTTTATGAACTTTCCATACTGACTATCTTCGGCCTCAAGATTTATATTGTTTTTATTTAAAACTTTTTCTAAAACTTCATAGGCAGTAGTACCAGTTTCTTTTCCTTCTATTATAGTTTTATCAGGTGCTTCTACCCTTATACTTACTTCCTCAGCAATTACTTCTGATGCCTTAGCTATATTTAAAAAACTAAATTGAAATATTAATAGCATAGCTCCTACAAATAAACTAATATATTTATTAAATCCTCTTAATCTTTTTTGCATTTAATTCACTCCATTCTTTTATTTTTTGAATGTCTTTTGTTCATAAAATAACGTTATTTAGTATAAGTATAATATAATCTGTCCTTATATCTACTTAATACGTTATAAAATTTATCATATAATATTAATACAAATATAAAATTACCTACAGCATGCAATATGTCAAATGGAAGCCCTGTTGCATAGGCAGCTAGTATGGTTTTCCAGTTAATTGGCCTTACAAAACCTATAACGTGCCATATATTCATTATCCAATCAAAAGCAAAACCATAAATAAAGCAGATTAAAGCAAATATTTCTGTAGATGGTTTTTTATCTTTTAGCCCTATAAGTCCTGAAACAGCTCCAACTATGCCCCAAGCCATCATCTGCCACGGAGTCCATGGCCCTTGACCTAAAAACATATTTGATATAAATGCCGCTGTACTTCCTACTAAAAACCCTTCATAACTTCCAAAAACAAGTCCTGATAATGCTACTAAAAAGGTAGTAGGCTGAACTCCTGGTATACCTGAAAATGGTACCCTACTTACAGCCGCCACAGCGCTCAAAGTAGCTATTAAAGCTATTTCCTTAGTTCCTTTTTTGCTTATTTCTAAATATAGAAAGTTCATAACTAAGCTTACAATTACAAACACCGTTAAGTAAAAAGAAAGTTTATCATAATCCTTTAATGTTAAACTTATAATAGACATTAAAAATGGCATTAGTATAGATATTATCATTATTAACTTCTTCATAGTGTTCTCCCTAAGCCCTTTTTATAAAAAGTATTTACGTCTTCTAGATTAAAGATATTTTTATTTATATTGTTAAATAGCTTATGTAGGGTAGTAGTATAATAAAATCCTTCTTTAAATACCTTTTGCATATCACCATCAGAAGTTATCTTTCCATTAAAGAGCATTATAAATCTATTTGCAGAGCTTGCTGCAAAGTCCATATCATGGGTTATTAAAATTATAGTAACTCCAGTACTATTAATTTCTTTTAATATTTCCTGCAACCTTTTCTTGTTTTCGTCATCAAGTCCTCTTGTAGGTTCATCTATTAATAAAACCTTAGGCTCTAAGACTATCATTGTTGCTATTGCTAGTCTTTGTCTTTCTCCACCACTTATATCCCTTGGATTTTTATCTTTTAAATGTTCTAAATTCAGTCTTTTAATAACCTTATTTATTTTACCTTCATCTTTTATGTTGTAATTATCTAAAGTAAATTTAATCTCATTATATACAGAATCTCTAGATATATAATCATTAGGGTTTTGAGATACATATCCAATGCTTTTATAAAAGTCTCTTTTATCTATGTCTCTTGTATTTTTATTTTGAAACCTTATATCTCCAGTGTAGTCAACTAAACTCATAATTGACTTGAAAAATGTAGATTTCCCTGCTCCATTAGGGCCGATTAAAGCACAAAAGTCTCCTTTTTTTATATTTAGGTTTATATTATTTAACACTAAGTTATCATCATATTTAACTTTTAAACCCTTAATAGATATTTCTCCTTCCTCTTTTTCCTTCTTTGAAAAAAGTTTGCCTATTAAAGATTTGGTCTTTATCTCCTTATGCTCTTTATCTTTATTAAGCCTTTCCGCTACTTTTATCTTTATACCTAATTGCTTTTCCATGATTATCCTAGCACCTTTAAAGGTTTTTGGACTTTCTTTAATATTCATATATCTTAAAGCCTCAATGTAAGAGGGCATAAAACTACTATTATTTGTATTCAAAAAGTCCTCTGGAATTCCAAAAAAGTCTATCTTACCTTGATTCATAAATATTATCTTATCAGAAAACTCCATCCACCTTTCCATTCTTTGTTCTATTACTATGATTGTTACACCTAATTCTTCATTTATCTTTTTAATTAAGTTTATGATCTCTTCAGCTGAAGATGGGTCTAACTGTGATGTTGGCTCGTCTAATATTATACATTCATCTCTCATAGCTAATGCTGAAGCAATAACCACCTTTTGTTTTTCTCCTCCTGATAGAGTTTTTATATCTCTATTATAAAAGTCTAATAAACTACAAAATTGAAGTGATTCAAATAGTCTTTTTTGAATATCTGACGTTTCAAGTCCTATATTTTCAAGTCCAAAGGCTATTTCTCTATGAACCTTATTCATAATTAATTGTTTTTCTGGATCTTGAAATACCATAGATACATTTCTCCTATGGTTATCACCTGTTTCATTAATACAATTAACTCCTTCAATTTCTATCTTCCCTCTTAGCCTTCCACCATAAAAGTTCGGTATGCTACCTGATATTACCTTAGCTAATGTTGATTTTCCCGATCCTGATTTTCCAATTACTAAAACAAATTCTCCCTTTTCTATATCTGTGTTTATATCTTTTAATGAGTCATTAATAGCATTTGGATACTTATAACTCAAATTATTCAATTTAATGTGATTCATATTAGTTTTCCTTTCTAGTGATTATACTTTTTATTGTTAAAAGGTTTATAATAGCACTAAGTATTATTATACTGCCTATAGTTACTGAATATATTGATATCATATTTAGTTCTTTAAAGTCATTGTAGATATCAAAGTTAACCTTATAATATTTAGATATTATAAGGTAGCTAATAAAACTTATAGCTGACATTGATATAACTAAAATATCACTAAAAAGATATTCTTCCTTTTCGTATATTCCTCTATTTCCTCTAAGTGAACCTCTTATGTAACAAGATTCTGCTATATCAAAAGAGTTTTCTAAAGAATCTTCAAGGAGTATTGAAAGTATTGGAATAGAACTTTTTATTCTAGCACTGATACCTTTTACTTTATAATCAAGTCCTCTTATAGTGTATATATCTTTAAGAGTATTTAATCTATTTTCCATATTAGGTATAAGTTTAATTCCTATTAGCATCATAAGTGAAGTCTTTGGTAATTTGTTTGAGAAATATGAAACTGCTTTATCAGAATCTATCATAAGTTCTAATGAAATAAATATAACAAATACTATTAGTATTTTATAACTCATTATAAGGGCATAAACTATTACCTCTAAATTTATCTGCCTTCCTAAAATGGTTATTAATTTAGTATTTCCCGCCTGTACAAAGAATGAATTTATAATTAAAGTCGCTAATGCTAATGAGAAAAGATAAGGCAAGGATCTTTTATATTTGTAAAATCCATTGTATAAATAAGCTACTGTAAGATTCCATATAAGTATTGATGTTAATATAATAAAATTGTTAGTTAAAAGCGAAATAAATAGCATAATAAGATTTATAATAATTGTTGTCATAGTATGATATCTTTTCAATAAAGCCACGTCCTTTAAGGTGTTTTGTTTCTTAATTTTTAAAAAACTATCTTTAGATAATAGTTGAATTTGAATCTTAGATTAGCTATTACTTACATAATTTTTGTCAAAATGCAAAAAGCCGAACTTAAAAGTTCGGCAAAGATTCAAAGTTTTTAAATCTCTACCTTCCCTCCGAAGGTAATTTAAATTTATGCATCTTAAAGAAATAAAAATAAAGTATACTAGTATCCCTTATATATTTAATTACTTTTAGATGTGTTAAAGAAAATATAAGATATCCTGGCTTGCACTTCTTCCTCTTGGTAGCCTTCCCAGAAAATCCAGTGGCTATTACCTTAGTCCATGCTTACAGTAGCGGGGGCTGCTACGGGATTCAACCGTATTCCCTTATATATTCTATATTAAATTTATATTATATTAAGTTTATCATTAAAAGCTTTAATAGTAAACATTCTATTTTTAAAACAAAAGAAATATGATTAGACTATGACTTTATAATTTTGATTTAATATTCTATTTTATATATTAAACATTAAAGGTGTATTATCTATAAATTTTTGGAAACAATAAGTTTATAAATCTTATGGTGGTGATTATATGAATATTACAAGTATTTCTATGTCCTATGTATTTTTAGTTATACTTATTATTAACCTGTTGTGTTTTTTATATTTTAAGTTTTTATTTGTATCCTCTTCAAAGGAAAATAAAAAACATGATGCTATAGTGGGAGATATGAAAGATCCCGCTTCCTGGCGTAAAACTAACAATATAATGTCCTATACTTCTTTATTTTGGTCTTTAATTTCTTTAATACTATTTGTATATACAAAATTCTTTTTAACTTCTGGGCTTATAAGCATACTTATTCCTTTCGCTTACATATTTTTTATAATTATAAGCTTCCTAGTATTATCTAAAAAAAAGTGATTATTTAACTAAGCATTTTAGTTTTAGGTAAATCTTAAGAGTAGCTCTACAAATAATAAAGGCTACTCTTATCTTTTTATTGCTGTCTATAATTGCTATCTATATTAGAATCTTTTTTATAAACTTATAGTTTCATCTTTCTTAAATGATATCCAACCTTTTTTATTTAAATATTTGAGATATAAAATAAGCCTATCATATATAGGGTAACAATCATCTCCAAATTTTTTAAAAAGCATTCTTCCGATATCATGTATATTACTTTTTCCATCTATTAAAAGCCAAACTTCACTACCTATAATATCAAGCTGAACCTCACTTTTATAAGGTCTTTTCACAAGCCATCTTAATACCTTTTCTAAAGGTTTATCGTGTATAAATATAAGATAAACGTTTCCTTTTCTTACCTCATATAAATCATGTTTTATTATTGGAATGTAAAGAAGAAAATTATCAGATTCATTCTTTACTTCACTTGATGATAATTTTGACATATATGATCCTCCTAAAACTTTAGGAGAGCTTAGCTCTCCTATTTTACTAATTATTATCTACTTTAACAGTATGCCTATAAAATAATGTAGCAAATATAAATAACACCGCTGCTGACGTCCAGTTACTCCCAGCTAAATTCGGTATTATTTTAGGTCCTATTGCAAGAGCTGAATCTAATTTTAATGCTGCAAAGATTGCTATTATTATGCCAACCAAAGCATCTCCAGCAACTAAACCCGATGCGGTAAGTATTCCTTTTTCATTTTGAATCTTAAGTTGATTTTCATTTTTCTTATATTTCTTTTCTACAAGTACTCTTAAAATACCACCTATTAATACACCTGCACTTAGGTTTATTGGTAAATATAATCCTAATGCGAAAGGAAGCACTGGTATTCCCATAAGTTCACACATAAATGCAAGAGTCATTCCAGCTATAACAAGTGTCCACGGTAATTCTCCACTCATAACACCTTGCACAATCATAGCCATCATATTAGCTTGAGGAGCTGGTACAGCTGTTGATCCTAAGCCATAAACATTACTTAGCATAAGTATTACAGCTCCTATAACGACAGATGATGCAACTATAGCTATGAACATACTAATTTCAACCTTTTTAGGCGTTCCTCCTATAATAAATGTAGTTTTCAAGCTTTGTGCTGATCCACCCGCTACAGCTGCAGCTACACAAACTATAGATGCTGTTATTATTGCTGCTAACATACCTGCATCTCCAACTTTCCCTGTAGCCTTTAATATTCCTGTTATAAACAATAAAGATGCAATAGTCATACCTGATATAGGATTATTTGAAGTACCTATAAGTCCTACTATTCTAGCAGAAACTACTGCAAAAAAGAATGAACATATAATTCCAAGTATAGCACCAAGCCAGCCTGTTCCAACTGTCTTTGGCATAATCCAAGATGCAACAAATACTAATACAGAACCACCTATAACCCATGTTATTGGTAAGTCCTCATCTTTTGACATATTCGCATTAGATTTCATACCTGATAAAGCTGTTTTAAAAGATCTTACTATAGTTGGCATAGATTTTATTATACTTATAAGTCCACCAGCCGCTACTGCCCCTGCACCTATATACTTTACATAGGAAGTTGAAATTTCTTTTGCTGTCATTTCAGAAATTAATTTTACTGATGGAAATATTACAGTATTTATACTATCTCCAAAGTATTTTATTAATGGTACTAATGTGAAATTAGCAACTAAAGCTCCTGCAAACATATAGGTAGCTATTTGTATTCCAACAATATAACCAACACCAACTAGGGATGCCATAGCATCTATTCCAAACATCGTTCCATGAAATGGCTTTATAATCCATACTGGAGATTCTCCCCACAATTGAAATGCACCAGAGAAGAACTTATATATACCCCCACCTAAAAGTCCTGTCATCATGTTTTTAAAGCCACTTCCACCTGCACTACTGTTTACAAGAACTTCAGCAGTAGCCATAGATTCAGGATATATAAGATTTCCATGTTCTTCAACAATTAAATATTTTCTAATTGGAATAACAAATAAAATCCCAAGTAATCCTCCTAATATAGCAACTAAAATAATAGTCGTTAATTTTAATTCGTTACCTAATACTATAACCGCAGGAATAATAAAAATTAATCCTCCCGCAAGGGACTCTCCCATACATGCCATAGATTGAATAATATTTGTTTCTAATATATTATTCTTTTTAAATATTCCTTTTAATATTGATGTTGCTATAATAGCTGAAGGAATACCAGCTGCTATAGTCATCCCTACCTTTAGACCAAGATAAGTATTAGCGGCACCAAAAATAATAGCAACTATACACCCAAAAACTATAGATATAACAGTTATTTCAGAGAATGCATCTTTTACAGAAATATAAGGTATATAATCTTCTCCTTTAACACCTCCATAAGCTGTACTAGATAGACCTTTTTTTTCTTCCATTATATTTACTCCCTTCTTTAATTACATCTATTAAAATATATGAATATTTTCTTCTAAAAATCCCTATAAATTAATATTTTTTATGTTAAATCTTAAAGTAGATGGGTAAACGTTATAATACTAACAGTCTTTTATTAAGCTTTTATTTAAATCTTCAAAAAGTATTTATAAATTTACTAACCCCTCATGTCAATATTTATTACTTATAATCTTTCTTTATAATATCTACAAACCCTTTTACTATCCTAGCAGTAAATCCCCATATAACATGGTTTTCATACTTATAAAAGTACTGTGATAATATCCCCTTAGAAAAATTATAACTTTCTCCCTTATTTATTAATTCAAAAGGAAATCCCTCTGTACTTTTAGGCCCTATCTCCATTTCATAAAAAATTGGTTCTTCCTCTAAGAAGAATTCTAGTGGCACCTTAAATATATGATCTACTTCATAAGGACTTGGAATTATATCCTTATTACCTATAAACTCACCTACAAAGGTATACATAATGCTTCCATAAGGAGTTATAAAGTAATCCATTTCTCCTATGTATTCTATGTCTTTTCTTATTAGATTTAATTCCTCCATAGTTTCTCTTATAGCAGCTTCTTTTGGTGATTCACCTTTTTCGATCTTTCCGCCTGGAAGACACACATCTCCTGGTTGATGTCTTAATGTTAATGCTCTAACTTCAAATATTATATAGGTTACTCCATTTGTATTTTCTAATAAAATCATTACAGAGCTTTTCTTAAAGTCACCCATTATACCAGCTTTTCTTTTATTAAATACACTTTTTATATCTTGTATACTCATTGTACCACCTCAGGGCAATTGCATTTAAAAACTTGAGTTAAATCCCTTTACATAGTAGAATTTATTTAATAATATTACTAATGTAAAGGGGATTTTTATAATTATGTATCACGAACTTTCAAATTCTTTTATAAGCATTTCAGACCCAAGAGATAATAATTCAAAACATAAGCTTATTGATATACTAACAATAGCAACTTGTGCAATAATATGCGGAGCCGATACATGGACAGATATAGCTCAATATGGCACATCAAAACAAGAGTGGTTTTCAACATTCTTAGAGCTTAATCATGGGATACCATCCCATGATACTTTTGGAAGAGTATTTTCTATTATTAATCCAAAAGAATTTCAGGAAGCGTTTATTAAGTGGATCAAAGATATTTCTGATAAAGTTACTGGTGACGTAATTGCCATAGATGGCAAGACAGTTAGGCATTCCTTTGATACAAGTAACAATAAATCAGCTATTCATATGGTAAGTGCATGGTCAAATCAGTTAGGTTTAGTTTTAGGTCAGATAAAGGTTAATGATAAATCAAATGAAATAACAGCAATTCCAGAATTATTAGATAAGATAGATATAAATAAATCTATAGTAACAATTGATGCTATGGGTACTCAAAAAAATATAGCTAAAAAAATAATCAAAAAGGGCGGAGATTATGTTTTAGCTTTAAAAGGTAATCATAAAAACTTTTCCAACGATATAAAATACTTTTTTGAAGAAGAATCTAAGAATAAATTTGCTGATGTTGAATATAGTTTTTTCAAGACTACTAACAAAGATCATGGCAGAATTGAAACACGTAAACATTACTTAATTAACGATTTAAACTGGCTTTCACAGAAGTCAGAGTGGAAAAACCTAAATAGTATAATTATGGTTGAATCTGAAAGAACCATAGGCGATAAAACATCTAAAGAAAGAAGGTATTATATTTCGAGCTTAACAGAAAATGTTGAAAAGGTTGCTGATGCCATTAGAAAACATTGGGGAATAGAGAATAGCTTACATTGGATTTTAGATATTGCTTTTAGAGAAGATGATAGCAGAATAAGAATTGAAAATGCAGCTGAAAACTTTGCCATCTTAAGGCATATAGCTTTAAACTTATTAAAAAATGAAAAATCAGTAAAGATTGGTGTAAAAGCTAAAAGACTCAAATCCGGTTGGGATAATGATTATTTAAGAAAGGTTTTAACTTCAATCCAATAGAAACATCGTTTTCATAAAGTTATTACAGTTCTAATATCTTAAGTAAACGTTATATTAAACTTCTATATTTTCAAGTGCAACAATATCCTTATACTACCAAAATATGATTAAACTTTAGCTCATTACAATATAAGGATGCAATTGCCCTGGTACCACCTCTATTATGGTTGTTTTATTTTTTTAAAAATGTTATACTGATGAAGGTTTTAGACGCTCATATTAAATTATATAATATTATCTTAAATTATATAATATTATTTTAAATAACATTGTAATACGTAAATGATATTTAAAAATAAAAGTTCTATAACTATAATCTCAAAATATTAATAATATTTGAAGATAATTAAAGTTAAAAAGGAGAAATTTCATGAAAAAGATTACTTTAGTAAAAAGTATGGTTTTTGCATTATCATTAAGTTTATTTTCACCTATGATTTCTGCTAAAGCTGATGCTGTACAAGTTCCAAAGATTTATGCCAAATCTGCTGTAGTTGTTGACATGGATACTATGGAAGTCATACTCGATCTTAATTCAGAGGATAAAATGTATCCTGCAAGTACAACAAAACTTATGACAGCTATATTACTTGCTGAAAACAAAAGCAAGGAGGATGTTTTAACCTATACTAAAAGTGCTAAAAAGCAACCAGCTTATTCTTTAAACGCTAGTGTAAAGCCTATTGATGTAGGTTCAACTATGACATCTAACGATGTTATGAAGGCACTTTTATTATATTCTGCTAATGATTCTGCTTATATAATAGCAGATAATGTAGCTACTGATTCTGATATATTTATTGAAATGATGAATGAAAAAGCTAAAGAATTCGGAATGAAAAGCACAAATTTTGTAACTGCAAATGGTTTACATGATGAAAATCACTATAGTACCGCCTTAGACATAGCCATATTAGGTAAAAAATCTTATGATAATTCGTGGGTTAGAGAAACCTTATCTATAAAAAAGGATTCTATAGAACTCCCTAATAAAGATAAATTTTTAGTAGAAAATAGAAATAAGTTTTTAGGACAAAAAGGTAACATAGGTGGAAAGACCGGTTATACTTCTGAAGCTGGCAAGTGTTTTGTTTCAATATATGAAAGAGATGGAAGAAGACTTGTATCTGTAGTTTTAAAATCTATATTTGATAGTGAAGATTTAGCTATATTCAATGATACTGAAAAGATTATAGATGCTAGCTATAGTGCAAAAAAAACTACTCTTATTAGTAAAGGTGACATTATTGAAACTTTGCCAATACAATATAAATCCTTTGGGATTTTTGGTCCTTCTAAGACCATAGATGTTCCTTTAACTTTAAAGGAAGATATTGAGTATTATGAAAATCCTATAAATACGCAGTCTATTAAAAAAGATATTAATACAGTAGGACTTAATCCTTGGAAATTGAACAAGAATCTCAGTGCTGCTAAACTAACATTAAAAGAACCTTTAGTTTCAAAAAAATATGCATTATATCCTAAGGTCTCAACATCCGATTTAATAAAGGCTAATTTACTTCTTTATATCGGAACCTTAATTTCTATAATAATAATAACAGTTCTTGTATTGTTTTTTAAGTCAAAATTAAAAAGAAATACTAATAAAAAAATATACTTCTAATATTAGAAGTATATTTTTTTTATTTTATATAGACTTTTCAAACGTCTTTTTACTAAACTTATCCTCAAAATTAACCAGGAATACTCCTGTAATTATAATTATACTCCCTATTACCTGTATAAAAGCAACACTCTCTTTTAATATAAGTGCTGATGCTGATAAACTTATTATTGGTTGTAAATTGATATATGTAGTTATAACCGTTGGCCCTAGTTTCTTTAAACAAAATATATATATTATATATCCTGCAACGGAACATGCTATAGAAAGGTAAAGTATATTGATAATAGCTAAATTTGAAGGCATGGTTGGTTTTGATATTAGTAAAGCAGGACTTAGAAAAATTGTTCCAAATATAGTCTGATAAGCACTTATAGTTATACTCTTATATTCACCTTTAAACTTACTAGTTACTATATTATATATAACCCAACTTATAGCAGCTCCAAGAGCCATTAAATCCCCTAATGTTCCTGAAGAAAATAAATTAACCTTGTCTTTACTTGAAACAACTATTATTATTCCTATAACACTTAAAGTAGCTCCTAATATTTTAAATGTAGTAAGCTTTTCTTTAAATATTATTCTTTGTGATAATAATGTAAATATTGGTATTGATGATATAAGTATTGATACATTTGAAGCAGACGTAAATGATACAGCATAATTTTCAAAAAAGAAATATAATGCTACTCCAAAGAATCCTCCAATCATCATTTTTAACTTATCTTCTTTTAATACCTTTTCCTCTGGATACTTTAATTTCATTATAGTATATAAAATTATAGATGCTATTAAGAATCTATAAAATGCCACAAGTGTAGGCTCAATTTCTGAAACTACTACCTTAATGCTTAAATAGGATAGTCCCCATATAAACATAAGTAATATGGCTAAGCCATGATATACCTTTTTATTTTGCATTACAAATCCCCCTTAATTTAAATCCCACATATAAATTATAATTGAACTTTTACAATAATTCATTAAAATATTCATAAGTTTTTAATATTATGTCACATAATGTGATATACAACACATAACTAATTTAAAAAAGACCCAAACGAAAGAACTAATTACTGTCACGTTCTAATATTTGTTTCTTAAAAGGACTATGTGCTCCTGTGGGTTCAATCTTACCTTGAAATAAGGATTTTATAAATAAGTCTAGGAAGAATAGACAACTTATGGGTGGTGGTCTTAGACAGTAAGGATTTTTAGCTGTAGCTTCCATTGTAGCCTTAAATGATATGATTGGAAATCTTAAATTTGACCATGAAAATGGAATAAAAATAAAACCTCCTGAAGATTGTGATATGAGATTTGTTACAAACTATTGGGTAAGAAAAAAGGATATCGTAAAAATGGTATATACATTAAAAATATTAATAATTAAATAGATATATGGAAGGGACTTAAGTCCCTTCCCTTGCATCCAATATCATCTACACTAATAGCAACATAATTAGTGTAGGTTTCATTAAAAGTATTTTTACCCTTAAGATAAATTATTCCAAAGATAGAAATAATGCAGATTATAATGATTATCAGTCCCACAATTATTTGTTTTTTCTTTATAACAATAAACATTTTATCACCCCTATACTATTTATACTTTTCTTTTAGTAAGTTTATGTTGGATAAATAAAAGTTATTGCTAATTTATATTTATAATAAAAAATAAGTACCTTAATTAATTAAGATACTTATTTTCCCAGTTAAAATTATTATGCTACATCTTCTTTTTTCTTTTTATATTTATCATTTAAGAATAAATATATTCCAACTAATACAATAAGTGATCCTAATGTTATTAGTTGTGATACCCCTACTATTGAACCTGTCTTTGGTAAATTTATTTTATTAATTGCTATTTTTGAATCTTTATCTGCTATAATCGTTCCACTTTCAGGCTTATCTAAGTCTTCTTTTGGATTTTGTCCTTGATTACCCTTTGGTTCATCTATAGTAGCATCTTCTCCTGCTATTAAATGATCTTCATATTTAAAAGATACATGTCCCATAGATTTTATTATCTTAACCATAGAATCTCTTATGGGCTCTCCAGTATCCACTACATCAATAGCATTTGAAAAGTCATAATTATCACCTTTATCCATCATAAAGTCATTAGTAACTACTGTATAGTATTTTACCATATCTATTGGGGTACCATCTAATAATCTCATAGATGTAACCCGCTCTCCAGCCTTTGCATCCTTATCATAATATACTTTTATACCGTAAAATTGTCCCCAACCAAATCCTTCAGGCATTATACCATGTTCTATTGCCTTTTTAAGATCTGAACCTTTAAGCTTCATAGTTACAAGTGTATTATCAAAGGGGAATACTTCATACATCTTACCCATAGTTATATTACCTTTATCTATAGGTGTTCTTATTCCTCCACCATTAGTTATCCCTATTTGAACTCCTGCAGCTTCAGCCATAAGCTTTGTTGTAAACTGGCCAAGTACTGACAGTCCGTCGTCTCTATTATGTGTTAAGTCTGTATCTAAAGTGGCTATTTCTTCATTTAAAATTGGTTCTAATTCTTTATTATATCCATCATACATTTTTTTAACTTCTGGATCTTCAACTAAATCTTTTCTTAAATATAAATCTTCTACACTATTCATAACCTTAGATAACTTTCCACTATCCTTATTAAATTCTAAAGATAATTTAGCTAAGGCTCTTCCGTTATTTCTAGCTTGTACAACTGGAATTCCATTTACTATTCCATTTACATATTGATGAGAGTGAGCACTTATAACAGCATCAATTCCATTAGCATTCTTAGCTAAGTTTGCTGCTTCCCCTGTAATTTCTTTTGTCTTAGAATCTTGTGAAGCTCCTAAGTGAGTAAGTGCTATAATAGCATCTACATTTTCGGTTTCTCTTATCTTTTTAGCCCAAGTATTTACACTTTCTACTGGGTCTTTAAATTCAATATTTTTAACATTTTCAGGTTTTGTCTTGTAAGCTGTTTCCGGAGTAGCGATTCCTATAAATGCTATTCTCTTTCCACCTTTTTCAATAACCTTATAAGGATTAGCCCATTCTACTGGCTCTCCTGTTGCTTTATCATAAATATTAGTTGCTAGAAAATCAAATCCTCCTGTTTTTGCCCATCCAGGTATTAAATCTTGTCCCCAATCAAACTCGTGGTTACCTACTGCTGAAACTTCAAGTCCTATTAACTTTAAGAACTTTGCTACTGGTTCACCCTTCTTTAAATTGGACATTGGACTTCCCTGGAATAAGTCACCAGCTGCAACTACTATTGTGTTAGGATTTTCAACTTTTAGTCTATTTATTTCCCCTGCAAGCTTTGCAGCTCCTATATTTTTACCTTCGCATTTTAATGCTCCATGGAAATCATTTAGAGATAAAATATCTACAATGTTATTATCTAGCATCAATAAGTCTTTAGTCGTTATAGACTTTACGTTTGGAGTTCTTCCATCTTCTGATCTTGGTATATTTAATTTACCTTCATTAATTAATTTAATTACGGAAGCTCTATCAGAAGCATCCCACTTATATCCTGTTAAAGCCCAATTTTCATCTTTTTCTGGAGTTATAATTCCTTTCTTCTCTTCTACTATATATTTTTTTATTAAGTCTCTTATTCTTCCATCATCACCCATAGTTTTAAAAGAATCATAGATAACTTCTACATTTTCACCTTTGAATAGTCCTGTTTGATCATTTAGCAGTGTAGTATTAGCTCTATAATCATTTACTGCAAGCTTTATTATCTCATTGTCTTTAATAGGTGTTCCATCCATATGAGTTAAGTCTACTATTCTACTTCCTGCTTCTTTTGATATGTCTATATTATACTTAACTCCTCTAAACATATCATAGTTATAATTTCTTACATTTTGATTAAAAGATATAGTTAAATCTCCTGGCTTAAATGTATTATAATAAGTAGCAGACCATTCCATATATCTTTTTAATTGTTTTCCATTGACTTTTAATACTCTTAAAGTATTATCAAACTTATATATTGATGTAGTACCTGATTTAGTTATTGGTCCTTCTTTCATATTCGCAGTGTCTCTAAATAAAGCTGCAGATGACACATCAGCATTTCCGTAAAACATTTGAACCTTATTTATAAGGTCTATCATAGCTGTAGGCTCAAGTTGAGCTTGCGGTATGTCCTTTATTTCTGATTTTGGTGCTAAATCTCCACCCTTTAATTCTCCAATAACTGCTTTTGCATCAGCTATAGCTCTATCATGTTGAGGTTTTAATTTATTCACTAAATTTGCATCTACTAAAGCAGGCTTGCCACCTTTAGGTGAGACTGAAACAACCTTTGACTTTACGTCATCTTTTCTATTTTCTATAACCTTTTTGCCATCTTTTTCAGTAACTTTAATATCTATAACTGAAAGTGCGTTAGCTTGTCTGTAAGGTTCTGTTATAATAACATCCCCTTCTCTTTCCCCTTGTATAGTTGAGTGAGCATGTCCTGCTACTATGGCTGCAAGATCTGGAACAGCTTTAGCAAGTTCTCTTGCAGAGTCTCCATTACCATACTCCTCATCAATTCCTGCATGAATTAAGCCTATCATAATATCAACTTGGCCTCTTAATGCTTCTGCTACCTTTTTAGCTTCCTCAGCAGGATTTGTTGCAGTGTATCCCTTTAAATTTTCCGAATCCCATTTCATGACATGTGGAGTTACCATTCCAATTATTCCTATCTTAACCCCGTCTTTTTCTATTATTTTATAAGAGCTTGCTATTGGATTGTTACCGGAATCAAATACATTCCCACATAAAACTTCTCCAGTAAATTTAGAACTTACAGTTTTAAGTGTATCCATACCATAATTAAATTCATGATTTCCAAGATTCCAAACATCATATTCCATTTCATTCATAGCTAGAACCATTGGATGAACTTCATCTTTTAAAAATAATGATGATGAGTTATCTTGTATCGTATCACCATTATCAACTAACACAGTATTTGGATTTTTAAGTCTTAATTCTTTTACCATCGTCGATATTTGAACCATACTTCCACTTAAGTCTTCTGAACCTGTTGCATAATCATAAGGCATGAACCTACCATGCATATCTGAGGTAGCAATAACTTGGATATTTGTCACATCCTTTTCACTAGCAAAAACCTTTAAGTCCATTGGAGTAATGAAACTTAAGATCATTATTAAGGATACAAAAGATGCTATGTACCTTTTTGACTTTAATTTTTTAAACAAAGACTTCGCCCCCTTATAATATTATCCCCTTCAATGTAAAACCGTTTACACATTTTGCATTGAAGACCTATAAGTACATTATAGATTCATAACAATATTTTGTAAATACCCTTTCCTAAAATGCCATATCTTATTTTTTCTTCTAAATATAAGATGTACTAAAGAATGAATAGTGCATAAAACCAATTTATGAACTATAATATTTATTGGTGATAAATATGTGTTATATATATATACTTAAATGTTCTGACAACACCTTATATACTGGCTGGACAGTAGATATTGAAAAAAGGCTAGCTACTCACTCTATTGGTAAGGGTGCCAAATATACACGTTGTAGGCTTCCTGTGGAGCTTGTATACTTTGAAAAACATCTAGATAAAATCTCTGCTCAAAAAAGAGAATATGCAATAAAACAACTATCAAGAGCTGAAAAATTAAAGCTTATACAAAACCTTTCTTCAAAATAATCCTCCCTATACCATTACTACTCACATGCATAAGGTCCTTTAAAACATCTTGAAAATAGTATAGTTATAATTTACTATTTTCAAGATAAATAATTTAAATATCCTATTATACCCGTAAAATATATGAAAGGCATGGATCTTCAGCTTTTTTATAATTATCTATAGTTAAATCTATTTTTATATCAGGAATAAATGCATGCGGATCCTCGCCACTAATAAGTTCATAATATTTAGTTGAATAGCATATATTAAGACCTGAATTTATCAATCTAAATCTTTCTACCTCTCCATAACAGTTAGGCTTTCCACCTGATTCTTCTCCTACAAATATAGCATTTGTATTTTCTTTTAAGGAAAACATATTAAGTAAAGCTGATGAAAAGCTTTCTCTTCCGACTATAACAAAAATACTTCCCTTTTTATTTATCTTGTCGGTTTTACTTAAATCTTGTATAAATGTATCTAATAAAGTAGAGTTACCTCCAAAATTATTTCTTAAATCTATTATAATCTTTTGTATAGGATTTTTATTAATAAGTTTAATTATTCTTTTACCAACAGAAACCACACTTTCTATCTCCATATCTTTACATCTATTATATTTGAAATATATTATTTCCTCTTCTTTTATATAATTAAACCAATAATATTTATTAGTATCTCTTCTATACAATGGAAGTTTATAATACTTTAATGAATTAGAGTTTTTATCATTTAGCTCTTTTTGTGCTTCAGTTAACGGAAGCGATTTGATTTGGACATTCTTTTTAGTACCATCTTTATATTGAATAGTTATTTCTACACTATTAATTTCATCCAATATTTCAAGTCCATAAAGAAGTTCAATGGCTGGTATATATTTTGGAAGTTGTGACTTTAAAAAAGAATCATTTTCATAAGATATTATAGAAGATAATCTATCTATAACACTTTCCATATCCATACCATTTATTGCTATCATTTTACCATATAATATATCTTCATATTCTTTTGTAATATCTGTTATATATACTCCATCAAAGAACCAATAGCACTGAAAAGGAAGCAACAGTCTAATAGGTAAAGAAACTGAAGTATGTGCATCTTTAATAGATGCAATAATCTTTGATATTTGTATGTAAATTTCATAATCATCGAAATACTTAAGATTACATTTTAAATCCTCTATATTATTTTCAAATACCTTTTTCGAGTTTTTAAAAAATAAGTTTTTATGTTTCTTTTGAAGTTCTTTTGATAAATATTCAATATCTTCTTTCCATCTAATTTCACGATTCTTATTCATGTTAATCCAGCCTTTCTTACATATCTTTTTAATTAAAATAACTCTATATTAACTTTCACTATAATTGAAACCATAGTATAATTGATATATTGTCTAAATTTATTTTATTTGGAGGAGTTTTAATGGGTAAAATTACGTTAAAGTTAGTACTAGAATT
Source organism: Clostridium putrefaciens (assembly GCF_900461105.1). Classification (GTDB taxonomy): domain Bacteria; phylum Bacillota; class Clostridia; order Clostridiales; family Clostridiaceae; genus Clostridium_L; species Clostridium_L putrefaciens. Next base: position 1,203,407 of record NZ_UFWZ01000001.1, on the reverse strand, counting down.
ATTATTTATATTTATAGGGTCTTCAGTTGCATTTAATTACAGCAAAGTTATGGGTAATATATTTATTATAGGCTATTTTGCTTCTAAGTTGTTTGTCAAAAGATATCTTATATATACCATGATTGCAAATAAGTATTTCAAAAAAGATAATTTAAATAAGACTATATCATACTACGACAAGGCTATAAATATAAAATCTTGTAAAGCTAGAGTTATAATTAATTATGCATACATACTTCTTAGAGATAGTAATGTTTATAAAGCAAATGAAGTAATTAGTCTTATAGATGAAAGAAAGCTTCCACTAGAATTAAATGATGAAATGAATTATAATATGGTAACTTCATTAATAGAATGGAAAAATGGCAACTTAGATACTTGCATTAATATTTTAAAAAGCACCTATGAAAAATATAAAAATACTACACTTTATGAAAGCCTTGGTTACTTACTTGTTGTAAGCGGTGATTATGAGGAAGCTTTAAGCTTTAATCTAGAAGCTATAAAATATGATGAAAATAATAACATTATAATGGACAACCTTGGAGAAACCTATTATTACTTAGGCCAATATGATAAGGCTTTAGATATATACAAAATATTATTTACTAAAAATGTAACCTTCCCCGAAGCTTACTATTATTACGGTCTAGTACTAAAGAATACAGGAGATTCAAAAAAGGCATTAGAAATGTTTAAAAAATCATTAAGCTTAAAAGAGTCTTTCCTAAGTAATTTAAAAAATGAATCTATAGAAAAAGAAATAGAGCTTTTAAAATAAAGCTCTATTTTTTTAGTTATATATAATTCTATCCTATATTATAAAGTCTTTTGTATAGCACGCTTTGCAATATCTAAGATATTTTGTGTATCTTTAGATGTTATTAAAGATTCTTCGCTTACATTTTCTTCTTTGTTTAAGGATATAATAGATGATGTAGCATTTTTAAGTTCTGAATTTTTTCCCATTGTTAGAATATCTTCTATATGCATATATTTATTTTCTTTAATCTTATCTTTTAATATTTCTATATAATCTTCGATCTTTGACCTACTAGGTTGCCTTACTAATCTTTTTTCTATAGATGACTTAAGTGCTAATACAACAATATATGTTAATCTTTCATTTAATAACTTTTCATTTTCTTTTGTGGCCTTTATAACATATCTTAATGCTTTATTTATTTGATTCATATAAATCTTTACATCTTCTTTTCCAAGTGTAAATGCCAATATACTAACAGCGGTACTCTCAATTTTTTGTTGAAGATTTCCTTCTTTTTTATTACAAAAGGCTCCATCTGCTAATTGATTTTTTGCAATTATTCTTAATAGATTTTCTCTATCGTATACTATTGCTTTTTTAGCCTTTTCTTTATCTAAACCTTCTTCTATCATCTTTTCTCTTATATCTACCTTATAAAAAAAGCTTGGTGAATCAAGAAAATAGCCTTCAGATATATTTTTCATAGCTTCTTCTGATATTTGTATTGGTATAATATTGTTCATAGACATCCCAAGAACTGGGTCTTCCATTTGTTCTAGCATAACAAATGAAGTCTCCTTACTTATTATACCGTATTCTTTAGATAATTCTATTATAGTTTCTCTCATAGAATCTTTCAAAGGTCCTCTTTCTCCACGAATCTTCTCTGTAAGGGATTCTATCCTTTTTCTACTCCATACCTTTTCTATAAGGTATGCATTGACGTCTAAATCTAGCTTATCTAGGTCAATAGTCTTTATATATTCTTCTTCTCCCACTTTTCCTTTTATAGTAACCTTACCTCCTATTTCGCCACTAACCTTTGCGAATATAGAAATAGGTTCTCTATCATAGAGATAATCTATGGTTGTAGGATATGTCCTTTGAACTTTCATTGCACCCCAGTCAATAGATAACACATCTACCTGCGGATTAGTTATTCTATTAAACTGTCTTAATACCATATCATCAATTCTTTCCCCTGCATATATAAACTCAGGTCTTCCATAACCTATTTCAGCCATCTTGTTTATAAAGTAACTATTAACTACCGTATCTACTCCAAAGGTAAATATTCTATTATCCCCTATATTCTCTTTTACATAATCTATTATTTCATCTTCCTCTTCTACCATATCATCTGTAAATAATAATATTGTACTATTCCCATCTACATTCTTCTCTTGAAGAGCATATTTTAAGCTTTCAAAAACATCTGCACCTGGTTCTACCTTTATTTCATCTATCCATTCTGAAGCCTTTTGTAAATTTTCATCATTATAAGGTACCTTACCATTTTTAGAAAATACTTTAAGATCCTTACTAAAGGCTATTATATTAAAATCATCACCCTCATCAAGATTTCTAAGACAAAGATGAAGTGCATTTTTTGTTTCTTCAAGTTTATCTCCTTCCATAGAATCAGAGATATCCATTAGAAAATCATAATTTTGTCCCTCATGAGACTCTTCATAATCAAGTTTTGGATAAAGTCTAAGGTATAATATACCCTCCTCTTCATTTATACCATCATAATTGTATAACATACCACTGTACTCTTCATTTTCAACTTCTTTCATCATTAACACAAAGTCCTTATGAAGCATTTGGCCCTCTTTAAATGTTACTTTGCACAAGGTATCATCTTCTCTATTAACATGAATTCCATGTGTAGGTGAATATATATCTAATTTATTAAAGGATTCCACTAATAAGTTCATATTTAACTTATATTGAGGCTTTTCTTTATTTAACTCTTCATCCTCCATAGGTTGAGGAGCTATTATATTTGGAATCATTAATTTAAAGCTATTATCTTCATATAAAAGCTGATCCATATAAGTTATATTAATCTTAACAGTTTCATTAGGTAAAATATTTCCTATGGATATTGTGAATACGTTATCTTCATCTTGATCTATGCTTATAATGTTTATTCCACTCTCTAATGCATTTTCATAGATCTTATACGAGTCTTCTTTATCTTCTACTATAGCCTTTAAAGTCTTCCCTCCTAAAATTGCTTCAAAGCCACTTAATACTGCAGTATCTGGGAGTGGAAATATATACACAGCATCTATATTACTATCTGTGTTATTTTCATACACCTGCGACATAGAAAATTCAACGAATTCCCCACATATATTTCCGCTTATACTTACCCTTTTTAGTTGTACCTCATCTTCAGAAAATCTTTTGTCTCTTAACCCATACTTACTCAAGGTTTTCTCTCCTTCCTAAATATCCTAATAATATTATAGGATATGATATATCTTTATTATACTACTAACTACTTCATATTTACCTTAGTATTTAAAACAAATTTTATCATAATTACTGTTTTGTTTCAATAATCTAATTTTTTTATATATTTTTTCTTTTCAATCAAAGGTTTATTTCTTTAAAAAAGATGATAAAGTATATATGAAATAAAAAGTGAGGTGTATAAATGAAGATTCTGAAAGAACTTATGATTATTTTGTCGTTTTATCTTTTAGGTGAACTTATCCATAATATCTTTAAGGTACCTGTACCAGGAAATATTATTGCTATGATTATATTATTGCTTTCTTTAATGTTTAATATTATAAGATTAGAACAAATAAATAATGTAAGCAAGTTTTTCTTAGATAATTTAGCATTTTTCTTCATTCCAGCTGGAGTTGGTCTCATAACTTCAATAAATTTACTTAAAGATAATTTCCACAAAATATTGTTTGTATGTTTTATAAGTACAATAATTGTAATGTTAGTTTCTGCTAAGACCACAAGTTTTCTTATAAATCGTAAAAGAAAGAGAGGTATCTAAATTGGATGAAATAATTAATTCTCCTTTATTTGGAGTGCTAATATCTTTAGTATGTTTTGAAATAAGTATTGCTTTATATAATAAATTTAAAGCTCCCTTATTAAACCCTTTGCTCATAAGTACTATCTTAATAATTTCTACATTACTTATGTTTAACATAAGCTTTGAACAATACAATTCTGGAGGTAAGTTTATTTCATTTTTCCTAGGACCTGCAACCGTTGTTCTTGCAGTACCATTATATAATAAGCTAGAATTATTAAAGAAGAATCTTATACCACTTTTATCAGGCATATTAGTAGGTAGTATAGCTGGAATAGTATCCATAATATTTTTATCTTATACTTTAAACTTGGATTTAAGCATAATAAAATCATTAATACCTAAATCCACTACAGTCCCTATAGGTATAGAGATATCTAAAGGTCTAGGCGGCATACCCTCCCTTACAGTATTTGCAATAATTGTTTCTGGAATAATAGGTTCTATAATTGGGCCTTTATTATTTAAAATATTTAAAATTGATGATAGCCTATCAAAGGGTATTGCTTTTGGAACTGCTTCTCATGCATTAGGTACTGCTAAGGCCTTTGAAATTGGTGAAACAGAAGGTGCTATAAGTAGTATTTGTATCGCTGTAGCGGGTATAATAACAGTATTTATTTCTCCATTAATATATAATATATGTACAATCATCTTAGGTCTTTAATTAAAATGCTTTTAAGATTACATATCTTTATAATTAAATAAAAAAATGAGATGAACTTTAGTCCATCTCATTTTTTTATTTTGTTTATCCTTATTACATATCACTCCTACATTTTATAGACTACTTCCCCGTCTATTATGGTATACAAACAATTAGTCATAGATTCTAGTGGATTACCATCAAATATTGCTATATCTGCATCTTTGCCTATTTCAAGGCTACCTACCCTATTATCAATTCCAATAATTTCTGCAGCATTAATGGTTATGGCTTTAAGTGCATCTTCAAAGCTTAACCCTTCCTTAGTAGCAAGCCCAGCACATAATGATAGATACTGTTGCTCTATAACTGGATGATCTGTCATTATTGCAACTTTAACACCTGAATCTATTAAAACCTTGGGAGTTGAAAAGGATTTATTTGACAGCTCTATTTTAGAATTAAAACTCATAGTAGGTCCTACTATAGCAGGATATCCTGATTCTTTTATATATTTTGATATAACATGTCCCTCAGTACAATGATCTAGAGTTAAAAGAACATCAAACTCTTTTGCTATTCTTATAGCCGTTAATATATCATCTGCTCTATGTGCGTGCGCCTTTAATGGTATCTTTTTATCTATAACCGGAAGCAAAGCTTCCATCTTAAAATTAGTTTCAAAAAACTCATCTTTTTCTTTAGCATTTTCTTTTTTTATTTTATAGTTCTTTGCATCAAATAAAGCTTTTCTAAGTAATGCAGCTGTAGCCATTCTCGTAGATGGCATTTTGTTTTTACTGTTATATACTCTCTTTGGATTCTCTCCAAAGGCTACTTTCATTGCTGCAGGCTCCTTAATCACCATATCATCAATAGATATTCCAAATGTTTTAATAGCAACAAAGGTGCCCCCTATAACATTTGCACTGCCAGGCCCTGTCATAACAGAAGTTACGCCTCCACATATTGCCTTTGTAAAGGCTTCATCTCTAGGATTTATAGCATCTAAAGCCCTAAGTTCTGGAGTTATAGGATCACTCATTTCATTTATGTCTGAACCTTCAAATCCCATATTAGCTTCTTGACCACCAATATGACAGTGAGCATCTATTATACCTGGCATTAAGAACGCTCCCTTAACATCAATAATCTGATCCCCTAAAGGCGCCTTAATATCTTCACCTATCTTTGTAATCTTACCATTTTTAATTAAAATAGATCCATTTTCATAATTTTCTTTGGCCATAGTATATATTTTAGCATTTTTTATTAACATTTTATCACCCATTCTATAAAAGATTCTGCATAATATATACTTCTATAGTAATTCATTTTTTACCTTTAATATAAACACTAAATTTAGTGATTCTGTATTGCCATTATTAACTATTGTATAGATTTAAATAAAATTTAATATTCATTTTCAAATTACATTTCATTTAACTTCCACACACAAAAGTTTAACACCCCTGCAAATGTGACCCAAAGTATATATGGAATCATAAGATATGCAGAAACCTTATCAATCTTATAGAATTTAACTGTAGTAATTACAATGGCTAACCATAATAAACAAAGTTCTACAAATGCCAATCCATATAAATTAAACTTAAAGAATATAAAGGACCATAAAAAATTTAAGATAAGCTGTATAGCGTATAAGAAAAGTGCTGGTTTAATATTAACTCCACTTTTACCATGAAGATAAATTCTGTAAGCTGCAATTGCCATTAATGCATACATAATTCCCCAAACTATTGGAAACACATATCCTGGAGGTGCAAAACTTGGCTTTATTAAATTTGAATAAATATCAGTGCTATTAGATATAAACATCCCAATAACAAAACCTATTCCTTCCGTTATAATTAAACTTATTATAAGAGCCCCTAAGTCATATTTACCTTTAACTTTAAAAACATTTTTCATATAACCCTCCTATTATGATTATCTTTACTACTATTATGCATTGTTAACGATAATTATACTTTTTAAAATTATGATTATTACTATATAATAATTTTAATTTGGATAAGACTTATATGCTTTAAATTCTAAACAAACCTTTGTCTTTTTATCCAACATAAAATATCATTCATCACCTCTTCTTTATTAATTTCATTTAAAAGTTCATGTCTTGCACCTTGATAAATCTTAGAATCTAAATTAGTTACTCCTAATTCCCTATACAAATTAACAAGGTTCTTTATACCCTCACCATAGTTACCTACAGGATCTTCCCCACCTGAAATTATAAAAATAGGTATGTTTTTAGGTATGTTTTTAAGATTTTCTTCTTTATGAATATCCTTTAATCCCTTTAAAAAATAGTAATAATAAGAAGTTGTAAATATAGCTCCACAATAAGGATCATTTATATATTTATCAACCTCACTTTCATCTCTACTTAACCAATCAAAGTCTGTTCTTGTTGGTTCAAAATGCTTATTAAAACTACCAAATGAAAGTTTATTCATAAGGCCACTTTTTGCCCTTTCTCCTTTGCTCTTTATTTGAATTTTAGCTAAACCTTTGCCAATAGAAACTATAGGTTTTGGCTTTCCATTACTTCCACAAAGTATTAGACCATTTAATTCATTTGGGTACATTTGAATGTATCTTTGGGATAAAAACGACCCCATACTATGTCCAAATAAAACAACTTTTTTACCTTGATTTTCTTTCTTTATTATTTGAGTTAGTTCGTTCATATCATAAATCATATCGTAAAATCCATCATCTTCTGATATATAACCTAAGTTTTCTACCTTACCTGCTGTCTTTCCATGACCTCTATGATCGTTCGCATATACTATATAACCATCTTCTGTAAGCTTTTCTGCTAACCTTTTATATCTTAGCGCAGTTTCTGCCATACCATGAGCGATTTGAATGACTAACCCTTTGTCTTTTGATAAGTTATCGGGCTCCCATTTATAAGTATTAATGTCTTTACCTTTTTTATCTGTAAACATAAATTTACTACTTTTCATAATACACCTCCAACTTTCACCTTTTATAAATTAATCATACCACTGTATATATTAAAATCAATGTTGTATTTTATGTTATTGTTCTATTATAATAGTAGCTATAACGTTAAAGGCGGTGAACTTTTGAATATACTAATTGCTGAAGATGAACAAGATATACGTGACTTAATTGAATTGCATCTAACTATGGAAGAGTATACAGTCTTTAAGGCAGAAGATGGTGTAGAAGCTCTAAACATATTAAAAAATACCCCTATAGACCTTGCTATACTAGATGTGATGATGCCAAAACTTAATGGTTTTTCCCTTTTAAAAGAGATTAGAAACATAAGTGAAATCCCTGTAATCTTTCTAACAGCTAGAGATGAAGACACAGATAAAATTCTAGGACTCGGCCTTGGCGCTGATGATTATATGACAAAACCTTTTAGTCCTTTAGAACTTATGGCAAGAATTCAAGCTCAACTTAGGAGATATTATAAATACTCTGATAAAAAATCAAGAGTAAACTTTACTGTAGGCGATTTAGTTTTAGACAAAGAAAGTTGTTCTATTTCTAAAGATAATAATCCCTTAGATTTTAATGCTAAAGAATATAAAATATTAGAACTGCTTATGGAGAACCCCGGTAGGGTTTACACTAAAAAACAATTGTATGAACTAGTTTGGAAGGATACCTACTACGATGATGATAATACAATAATGGTTCATATAAGCCATATAAGAGATAAAATTGAAGATAACCCTAGATCCCCTAAGTATTTAAAAACCATAAGAGGTATAGGCTATAAATTGGAGAAAATATAATGTTTATGAGAGAAAAAAAACTTGATTATAACGAAAATAAAAAGAAACTAGCAAATCTTTTATTAAAAAATTATATATTATTATATTTCATAATGACGGGTATCTTATTTTTATCTTTAATAATTGCTACACTTATAGGTACGGCGCTTTATTTTAACCTCCAAGATTCTATTTTAGATGATCCAAGTAGCATAATGAGAGATGATTATACTAATATTAATTCTGAAAAGATTGAAAACCTTGGCGGATACATAGAAGTCATTAACAATACTGGAGAGGTTATATTTAGAAAAGGAAGTCCTACTACAAAAATCAAAAAATATGATTTAAAATCATTTAATGAAATCATTAATAATTCCCTATATCTACCCTATTCATCTTCTGATCCTAACAGTTCTACTTATAACTATATTTATAAAACTGTATACAATAAAGAAAAAGACTTTTTACTCATTATTGCAATACCTAGGGACTCTGCTGAAAGTTTTAGGATGAATCATAGAAAGTTATCACCTAAATATTTTATTATGTTAGCAGTTTTTATAGCACTTTTTATTTTGTTATTAGGCCTTATTGTATATTCTAGAATATCCTCTAAAAATTTTGTTAAGCCCTTAAAATTACTTATAGAAGGCTCTAATAAAATATCAAATGGAGACTATTCAGCTAGAATCTACTTAAAATCTAAAACAGAATTTGGAGAATTACGAGATGTATTCAATAGTATGGCAGAAAAACTAGAAAATGAAAAGATGTTAAAGGAAAAATCTGAAGAGCTTAGAAGACGCCTAATACTAGATATTTCTCACGACTTAAAAAATCCTCTTTCTATAGTCCTTGGCTATTCAGATTATTTAATCAAAAATGAATCTATTAGTGAAAGTGAATCTAAAAGATATTTAAATGTAATAAATCAAAATACGCTTAGGGCAAATAACTTGCTTACTGAACTTTTCGAGTTTTCCAAACTTCAAAGTGTTAATTTTAAATTAAAAACTGAAGACTTAGATATTTGTGAGTTTTTAAGAGAGCTTATTGCTTCATACATACCTAAGATGGAAGATAAGAACTTTCAATATGATTTTGATATTCCCGAAAAGACTATAATCGCCACCTTTGATAAAAATCATTTAGACAGAGCTCTTAGTAATATAATAATGAATTCTATAAAGTATAATCCTAATAACACGAACTTTATTATGTGTTTATATACTATTAATAAAGACATAATCATTACGATAGAAGATAATGGCATAGGTATACCTACCCATCTTCAAAAAGATATCTTTAATCCTTTTGTAAGAGTTGATGCATCAAGAAATCATAAAAGTGGTGGTACAGGACTTGGTCTTGCTATATCTAAAAGTCTTATAGAAATGCACAATGGAAATATAAATTTAGAAAGTGATTTAAATAAAGGTACTAAATTCACAATTCTTTTAAATAATTGTTTAACATCATAAAAGCAGGCTTTGAATTTATAAATTCAAAGCCTAATTTTAAAATTCATTATTTATGATTATGATCTTTTATGTGATTCGTACAATATTCATAATATCCATTACATTTAGAACAATACCTAAATTCAATATCTGGGTTATCCTTTTCAGTTATACCGCAGGTAGTACATTTATGAATATAACTTTTATAAGGTATTTCAGATTTAAACTTTTCTCTTCTTTTATGAACCTTTCGTACCTGAACCTTATTTTGAACTATATCCTTACCAAAAAATATCAAATAGTTAATTATTGCAACTATTGCTGCTAATTTTAACCCCCAACTCTTTTTAGTTAAAATAGAGCCTATTATGATAAACCAGTTAATATAAGCGAAGTATTTAATTTTTATAGGTATTACAAAAAACAAAAGCACTTCATAGTCCGGATATAACTTTGCAAAAGCTAAAAATAAAGAAAGGTTTAAATATGTAGCAGTTGCAGATCCTTTAGTTATGAAAGAAGCTATGATGGTACCTAAAATACCAAATAAATAATATACATTAAGTTTGAAGCTACCCCACTCTTGTTCTAGTCCTCTTCCTGCAATATAATAAAAATACAATGCAAATATTATAAAAAAGGCCGAAGTGTTAGGTGGAATAAATATAAATGTTATAAGCCTCCAAACCTCACCTTTCAATACTAATTCAGGTTTTAACATTAATTTAGACACAACATTATTATTGGGGTCAACCATAATTAGTAAATAAACTAAAAAGTTTAATGAAGCTATATATAACATTAAGTTTTTAATTGAATATTTGCCGAACCTTCTTTCAAGCTTATTAAGCCACTTCACTTTAACGCCTCCTAGTAAACTCCAAAGGCTTTTTCAAAAATCAAACTTTTAAAGAATATCTTTATCTTTACTTAAATCTATAAACTTTTGTATATTATATTTTATACCATCTAAAGATTCTCTCCAAAACTCAATTTTAGTTATATCAATACCAATAGAATTTCCAATATCTTTTAAACTGGCTTTCCCAGTTATAGATAATAGTTTATCATATTCTTTCGTAAATTCAAAGCCTACCTTTTTATATCTAGCAAAAAGTCCTTTTGCAAATAACAATCCAAATGTATATGGGAAGTTATAAAAGTTTCTTTCAGCATAATAGTAATGAGGTTTATTTATCCAAGCATATGGGCTTAATGTAGCCTCTATTATTGATGTACCAAAAGCCTTCTTTTGTGACTCAATCATTGTTTCTTTTATTTCTTCTAAAGATAAAGCGCTACTTTTTCTCTTTTCAAATAAAGCCTTTTCAAATATAAACCTTGCGTATATATCTACTATTACTTGACTTGAATTATTTATTTCACCTTCTAAAATAGTAAATGCAGTTTTTTTATCTGAATTATTTATGGCAGCATCTCTTACTAATGTTTCACAAAACAATGACGCTGTTTCTGCTATTGGCATAGGATATTTACTATTTAAATAACTTTGTTTACTTAAAATGTGACCATGATATCCATGCCCCAGCTCATGGGCTAATGTAGTTACATTTTTAAAGCTGCCATTAAACGTACTTAGTATTCTACTTTCTTTTATAGGGTGAATATTACTACAAAATGCTCCTCCTCTTTTACCATTCCTAGGCTCTGCATCTATCCAACCTTTTTCAAAGGCATTTTGTGCAAATCCTCCTAGATCATTTGAAAAGGAACTAAAATTAGATACTATAAAATCTCTTGCCTCTTCATAGCTATAAGTTTTATTGTTAGATCCTATTGGTGCAAATATATCATAATATGGCATTCCATCTTTATGCCCTAGCATTTCACCTTTTCGCTGATAATACCTTCTAAATTCAGGAAGACTTTCTTTAACTGCAGTCATCATAGAATTTAAGGTATCTTCATCCATTCTACTATTAACCAAAGTATAATGAAGTGGGCTTTTATATCCTCTCATATTTGATATGGTAATTACCTCGCCTTTTATTCCATTTAAAGCAGCTACAATAGGCTGTTCGATTTTCTTATAACTTTCAAGTTCTGCTTCATAAGAACTTTTCCTCATATCCTTATCATTGCTAAATGCAAAGTTCTTTAAAATCGTTAGGGGAATACTTTCTATTTTACCTTCAATTTCTATATCTACCTTATGTGTAGATATCAAAAGTTTTTGTAAATTACCAAAGGCTACTGAACCCGTTTGCTTCATTTTAGATATTGTTGATTCCTCTCTATCAGATAGAGCATATGCCTTTCTTTCTATAATTTCTCTTAAATAAAATTCATGTTCTTTTATTGAATTTCTACTATTTATTATGGAGTCTATATCATATAAAGATATTATCCACTTATTAAATATCGTACTCACTTCTACCATGGGTAAAAATATTTTTTCAACTTTTTCTAAATAACTTTGTGCTGTAGTATTTAATGCATCTGCTGAAAGGGTCAAACTACAAAAACTAGCAAGCCTTGTATATAAAGAGCATATTTGATTTTGACTTTCTATATAACTTTCTATATTTTCTTCTAAATTCTCGTAACCTTTAATCATATTATGGGTCCAAATGTTTACTAAATTTATATCTTCCTTTAACCTTTCTATATCATTAACAAATTCCTCACTATCAAATGATGGATAAAGTTCTTTAAGACTCCATCTCATATCTAGTTTTCCTTCTTCCATAAACCTCTCCTCCTAATAATTCTAATTTAATTAAAACATAACTTAAGAGCGCTTAATCTAATATAGATGCAGCGCTCTTAATGCTTGTATACTTTAATTTTTATCTTTAATATTTATATATGCCAAAATGACTTTAAACTGCAACTATTGTATTTTTTATTTCATTGCTTTCAATACAGCAAGTAGATAATCCCAAACATTGCTAACAGAAGATATGCTAGCATGTTCTTGTGGAGTGTGAACATCATATAAATTAGGACCAAAGGATATCATATCTAGCTTTCCAAATCTTTCTTCGAATAATCCACATTCTACTCCAGCGTGAATAGCAACTATTTCTACATCCTTGCCATACTCGTCTTTATACACCTTTTCGCATATTCTTCTTACCTTAGAATCAGGATCATACTCCCATTCTGGATAGGAAGATGTAGTATATAGAGTCGCACCTAAAAGTTTTGCTACCATTTCTGATTGAAGTAATATATCTTCCCTTAAAGAAGCAATTGAACTTCTAACAGCACTGTCAAATACTACAGAATCTTTTGTTGTAGTTACAACTCCTAGATTTGTTGATGATTGAACTAATCCTTTTATATCCATACTCATAGATTGTATTCCTGTTGGTATCATATATAAAAGTCTTATAGCCTTTTCAGTGGAATCTTTTGAAAATGGTCTTTTATTCTCATTAACTTTTTCTAAAGACACTTTAACATCAGAATCCACGGTCTTATATTCATTTTTGAAAATCTTGTTGTACTCCTCAATAATTTCATTTAACTTTTTGTAATCATTAGAATTTATAGCTATATAAGCATCCATCTCTCTTGGTATAGCATTATTTTTAGATCCACCATTTAATGAAATTAATCTAAAATCTATATTTTCTAAAAGATTTACTAATATTCTGCTCATGAGTCTATTTGAATTAGCTCTACCCTTATCTATTTCCATACCCGAGTGTCCGCCCTTAAGGCCTCTTATTTTAATAGTATATATGTCTTTATACTCCTTACTATCTTCAAATAAAACAGGTAAAGTTATTTTATTTCTAAGTCCACCAGCACAACTTACAAGAAGTTTTCCTTCTTCTTCTGAATCTACGTTTATAAGTATTCTTCCTTCAACATTTTTAGGATCCAAATTTGAAGCCCCTGTCATACCTGTTTCTTCATCAGTAGTTATAAGAACTTCTAATGGTGGATGAGGTATTTCCTTAGAGTCGAGGAGCGCCATTGCATAAGCTACTGCTATTCCATTATCAGCCCCAAGTGTAGTGTCTGTTGCATATATAAAATCATCTTTTATTCTTAGTTTTAAAGGATCTTTTTCAAAGTCATGGTCAGTTCCTATATTTTTCTCACAAACCATGTCCATATGTCCTTGTATTATAACTCTTGGTGAGTTTTCATATCCTTTTGTACCATCTTTTCTTATTATTATATTTAGTACATCATCTTGAATTACTTCAAGTCCACGTGCTTTTGCAAAATCAACAAGAAAATCACTTATTCCTCTTTCATTTCCTGATCCACGAGGTATTTGTGATATGTCCTCAAAATATTTGAAAACAGGTTTAGGTTCTAGATTTTTTAATACATAATCCATATTATCCTTCCTCTCTTATAAGTTAAAAATATTCTTAATATATATACATAGTATCACAAATGAGGATAGCTTTCACTATAAAAAGGAAATAAATGTTTTATTTTTAAATCATTTTATAGTTATAATTACTTTATTATCTGTGTTTGCTTTATCTTTATTTTTTCTTCTATCTTATTTGTCAACTTGTCCATTATTTGTTTTTTATTCATACCTTCTAATGGAAATGTTATTTCAACATTTTCAAAATAGTATTCTTTTAATATACTATCCCTATCTTTTATATTTTTAATTTTATCAATCATATTCATTGATGATTTACTTATATATTTTTCATCAACATTAGGATAAATTCCTATAAATGTTCTAAAACTATATTTTTCAAAATATTGTAGGTCTGACAATAAACTTTTCAATTTTCCATAAACATAATCTTCAATTAGCATATTATCATTATTCATATCCATAGTTAAATTTTTTAAGGGCTTAAAAAATACTGTCATTATCATTGATAAAGGATAATTTTTAGATCTGGATTTTTCAATTTCATACTCAATGTATTCGTCAATGTTTAAAGATTTTTCCTTTCCACTGTGTACCTTTATGGACTTTATTGTAAAGTCTCCATTAACATGTCTATTTACTCTTTCATTAAACTTAATTTCATCAAAAGGTTTTACAAAATAATCTATTGCACCTTCTTTTATAGCTCTTGAAAATGCATCCATAGTATTAAGATTTGTAAGTACCATAAATGGAATATCTATTTTTTTCTTTCTAATTTTCTTTATTATTTCGAGTCCATCCTCTTCTTTTAAATTAATTTCAATAATTATAAGGCTTACAGAATTTTTTAATTCTAAAAGTCTATTTAAAAGCTGTGAATAATTAGATGCCTCATATACTTCAATATCTTCTTTTTTTATTAATTCTTTTACCCTATATCTCATGTAAATCTTACTATCTAAAATTACAACTCTTTTCAATATATTCACCTACTTAAATTGGTTGTTTTTTCTTTTAAATAAGAACTCTTCGGAAACATTTTATGCAATTTATTATATATGTTCCTTGCATTTTCATAATCCTTTGTTTTTTCATAGCTTTCTCCTAATTTTAATTGTAAGTCTAGATCATTTTTTAAAATCTTATAGGGAATCTTATCTATATAAAATATATATTTTTCATATTCTCCTAATTTAAAATGATTTAAAGCTTTAATTATATTAAATTTAGAACTATCAGGCCTTTCTTTTAAGGCGTTATTTATATGTATTAAACTTTCTTTATAACTTTCCTTTTTATATAGGCTTATAGCATTTAAAGCCTCTATGTTTTCTTTGTATTTATATACTTTCATTTTATATATTATGTAAAATAAATAAATTACTAATCCTATTATTAGTAATGGGTTTATTAGTGAGAATAGAATTAACATTATTAATCCTGAAATACTTTTTCTTTTATTCAACTTTGGTTCTTCAAAATAAAATGCATTTCCATAGGACATAAATTCCTTGGTTTTATTTTTATCACTCATAGCAATCCACCTTTGATATACTTTCTTAAAATAAGACATAATATATTGTATATTACCATAATTTTTGAACTTATTATAGTTATTATTAAAATCTATATTAAAATAAGAGAAGATTACTTTATTAATCTTCTCTTATTTTAATTATTATGTTATTTTAGTTTACTTTAAAGCTTTTCAATTTATCTCCTAATATATCAGCAAGAGTTATATTATCTGCTTTTTCATTAAAAGATGAATAATCTATTCCATCATCAATGGCTTCTTTTATACTTAAAGTTATTCTATGAGCATCAACATCCATGTTTAATATCTTAACTTTAACTTTCTGACCCTTTTGTAAGATATCAGATGCATTTATTACCCTTTCTTCTTGTATCTCTCCTAAAGGTATAAGTCCCTCTACTCCTGGCTCTATTTGCGCAAATGCTCCGAACTTTGCAATGTTACTTATATTTACTTCAACAATATCATTTACTTTATATTTAGTATTAACGGTATTCCAAGGATCCGCTTCTAAATCTTTAAGTCCAAGTGATACTCTATTTTTTTCTTTATCAAAATCTAATATATATACTTGAACTTCATCCCCTACAGATACTACTTCTTGTGGGTCTGATATCCTCTTCCATGAAAGGTCAGATATATGAATCAATCCTTGTATGCCACCAATATCAACAAAGGCTCCAAATTTAGCCAACCTAACTACCTGGCCTTTTCTTTTCTCACCAATTTTAAGTTCTTTCCAAAGCTCTTCACCTTTTTTATTTTGATCATCTAATTCTACTACTTTTCTAGAAATTACTACATTTCCTTTTAATCTATCTAGTTCAATAACTCTAACCTCTAAAGACTTACCTATAAAATCTTTCAGATTATCTATATGTCTTATTGAAACATGAGATGCTGGTAAAAATAATCTTACACCTTTTATATACCCTATTAATCCACCTTTAACTTCCTCTTTTATCATTACTGATAATAAAGTAGACTCTTTTAAAGATTCTTCAAAGTCGTCCCAAACCTTAATAGCTTCCGCTTTATTCTTAGATAAAAGTACATTTCCCTCACCATCGTTTAATTCCATTACTAATACATTTACGTTGTCACCCTCTTTAAATAAAGGTTCCAACTCTTCTTCAATATTTTCTATTGCTTCAGATTTTGGTATTATCCCATCCGCCATATAGTTTATATTTACGAATATTTCTTGTTTATTAACACTAATTACAGTTCCACTTATAACGTCACCTTTTTGAATCTTTTTAAAATCATAAGAATCTTTAGTAATTTCTTCTTCTTTTGTATCTGCACCTTCTATTAATTGCGTTTCGTTCTCCTCCTTAATTACCTCACCTTTTACCATATCATCTAATTTTATTTCTTCACCTTTTATATTATCTTCCATAAAATCCACTCCTAATCATAAAATTATATATCTATATTGAAATTATATCATAAAAACATCTCCTACGTACTTTTCATTCCCTTTCAGTTATCTTTATAGGAAAATTTAGCCTTAACCGTTTATCCTCTGGTAAAAACTAGATTCTCTTCAGTACTCATATTATCTCTAAAAGCATATCCCTCTGAATTAAATTCTTTTAATTGTTAGAGTATAATTTTAGTAGGCAGAACTAGTATAAAAAACTATATAAATAAAAGGAGATGCAAAAACATCTCCCCAATACATAAATTATCCATTATAATTTTATTATCTAGACAAAACTGAATGGAGTTGAATTTATGTATAATGTTAGTTTAAATGAAAACGGCTTAACTTTCAAGGAGATAGAGAAAAAGATTTATAAGATGGTTTGTGATGAAGCCTGCCATGTTTTAAAAAATGTGTTGGAAGCTTTAGATGAAAAGCTACTTAAAGAAAGAGATATTAAAGTATATAGAAATAAGGGACTTAAAAAGACTTGTTTAAGAACGATTATGGGGGATGTTGAATATTCAAGACGTATCTATCAGTTTGAACTTGAAGATGGTAAAACAGCTACTAAGTTCCTTTTAGATGAGTATCTAGGCATGGACACCATAGGTAATGTATCTATAAATCTTGTAGAAACTATTTTAACTAACGTGTCAGAAGTATCTTTTAGAAAAACAGCTGAAAATATAAAAACAATGTGTAATCAGGAAATTAGTGCTCAAGGAGTTTGGAACATAGTTCAAATGGTTGGAGAAAAGATAAATGAACTAGAAAAGCGTAAGATTGAACTAAATGAAAAAGGTGCGTTGAAAGGCGAAAAGGAAGTACCAGTGCTATTTCAGGAGCAAGACGGGGTATGGTTATCCATTCAGGGAAAAGATAGACCAAAGGGTAAGAATAGAAAAAAAGAACTTAAATTAGCAGTATCTTATACAGGTTGGAAGTTGCGTCCAGGTAGTAAAAAAGAATATGTTGTTATTGATAAAACTGTTTGTGCAAGTTTTAATAGTTCTAGCCACTTTAAAAAAGTTGCGGAAGCAACCATTGCTGAAAAGTATAATGTTGATGAAATAGAAACTAGGATATTAAATGGAGATGGTGCAAAGTGGATAAAAGCAACCTGTGAAGATCAAGACATACACTTTCAACTGGATCCATTTCATATAAGCCAAGCAATTATTAGAAAAGTAAGTGATAAAAAAGAACAGAAAGTCTTACTTAAGTTATTTAGGCAAGGGAAAGTTGATGAAGGGTTGGAAGCAATTGTTAACATGATGATAGAAAATAATAAAGATGAAGTTGTTTTTAAAAAGCTTACAGAGCTATATGACTATTTTGTACATAATAAAGAGGGCCTAGTTCCATATAAATTAAGAGACAATATAACTATGCCTACGGCACCCGAAGGGATAGAATATAGGCAATTAGGGACTATGGAACATAACATTTGCGATGTGTTAGCACATAGAATGAAAGGTAGAAAAATGAGCTGGTCTATTAATGGAGCCGATAACTTATCTAAAATTTTAGCAGAAAAGTTCAGCAATAGATTATTTAGTACCTTGGATAAAATCTATAAAAACATTATCCCGAAGGGTGTTATAGATACTGTAATTCGTGAAATACCTTTATCCGCTTCCGCGGTTAATAAAAAGGGTACGGAATCTAAAGAATATAAGATACATACCGCGCCTATTCCTTATAGTGGAGCTGCGGTTACCTTGGGAAGAAAAGTAATACAAAAACTTTGTGGATTAAAAGGATTTGGAAGTTTTAGTTACAATTAAGAATAAAAATGGGTAGGGTAAATTATAAATACCTCATGTAAAATAATGGATAATAAATCAAATAAAATAGTTGCCCACTTTTACTTGACTCAAACCTTTTAATTGCTCTAATTTATTTATCTTATTTTTAATTATATAATTAGCCATCAATCCTCTTGCTTTTTTCGTATATATAGTTATTATTTTATAATTTCCATCTTTATATTCCTTAAATACAGGAGATAAGACTTTTATATCCTTATCTATATATTGTCTATTTAAAACCTTATAATACTCTTTTGATGCTAAATTGAGTAGTATCTTTTCTTTGTCATCTTTTAAATCATTATTAATATAATTCGTTAATATATCTTCCCAATAGGTGTATAAATTATCCCCCATATTATTTTTAAGTTTAATTCCCATTTCTAATCTATAAGGTTTTATTAAATCTAAAGGTCTAATAACACCATAAAGCCCTGATAATATTCTAAGATTATTTTGAGCGAAATCTATTTCTGATTCATTAAAATCGTAAGCATTTAACCCTTTATAAACATCTCCATCGAAAGCATATATAGCCTGCCTAGTGCCTTCATTTAAATCTTTATTCCAACTTTGATAACGATAAAAGTTCATTTCTGATAGCTTATAACTAATATTCATAAGGCTTACTATCTCTTCTTTTGACAATCTTTTTAGTTCTTTTGTTAAATATTCAGCGCAATTTAAAAACTCTGGTTTAGAATAAGTTTCATAAGGTATATCTTTCTTAAATTCTAAAGACTTCGCCGGGGAAATTATTATCTTCATAAATATATTTTCCTTTCAAAATTTTATACATAAATAATAAAACTACTCCTAAAAAGAAGTAGTTTTTGCTAAATTTATTAACCTAAGCTTTCCATATTTTTATAACAATAGTTTATTATATCACTTCTTTTGATTATTCCTATAAATATTCCATTATCATCTACTACCGGAACAAAGTTTTGGCTAATAGAAAGTGATATTAAACTTTCTATGTTAGCATTTATAGATACAGATTTATGTTTTGTTTTTCTTGGAACATCTTCTATACTTACTTTTGATGTATTTTTAAAAGTAAGATCTGGAGTGTTTTTTAACTTCCATAATAAGTCTCCCTCTGTCAATGTCCCCACATATTTACCGTCAGTGTCTATAAGTGGTATAGCTGTATAACCGTGATACTCCATCCTTTCTAATACTTGTCTCATTGTTGCATCTAAAGTTTCATGAACAACATCATTTTTAGGTGTAATAAAAAATGCAATATTCATTTTAAATCCTTTCCTCTTAAAAAATTTCTTTTTATTCTCTAAGTATATTTTATCATAAAATTTCATTAATAATAAACAAATTTTAAAACTTTACAAATACTTTAATAATACACATTATAATAATATGTATTTCTTCCATACAAATGACTAAAACCATAAATTTTATTTACAATTAAAAGAATTATTGGTTTCTATGTGTCAATAATTTTAAATAATCAATTAATTATGGCTAAAACTCATTTAATATGTTGAATTGAGAAGAAAAAATAGATATAATGGTACATAATATCTATTAAAGAGTAATTTAAATTAGTTGTTAATAACTTTTGACTTTACTATTACCATTTATGATATTTATTTTATTTATAAGAATCTAAGGGGGTATATTCAATGTTAAAATCAATGTTAGAAAAGAAGAAAAAGGAAATTAAGAGAAAAGAAAGAGCACGTGCTCTAACAAATGCACTAATCGGAACAACTGCAGGTGCACTTGCGGGAGTATTACTTGCTCCAAAGTCCGGAAAGGACACTAGAGATGATATCAAAAATGCTGCTCAAACCTTAAATGATACCGTTAAAGACAAATCTCAAAATTTAAGTGAAAATATTAAAGTTAAGGCTGAAGATTTTAAATGTAAAAGTGCTGAAGCAAAGTGCAAAATAAAAAATAAGTTAAGAGAATCTAAACAAGTTTTAGAAGATTCTGAGGATATTTCTGAAGAAACTGAATCAGAAGTAGAAAATGTTGTAAATGAAACTAAGTAATATTCTAAAAAGATTTATAAAGAAGATAAATCAAAGATAAGAGATTACGTAGAAGAGAAAAATGATGAATCTAACACTAATGATTCTGAAAAATAAAGGAGGTAGATTTTAAGATGTATGTCACATTTTCAGGTTTAGGGTATGCAATATTAGGTATTTTAGCTGCTACTGCATTAATATATTTAATACTGGCCTTAAACAAATTAACTAAAGTTTTAACTAGAGTAGACAAAATCTTAGGTGAAAATGAACTAAATATAAACAAAGTAACAAATTACCTTCCAAAAGCTTCTCAAAACATAGCAGAAATCACAGATAACATTAAGGACATCAGCGAAGTTCTAACTACTACAACCGCTGATGCTATAGACATAAAGGACGATGTACAAGGTTACCTTATCACTTTAAAAGAAATAATATTAATAGTAAAAAATGTATTTTTTAAATAGGCTCTAAAGAGCCTATTCTTTTTTTGTCTTTTTATCATTATTTATTATAGAAACTAATGCCGTTAAAGCTAATAAGGTTATAGCAAATTTTGATTTTCTCTTCATTGTTATCTCCCTCCCAATATATTGCATTATATCATATTAATTTTCATTTAGTTAAATTTCTATACGATTCTTACCTTTGCCTTTAGCATTATAAAGCCTTCTGTCAGCCTTTGTAAAAACTTCATCTATTTCTTCCGATCCGTTAATTTCATATATACCACAGCTAATAGTTACCTTAATATATTTTTTATTGTAGTTAAAACATAGGTTTTCTATATCTAATCTTATTTTTTCCATAAAGTTTAGACTATCCTCTTTATTCATCTTAGGAAGTGAAACAAGAAATTCTTCTCCACCATAACGACCTACCCAACCATTTACAGCATTAACCTTATGATTTATAAATTGACTAAAATCTCTTAATACATTATCTCCTACAAGATGACCATTTTCATCATTTATTATTTTAAAATCATCTATATCAATCATCACAACCGTACAAGGTATTTTAGATAATTTAACTGAAAGTATATCTACAGGTAATTTTTCATTTATATATCTTCTATTATATATCTTCTATTATATATGTGAGTTAGATCATCTCTTATAATTTTGTTATTCATATCTTGAATATAACTTAATATATATTCTTGTGACTTACTTTCTATATCAGATATAATTCCTATATTGGTTATATCTTTAAATGCTTCAAGTATATATTTATTATTACTATAAAGTATCTTAGTCGCCATAATTAAGAGAACCTTGCTTCCGGTATATTCAATCTTTACACAATTATCTTTTTCTACAAAAGCTCTTGAAGATATGCAATTTTCACAGTGGCTTTCTTTTCTCCAAAAATCATAGCAATTTTGACTAGCATAAACATCAGTAACTCCCTTGCGGTAAATTACCTTCTTTTTTATAGGATCTACTATTCTAAAATCATCATAAAGATTTCCTAATACTGTAAAGCTCTTAATTATAGCTTCTAAACTATTCATGATAAACTCACCTTTCAACTGTAATATACCATTTATCATATAGTATATCACACCTATATATAAATTTAATTAATGAAGTTATCTTATACCATTTTAAGATTTAAATATCCATATACCGAGCCCCTTTTCTTTGGATAAATTTTCAAAAGCCAAATCTCTATTTTTATTTATTTTACTTAAGTCTTTTTCATTAATAGGTGTAAGAATCAAAACACCTCTTCCATCTTTCAAAACAAAAAAAATGTCACTAATATAATACTCCCCATCATCATAGCTTTTTAATCTAAAGTTAAAAGTACTATAAAAAACTACTTCCTCTAGTAACTCTAAATTTTTCAACAAATCTTTTTGATACAACGACTTATAGTAAATATCAATATTCATCTTTTCACTTTTAATAATTTTACCTCTTTTCTCTAAATCCTTTTTTAGATAGTCAATAGTATTTATCTTCTTAAATTGTTCTAATTCTAATATCTTTATATCTTTTGGCCAAGAAACATTTTCGTATAATACCTTTCTAAAATCATTTTTCCGTTTGCTTTTATCTAAATTATCTAGGAATTTATCATAAGATGATATTACAGATTCTTGCTTCCATTCTTTTGGGGTATTATAAATAACCATCATTATTACGTTAATCATAAGTTTTAAATGGCTTTTAGGAAATCCACAATATAAAAATAAAACTAATCTTTCTATAAATGTCTTCTTCTCTTCTATTTTAACAACTTGTGTAATGGTATTATATATATTTTTAAAATGATTTTCGGACCTTTCTTTATGTGATTCTTCTATTATGGTCTCTGCAATCTTATTAATACAATTCTCCATAGAATCTTCAATATAATTTCTAGATAGATTGTATTCTTTGCTTAAAGATTGAAGTGTATAATATTTATTTATGCCATATCTCTTTTCAAAAATTTGTAAAATTGTTTTATCATTTATTATTAACTGTGCTGATTTATAGAGGCTGTTTATAAATACTTGTGATTCAATTTTATAACCTTCTTTTAACTGTGTGGGAATCTCCTTTGTGCCATTAAAATATTCCATTATAGACAAGTTAGATAAATTAGGAAACTTAGATAAGTTAGGTGATTTATTAGCGCGAATTTCTTCTTTTATAGCATTCTCTTTTATAATTTCATTTTTAGTATGATGATACTTAATGAAAATTTCATTATATATAATAGAATTATACTCTTTATTTTCTCTCTTTATATATTTTTTTAAAATTAATAAATGTTCCTCAGTTAAATCTAATTCTTTCAACGCTTTTAGGGAGTATTGTCTAAGCTGAGGTGCTGTAGTATCTAAATTCCTTATAAGATATTCTATAGCTTTATTGCACTCATCTTTATAATAAATGGAAAGCTTCCTAATGGCAGAGGCTGCTAGCCTTTTTTCATTAACACTTCCATCTTTTATGTATTCTATAATATGCACTATACTTTCTATATTTGCGCTCTCCCCTAATTCATAGGGTGTCATATTTAAATAATTAATCATACATATCACCTTTTATGTTTTTATTTTTATATTATCATATCTTGTATTAAAAATGAAATGCTATCGTTTGAAAGTAATTTTACCCTTTATAGTTTAAGGTTCTTTTAAGATTGAAGTAATGTTATTTATACTTATTGATGATATAATATATATTAGTATCATTCTTAAAATTTATACTGGTTAATTATATATAATTACTTAATCAATTATAAGTTTATAATTTAACAATATAAACTATATATATTCCACGTTGTTAGATTATGGATATTTATTAATGAAAGGGGTTTAGATAATATGTATAAAATTAAAAACGCTATACCTAATGTTCTTACATTAAGCAATTTAGGATGTGGAGTTATGTCTTTGCTTATGACCTTAGATGGAAATTATATTTTAGCAAGCTTATTCATAATATTGGCGGGCTTAGCTGATAGATATGACGGTATTGTGGCAAGAGCATTAAATGTATCTAGTGAAATAGGAAAAGAGCTTGATTCTCTTAGTGATTTAATATCCTTTGGTGTAGCACCTGCACTTTTAATATTTAATTTATATAGTTTTAAATCAATAGGATTTCTAGGATATATGGTATTATTAGCCTTTCCTATAGCTGGTGCTTATAGACTTGCAAGATATAACATCTCAGATTTTGATGGCGTATTTAAAGGCATACCAATAACCTTTGCTGGTATATTAATTGCTTTATTTGTACTCGTTACAAAAGCTAGATTTATGAATCCTTCTATAATTGTAATATTAGCAGCAATCTTATCTTACCTTATGGTGAGTAATATAAGGTTCCAAAAAAGATAATTACTTATCTATATTGATCAAAATAATATAGATAAATAAAAAACTATCTGTAAAAATTACAGATAGTTTTTTATTTATTACTGTGTAAAACCTTTTACACCCGTTTTGTTAAACTTTAAACTTTGAAACCGTTTCTAAAAGTTTGTCTGAGCTATTCCTAACACCTGTTGCACTTTCAACTATTGACTCAGAATTCCCCCTCACCATTAAGGCTTTCTCTGATATACTAGATGTATTTTTAGCTCCTTCATAGGATGTACTCGTTATATCCTCGATAACTTTTAAGAGACTATTTTGGGATTCCTCAATTAATTTTAGCATAGAATTAAAATCTTGCATTGTAGTAGATACGTAATCTGCATCTTTACTATATCCTTGTCCAATACTTACTAAATTCTCATAATCTTTTATAACCTTATTATTTATAAATTCTAATATATCAGAAGAGGACCTTGTAAGTTCTTTTACACCATCTATAACCTCAAAAGTAACAGCTTTAATCTTTGATACTGTTTCGTTTGATTGCTCTGCAAGATTCCTAATTTCTTCAGCAACAACTGAAAATCCTCTCCCAGCTTCCCCAGCTCTAGCCGCTTCTATAGCTGCATTTAAAGCTAAAAGATTAGTTTTTGATGATATTTCTAATATAGTTTCCGAAAAAATATTTATTTGTTCTACAACCTTAGATTTTTCCATAGCATTTTCCAATGTTTCTTTACTTTTTTCATATATTTCGTAAGATTGCTTAGATGAAATTTCTGCATGATTCCTTATATTTTCTGCTCTTTCTCTTATTTCCGCTGATTGTTTAACTCCTATTTCAGTCTTTTTAGATGACGCCTCTATTATCTTAGCTATTTCATCTGCGGATGAATTCATTTCTTCTGTTGCTGCAGCTGTTTCTTCCATGCTAGATGATAACTCCTCAGTACTAGCACTCACATCTAATATCTCATTATTTAGTGACATCATCGATTTTGTTATATCTTGCACATTATTTTTCATACCTAATCCATTTTCATTAACTTGTAAGATTATACCTCTAATTTCTTGAATGAATCTATTTAAACTAGATGCAAGTCCACCTATTTCATCTTTTGAGGTTATATCTATTGTCTTAGTAAGATCTCCACCACTACTAGCTAGTGCATCTAGTTCTTTTTGAAGGAGATTAATAGGTTTTGTTACAGATCTAACCACTATGTATATGGCAATAAATCCTATTAAAAGTGATATAAGTGTGCCTAAAATCATTATAGTTTTAGCACTTACTTGCCAATCATGCATATCATTTATTTTAATATCCAGTTTATCTTTTTCTACTTGCACAAATTCCTTTGAAATGTTCCTTATATCAGCCATATTTTTTTTGCCTTGTTTTGTACTCATAAAGTATGCAACTCTATCTAGGGTAAGCTCATTTGAATTAACCTTACTTCTTATTCCTATTAAGGATTCACCTTCTCTTGCAATCCAGTTATTTATAGAGCTGTTGAGGTTTGCAAGTCTTGTTTGTTGTTGTTCATCTCCTTTAGTTAATTCAATTAACTTATTCAAATGTGCCCTTGATTCTAATTTACCATTGTTAAAAGGCTCTAGGTATTCTTTATCTCCAGTTATACCGTATCCTCTAATACCCGTCTCCATGTCTACAATACTTGTATTAAGCAAATCCGCTTCCCTTA
Source organism: Clostridium putrefaciens (assembly GCF_900461105.1). Lineage (GTDB taxonomy): Bacteria > Bacillota > Clostridia > Clostridiales > Clostridiaceae > Clostridium_L > Clostridium_L putrefaciens. Next base: position 1,177,044 of record NZ_UFWZ01000001.1, on the reverse strand, counting down.
TAATTTCATATGTATATATATTCTCATTTATTTGCTTGTTAGTTTTAATGTTGCAATCATAGGATATAATAATAACAAATGACATAATTAGCATAACAGTTATAAGTCCTATTGTAATTTTGCTCTTGATTTTAATATTTTTCATCATAATATATTAATCTCCTTCTGTCATATTTTACTTTTAACACTATGTTAACAATTTTGGATATCCTTTTCAATACTTTTATTTTATATAAGTACAGATTATTTTTACATTTTTGAATCCTTTAAATATTCATTAAGCCTAAATAAATACACCCTATAGAGTAGATTCTCTTAAAATCTATACTCTATAGAATGCATTTTAAACATATATTAACTTTTAAACTATAACTTAAATGAGCTTTTTAAAGAAACTATTCTATTTAAAACTAATTTATCTTCAGTACTTCTTTCATCTACATTAAAGTATCCATGTCTAACTAATTGAAATTTATCTTGAGTTTTTGCACACTTCATAAATGGTTCAACAAACCCCTCTACTATCTCCATAGAATTTGGATTTATTTGTTCTAAGAAATGCTTTCCTTCATCTCCATCTTCATGGTCTAATATCAAAGGTTCATATAGTCTAAATTCTGCCTTCTTAGCCATGTTAGCATCTACCCAATGTATAGTTCCTTTTACCTTTCTACCTGTGAATCCACTGCCACTTTTGGTGTCTAGATCATAGGTACAATGTATCTCTGTTACATTTCCCGCTTCATCTTTTATAACATCATTACATTTAACAAAATAAGCACCCTTAAGTCTTACTTCATTACCTAAGTATAATCTATGATATTTTTTAGGAGGGTTTTCCATGAAATCATCTTGTTCTATATAGATTTCTCTTGAAAAAGGCACCTTCCTTATTCCTGCTTTAGGGTCATCTCCATTATTTTCTATGTCTAGCATTTCTACTTGATCTTTAGGATAATTTGTTATTACAAGCTTTAAAGGTCTTAATACTGCCATAGTTCTTGAGACCTTTGGCATTAAATCTTCTCTTATGAAATGGTCTAACATTTGAGAGTCTACAAGACTATTAGCCTTAGCAACTCCAATTGCTCTACAAAAGTTTCTAATAGCCTGAGAGGTATATCCTCTTCTTCTAAGCCCTGCTATTGTAGGCATTCTTGGGTCATCCCATCCATCTACAACTTTTTCATCAACTAATAATTTCAATTTCCTTTTACTCATTACAGTGTTTGTAATGTTAAGCCTTGCAAATTCTATTTGTCTTGGCACACTTTTCATTTCACATTCTTTTACTACCCAGTCATAAAGAGGTCTATGATCCTCAAATTCTAGGGTGCAAATTGAATGAGTTATTCCCTCTATAGCATCTTCTAGGGGATGAGCAAAATCATACATAGGGTATATACACCATTTATTTAAAGTGTTGTGATGACTAGTATGAGATATTCTATATATTATAGGATCTCTCATATTCATATTTGGAGAGTCCATATCTATTTTGGCCCTTAATACCTTTTCTCCATCCTTGAAATTTCCATCTTTCATCTTCTCAAAAAGATTTAAATTTTCTTCTACTGATCTATTTCTATAAGGACTTTCTTTTCCAGGTTCAGTTAATGTTCCCCTGTATTCTTTCATATCATCTGCTGTTAAGTCACAAACATAAGCCTTACCTTTTTTAATAAGCAACTTAGCTTTATCATACATATCTTCAAAATAATCAGATGCAAAATACAGTTCATCCCATTTAAATCCAAGCCATTTCACGTCATCTTTTATTGATTCTACATATTCTGTATCCTCTTTAATAGGATTTGTATCGTCGAACCTCAAATTCGTTTTTCCTTTAAATTCATCTGCAAGTTCAAAATTTAAAACTATTGACTTTGCATGACCTATATGTAAGTATCCGTTAGGTTCTGGTGGAAAACGAGTTATTATTTCTTTATGTTTTCCTGAATCTATATCTTCTTTTACTATATTTTTTATAAAATTTGAAGTGCTGTTGTTAATTTCCACTTACGACCATTCCTTTCTTAGTATCTTATTACCTTTTTAGTTCTAATAAAGTAATAAAATAAAATTATGTACATATAACTATATCATAAAAATTAAACTCATCTCATATTACACTTTAATTTTAAATCCCTTATAGAAATCTTATATAATATCAGTTTAATCCTTATCTAAAACAATTTAACTATAACTATTATATAGTTATTATGAATAAAAATCTAGTCTATATTAAAATGTGATTACATAAAGTATATAATATTATTATCTGTAAATCACTATATTTCATAAAAGACTAGGTAATTAATATATAATTGCCTAGTCTTTTATTTTTAATATTTATTTCTTTCCTCTTTTTTTCTTAGTAAAGAAGAAGTATCTAAGGTTTTAGATTTTTCACTTAAGTTCTGTTTTTTATTATCTTTACTAGTATCAACATCTTTTTTACTGTTTTGATTTTTAGTTTTATCTAATGTATTCAAATTTGATTTAACAAAATCTTTATTAGGTACCTTTTCTAACTTAACCTTAATATTGTCTTTGTGTTTATTCTTAAAACTGTTTTTTGTCTTTTTGTATTGTTTATCTGTCTTTTCTTTTACTTTCAATAACTTGGTATTTAAATTTAATCTTCTATAGGCTATATCTATGATAAATAAAACAAGTGACATAGATAAAAGTATATTAGTTAAATCTATTCTACTCCATATAGATTCTAAGCTAGAATTAAATATTTCATCAGAAGACTTTACAAAAGTACCTTTAGTCTCCTCTACTAACTTATCTAATGCTCCTTCGTCTTTAAAAAACTTATATTCAGGTGAATATTGCATGGCAATAGTGGTGTTTTGACTATTAATTACCTTTTCCTCTTCTACTTCTCTTATATTTAAACTATAAAAGCCTGTTTCTTTAAGTTCTAAGACCCCAGAATACTTCCCAGGCTTTGTAGCTTCTAGATCCAAATCAACCTTTTCGCCTTTTTCACTAGTTACTAAAGCATTAACTTTTTGACTTTCGCCTTTATTTTTTGTTTCATATTCTATAAATGCCTGCTTTCCAGTAATATTAACACTTATAATTCCTTCTCCATCAGCATAGTTTTCAATAGACCAATTAAGTATATTTTCCCATAACTTAGTGGTCTTATTCCAACTAGATAAGTTTTTACCCCATCTTCCAGCCATGTCAGAATTCCACGCAACAGATCTTCCAAGTCCATACTGCCATGCTGTAAGTATAGGATCATCTTCATCTGAAGATAGTATTATACTAGAAGTTTCTTTTGCGGAGGATCCTACATATCCAAGTAGTGTTGGAAACCCCTCCTTTGCAACTCCGTTTAATATATTATGAGGGCTAGTTAATTTTGGTGTAAACTCCCTATTGTTTAAGTATGATTTGGATGATAAAAATATCTCTTTTGCAAATATACGTGGAATATCTGTATATATGTCTGTATGATAGCTTCTTCCTCCACCAAGGCTTGCTAGGCTCTGTAGTAAAGCTTTATCTGCATCCGACCCAACTGAAACTGTAGATAATGTTATCTTTTCATCAGTACCAGTACTAAGTACATCATCGTATTGTTTAAACCCATCCTGTCCATCCGTAAGAAGTATAATATGTTTTATCTTCGCATCGTTATTTTTTAATCCATCATAAGCCTCCTTTAGTGCTGGATAAATACTTGTTCCACCATTAACGTCTATAGCTCTTATTTTACTTTTTATATCCTCTTTATCCTTACTGCTTTTAATAGGAACTATCCAGTTAAATGAATCATCAAAGGCTAAAACTCCTATATCATCTATAGGTCTTAATGTTTCTACAGCTTTTTCTGCTGCCTCTTTAGCTAATGCAAGTTTTGTTATGTTTTCTCCGCCCCCCATACTTCCAGAATGATCTATTACAAGAGCTAATGCCATTTTAGGTATTTCCTTTTTACCCCGCATATCCATGTAAACCGGAAGCACCTTTTCAAAAGATGTATTTAAATAGCCTCCTAAAGCAAAAGAATCTTCTCCCCCTGTAGCTATAAAGGATCCTGCATACTCCTTAACATAATCCTCTAAATTATCTACAAATCCCTTATTAATATCATCTATATGTGCATTAGCAGTAATTATAGATTTAAACTCTAGCATTTCCTTAAGACTTCTTGGGGCTTCTTTTGAATTTATCTTCTTGTAATTCATAGAAAGCGTAGAAAATATATTTTCTAATTCCCTTCCCTCTCCATCCTTACTTTCAATTAATAAAATTTTTGGCTTTTCTTTTGCGTTAGTAAATGTAATATATTCATTATTCTTTACTTCACTGTCAAGAGTGGGCTCAATTACTACTTTATAACTTTTAAACCCCCCCGAGTCTTGGATATCTTTAAAAATGAAGTTGTTTTTCCCTTTTTCAACATCTACACTTTGCTCTGCCTTTTTAGTTCTATCTGAATATAGAGAAACCTTAGCTGAAGTCTTTACATTACTTTCTATAGCTATGACTACTGAAAATTCATCACCTATATTTATACGTTCTGGTATGCTTACCTTATCTACATATACTTCAGACTTTTCACTTTTATTTACTTTATAAACCTTAACCTCTACATCTTGGGTCTCTAGTGATGCAGCTGTTTTAAGTAAACTCCCTTTATTTTCTTCACCATCTGTTATAATTACTAGCCTTTTAGCACTTTCCTCTGGAAAAGTTAATAAAGCTTTTGTAATAGCATCTTCTATATTTGTAGAGGTAGATGTGGATAGTGGCACATCTGAAATACCGTTAAATGCATTTCCATTCGAAAAAAACTTCTCTAAAATTGTTCCATCTCCAAAAACCATAACTGCTGCCTTATTCTTTTTAGGCATACCTTCAATAGATTCCTTTATAAACTTTTCGCCTTCCTCTTGAAATTCTTTATTTGATTCTGAAACGTCAAATAAAAACAAGGTTGAGGTATCTTTTATGTTTAATTTAATGGTTATTCCGGAAAGAGCTAAGCATAATAGTGTAAATATTATTATTCTAGAAACGGCTGTTAATGTATTCTTTTTTCTAAATGTTTTTAAATCTTTAAATGTGTAAATAACAATTGCTATAAAAACGGGTATGAGGAGTAAAAATATAGGTCTTATTATCTCTAAGTTCACTAATTTCTATTGGCTAAGAAAGCATTAAAACTTAACCATACTCTCCCTTCTATCTTTTTATATCTAATTTTTGCTTTTTCCTAATATCCCTTTAAATATAAAATCCACTCAATGAAAATAATTATTAAAGCGAGTATTATTAAATATATCCTAAGGTTTAATCCACCTTTTGTAGATTTATTTTCTTTTAAATTATCTATTGATTTGTTTTCTTGTTCAATGTTTGACTCACTATCTGTTGGAAAGTTTACTGTAAATGATGTTTTTATAGTTTCCTCATCTATCTTTTGAGCTACCTCATAAATTCCTATAATATCTGTTCCTCTATATGGCTTTAAAGGAAACCTTAAGTCTATAATCTCCTCTTTACCTTTAGGATTTGTGATCTTAACTGCTTCACCATCTACTCTAGCATTTATCTGAACCTCTTCTCCAGATTTAAAGCTATATTTATCTAACATCCCATTATCTAAAAGTCTTCCTACTACATTATGAATTAATATAGGGAATTCAGCTTTAAGTGTCAAATCTGAGTTATGAAGGTCAAATCCTAAAACCCCTACAACCTTTCCATTATAATTGCCTATGAATCCTAGGCTGTCTTCTTCTACCCTCAAAAATTCTTCAGCCCAATTTGGTTTTTCTATTTTCTTATAACTTTTAACAGCAAATTTTAACCCTTCAGTATACTTACTAAGGCTACTTTTAGTTACCATCCCATCCCCTCCCTGAAGCTCTTCTTTAACATTAAATATAGAATTACTTTCAGGATTTATAAGGAGTATATTTCCGTCCTTTGGAATGTTTATAGGTGTTATATTGTCAAATATATAAAGGTCATATTTATCTTCTTTATTTATATTTTCTTCTTCATTTGTCTTGTAAATATCTATGCTAGGTATTGTTTGTAAGGCCTTTTCTAAAAATATATTTTTTTCTGTAACAAGAAGAACCTTTTTCTTATCTTCATTCAATACCTTTTCAAATATAAAATTATCTTCTTTTATGCTATCTTCTTCTGTAAGTTCTGCTTTAAGTATATCTCCTTTAAAGGATATTTTATCAAAGAGAACATTTTTACTTTCTTTAGGATTTAAAGTTATAGGTTTTATATCTAAAAGTTTCTCATCTCCATATAAATCTACATCAGAAGTGTATTCATAACTTCCTCTATTAGTTACTTTAACTAATACCTTAAGTTCTTCTTTATTTTCACTATAAGAAAGAAAATCTAATGATGCATTACTTGACGCTTGTGTTAAATCAATTACTTTCCCATTTATATCTTCTATGTCCAAAGCTTTATCAGTGAAAAATATAGCTTCATAGCTTTCGTTTTCCTTGGTTAGAGCTCTTATAATAGATAAGCTGTCTTCTATATTACCGCTTACAGACTTTATCTTTATAGATTTTAGCTTATCTTTTGCTAAACTTTTATCTTTAGAACTAGAAAGCTCTATAGAAGGCTTTTCTGATGCATTTATTATTGTAACTTCTGCGTCTGTATTTATAGAATCTATATACTCTTCAGCACGCCTTTTCGCCTCTTCAATTCTTGTAACATCATCGTAGGTTGCAGTCATACTACCCGTGCTATCCATTACTATTATTATGCTTTTATACTCCCTACCCATCATAGATAAAAATGGGTCTGTTAATGCAAAAGTCAAAAAGAGTATAGTTAAAAGTTGTAGTAAAAGCATTATATTATATCTTAATCTTTCAAAAGGAGTAGATACTTCAACATTCTTATATACTTCTTTCCATAAAAACGTACTTGGTATAATATGTTCTTGTGACTTTTGTTTCAAAAGATATAAAAATATAAGCAAAGGGATAAAAGTCAAAAATATAAGTGGCCATGAATTTACAAATTTCATACTCTCACCCCTATCTTTTATTTATTAGTCCTTGAACTGTTAAATCTTTAAATACTATCTTTTCAATAGAATCTTCAGAACTTATAGGTACATAAGTAGCACCATACTTAGATGCCATGCTATTAATACCTTCTTTAAATGTTAATAGCTCTCTTTCATATATATTTAATATTGAAGAATTTAAGTTTACTCTAACACTTTCATTACTTTCAGAATCTAATAAGTTTAAATTTCCATTTAACGTAGGGTGAAGCTCTTCTTTTGATAATACATGGATTAAAATTACCTTTTGTTTTTTATTCACTAAATACTTTACAGATTCTTCTAGGGATTCTCTTTGAAAAAAATCAGACATTAAAATAGATACACCTTTTCTTTTTGGTCTAAAATTCTTTATAGATGAATGTATACTATTAGTGCCTATAAATTCTATCTTTGAAAGTTCCTTTAATAAGTCTTGTAATAAAGGTTTACCTGCTCCAGATTTTATATTTCTTAATCCTTGACTACTTATTAAATTTACACAAACTCTATCAAGATTATTTAGTATTATATATGAAAGCGCTCCTGTTATCTTAATGGCTTCATGAGACTTTTTATGCTCACCAAAATCCATGGACTTACTACTATCTATAAAAAAGTTAAATTCGGCTTCTCTCTCTTCCATAAATAACTTTATAAATAACTTTTCAGATCTAGCATAGGCATTCCAATCTACACGTCTTATGTCATCTCCTGGTGTGTACTCTCTAAAATCAGAGAACTCTAGGGATGTACCTTTTGAATTTGATTTTCTTCCTCCCTTATTACCAAGGTTTAATCTTATATTTAGGTTTATATTTATATTTTGTAATCTTTTAAAGAAGTCCTTATCAAATAAATCATAGTCCATATTCTATACTACCTTTATTTCTTCTAGTATCTTTTTTATAATATCATCTGGATTAATACCTTCAGAAAGTCCTTCAAAGTTAAGAAATATCCTATGTCTTAAGGATGGATATGCAACTATCTTTATATCTTCAAAGGATACATTAAATCTTCCTTCCATCATAGCCCTAACTTTGGCAGCTTTAAATATAGCTTGAGCTCCTCTAGGGCTTGATCCTATACTAATATACTTTTTAGTAACCTCTGGAGACTCCTTTAATTCTGGGTGAGTTGCTAAAATCAGTTTTAAGGCATATTCAGAAACTGCATCAGATATAGGTATTTCCTTTGTAATCTCTCTTATACTAAGGATATCTTCTGCACTTAATATTGAGTTAATCTCCACCCTTTTGTTTGTAATAGTTATATCCATTATCTTCTTTAATTCTTCTAAAGAAGGAAACTCCACAAATACCTTAAACAAAAACCTATCTAGTTGCGCTTCTGGGAGAGGATAGGTGCCTTCCATTTCAATGGGATTTTGAGTAGCTAAAACCATAAATGGTTCTGATAACTTATAAGTACTTTTACCTACAGTCACAGTCTTTTCTTGCATAGCTTCTAATAATGCTGACTGAGTTTTAGGTGTTGCCCTATTTATTTCATCTGCCAAAACTAAGTTCGCAAATATTGGCCCCTTTTCAAATCTAAATTCATTTGTATCATTTTCTTTAACTATCATGTTAGTCCCTACCACATCAGAAGGCATTAAATCTGGAGTAAATTGTATTCTTGAAAATGAAAGATCTAATACCTTAGATAGCACCTTTACAAGTTCAGTTTTACCAAGCCCTGGAACCCCCTCAAGCAATATATTTCCCTCACTTAAAATACCTATTATAACTTGCCTTATTATATCCTTTTGTCCAATTATACCTTTGGATATTTCATCCTCACAAGCCTTTATCTTATCTATTACCTTATCTATATCCTCTTTATTCAATTCCATTATTTCACCCCATATTATTGTAGACCTTCAAAATAGCTTTTTATTATATCTTTTAACGCTTCCGGTATTGTTAGATTATTGACGCTATCATAGGCCTCTTTAGTATAATCTCCTATTACTTTATCATAATTTATAGATTCTCCTCTTTTTCCTATACCTTTATCTAAATCTAATGTTTGTGATGAAGAATTGTTATTTTCTTTTCCTGTAAGATTTTCATCATTTCCTTCACTTCGATTTGGAATAAATACCTCTTCTTTATTTAAAGGAGTACTAATATCCGTTTTATTTATACCATTCTTGCTTCCCTTATTAACTCCTTCACCTTTTCCCTTTTCACTACCTTGACCTTCCCCATTACTCTTACCTTCTTCTTGCCCTTCATCACTATTTTTACCCTGACCTTTTTCCTTGCCTTCACCACTTTGTTCCTTCTTTTCACCCTTATTATGAATCTTTGAAGCTGTTCCTTCTGTTTCATCCACCAAAGACTTTAAAGCTTCACTAGTTTTCTTTTTGCTTTCATCACTTATATTTCCCTCTTTAACATCCTTTGATATATCTCTTAAAGCTTCCTTTAAATCCTCATTATCAATCTTCAAGGAAGCCTCTTTAAGAGACCTAGATATTTGACTTTTTTCTAAATCTTCTAAGGATGATACATTGTTTTCAATATCTTTTAAAGCCTTATCTATACCCTCTTTATTCTTAGCAGCTAACTGTTTTGAAAGTTCCTCCATAAACTCATTTTCTGAAAACTTATCTACTAATTTATTTAAATCTTTATTAGCCTTATCTTTTCTCTGTTCTTCGCCTTTTGGATTTATATCCTTTTGGATACTCTTAAGCATATCCTGTTTTTCCTTACTAATATTAGGATCTTTAGCTTCTTTTTCAAGCCTTTTATCTAATCTTTCTAAAGCTTTTTCTATATCTTTTTCTGTTTTTGTTGTTGTTATTTCTTTTTCTGTCTTTTCTAAAACTTCTATTATCTTTTTCTTTTCATCTTCGTTAAGTTTATCTATCTTTTGTATAATCTTTTTCTGTTCTTCTATTTTATTTAAAGTTTCTTTCTCAAACTTTTTGGTTGTTTCTATTTCCTTTGCTAATGTTTTAGCCTCAGTTTTTATAAACATTCCAAGAAAAGATATTACTACTAAAGATATTACCATTATGACCTTTTTCTTTTCTATTATTATAGGGATCTTCTCCTTTATATTAAAAGACTCTATAAATCTTGCAGTATCTTCTTTTTGAAGACTATAAACTCCTTTTTCTTTTCCTATACTTTCTAAGGCAGTAGATAGTCTTTCATCTAAGCCTTTACTATCTATTATAAGTGCCTGCTTTTCCTTATTTGGGAGCCTTACCATAGAATATATAAAGCTTATACATATACCTATTAACAAAACAGATATATAAATAATTTTAATTTTATATATAGGAACAATTAAAGACATTATGGATGGTATACTAGAAACTATTAATGTTATTATAAGTCCTATAACAAAGTCATTTAAAAATAAGTTTAACTTAAGCCTTCTTGAAGCCTTCTTAAAAAAGTTTATTATCTTTAAATCTAAGATGTTCATATCTTACTAATTCTTTTCTTATTATATCTTTTTATAGGATTTAACTTCCATGCTGATAAAAAAATCAATATTACAGATATTGTAACTTGAACTATACAGTTTATTACCCAAGTATTTGCATATTGACTAACTGTCCTTGCTCTAGGGATTGCCGCCCCACTACCTAGTTGATTAGACACAAGTGAAATATATCCCCATAAAGGATTAAGATATAAATAAAATGGTGCGGAAAAGTTTTGTACTGTTGATTGTCCTGTAGATACATACTTTAAATTTATATATTGAAAATATATAAATGTTATAAATAGTGTACCTAATGTTAAGAAAAGTCCCACAGCGTAAACCACAACATTTGATACCCTAGAACTTTTAAAAAAGGTTGATATCAAAATTGCAATACTTCCTACATACAAAGCTGTTACTAAATAAAATATTGTAATCTGAAATATATGCATAACACTCACTCCACCAAATAAAAACACCAGCGAAAATACGGGTATAGTAGAGATGATAAGTAATACAACCTTACTTAACGATGCCATAAGCTTTCCTGTTACTATAGATAATGGAGACATCTTTGTTGAGAGCAATATGTCTAAAGTCTGCCTTTCTCTTTCACCTGAAATTGCTGATGCGGATAAAGAAGGCACAATAAATAATATTAAAACTAATTGTAAACTTTCAATAGCCATATAAATAGTTGGTAATTCCTCATATCTTGATCCACCATAAGCCATGTTTTTTAAAAATGTTCCAAAGGTAATTACTGCAACGGAGGCTAACACACCTACATAAATAGCAATTAGCACTCCTATTCTCCATGTCCTCGCAGTAGTTTTTGCTTCTTTTCTAAGAACTGGGTTTATATTTATTTTCATAATAGCACCTCCTATTTATGTTGTTTTTCTGTAATCTTCATAAATATATCTTCAAGATTACCACTTTCTTTAGCAAATGATACCACCGGAATATCATTGTTTATCAAAATTTTAAGAACCTCTACCATTTCTTGCTCTTTACCACCAAATCCAACTGTAATATTCTTATTATCCACAATTAAATTACTTAGGTAGGGTAGTTCTTTTAAAAGTTTTACTCCATCTTCTACTTTATCTAGTAGCCTTATCTTTATTGGATGAGCATAATTCATTTTCATCATTATCTCATCTACAGTAGATGTAACCACCATTTTACCGTCCTCTATTATACCTATATTAGTACAAAGCTCTGCAAGCTCTGGTAATATATGTGAACTTATTAGTATGGTCTTACCCATATCTCTTAGGTTTTTTAAAATTGACTTCATTTCATATCTTGCTCTAGGATCCATTCCAGATGCGGGCTCATCTAATATTAAAAGTTCTGGATTATGCACAAGACTTCTCGCAAGACAAAGTCTTTGTTTCATACCTCTTGATAAACCATCCACATAAAAATCTGCCTTATCCTTTAAATTAACTATCTCTAATAAATCCATAGATAACCTTTTTGCCTCTTTACCTATTACGCCATAAATAGAAGCATAAAACTCTAAGTATTCTATAGTTTTCAAGTTCTCGTAAACTCCAAAAAAATCCGGCATATATCCTATCTTTTCTTTAAGCCTTTTGTTTTCACGTATACCATCTATACCATCTACATAAACCTCACCAAAGTCTGCTTCTAAAAGTCCTGCTACAATTTTCATAGTGGTAGTTTTACCTGCACCATTAGGACCTACAAACCCGAATATTTCACCTTTTTTAATACTTAAGCTTACCCCGTCTAGGGCTATAAATTTACCATAGGACTTTTTAAGTTCTTTAATCTCTAACATTATTTCATCCCTCCTTTTATACTCATTAATGGCACAGAGGAAGGTCTACCATCATTATTTTTATTTTCACTGTTTTCTAATCTTACTTTAATTTGTCCGTTTTTTACATACCTAGATGAATTATCTATATTAATATCAGCTCCACTAATATCCATCTTCTCATATTTATCTTCATCTATATTTAATATATAAAAGTTACCATTGAAACTACTGCTATAATCCAAAGACTCTGTATTTTTAAATCTTATAATATCAATATTTATATCTTCCTTGATTTTATAAGTTAGATTAAGACTCATATTTCCATAAATTGCACCTCGCCCTTCATCATAGTCACCCTGACCTAACTTATTATCTAAAGAAGGTTTTAAAAGTCCATAAGGGTATTCTACAATTCCATCTTCTATAAAGCTTATATTTGACTTAAAAGCTATAATATTGTTTTGATATGTCACAACCTCATTACCATTAACTTTTATTTTATCTTTTATCATATCTTTTGAAGATCCAATTATATATGTATTTTGATCATTTTCATTTTGCCCATATATATTCATCCTTTCAAAAAGTATTTCTAGTTGTGATATCTTGTTTCTATCATTATTTGTAGCATTAGGATTCATGTGAAAAGATCTTGTTAAATCGTTTATATTTTTATATTCTTTTATTACATTTTTTACATCTAGAGTATCACCTTTTTTTAAATCACCTAATTCATAAATACTAAAAGGGCTTATTATATATAAACTCTCTAAATCCGTATCTAAAGTGTTTACTATTTCCCCCTGAAGTTTACCCTCTTTAAACTTTAAGTTTGACTTTAATTCATTCAAAGCTACATCTTTTTTATTAAAATTAAAAGAATTAAGTTTAAAAGGCTTCATATCTTGAAATTCAAAATAGGTTTTATTCCCATCATAAATTACCTTCAAGTTTAGTTTTTTGTTTTCTTCCTTTAATCCAGTATTTCTATTATATTCATTAGGATCATTTATGAATTCTAAATCTACACCTTCGGGTTCCTCTACATATAAATTATTTTTGCTAGGACTTATAATTGAACTATATACCTTTGTATCTATATCATCTTTATCTTCCATTATAGTAATAGAAAATAAATTAGAGAAGGGTTTATTTATTCTTGTAGTGGATCCTATTACATATATAAACAAGCTAAAAGCTAAGGCCATTAGTGGAACTGTAACCCATATATAATCTCTCTTATTAAACTTTTTTAATACAAAATAACCTAGTGGCCCTATAATCATTATATAAACTACAAAAAGTATAGATATATTTCTTATATTAGGCAGCTTTTCTTTAGGTACAGTATTTAATATATTGTTTAGATTATAATTATTTTGTCTTCCTTCGTTTCCTACTTCCTTTAATACATTTGGCATATTTGAAGATATTAATTTAGATATAAATACGTCCCTTGAACGCCAACCTATAAAAGGTTCAATACCTAAATCAATGCCAGAAAGTATTATAACTCCATCTTTTTTACTTAACTTAGATACTATAGGTGTATTGCCTTCTTTCAAAAGAACTTCACTATCTTTAATATTTATATTTAAAACTTCTCCATTTAAAGTTCCTGTTGAATCATCATCTATATATTTATTTAAAGAGTTTAATGTTTTAGTTTCTGTACCCACTATCTCTGCATTTATAAAGCCATCTTTAAACAAAGATAGAGTTTTTGAATAATTTGATCCTGTACCTATAACAAGTACTTTTCCAGACTCTACCCACTCTTTAATAGCTCCATATTGATTTCTAGAAAGTACTGATGTATCAAAATTATCTATTACTAATATGTCTAAAGCATCTAAAGATTTATAATTTTCTCCAATATTATCTTTAGTTAATTTAACAGCAACTGTATCTAATTCTATAATATTTGAGTTGCTTAAACCCTTGTTTAAATCATTACCTTGTATTTTAATATTATTAAAATAGCTAAGACTACTAAAATCCTCTGAAAGTACACCTACAAGCTTTTGATTTTGTAATAGTCTTCCATTCTCAATTCTAACTTTTGTACCCGCTAACGGCTTATTGTTTTGTTCTATTAGAACTTCAATTTCATTAGAAATATCCATAAAAGGTATGGCTATAATAAAGTTTTTCTTAGATTCTTTTGGAAGATTAATTTCTTGACTATATATATTATACTGATTTCGAGTAGTAGGGAACTTTATTTGTAGTTCTCCTTCAATGTCCTTATTTCTATTTTTCACTTCAATAAAAATAGGAATGTTATTACCTATTTTATACCTTCCATCAAATCCATATTCTACTGTAATTTCTACATCTTCATCTATAGGTTCTGCACTAACATCTTTCCCATTACCTGCACACATTAGTAAAAATATAAAAGCACATATAAACAATATTACCTTTTTATTTCCTCTATACTTCATTATATATTATTCCTCCCTTTTACTAGTTATAAAAATATCTTACCATATACAAACTTTTAAAAGTTAATTTTAGTTAACAAAAATACATCATAAAAAAAAAGATGCACCACATTAGTGCATCCCTAACCTTTATAATATTTTATTAAAATCGTATTTATCTATATCTTTTTCATTAATTCCAACAAAGTTAATTTCAATACCCTCTTCTTTTAATAGCTGGATAAACTCTTCCATGTATATTCCTGGTTTATTATCGTAGGTTATATCTTTTTTTAAATACTCTAGATTTTCTATCTTTGATATTTCGCCTTTCCAACTATTAGATCCACAGCTTACATCTATTCCACAGCTTGGGCTTCCATTTACTCCTATTATATGTTTTACCTCATAATTATTTGCCTCATATTCTTTTATTTGCAAAATTATTGGTTCTAATATTTCCCTACAATGTTTTCTAAAATACGGATTATCAAATTGATTTCTCACATGTCCCCACCTTCTTATTCCGTAAAATGTAAGTTCAGGACAAGGAAGTTGTATAATCCCATAGTCTCTTTCAATCAAGGCATAAACTAAAGGCTTTAATACAGCTTTATATCTACAAGGTCCCTCTACCTTTGAATTTGCGTTTAAAAAACAATGAGGAACTATGCATATCTTTCTACTTCTTTCCATAACATTACTCCCTCCGCTTATAAGATAATATTATTAAGTAAAATTTATCCACTATTATTACTTAGTTACTTCTAGCTTCCTTCATAGCTTTTCCGCCTTTTTCTTGAGCATCTTTAAGCGCTTCATCTATAGTTTTCTTTTCATTAAATACTTGCTCTAGTTCTTCTCCTAATACATCTAAAGCTGGTATTGAACCAATAGATCTACTTCCTGTCCACCCTTTATCTAAAGTTTGCATTGGAACTGCTTTTACTGGATTCTCTTTTAAGAACTTTTGATATTCTTCACTTTTTATAGCTGATGTTCTAACTGGCATATACCCAGTTTTCATGGAAAAATATGCAGTGTTTTCAGTATTAATTAAATGCTTTAGGTAAATCCATCCAGCAAGTTTTTGTTCTTTAGTTCCTGTATTAAACATTGCCACATTTGTCCCGTAGTAAAGTTGGGCATCTTGTTTATTTACTGGTAGTGGTGCTGAAAACCATTTTCCTTTAAACCCTTTTTGAATATAAGGAATCGCCGAAGTTGAAGCTACACACATTGCTGCCCTTCCTTTAATAAAAGTATTATTAGAGTTTTTGTCTTCACCTGCTAGTGTAGCAACTTTATCTTTCATCATTCCTCCTATAAATTCTACAGCTTCTTTTGTTTCTTTAGTGTTAAAGTTAATTTTATCATCTTTTTCGCTAATTATTTCTCCGCCACATTGTCTTACCCAAATTCCTATATCTGTTGAAATATTATTTTCAAATGCTACTCCATAAACTTCTGGATTCCCATCATTATTGGAGTCTACAGTAAGTTTTTTTGCTGCATCTTTAAATTCATCCCAAGTTTTAGGTACAGAAACATTTTTTTCTTTTAACATGTCCTCATTATAATAAAGCACCATTTGGCTTTTATTAAAAGGTAATGTGTACTGTTTATCACCAAATGTTCCATCTTCATAAAATATTTTAGGCATATCTTCTACTTCTTCTTTTTTCATTCCTACTTTATCATTTGATATATAAGTGTTTAAATCTTCAACTAGATCTTTATCTATATACCACGTAAGTCTATTATTATATATTTGAGTCATAGTAGGAAGTGTATTGCTTTTTGCACCGCCCATTAACTTTTCAAATAATTCTCTGTATCCTCCTTGATTTACAAGGTTAACTTTAATTTTAGGGTTCTTTTCTTCAAATTCTTTAGTTATTTTTGTTAAAGCCTCCTCATTTTCACCTTTCATGGAATGCCAAAAGTCTATTTCAACATTTTCTTTGATTTCTGTCTCTATACTAGATACCTTTTTATCTTCTTTAGTCTCTGGTTTTGTTGAGCAACCTATCATTGATAAGGACATCACTCCTGCTAATATAATTGATATACTTCTTTTTTTCATTATGTAAAACCCCCTCTTAAATTTTAATATTATATTAATATTTAAATCAAATAAATACACTTTTGGTTTTAGGTATATTTTAAAATCATAGTTAAAATTTAAAAACTAACATTAAATATAGTATTTATCCCTTAATTCCACCCTTGCTAACTCCATTAATTATGTACTTTGATAAAAATATAAATATTATAATCATTGGTGTTATAATTATAGTTGAAGCTGCCATTAACATATGGTAATCCATTCCTACTTCCGAAGAGAACTTTGCTAAGATAATTGGTAAAGTACGCATTTTCTCTGAATTAGTCATAATTAAAGGCCACATAAAAGAATTCCAACTATTAATTATTTTAAGTATTGCTATAGTAAATATAGCTGGACTTGCAATAGGTATAACAATTTTAATTAAATATTTAAAGTCACTACAGTTATCTACCTTTGCTGCGTAATAAAGTTGTTTTGGTATATTCAAAAAATATTGTCTTAAAAAGAAAATTGAAGTCACACTTGTACACCAAGGTATAATCAGTGCCTTATAAGTATTTATCCATTTTATCTTACTCAAGGTTACAAAATTAGGTATAAGGAGCACCTCCCCTGGTACCATCATAGTTCCAATTAGTAAAGTAAATATTATATCCTTACCCTTAAAGTCCAAATTAGAAAAAGCAAAGGCTGCAAGTATAGTTGTTATAAGCTCGCCTAAAGTAATAGCTATAGTAATAACCACACTATTCAAAAAATATCTACTGAAATTTTTTAATTTAAATACTTCAATGAAGTTTTGCCATTGAAGCTTACTTGGTATAATAACAGGTGGATTTGCAAATACTTCTTCTGGAGATTTAAGTGCAGTTAATAAAATCCATATAAATGGGGTTAGTATAAATATTGCTGTTATAATAAGGACTATGTAAATCAAACCCTTTTCTAGTGTTACCTTTTTCAACATAACCCCCCCCTAATAATGAACTTTCTTTTTTGCAATTTTAAATTGAACTAAAGTAAATATAAGTATTATTATAAAAAGTATAAAGGCTGCTGCTGAAGCTACTGCAAACTGCCAGTTCATATAAAACTTGTTGAAAATATAATATACTATGGTCATCCCACTTTTTAATGGTCCTGGTGATTTGTCATACAGAACAAAAATTTCATCAAATAATTTAAATCCTCTTATAATAGAAGTTATAGAAAGAAAAAGTACAATTGGGGATAAAAGAGGTAGTGTTATCTTTCTAAATATATTCCACTTACCTGCACCATCCACCCTAGCTGCATAATAATATCTGTCATCTATATTTTGCAGTCCTGCTAATATTATAACTACATTGTACCCAAGACTTTTCCAAATACTTAACAATATAAGAAGCGGCATAGTATATTCAGGACTTCTTAGAAATTGTCTTGATGCAAAACCTAATGTATTCAACACCAAATTTACAAGACCTTGATCACTGTTAAATATCCATCTCCAGCCTACTGAAATTGCTACTGTGCTGGTTACAAACGGTAAAAAATAAGCACTTCTAAAAAAGTTTTTTAGTTTTAAATTTTGATTTAATAGTGTAGCGATAAATATAGATAACCCTATTGATAAAGGTACAGCAATAGCTACATAGGTAAAGGTATTTCTTAAGGCAATATAAAAATCTCCATCTGTAAGAACGTATATATAATTATCAAAGCCTCTTTCATAAACTATGTCTTTTATATAATCAAACTTTGTGTAAAAACTCATAATCAATACCTTAATAACAGGATATATTTGAAAAATAATTAATATCAATAAACTTGGTAATATATATAGAAATCCTTTTAACTTTTTCATACTGAATCCCTAAACTTATGTATCTTTTTAAACTTTATAAAAACATCTTGTCCTATTTTATAATTACATTCTCCTGTTATTATAGACTTTAACTCTATACCTTTACATATTAGCGTAATATGAGTATCTCTTCCTAAAGATATTATGTTTTTTATATGTGCAATAGTTAATTCACTATATCTTTCTTCCTTTGGATAAATTATTATATCTTCTGCTCTTATTCCAAAGGTCTTTATTCTTTCATCCAGAATCTTTTCTAAATTACCAATATTTTTAATAAAATCTTCTTTTTTTATTAGATTTATCTTAGGATTTCCTATAAAGGTGGCTACATAAATAGAGCTTGGACTATGATAAAGCTCTTCTCCAGTGGAAAACTGTACTACTTTTCCCTTGTTCATTAACAATATTTTATTTGATATTGATAAGGCTTCTTCTTGATCGTGTGTTACAAATAATGTGGTTATATTAAAGTCTTTTTGAAGATTTTTCACCTCTTCTCTCATTTCTATCCTTAGCGCTGCATCCAAATTAGAAAAAGGCTCGTCCATAAGAAGAAGTCCTGGTTTTTTTATCAAAGCCCTTCCTATAGCTACCCTTTGTTGCTGTCCTCCTGAGAGTTCCTTAGGTTTTCTTTTGAGTAATTCTTCAATTTTAAGTAAATTACTTATAGCTTTTGCTTCCTCTATCGCTTTATTTTTACTAACCTTATTCATTTTTAGTGGAAACATGAGATTTTCAAGTACTGTCATATGTGGATATAACGAATAATTTTGAAATACTAATCCTATGTTTCTTTTTTCTATAGGAATGTTATTAATTAATTTTTCATCAAAATATATATTTCCTTCCGTGGGTTCTACTATCCCTGCTAACACATAAAGCAGGGTGCTTTTTCCACATCCACTAGGCCCTAATATAGACACTAACTCTCCGTCTTTAATGGTTATGCTTAAATCATCTACAGCCATAATCTTTTCATATTGTTTTTTAAGATTTTCAATAGTTACTTTCATTTAATCACCTTATATTCTTCATTAATACCATTCTTTATAATACCATTCTTTATAATATCATGTAATGTAATATATTTCTAATAGATAATACAAATAGTATTTTGATAACCTATAGTATCTTGTTATAGATAAAAGGGATTAAACTAGACGCATCTAATTTAATCCCTTAAGTTTAATTAACCTTATTTAATTTTAATTATCCTATATACATTATACTTGAAATACACTCATCATTTCTTCAAGGTATAGTGACATCTGTGCTAAAGTCTGAGCTGCTGAAGCAATCTCTTTCATTAACGCAGTTTGTTCTTCTGCTGATGCAGCTACATTTTGAGTGCTACCTGATGTTTCTTCAAACATTTTTGCCATGTTTTCTATGGATTCAACAGTATTTTGTGATCCTGCTGAAATCTCTTCAATAACTGCAGAGGCATCTTGCATCTTTGTTGAAATGCTATCTACTGAAACTAGTATTTCACTAAAGGACTGTCCTGCATTCTCTACTGTTGAAATTCCACTATCTACAGCCTTACTACTTTCATCCATAGCCTTAGTAGCCTCTAAAATACTTCTTTGTATTTCATTAATAAGCTTTGTTATCTGACTTGTTGAGCTAGCAGATTGCTCAGCAAGCTTTCTTACCTCTTCCGCTACTACTGCAAATCCCCTGCCTTGTTCACCAGCCCTTGCAGCCTCTATTGCTGCATTTAATGCTAGTAAGTTTGTTCTTTCCGCTATTTCACTTATTACTAACACTATATTTCCAATTTCAGAAGACTTTTTACCTAGCGTATTTATATTACCTGATAACAGTTCTACCTTATCATTTATATTACTCATTTCATCTATAGCTTTATATACAACATCATTTCCTTCTTTAGCCTTTTTATATGTACTAAGAGATTCTTCCGCCATATTTTGAACATTTAAACTTATATGTTCTATTCCATTAGATATTTCTCCTACCATCTTACTACTATCTTTCATAAGTTCTTCCTGCTTCTCAGAATTAGAAGCTATATCTTGAATAGACATAGCAATTTGATCCGTAGCTGATTCTGTTTGTTCAGAACTTGCAGAAAGCTCTTCGGAAGCTACAGCCAATTGTTCTATATTTTTTCTTATATTAAATACCACTTCTTTCAAGTTGCCTGCCATCTTATTAAGATACATAATCATCTGTCCAATCTCATCATCACTATTTAACTCAATAGTTTTAGTTAGATCATTTTCTGATATTGCAATAGCAAGATTGTTAACATCCTTTAAGCCCACAGTAATTTTGGTAACAACAAAAAGAATAGTTAAAGTAATTAATATAGCCGCTACGCCTATTATTATAGTAAGCAATTTGAAAAGTTCCTTAGAACTAGCTAGTAATTCTGATTCTGGTATAGTTAGTACTAATATCCACTTTGTTTCTGGAATCTCTTCATAATATGCTCTTATCTTTTCTCCTCCCACCATATAATCTGAAACTCCTGTTTTTGATGATAATATAGTTGCCCCTAAAGACTTTAAAGATGAGTCTACTTCTTCAGTAATGTTAGTTCTTAATATCTTATTTTCTTCAACTCCAGCTATATATTGGCCTTCTTTATCTACTAAGAAAGCTTTACCTTTTCCCCCAACCTTTATGTCTGTTATATTCTTCTGTAATGTAGATAAGTCAATATCTGCGGTAGTAACACCTAAAAACTCCTTGTTAATTCCATAAAAAGGAGCCGTCGCTGTTACCATAGCAGTTTTAGTTACACTATCACGATAAGCCTTAGACCACTTTGAAATACCCTCATTCTCTTTCACTCCATTTTTATACCATTCTAGATTATGGTAATCATATTCTTCATTGCTATAATCATCTACAAAAACAATTTTATCTCCCTTTTTATGAGCATAGGGTCCAAAATACTTTGATTTTTCTTCATATTTATAAGGTTCAAACCAAATTCCTGTTCCGTAGGTTTCTTTACTTGTAAGTATTATCTCTTTTAGAATTTCACCATACTGTTCCTTTGATAACGAATTCATGCATACCTTAACTACTTTTGATAACGACTCTGACGCTTGTCCATTCTCTATTAAGCTTTTTTCAATTAAATTTTTGTTTCCTTCAAGTTGATTCTTCATACTTACTTCTGTTTTTTCGTTTATAATATTTTTTGACTTTTCATAACTTATGTAATTCATAACAAACATGGATACTAAAGTTATAGGTAAAATTGTTACTATTATCTTCATCCTTATGGTTTTAATTTTTTTCATTCAAGTCACTCCTAAAATATTTTTTAGCTGAAGTTATATAACATTATTATTTAAGTCTATTAAATATAAACCATTAAGATACTCTTTTCTTAGCTCTTTAATGTATTTACCTCCTAGTTTCATTGATTTATTAATGAAATTAAATTTTAAAAATAATATCTAGATAACATACATCTTATTATCGTTAAATTCTTTGATTACTTTATATTTTTTATATTTTTTATATTTTTTAATTCATTAGGATTTTTAAATTAAAACACAGTATCTATAATTTTATACAAGCTTTAATTTACATTGTTTGTTACAAAAAAAAGGAAGGCACCTTTAAAGTGTGCCTTCTAAGAACTACTTAATATCTCCTGCTTTTATCAAAGCATATTTAGATGCAAGCGGTCCTATAAGTTCATATATAACAGTTCCTGCTAATACTATTGTCCGTATAGGCTGCCCATATTCAGGGGGTAGTGACTTTTCTGCAAGCAGTGATAATCCTATAGCTACACCTGCTTGAGGTATTAAAGCAAGCCCTAAGTACTTCCTTACATTTTCTTCTGCTTTTGTTATACTAGCTGCTACATATACTCCAAGCATTTTTCCTGCAACTCTAAATACCATGTATCCAAGTCCTATAACACCCACACTTTTTATTACTGAAATATTCAATTCTAAACCTGCTATTGTAAAGAATGCTATAAATAATGGTGGGGTAAATCTATCTGCAATACTTAAGAATCTACTACTATTACTACTTAAATTAGTTATAGTTGCCCCAAGCATCATACAAGTAAGAAGAGTAGATGCATTAAATTTAAGGGAAATCCCTATAGCAAAAAATATAAATGCTAGTGTTAAAGATAATAGCTCATTTTCACCTCTTACTTTTTTACCTATATAAGAAAATATGATTCCTAGTATAATTCCTATAATTATAGATAGTAATATTTCAATTATTGGCTTCATTATAGACATAGCTAAAGATGTAGCTACACCTCCTATTAGAGATTGAGCTACTGCAAGTGAAATCCCAAAAGCAATTATGCCGACAGCATCATCCATAGCTACCACCTGTAAAAGTGTAGTAGTAAAATCGCCCTTAGCTTTATATTGTCTTATAACTAATATAGTCGCTGCTGGAGCAGTTGCTGCAGCTATTGCACCTATAGTAAGACTAAATGGTAGTGGCTGCTTAAATATAAATATCATAGCTAGATCCACTAAAAATACTGCTCCTAAAGCTTCAAAAATTGTTATCAATATAACAGTTTTCCCTGTTTTCTTTATACTCTTTATTGAAAATTCGCTACCTATTCCATAAGCAATAAATCCTAAGGCAGCATCTGATAATATACCTAAAGACTTTACTGCGTCTAAAGGTACTACGTTGAGAACATAGGGGCCTATTATTACACCTGCAATTAAATATCCAGTTACGTTTGGAAGTTTTATTTTAGAAAGTAATTTTGCGCAAAGCATACCCGAGAAAATAACAATAGATACATAATATAAACTATTCATCTATTCTGATTTTCTCCCAACGTTTATTCCCTCTACGTAACCTACAGGAACAGTAAATATTATCCCTACATCGGGCTTAGATAATTCTCCTGTTTCTTTTTTTATACAAGATACTGCTGTATCCAATTGATGATCCTCAATTACTACAAAAATAGTTTTATTAAAAGGATATCTTTCATTCATAATCATCCTTATTGATCCAAACATTGGGACATCATTCCCTACATCATTCAATATTCTAGCCATCCCTGTGCTCTCGATTACTGTAGCTCCTTTAATACCCTCAAGAGCAAAGTTCTCAAGTATACCTTCTAAACAATCTATTTTATTAAGAACTAAAAACAAAACTTGCAAAATACCATCTCCTTAAATTTTAAATCTTATGTATATAGTATAGCATACCTTGTGATTATTTTAAAATTGCAAGATTATGTTGTTTGAGTCAAGTAAAAGTGGGCAACTATTTTCTTTGATTTATTATCCATTATTTTACATGAGGTATTTATAATTTACCCTACCCATTTTTATTCTTAATTGTAACTAAGATCTCCAAATCCTTTTAATCCACAAAGTCTTTGTATTACTTTTCTTCCAAAGGTAACCGCAGCTCCACTATAAGGAATAGGCGCGGTATGTATCTTATATTCTTTAGATTTCGTACCCTTTTTATTAACCGCGGAAGCGGATAAAGGTATTTCACGAATTACAGCATCTATAACGCCCTTCGGTATAATGTTTTTATAGATCTTATCCAAGGTACTAAATAATCTATTGCTGAACTTTTCTGCTAAAATTTTAGATAAGTTATCGGCTCCATTAATAGACCAGCTCATTTTTCTACCTTTCATTCTATGTGCTAACACATCGCAAATGTTATGTTCCATAGTCCCTAATTGCCTATATTCTACCCCTTCGGGTGCCGTAGGCATAGTTATATTGTCTCTTAATTTATATGGAACTAGGCCCTCTTTATTATGCACAAAATAGTCATATAGCTCTGTAAGCTTTTTAAAAACAACTTCATCTTTATTATTTTCTATCATCATGTTAACAATTACTTCTAATCCTTCATCAACTTTCCCTTGCCTAAATAACTTAAGTAAGACTTTCTGTTCTTTTTTATCACTTACTTTTCTAATAATTGCTTGGCTTATATGAAATGGATCCAGTTGAAAGTGTATGTCTTGATCTTCACAGGTTGCTTTTATCCACTTTGCACCATCTCCATTTAATATCCTAGTTTCTATTTCATCAACATTATACTTTTCAGCAATGGTTGCTTCCGCAACTTTTTTAAAGTGGCTAGAACTATTAAAACTTGCACAAACAGTTTTATCAATAACAACATATTCTTTTTTACTGCCTGGACGCAACTTCCAACCTGTATAAGATACTGCTAATTTAAGTTCTTTTTTTCTATTCTTACCCTTTGGTCTATCTTTTCCCTGAATGGATAACCATACCCCGTCTTGCTCCTGAAATAGCACTGGTACTTCCTTTTCGCCTTTCAACGCACCTTTTTCATTTAGTTCAATCTTACGCTTTTCTAGTTCATTTATCTTTTCTCCAACCATTTGAACTATGTTCCAAACTCCTTGAGCACTAATTTCCTGATTACACATTGTTTTTATATTTTCAGCTGTTTTTCTAAAAGATACTTCTGACACGTTAGTTAAAATAGTTTCTACAAGATTTATAGATACATTACCTATGGTGTCCATGCCTAGATACTCATCTAAAAGGAACTTAGTAGCTGTTTTACCATCTTCAAGTTCAAACTGATAGATACGTCTTGAATATTCAACATCCCCCATAATCGTTCTTAAACAAGTCTTTTTAAGTCCCTTATTTCTATATACTTTAATATCTCTTTCTTTAAGTAGCTTTTCATCTAAAGCTTCCAACACATTTTTTAAAACATGGCAGGCTTCATCACAAACCATCTTATAAATCTTTTTCTCTATCTCCTTGAAAGTTAAGCCGTTTTCATTTAAACTAACATTATACATAAATTCAACTCCATTCAGTTTTGTCTAGATAATAAAATTATAATGGATAATTTATGTATTGGGGAGATGTTTTTGCATCTCCTTTTATTTATATAGTTTTTTATACTAGTTCTGCCTACTAAAATTATACTCTAACGATTATGTTTATATTAAAAATTAGTTACTAATTTAATTAAATATATATTATATTAGAATCCTTCTTCAATATATCTACTTCTCTTTTTTGACAGGTAAATATTATAATTTGCCTATTTTTATCTATAGTTTTAATATACTCTAATGACTTTAAAAGTCTCTCGTCATCATATTGTATAAATGCTTCATCTAAAAAAATAGGGATTACCATTTCCTCACCAAATATTAGGTCTATAAATGCCATTCTTAAAGAAAAATATATTTGATCTAGTGTACCATTACTTAAATACTCTGCCTCTATAATATCATTTTTATCTTTGTCTCTAACCTTTAGTGAATAATTTTCCGCTACCTTAACTTCTTCATAATTATCTATTACTATTGAAGAAAATATCTTACTTACCTTTTCATTAAGTATTGGCCCAAAATCTCTTTGAAGTTCTTTAAAACATTCTGTTAATGTGTCATAAGCAATGTTTATATATTGAAATCTATATTGAAGTAACTCTATTTCAATTTTTATAGCGTCTATTTCTTCTTCTATTTCTATAATTCTTCTTTTACCTATAAATTTATTATCTATAGAGTTTTTTATATCCCTTAGCCTTTTTTCCACATATAATAAGTCTTTATTTCTTTCTCTAATTGCATCATCTAAATCCTCTTCATTTTTAAAGTTTTCTTCTATATCTTCATTTATTATATCTCCTATTTCTTCCTTCATCTTTTCTAAATCTCTATCTTTTAATAAAAGTTCATAATTACTTTCAATACTTTTTAATCTACCCTCTATTTCTTGTTTTTCTTTTAACTTTTCTTCAAGCTTTTCTATTTCATTTGGAATAGATTCTATATTGATGTGTGATTTGTTTATCTTATCCATAGTATCTTTTATGTTTTTTTCTTTTATACTTATTTCTTCACTAATATGCTCTAACGATAAAGCCTCTACCCTTACCTCAGATTTTAAAATATCTATATTTTTATTTATTTCTTTAAATTCTTTATATCTATCTAAAAAGTCTTCTATATCATAACTATTTGTATCTTCTAGTATAAAATCTATATATCTACATATATTTTTATACTCGTCTTCTAGTACATCTAAGCTATACTTTGATCTACTTAGTAGCTTTTCTTCTATTTTTATTATCATCTTGTCTATTTTTTCTTTATTATCATTATAATCTTTTATCTTAATTAAAAATTCTTCGTGATCTTTCGCTCCAGATAACTCGTAGTATCTTTTTAAGTCTTCTTCTATAGTTACTATAGAATTTTTAAGATTAGAAATGTCTTCATATAATGATTCCTGTTTTTCTATATTATGTACAACTTTACTTAAGTCTTTATATCCTTTAACTGAAATTATAAATGATATTGATAATATAATTATAGGTATATATATTAAATTTACTTTATAAATTCCAAACCCCTTAAGAAATGAAAGTAATAAAATTATTATAAAAAAACAAGTACTTAATATAAAACTTAATGTCTTCTTTTTTTTATAGCTTTGTTTCTTATTTAAGATTTCAAAATCTATGCTATCTTTACTGATCTTATATTTTAATTCCTTTAATTTGTTTTCATAATCATAAAAGATGCCTTGAATTTTACTGTTAATATCACTCATATAGGATACCTTTTCATGTTTACCCTTTAACTTTCCTAAGTCTTTATTAAGGTTCTCAATCTCACAATCTATCTTCTCTATATCTTTTATCTTTTCTTCTATATTTTTCTTTTCTAGGCATAGAGAAATAACCTTTCTTTCTACATCTTCATCTAAATTATTAAACATTTCATATTCACAAAACTCATTTTCCTTAAGCTTTAAAGAATTGCTTATTATGTCCTTGTTTTCTAACCTTTCCACCTGTATATCTTTTAGTTGCTTATATCCCCTATACTCTTCTTTTAATGAAGAAATAAATTGATTATCTATACTTCCTTCATCACTTACTAAACCCTCTTCTACTTCTTCTATTTTTTGATTTAATTCATTACTCTTTTTTAAGTATTCTAGTATTTCTCCATATTCTTTATATAATTTTATTCTTTTTATATGTTTTTTATACAGTTCTAACTTTTCAATATTAGCTCTTAAATAGTTTCTCTTATATTTTAGATTATTTAACTCAATTTGTTCTTCGATATTTTCATCACTAAGTCTAAGACTTTCTTTGCATTCAGTATTTAAACTTATAAGTTTTAGTCTTAGTTCATCTAGTTTTCCATTTTTCCTTGGAGTCGTAATAATCTTTTTAGCCTCTTCTAAAGTTTTAATGGCCTTTTCATAAGATCTATCCTCATCTCCACTTTCAGCAAGATTAGTAAGCTTTTCTAGTATCCCATCTTCTTTTCCTCTGTTTATTTCAAGACCTAATTGTTCTATGAATAATGTCTTATTAAAGCCCTCTTCATTTAATCCTAGAATTTCCTTTCCGGGTTCTATTACATTTATAGCTCTTAACTTTTCCCCACTTATAAAATGAATTATTTCTCCTTGATCTTCTTTTTTTGTGTTTCCAAAGCTTCTTCTTATTATATATTCATTTCCAGCATTATCCTCATAAATAAGTTCACCTTGTCCCCTCTCCCCACTCCATGGCATATATCTTTTTCTTCCATTTTCTCTAATAGACTTCTTTTGAGAGTTCATACCATAAAGCATTGCTTTTATAAAGCTTTGTATTGTACTTTTACCTGCTTCATTTCTACCATATATTATATTTATACCTTCTTTTAATTCAATGGTTTTATTTTTAAGTTTACCAAATCTAATTATATTGAGTGTTTTTATTATCATTAAAGGATCAACTCCTTATTGCTTAAACATTGTATTCCTGCCTTTAATGCTTCTTTTAGTAGTCTTTTATCTTCATCTTTTTCTGCTTCCTCTATTTTTTGTAACATCTTTTTAGTATAGAGTCCTTTTAATGTAAATTCTTTAGAAATAACATTATAATCTAGCTTAATTTCTGTAGAATCCTTTAATTTTATATAATAAAAGTGTTTTGAAACCTTTTCTTTTAATACTTCTAAATTTATAGAAAAATCTTCTTTAACTTCTCCTAAAAGAATTACCTTATAAATGTCTATATATATACTGTCTTTTGGTATTGAGGATATGATATTATTACTTATGTCTTCATAGGTTAATGCATTCTCTATATTTATAGATATCTCTTCATATCTTCTTTTGCATATAGGTATGAAATTTAAATCTACATTGCCTTTAGATATGGAACCTAATACTACACCTTTCTCACCTTTTTCATCAAAGGCTCTTCCTTCTGGATTTCCACAATAGGAATAGCGAGTATTCTTTTCTCTTTTTATACCAGAAAAACTATGTCTATGCCCTAATGCAATATAATCCATCTTACTTTCTCCTATTTCATAAGGGGTAATGGGATTATACTCATTTATCTTGCCTCTATCACTTATCTCTCCATGCAAGGCCATTATATTTATGTGTTTTTCATTAATTTTAAACTTACTGGAAAAGTCCTTAAGAAATGACTCTCTTTCATAATACTCTGAAAATCCTTGTCCATAGACTGTTATATTTTTATTTTCTATGTATACAGCCTCCATATTTGATTTAAATATATGAACATTTAAAGGCCAATTTATCATAGTATAAAATGTCTTATCGTTATATGGATCGTGATTTCCAGGAGCTATAAACACTCTGATCTCTGGTATATCTTCTAGTTTTGTTCTTATATAATCTAAGGTAGTTCTCATAACTCTTTGATTATCAAATAAATCTCCACATATTAAGAGTATATCTACATTTTCTTTTTTCGCTAAGTTAACTATATTTCCAAATGTCTCCCTTAGGTCCTCACGTCTTTTTTCTGCAAAATCTTTATCTAACTCACTAAAAGGTGTATCAAAATGCAAATCACTGCAGTGCAATATTTTTATATCCTTCAAAATCAAAACCCTCCCATCGAACCTTAGTTCTCTAATGTTTTAATTTTATCAAAATATACGTAATTATTCAACTTAAATATGTATACTTTTATAAACTGTATATTTAAAAAGTAAGTTCTTCAGACCAGTTTTTATTTTTAACACTAAAAAGGCTGCCTCAATTTTTTATTTCGAGACAGCCTTTTTTAAATAATACTTTGTATCTTTAAGCTAACCTTTTACTATTTTGCCTTTTCAGGAGCATCGGATAATAATCCAACTTTCTCCCAACCCCAGTCACTAACTGTCCTTAAATCCCAGCTATTAACTCTCTTATTTGTTGCTGTTATTCCATACCTAAAGTTAGTAGGTGCAACTGGAACTTGATCATGAATATATTGTTGCCAGTCATGATAAGCCTTAACTAAATATTCTTGATTAATCCCATCTTTTGAAAATGCATCTTCTGAAGCAATAGCATCTAGTAATTTATCATTTTCTTCAGTTGCAAATCTTGTATAGTTCATTTGAGCTTGCCTTCCATATAATCCTGATGGATCTGGATTAGATCCTGTACCCCATCCGCCCATATACATATCTATTTCTTCATTATCATTTTGAACCATATCATAAAATGCGTTCATATCTACTAATCTACCATTTTGAAGATTTACATCAAGCCCTATATCTCTCCAACCTTGAACATAGAATTGAGCTAATGGTTCAGCAACCTCTCCACCTGACATTGAAAGGAAATTAATTTTTAGCTTATTTCCCTTTGTATCTTCTCTCATTCCATCATTATCTACATCTTTATATCCAGCATCATCAAGCATTTTCTTTGCTTTTTCTGGATCGTAATTATATCCAGGTAACTTTGAATTCCAAAAAGTAGCATGTGCTGGATCCATTACAGAGTTAGCAGGTAGTCTTAAACCATTGTAGAACACTTCACATACTTCTTTATTGTCCATAGCATAAGCAATGGCCTGTCTTAATTTAACATCTGACATTTTTTTAGTAGTATCAGTTTTTACTTCTTTAGCTTCACCATCCCACTTTCCTAATTTAAATCCTACATATCCATAAGATCTATCTACTGAAGATAGTAATTCAATATTACTTAAATCTTTGTACTCTTTATAGCTATCTACAGTAATACCATCAACAACATCAAAAGTTCCAGCTTTTAATGCTTCTACTATTGTATCTGGGCTTGTTCTTTTATAAACAATTTTATCTACTTTAGGTTTTTCTCCAAACCAATGTGGGTTAGGTATATATTCAACAGATTCTCCTGGAACAATGTTAGAAACCACAAATGGTCCACAAGATAATGGCTTTACTCTAACTTTATCATGACTTTCCATTTCCTTTATTGGAATATCTCCTAAATAATGCTTTGGCTCAGCATTAAATGTTAATCCTGCACCCCATAGTATTCCTGGATAATATTTCTTAAAAGATACTTCTAATGTTTTATCGTCGATTTTATTAAGTCCTGATATGGTTTCTGCAGTTCCCTTATTATATTCTTCAATACCTACAACATTTCTATAATCTGAATCAAATCTTATTCCTTCGTAATCTTTGTTTGCAACAGATTCATATACAAAGATTAAATCATCTGATGTTACTGGAACTCCATCGCTCCAAGTCAAGTCTTTATTAATTTTATAAGTCGCCTTTTTAGCTTCTTTGTCAAATTTAACGTCACAATATCCACCATCAACAATTTCATAATTTTCTCCAGCTTTTGTAAATGATCCAAGCATTGGTGACATTATGTCAGAATCTGACTTATTTGAGTATAAGAAGGTATTGAAAATACCCTCAAAAGGTGTGCTTGTAACTAAAGCAACGTTAAGGGTTCCTCCAACTGTTTTCCCTTCCTTTTGAAGTACATCTGGATGAGGAAGTTCTATTTTTAATAGTGCGTTTTCCTTCTCTCCACCTGCAGTAGCTCCACCTCCATCAGCAGACTTCTTGTTGCAGGCTGCTAATAAAAGTGTTGATGCTAATAGTAATGGGACCATAAGCTTTAAACTTTTTTTCATTTTACTACTCCCCCTTTATTCTATCCTAATCTTTGTTTTGCGTCAGAAGCTCTTCTAAAAGCTTGACCGACATAATTTATACACAGCATCATTACTAATATTAATAAAGATGCGGGTAACCATAACCATATCTTATTTGACATAGCCCCCGGAGTTCTCGCATAAGATACCAATGTTCCTAGCGAAGGTGTTGACGGAGGTAAACCGAATCCTAAAAATGATAATCCAGTTTCAATTCCAATATTGCCAGCAAAGCTTAAAATTAAATCTACAATTATAATGGAACTAATATTAGGTAAAATACCACCGTACATAATCTTTAAGTTACTTGTTCCCATTATCTTCGATGCATTTACATAGTCTCTTCTACCTTCTGATAAAGCTTTACTTCTTACCAATCTCGTAATACCAACCCAATAAAATACACTCATTATAAATATAAAATGCCACATGGTATACTTTGGAATTACCACTACAAATGTAATTATGAGTAATGTTGTAGGTAGAACAGAGATGAAATCACATATCCTCATTATTATATTATCTACCATTCCGCCATGGTAACCTACAATTAGCCCAACAATTATACCAATTACAGATGTTATTACAGTAACTGCAAATCCTATTAAAATAGAATTTCTTCCTCCAATTAACAGTTGACCTGCAATGGATCTTCCGCCTATATCTGTTCCTAAAATAAATTCTGCTCCTGGCGCTTTATATCTATTCCTTAAATTTATTTTCATAATTTCATTTTGGTCTATAACTAAAGATCCTATTAATACTGTAGCCATTATTATAACCAAAATAATAAGACATGTCGTTGCTATCTTATCTACCTTAAATTCCCTTTTAAGTACCTTCCAAAAAGATGGCACTTCACTAACTGATTTTAATTCTTTTTCATCAGCTTCTTTAGCAATAGCTTTTAGTTCTATTTCGGAGGCAATATCCTTGGCTTCAATGTCTTGTTTACTCATATTTGATCCCTCCTAATCTATTCTTATTCTAGGGTCAACAATTGTCATAATTATATCAGACAATAAACTACCCATTAATGTTAAAAATCCAAATAATAAAACCAAGGCATTCATAACTGAGTAATCTCTACTATTTATTGATGTAATAAATAATTCACCCATGCCTGAATAGCTAAAAATAGTTTCAATAAATACAGACCCACTTAAAAGTCCCATAATGGTAAATCCGAAAAATGCTGCTACAGGTAGTAATGAATTTCTAAATATATGTTGAGAATAAACCTTATTTATAGGAACTCCCTTACTTCTAGCTGTTTTTACATAATCTTGACCTTTAGCATCAATTACTTCATTTCTTAAATATTGTATGGTTCCAGTTGTCCTTACTATAGCCGCTGAAACTGCAGGTAAAATCATGTAATGTAGCTTACTTTTAAAATATGCAAATGTTCCTTTTTGTAGTCCAATGCCTACAGAGCCTTCAGTAGGAAACCATCCTAATTTATATCCAAATATTAAAAGAAACACAAGACCTATTACAAATGTAGGTATTGCATAACTTATAAAATTATACATTATGACAGCTTTATCAAACCTTGAACCTTCATATCTTCCCGCATAAATCCCAAGTGGAATTGCTATTAAGTAAGTTAAGATCAATGTTAGTAAAGATAGCCATAAGGTATTTTTTGCTCTTTCACCTATAAGTGAAGAAACTGGTACCTTTTGGGTGTAAGATCTTCCAAAATCACCATCTCTAAGCATCTTAACCATCCAGTTTTTATATTGAACAGGTATAGGCTTGTTTAGCCCCGCCCTTTCCTTTAATTCTTCAATTACCAAAGGATCCGTCTCTGGGCTTATTAATCCTGTAAAAGGATCTCCAGGCATCATCTTACCAAACCCAAAAACAATTACACTTAATATTAAAAGTTGAGGTATCATTAATAACACTCTACGCAATACGGTTTTCCACATCTTATAGATCCCCCTTTTCTCTTACTGACACATAGTGGGTTTTAGAAATTTGAATTAAATCAAATGCTCTGCCATTTTCATCATAGAACAGCTTTTCTCTTTTGTTATATTCCTCTTCCACCATAATTCTTTCTTGTCTACTCTTTACTCTATCCGCTACAGAAATTTGTGGTATAGCAGCTATTAATCTTTTTGTATAAATATGCTGAGGATTGTTATATATATCTTCCCTTGTACCAGTCTCTACAAATCTTCCTCTATGCATGATATAAATATAATCACACATATGTTTAACTACACCTAAATCATGGGATATAAAAAGGTAACTTAAATTAAAATCTCTTTGCACCTCTTTTAAAAAGTTTAATACTTGAGCTTGTATTGACAAATCAAGGGCCGATACAGGTTCATCCGCTACAATAAGTTTTGGATTTAAAGATACAGCTCTAGCCACACCTATTCTTTGACGCTGCCCCCCTGAAAATTCATAAGGATATTTATACAAAGAATCTTTTGGCATTCCTACTATATTTAATAATTTTAATACTTTTTCTAATTCTTCTTTTTTACTTAACTTTTCATAATTACGAATAGGTTCTGCTATTATATCTATAATTCTTTTTTTAGGATCAAGACTAGATAAAACATCTTGAAATATCATTTGTACATCCTTATTGTACCCAGCCTTTTTTCTTAACCTTTTTGTATTTACTATTTGGTTGTTATATAAGATTTTGCCTTCTGTTGAATCTTCTAATCCTACAATAGCTTTCCCAATAGTTGTTTTGCCTGACCCTGACTCCCCTATAAGTCCATATGTCTTTCCCTTTTCAAGTGAAAGTGATACACCATCTACAGCACGAGTATAATCTTTTATGGTATTAAGTACTCCTCCACGAATAGGAAAGTGAACTTTTAAATCATCTATTTTCAAAAATTCCATTTTAGCACCCCACTTCATCTTCAAAATAAAAATTCTTCCAGCATGTACACCTTACAAAGTGACCTTTTGAAACCTCATGAAGGATTGAATCCTCTTCATGTTCTGAATCTGATATCCATGGAATTCGTTCTTTAAATCTACAACCCTTTCTTGGCAAGTTTTCTAAAGACGGTACCATACCTTTTATTACATGCAATTCTTGCCCAACTAATTCAGCATTAGGTATAGAGTTTAGTAATGATTTTGTATAAGGATGCAGTGGATTATTAAAAAGCTCTTTTGCATCAGCTAGCTCTACAATTTGTCCTGCATACATAACAGCAACCCTATCTGCATTTTGTGCAACTACCCCTAAGTCATGTGTTATAAGTATAATTCCTGCATTAATCTCTTTTTGAAGTTCTGAAAGCAAGTCTAGTATCTGAGCTTGTATAGTAACATCTAGTGCAGTAGTTGGCTCATCTGCTATTATAATATTAGGTTTGCAAGAAAGTGCAATAGCTATTAGAACCCTTTGTCTCATTCCCCCTGATAATTCATGTGGAAACTGCTCAGCAGTTTTTTCGGGTTTTACAATGCCTACTTGATTTAATAAATCTAACATTCTTTCTCGCCTTTGTCTTTTATTTAAATCAGTATGATATATAAGAGATTCTTCTATTTGCTTTCCAATTTTATGTAGTGGATTTAAAGATGCTAATGGATCTTGGAAAATAAAACCGATTTCTTTGCCTCTAATGTTATTAAACTTTTCTTCTGAGTAGTTTATTATATCTTCCCCTTTATAAATTATTTCCCCACTTACCTTAGTAAAGCTACTATTATGTAACCCTACTATAGAGTTAGCAATAGTACTCTTCCCACAACCTGACTCTCCAACTATTGCTAATAATTCGTTTCTGTTTAAGGTTAAAGAAACACCATCTACTGCATCAAAGTACTTGTCTTTAAATCGAAATCCCGTATGCAAATCCTTTATTTCTAATATCTTTTCACTTTCCATTCTCTATTTCCTTTCTAACTTATATATTTATTAGATGATTATACAAATTTTAAAAAAAGTTTAAATTTAAATAGTGATTTAAACCTCGCTAGTGTGACCCCCTTTTATAATTATTATTCATATAATTTGATTAATATTACTTAAATCATTTGTATACGTTAGTATTAAGTAGTTCTTAACATTAACAGTTTGTTATTCATCCATTAACAGATAATTCGGAATGTTCCATCTCTATTTACATCATATCATTTTAATCATCAACTTTCCAAATATTTCACACGACAAATTCTTCTATGTTTTTCTCTAAGGCTCACAATTAACCATTTCAATCCATATATTTTCTATATTTTATAGTACATTAATATATTAAAATACATGGTGAATATTACTATGTAACAGTGTTAAAACTAATAAAAAAAGAAGCTACAAGTATGCATAGCTTCTTTTTTTATTGTAATATTTAATTTTAAAGATACTTAAATTCTAAAAAACCAATTCAAGAATGTTACATCAATGAAAATAATGTACTATTCTTATTTATTCTTTTTTCCTTTTTTACTCATAACATATCCAAGTCCACATAATAAAGTTCCAAAAGACATCATTGAACTTGTATTAACCATTGAACCTGTTTTTACAAGTTTAGATTTTGAATTTTTATTTTCTTTAGAATCACCTTTATTTTCTTTAGGCGTATTATTATTGTTGGTACCTCCTATATCCTTATCTTTGTCTTTATCTATATCTTTGTCTTTATCTATATCTATATCTTTGTCTTTGTCTTTGTCTTTATCTTTGTCCTTATCATTGTCTTTGTCTTTTTCTACTTCTGTCTTAATAATAGTTTTTGAATCTAAATTTGATAAGAAGTAGTCGCTACAATGTTCTAAGTTTAATTCTAGATAACCTTCATTATCTTTGTTAAATGCTTTTAAATCTTCCGCATGTAGTTCTGCTTTATTTGTAGTTTCATTGAAATAATAAGCATACACATCTTTTGTTAAATCTACTTTTTCTTTATCTATAATCATTGTCACCTTTGTTAAGCAAGGTAACTTTCCATTGTGCTTAAATGATATAATTTGAGCTTTTTCATCTAGTGCAAATATAGAATCTTTATTAGGGCTAATTTCATTTAAACTTATATCTAAATCTTTGTCTATAGATGCAATATCCTTTGTATCAAATTGCCATTTAATTTTAGCATCTTTAGCGTCCAATTTAAATACCATTACCTTGTCTCCACCCTTTACAGCTTCAAAGACTTCTTTTGATATTGTACTTGTATCCTTTAGTATAAATTCGACTACATTTCCATCTGAATACTGTAATCTATCTTGAATAACTAAAACTTGATCATCACCTTTATTAATAATAGTACCTATTTCAAATTTCACGCTACTCTTAGATATATTTCCTGCTAAATCTTTTACTTCTATTTCTAACTTATGCTCACCATTACTGTGTATTGGTTCTATTCCATCATATTCCTTACCATCTAAGACATATTTAATTGTTGCATCTTTATCATCTGATGTTATCTTAGGCATAACAGACATATTGTAAGTCTTACCATCCTCAACACCTTTAACCTCTATAACTGGTGCTGTTTTATCTATGGAGAACTTAATTATAGATTCAACTTCATTCCCAGAATTATCAGTAGCTGTAACTATTAATTCATAGTTTCCTTCTTGTGATATTTCTTCGTTATTATATTCTTTTCCATTCAGTGTTGATTTTATAGTTCCTTCTTTATTCATTTTTATTTCTGCTTTAATATTTTCATTATATGCTCTTCCATTTTCTACTCCATCTATAGTTATTACAGGCTTTTCTTTGTCTATATTAACTTTATATTTAACAATAGTAGTATGTCCAGATAAATCCACGGCCTTTAATGTCATTATATCGCCATTTTCTACTTGAACCTTCTTATTAAACTCGTAAGCTGTATATTCATAACCATAGTTTACTTCAGCTTGTACTTGTTTTTGAATTTCTTCATTAATATAAAACTTATAACCCATTCCACTATCAGAAACAATTCCTTTTAATGTAAGTTCTTCTGAGTTAATGAAAATGTTTCCTTTTCCATCACTAAAAGGTGATGTTAAATTAACTATTGGGGCCTCTGAATCAAAGTATATTTTCACTGCATAATTACTTGCAGGTGTTGCTGATCCATCTGATTGTTTAACTTTAGCTAAGTTTCCATCCATCCCTTTTGCATAAACGTGTATATAATTTATTCCTTGTTTAAGCTCCTTACTATCCATTAAGAAGTTAAATGTTAAGTCTTTATTTACCTCTACATCTTTATCGTCAATTTTAAAGGATTTAACTGGATATGATACTTTACCACTTATTTCTAACATACCTTCTTTATTCAATGACTTTTCTGATGCATCCATACTGCCACCTGTAAAGTCCTTATCATTAAATTCTATTATAGATTCTTCTATTTTCTCTACAACTGCATCAACAGCTGCTAGATTATAAGCTTTATCCATAACTACTATAGATACTTGTTTATCTTTAACTTCCTTAGCATTAAGTTTTACAGAATACAAGTCTTTACCTTCATCAATTATCTTAGAATCTTTTTTAATATCATCACCTATAAATATAGCGCTATTTAAAATACCTGCTAAGTTATCTTTTGCATTCCATTTAATCACTAAGTCTTCTCCCTCTATTTCATATGATATAACTTTAATTTCCGGTGCTGTTATATCAACTTTAATTGGCACTTCAAACTTTTGTGGTTCTTTATTATCTAAATCTACATAGGACTTTATTGATAATTTATATATACCCTCTTTAGCAACCTCATTCTCACCTTTAGATTTGTTATAGACCATTCCATTCCAAGATAAATCATTTCTAAGTGACGGTGATTTACCTGAGTTATTAGGAGCATTATAAACTTGTTTCCTTACGTGATCCATCTCCCCTGCTTTAACTACTACATTTCCCTTTTCATCTTCTATTTCACTTACAACTTTCTTTGCATTTCTAAGGAAATATAAATATGGTATAACTTCTTCACAGTAATTATCACCATTAGGGGATATTGCGAAGTCCTCTGGATCCTCACCTAATATATTCACCTTACCACCTTTATAGGTAGCCATAAGACCTTTTAGAGCCGACTTATCTATTTTTGACATTAAACTGTCTGATTCTTCCCAGTCTCCGTAATTTATGATTCTCTCTTTAGCCCAATCTCCATAGTATCCCATGTAAGGTACAACTAATGAAGATTGTTCTACATCACTTGGTTTTAATTGTAAATACCCTTCCAAAAATCTTTCTGTACTTAGATTATCACCTATACTTATAGTTACATTAACCTTTTCAGTACCATTTGCTTTAACTGTAACCTCTTTTTTATCAAAGGTTATATCTGCATCATCTTTTGAAAGTATTATATCTCTAGCCATTTCTCCATTAGTATCCTTATCTTCTTGAGATAACACTCCACCTATCTTATCTAAAGAATAAGTAACATCCTTATCACCATGATTATTTAAATCAATATTAAAACTAACACTTTTGCCTTGTATCTCTTTTAATGCTACTGACCCAACTCCATTATAGGTAGCAGTAACTTTATTTTTTATAGCATCTGATATTTGAATTAATCCTGATCCTTGTCTTCTTGGTGAAAAAGGAACTCCACTCTTATCATTTTTAACTACTGATGTGTTCATAGCAACATTCTTTGAATAATCTACCAATTCTCTTCCTTTAAGTTCTTTATTATATTCTTTTATAGCTTCTAATATTAATGCCATACCTCCTGATACATGTGGTGCTGACATTGATGTACCACTCATGGTTTCATATCTATTGTTATTAACTGTGGAAAATATATTTCCTCCTGGTCCAGCGATTTGAGGTTTAAAATCTAAGTTTGGAGCTGTACCCCAAGATGTACTATCATCGTAGTCTCCTGTATTAGGATTTTCTCCACTTATTGTATCTCCTGTGAATTTAAATTTAACATCTTCTTTATTATTCAATCTTTTAGTTGCTTCTGCTCCTGCTTTATTCCCAACAAATATGGCAGGTATAGTTATACTTCCTTCAGTAGCCATATTAATTAAAGCCTCTCCACCCGCACTAGTATTAAACATTACTACTCCACATGCTCCTGCCTTTTGAGCATTAATTATCTTTTTTGTAAAGTCTAAACCTCCTCTTTCTATCAGTGCAACTTTATCTTTTAATTCTTTTCCTAGAAAATCTTCTGGTTTTCCAACTCCACAACTTACAAGACTTAACTCCTTATTACTTTCAAATTTAAAAGTATGCTCACTATAAGCTGTTTTTGAAAATTCTTTTCCATTTGAATCTAAAAATGATGTAGCATAAGATGTAAGATTTTGATTTTGAAAGTTTGCAACCATTAATGCATCTTTTGCTAAAGCTGGTGCACCAACTGTAGATATATCTTTCATATTTTTATCTCTATGTGGTGCTGTAGAGTAACTAGAGTTACCAGCTGAAACGACTACCATTACCCCTTTTTCTGTAGCATTTTTTATAGCCCTTTGCTCTGCATCATCATCATCTTGGAACCCTGATACAGACCCTAAACTCATGTTAATTACATCAGCTCCCAATGTAGCTGAATCTTCTATGGCCGCAACTATATCATCACTAAATGCATATTTACCTCCAGGTCCATTAGAGAAAGCTTTCATGGCAAGTAATTGTGTCTCAGGTGCAACTCCTTGAACTGCTTGTCCAAGTTTTATCTCTGCTTCGTTACCATCTGCACCTACAATTCCAGCCACATGCATACCATGGCCCCCATCGGATCTTTCATCTATTATATTACTGTCTTTATCTGCGTAATTATATCCAAAAGGTATCTTTTCACTGAAATACGTCTCAGTACCTTTTTCAGCCTTTAATATATTATTATTTTTTATTTCTTCTGCCTTTTTTTTGTTTAATTTTAATTTAGAACTATCTTTTGGATTCTTTAAATCTTTATGAGTATTATCAATTCCTGTATCAATTATCGACACCAACATGCCTTGCCCTTTTATGTTATATTTTGTCCATGCATCAAAAGCCTGTGTTAACCCCTTAGCATAATTTATTTGTGGTTCATAACGATTTGCTTCTTTTACACTCTTTACACCATCTAATTCTTTTAATTCTTCTACTTCTTTACGTTTAACATCCATACTAAATCCATTAACAAGATTTCCATAACTATGTCTTAGTTCTGC
The DNA here is from genome assembly GCF_900461105.1 of Clostridium putrefaciens. Taxonomy (GTDB): domain Bacteria; phylum Bacillota; class Clostridia; order Clostridiales; family Clostridiaceae; genus Clostridium_L; species Clostridium_L putrefaciens. The sequence continues at coordinate 1,136,313 of NZ_UFWZ01000001.1, read as the reverse complement.
CCCCTCAAGCTTTTCTGCTTCATCTTTAGTTTCTTTTTGAGACTCTTTTACTTCATTAATAACCTCGCTTGATGCAGCAATACCTTGTGGCATTCTCTCAGCTGCAGGCTTTTCATCTAGTTCTACTATAATTCTTATAACTTCCTCGGGGTCTTCTTCATGTAATTCTATCTTCCTTTTATCCTCAGCTTCAAGTTCTCTTAGTTGGCTTTGCATACTTGCTATCTTTTCCCTACTCAAAGCCATATTTTCTTGAGTCTGTGCCCCTACTTTACTGGAACTACTAAAAACTAATGATAATGAAAATGCAATGGTTAAAAATTTCGACATGCTCTTTCTAAACTCTTTTTTCACTAAATCGTCCCCCTCTTATAAAATAGATTTTATAATAACTATAAATAAATATAGTTTTTATCATTAGTATGCATACACTAACCTTCAAGTTATAATTAAATCAATACCACATTTATTAAAGATGATATTGATCCGAGTTAAACCCTAAAGAATCATAAATTTGAAATCTTGTTCCTTTAAGTATTTAATAATATCTGGTAGTGCATCTACAGTAGTATCTTTAGATGATGAGTCATGTAAAAGTATTATTACCCTATCTTTATTTAAAACAGTCTCCTTAATTTTTTGGAGCTGCGCTTCGACTGGTACATTTTTATATTCAGAATCACCATTTAGAGCATTCCAATCTATATATTTCATATTCATATCTTTTAATATATCTTTATACTCATCTTTATAACTTTCAAAGGACCCTCCTGGAAATCTAAAAAGGTCACTTTTATAATCCTCACCCAAAATACCTTTTAAAACTCTCTCTGTACTTTCCACTTCACTTTTAAAGTTTTCTTTTGATGAATAAACTATATTAAAATCATGAGTATACGAATGATTGCCTATTGAATGTTTTTTTAATCTTATATCTTTAATTATGTCTTTATTGTTTTTTGCTCTTTCTCCTGTTATGAAAAATGTAGCATTAATATGATTTTCTTCTAATATATCTAAAATCTTAGGTGTTATATTGCTACTTGGACCATCATCAAAAGTTAAATATGCAATTTTATGATGATCTGAAATTGTATCTTTTTCACTATTTAATTTTTCTTTTTCATATGATTCATCTATAACTTTAGCCTCTTTAGATCTAACCTCATTATTTTCTACTACACTATCTGTTTGCTCTACTTTGTTTGATTTATAAGAAAACAAGTAGATACCTAATATAGTACTTATTATATATATCGAAATTAAAAATATAACATATCTTAAATTATGCTTCATATCATTACCTCTTAATAATTATATCTATAAACTTATATACATATGGTTATATTCACACCCAATTCTGAATTTTCGATATTTCTTTAAATTATATCACTATAATCAATATGTTTGAATATATTTCGTTTGACATATTCCTGCATATTTTTTATAAATCCAGATTGACGATCCTATATTTTACCATATTTTTCTCTCATATGATCTAAAATTGAATCAACATTGCTTTTAGAACCTTTTTCGTTACCATCTTTTAATGAAATCAAACTAAGTTGTTCTGTATAAGTATCTGTCAAATTACTTAAACTTATACCCAAAAGTCTAATTGGTTCTCCCTTCCAACACCTATTAAATAGTTCTATTGCTACCTTACATATTACTTTTGTTGAATTAGTTGAATTTAACATCTTCCTTTGGTGAGAATAGCTTTTAAATTCATTTGTTTTTATATTTACGCTTATGGAATAACAGTATTTTTTATTTTTTCTTAATCTATAGGATACCTTGTCTGCTAATTCTAAAATTACATTATGAGCTTTTTCTCTACGCAATAAATCCGTAGATAATGTAATCTCATTACTAATATTTTTAATATCTTCTTTATCATATTCTACTTTGCTAAAATCTATTCCATTTGCATAGTTCCATATAAGTTCTCCCATACCTTTTAATCTATCTTTAATTAAATCTTTATCACTATTGGCAAGCTCACCTATAGTATATATGTACATTAAATTCAAGATTCTTTTTGCACTTTTACCCACCATAAATAATTCTTCTACAGGAAGGTGCCATAACTTCATTTCTATTTCTTCTTTAAATATTGTATTAACCTTATCAGGCTTTTTTAATTCAGATGCCATCTTTGCTAATAACTTATTTGTAGCTACACCAATACTTACTGTAAAATTAAATTTTTCTTTTATTTCCTTTCTTATCATTTCAGCTAATTTTAAAGCATCTTGTCTTTTATTAATTCCCATATCTAAAAAACATTCATCTATAGAATACTTTTGTATATAAGGAGTATAATTTTGCAAGAATTCAAACATATTCTTACTGGATTCTTCATAAATTTTAAAATTAGGAGGAATTACAATTAAATTATTGCACTTTTTTCTAGCTGAATATAAACTTTCACCTGTAATTATCCCAAAATGTTTTGCTTTATCAGACTTAGCTAAAACAACTCCTCTTCTACTGTTTTCATCTCCTCCTATTACAGAGGGTACAAGCCTTATATCTAACTTTTCCCCATTTTTAAGTTTATCTGCTGCACTCCAAGATAAATAAGCTGAATTAACATCTATGTGAAATATTATCTTTTCCATATCACAACTCCTATATCTATATTATGTTTTTTATTATAATTATATCATTAAAGATTTTGATATTTAATACTGTTTAGTTTTGTAACCACATATAATAAATTAAGACTTAATATAATAAGTTAAGACTTAATAAAAATAATTCGTATCTTTTATTAAAAAGCTATTGCATTATCTCTTAATATGCGGTATAATTCTAATTGTCGCTTAGGGGTATAGCTCAATTGGTAGAGTAGCGGTCTCCAAAACCGTTGGTCGTAGGTTCGAGCCCTACTACCCCTGCCATAACAAAAAGCTTATGAACATTTATGTTCATAAGCTTTTTTATTATTATTTATATTCATATTAATTCTGCATTTTACACTGCTTATTAATATTAATCTGTAGCTCTAAATATCTTATAGTTACTTTATTCTAAGGCAACTATAAGAAGAATCCACACCCACACCCACAAAATAGTAGTAGCAATATAATCCAAATATCAAAATCATCATTACAATTATTTTGACAATTACATTTGTGACATCCATTGTTACATCCATTGCTTCTTATTGATATATTCTGATTTATTATCAAGTTTTCTATATAACGTATTCCTTCAGGATCATTACAAAGCTGCCTTATTATCTCTTCATTCTTCATACATATATTCTCCCTTTATATATTTCAAGGAATATATAATAATTACGAATCAAATAAATGCACTTATTTATAATTATTATTACTCCTTAAGTACAATTAATGTTTCATATTATATATTATGAATGAAGGTTTCATTTGTTGACAAAATAATTGTTTTATATACAATTAAAAAGCCATCAGAATTTACTGATGGCTTTTTAATTTATAGTTATATTATTTTGAAGCCTAAGTCTTTCACTTTTTCTTCTATAAGCTCAAAATTGTCTGTTCTCATTCTTACAACGATTTCCATAACATCTATAACGCTTTTTGGATCTACAACTACAAAGCTTATTATATCTGCATTATTCTCTGAAAGTACATTTGAAAGTTTTGAAATTTGTCCTGGAACATCATAAGCCATAACAGCTAATCTTTGTCCCTTATTTAACCCAAACAGTAATGTAAACTGCTCAAATACTGCATGATGAGTTAATATACCCTCAAAGTATCCTTTATCATTTATAACAGCAACAAAGGATATGTTCATTATTTCTAAAAAGTATACTGCTTTTTCCATCTCCTCAACAGGTGATATTGTTGGTATATCTTTTCTCATAACCACTTCTACATTAAAATCAGACAAAAAGCATTGTTTATCTTCGCATTTTTCATAATAAAATTCATAAATTCTATCCTTTGATATTGCCCCATAGAACTTATCCCCTTCTACTACTGGTAAAGATAAAAATTTATTTTCACTCATAATTTCGAGAGCCTGGCCAATTGTAATTTTTGGACTCACTGTAATAAGCTTTTCTTTAGCTAACATTATATTTTTTACTAACATTTTCCCATCTCCTTTTAAGTGAATTATCATAAAATCTAAGAATTAGTAATATATAGTTATTATACATTAAAACATTCTGTAAATTCAAACTATTTCTTCAAATCATTTATATCTGAAATATATTACTTAATTTCTTTAATTTCTTTAATTTCTTTAATTTCTTTAATGATTTCCATATTATCTTTTATTATATTTATATAATCTTTGTCTCCATTATATTTTTCCAGATAAATTACTTGAGAATTATTATCTTTCATTGTATATTGAATATCTTCATTTAACGATTCATCTTTTTCTAAAATAATTATAGCTTTTTGATTCTTTAGTATCTTATTTGAAATATCTTTATCAAATTCTTTTAATCTAATATTAGTTAAATTAAAGGAATTTAAACCATAATCAAATTCATCCTTGCTCAAAATTAGTGAATAATGATTCAATTTACTAATTGACACTTTCATTTCTTCTTCCGCTATATAAATTTCTTTTAATTTCTTTTCATAATTCTTTTCATAAAATTGTCTATTAACAGGATCCTTTTCTTCTATTGAATTTTTTATATTAGATAATGCTATTTTATATTCTTCTATACCTAACAAATAATAAGGATTTTCTTTTATTTCTTTATCACCATATTTTCTAGGATTATCAAGTAAATTTAGTTTTACCCCTCTTGAAACATTTATTGTTGATAATTTATCTTTTTTCAATTTAGCTGTGAATGAATCAATCCAAGGCTCTAAATTAGCTCCATTATAAAAAAACAAATCTTTTTTCTCTATATTATTTATTGAGTCTTCTGTATACTTATATTCCCATATGTCTTTTTCAGTTTTAAACATGTATTCAACATTATGTTTATCCCCTGCTATATCTTTTACAACATAATAAAGGGGTTTGCTTGTAACAACAATATTTAAATACTTTTCGCTACTTTCTTTTTCTCTAACAATTGCTGAACTTTTAACTATTCCAAATCTATAAGTAGCAGCAAAGATTACTATTACTATTACATTAATAGTAATTATTCCATATATGAACTTTTTCATCAATCTTTCACCTCAGAATATGTAGTTTTTTAAAAATATATAAACAAACTTATATATTTCTTTTATTAATGTTATAATTTATATAATTTTTTATACATACTAATTATACGTTAACTTATTGTATAAAGATACAAAATCATTTTATCTCTTTATATAATGTAGTAATGTACACTATATATATAGATATTAAATTTTCCTACTATTTATATAATATATCCTATAGATATTACACCTCTTTCTTTTTCATGCCTTTTGATATAAAATATTCATATATGTTTAATTTTGCTTTTAGGAGGTGACGGTGATTATATCACCATTTTTATGAATTTTATTGTAAATAATGTAGAGGAAACTTTAAATATAGGAGAGCAAATTGGTAAACTTTGTAGTTCTGGCGACATTATATGTGTAATAGGTGATTTAGGCGTTGGAAAAACCCACATTTCTAAGGGTATAGCTAAGGGATTAGGAGTTAATGAGCACATTACTAGTCCTACCTTTACCATTGTAAATGAGTATGATAGTGGAAGATTAAAGCTATATCATTTTGATGTATATAGGGTCAATGATCCTGATGAAATTTATGAGCTAGGCTTTGATGAGTACATCTTTGATAATGCAGTAAGCATTATCGAGTGGGCTGATTATATAGAAAGTCTTATTCCAAAGGAACATTTGAGAATAGTATTATCTAAACTTAATAATTTAGATGAAAACGTAAGAAATATTGAAATTATATCTAATGGATACAGATATGATTATATAAAGGAGATTAAAATATGAAGGTACTTAGCGTAGATTCATCTAGCTCAACAGCAAGTGTTGCAATTTTAGAGGATAATAGATTACTTGGAGAAATAAATTTCAATTATAAAAAACAGCATTCAGTGTTACTACTAACCATGATAGATACTTTATTAAACAGTATTTCTTTAGATATATCTGAAATAGATGGATTTGTTATATCAAAGGGGCCCGGTTCTTTTACAGGTCTTAGAATTGGAATGGCAACTATAAAAGGTTTAAGTTTTTCATCAAACAAACCTTTTATTTCAGTATCTTCACTAGATGCATTAGCTCGTAACATATATGGATTTCCTGGTATTATATGTCCAATTATGGATGCCCTTAGAGATAATGTTTATACTAGCCTTTATACCTATGAAAATGGTAGCCTTATTCAAATCATGGACTATACTTGTTTATCTATAGATGAATTAATAATTAACTTAAAAACTTACAGTAAAGAAGTTTGTTTTGTTGGAGATGCTATAAGTTTACACAAAGATAAATTAATATCACAACTACCTAAAGTTAAATTTTCACCTTCTGATCTAAGTTATATAAGAGCAGCTTCATTAGGTATTATAGGTATTAATAAATTACGCAATGGTGAAAATGATGATATAAATAATTCTGCTCCTGTTTATCTTAGAAAATCTCAAGCTGAAAGAGAATATGATGAAAAACAGTTGCTTTTAAATCATGAATAATATAAACATTTCCCCTATGACCTATGAAGATATAGACGACGTCTTAGCTATTAGCTTTTTAAGTTTTCCTATCTCATGGAGTAGGGAGTCCTTTTTAACCGAGCTTGAAAACAACCTTTCTTATTATGTTGTAGCAAAATCTAATGACATTGTTATTGGCTTTGGGGGTACTTGGATAATTATTGATGAATCTCATATAACTAATATTGCAGTCCACCCAAGCTTTAGAGGTTTTGGAATTGGAGAATTAATATTAAAAGCTCTAATAGATGTATGTAAATCTCACTTTATATCTTCTATGACTTTAGAGGTACGCGCTTCAAATGTTGTAGCTATATCATTATATAATAAGTTTGATTTCAAAGAAGAAGGAAGACGAAAAAGGTACTATGAGGATAATGGCGAAGATGCTCTTATATTATGGAAAAGAAACTTTTAAATTATTATATCTATTTTAAACTTACAAACTTCTTATATGATTAGTAATTTACTGAATTATAATATTAAAAGGTTAGCATATCGCTAGCCTTTTAATATTAATTTAAATTTATTTTATATGATATTCATTAAACATTTTCTTTTGAATATTTCTTTTTCCTTACATCCTTTACAATTACCTCTTCTTTATGAATGAGTAAAGATACATTCTTGTATACTCCAAGAGTAACTAATGATACCAATATACCTTTTAATAAATTAAATGGTACTATGGACCAAATTATAAGAGATCTTAAATCTACTATATTTCCGTTAAGTTTTGTTCCCATGGCTATAATAGCCTCTAAAGGTAATTTAAATACCTTTGCATAGGTTGGTATTAGTATAAAATAGTTTATTAAAGCTGCTACTGCAGTCATCACTAAAACTCCAGATACTAACCCTATAATAGCACCACTTTTATTTTTATTTCTTTTATACATATATCCTGAAATAAATACTAGCACTGAGCCTACTATAAAGTTTGCCATCTCCCCTACTAAAGCTGTCTGAGTCCCCTTAAATAACACATGAAGTATATTTTTTAAAAGTTCTATTGCAATCCCTTCTACAGGTCCTAAAGCAAAGGCTCCTATTAAAGCTGGTAGATCACTTAGATCTATCTTTAAAAACCCTGGAAACAATGGTAATGGAAAATCAAAATACATTAGTATAAACGCCATAGCTGCAAGTAATGTGATTTTAATTTGTTTGTTTAGATTGAACTTTTTATTCATGATAATACCTCCTTAAATTAGGTATCCTCAAGGGGTCCTCGCTAACTTTATTTGATTAAATGCAAAAAAACCCTGACACAAAGCCAGGGCAAAGCATTTATCCTATTTAGATAGCTTACCTTCTTCCATCCAGACTATACTGTCGGCTTCGGAATCTAACCGAATCATGCCATGTAGGCTTGCGGGCTTTACCGCCGGTGGGGAACTTCGCCCCGCCCTGAAGATAATATATTTTATTTTATAATCTTATTATATAACACTGTTATTTAAATAACAAGTCCTATTTACATTTTCATAGTCAAAGATATTCTGCCTCTTTTTTCATCAACTTCAATTACTTTAACATTTATTATATCTCCAACTTTTACAATATCTAAGGGATGTTTTACGAAGGTATCTGCCATTTGACTTTTATGAACTAAACCATCTTGATGGACTCCAATATCAACAAATGCACCAAAATCAGATACATTTCTAACTGTGCCTATTAATAACATTCCTATCTTTAACTGAGTTATGTCCAAAACCCCTGTTTTTAACATAGGTTTTGGAAGTTCTTCTCTAGGGTCCCTTCCTGGCTTTTTAAGTTCTTTTATTATATCAACTAAAGTTAATTTACCTATACCTAAGTTATCTGCTAATTCTTCTAGCGAAAATTCCCCAGCCTTTTCTTCTATATCTTTTAAGCTTCCACTTTTAAAATCATCCTTATTATATCCCAACATATCTACAAGTTTTTTTGCAGATGCATAAGATTCGGGATGTACAGAAGTATTATCTAGTGGTTCCTTACTCTCCATAACCCTTAAAAATCCTGCACATTGTTCGAAGGCTTTTTGACCGAGCCTTTTTACTTTAAGAAGTTCTTTTCTACTCGTAAACTTCCCCTTCTCATCTCTATAACTAACTATATTTTGTGCTATGGTATCATTAATTCCTGAAATATATGATAAAAGAGAAGGTGTTGCCATGTTTAAGTCTACACCTACCTTATTCACTACATCCTCTACTGTACCTTTAAGAGATTCATCTAATTTTTTACCTGCTACATCATGTTGATATTGACCTACACCTATAGACTTCGGATCTATTTTAACTAATTCAGATAATGGATCTTGAAGTCTTCTTCCAATAGATATAGCACCTCTTATAGTCACATCTAAACTAGGATATTCATCCGCTGCAAGCTTTGATGCTGAGTATACGGAAGCTCCAGCTTCTGAAACTATAACATAATAAAGTTCTCTACCATTCTCCTCTTTTAATTCTTTAATCAAAAGAGATATAACTTCTTCTGACTCCCTACTAGCTGTTCCATTCCCTAAAGATATGACATCAATATTTTCTTTTAGAACAAGCTCCTTCAACTTACTTATGGTTCCATTTATATCTTTCCTTGGTGCTGTAGGATAAACTGTAGCCTTTTCTAAAAACTTTCCTGTCTTATCTAAAACTGCTACCTTACACCCCGTTCTAAAACCTGGATCAAATCCCATAACTACTTTATCCTTTATAGGAGGCTGCATAATTAAAGATTTTAAGTTAGTCTTAAATATTTCTATAGCCCTCTCTTCAGCAATTTGTGTAAGCTCTGCTCTTATTTCTCTTTCAATAGATGGATAGATAAGCCTCTTATAAGAGTCTTTTACGCTTTCTTTTATATATTTATCTGTAATATTATTTCCCTTAGCACACTTTACTTCTAAATACTGTATAACTATATCAACCATGTAATCAAGCTTAACACTTAGAACCTTTTCTTTTTCCCCTCTATTTATTGCAAGTATTCTATATGGAGGAATGTTTCTTATTGGTTCTTTATAATCATAGTACATCTCATAGGGTGTAGGTTCCTCTGAGCTTCCTTTAGTTACTATTACAGCCTCCCTTTGTATATATGATCTTATCCACTTTCTAAATTCTGCTGTATCAGATATCATTTCACTTATTATATCCATAGCACCCTTAATAGCTGTTTCCTTTGAATCTATTCCTTTTTCTAAATTAATCATCTTCTCCATCTCAGATTCAAAATCACCTTTAAAGTTTCCACTCCACACCAATTGCGCTAAAGATTTTAATCCCTTTTCTTCTGCCATGGTAGCTCTTGTTCTTTTTTTCATTTTAAAAGGCCTATATATATCTTCTACCTCTGTTAATGTTTCCGATTTTAAAATGCTAAACTTTATTTCTTCAGTAAGTTTTTCTTGATCACCTATAAGTCTTATAACAGTTTGTTTTTTTTCCTCTAATCCTTTTATATAAATCAGTCTTTCTGATAGTTTTCTAAGTACTTCGTCATCTAATCCACCAGTTCTTTCTTTCCTATATCTTGCGATAAAGGGAACTGTATTCCCCTCATCCATCATTTCAACAACACTAATTACTTGGCTTTCATTTATAGAAAGTTCTTTTGCAAGTTTTTGTTCAATATTACCTGTCATTACTCCACCTCATTATTGATATAAGTTTATATCTATTCTTTAAGTTTACCGTTACTTATTTGTTTTAAATATTCATTTATAAATAAGTCAATATCTCCATCCATAACAGCATCTACATTACCATTTTCAACCAAGGTCCTATGATCCTTTACTAGGTTATAAGGATGGAAAACATAAGATCTTATTTGACTACCCCATCCCATATCTTTTTGTTCACCAGTCAAATCTTCAATCTTTTCCTTATGAGCCCTCTCTTTTAATGCTATAAGCTTTGATTTTAAAACCTTTAGTGCAACTTCCCTATTATAATGTTGACTTCTTTCATTTTGACATTGAACAACTATACCTGTTGGTATATGAGTTATCCTAACCGCAGATTCTGTTTTATTCACATACTGACCACCAGCACCACCTGCTCTAAAGGTATCTAGCTTTAGAGCTTCTGGCCTAATGTCAATATCTTGATCTTCTTTTAATTCTGGAAGAACTTCTACAGATGCAAAAGAAGTCTGCCTTTTACCACTAGAATTATATGGAGATATTCTAACTAACCTATGTATTCCTTTTTCAGTTTTAAGATATCCATATGAAAATTCCCCAGATACCTTAAGGGTAACACTTTTAATTCCAGCTTCATCTCCACTTATATAATCAATTATCTCAATTGTAAATCCTTTACTCTCAATCCATCTTGTATACATTCTAAGAAGCATCTCAGTCCAATCTTGAGCGTCATTACCACCAACACCTACATGAAGAGTTAATATAGCATTATTTCTATCATATTCTCCTGAAAGCAAAGTTTCTATTCTGAATTTATCGACATCCTTTTCCAAAAGTTTTATATCACCTATAAATTCTTTTATAATAGATTCTTTCTCCTCACCAATTAATTCCCCTAAAACTTCTATATCTTCCAATCGTAGTACCAATGAATTGTACTTATCTAGTTGATCTTTTAAAGCCTTACATTCCTGTGATACTTTTTGTGCTTTTATATTATCATTCCAAAATCCCGGGCTTTGCATTTTATGTTCATATTCTTCAATAACCAGCTTCATTTTTAATATGTCAAAGTGAAGCCCCCATTTCTTTTAAAGTTTCTTTAAATTGTGGAACTTTAGATAATTGTTCTTCTAATTGTAAATTCATATTTTCATCTCCCTTTAAATAATGTACTCCTAAATGAATATAGATTTGCAACTTTTTAAAAATTGCAAATCTATACTATAACTAAGCTTCTCTACCACAACAATTCTTGTACTTTTTACCACTTCCACAGTTACATGGATCATTTCGTCCAATCTTTTCTTCTTTTTTTATTGGTTCTTTTCTTACTGAGGAGTCCTCATAATTAGTTGAAACTTCTTTTACAACCTTTTCTCTTTCAGGGGCTCTTTCAGCTTGAACTTGCAATAAATATCTTACAGTATCATGTTTTATGTTATAAATCATCTCTTCAAACATGGTGCTTCCTTCAAATTGATATGCTTGGGTAGGATCTTGTTGTTTATATGCACGTAACCCTATACCTTGTTTTAAATGATCCATATTATCAATATGATCCATCCATTTAGTATCAACTACTCTTAAGAGAATAACTCTTTCTATCTCTCTCATACTTTCATGTCCAAAATCTTTTTCTTTTTCTGAATAAATATTATTAGCTATAGATAAATATTTTGCTTTTATTTCTTCATTTGATAACAATTCCAAGTCTTCACTTTTTACAAAATGATGTGGAACATATAAATCTTCCATAAAATTAATTAGATTTTTAACATCTTCTTTAAATGTATCTTCTACTCCTGATAGATGAGAGTCTACAGCATTATTAATAACATCTTTTATCATATCTTGAACCTGCTCTTTTAAGGTTTCGCCTTCTAGAACTTGAGTTCTTTGTCTGTAAATTATTTCTCTTTGCTGATTCATAACATCATCATATCCTAGAAGAGTTTTTCTAACATCAAAGTTATTTCCCTCTACCTTCTTTTGAGCATTTTCGATAGCTCGTGTAACCATTTTGCTTTCTATTGGATCATCTTCCCCAAGTCCAATTTTATCTACTAATCCTTGTAATTTTTCCGAGCCAAAAACCCTCATCAAATCATCTTCTAGTGATAGATAAAACCTAGTAGATCCAGGGTCCCCCTGACGTCCTGAACGACCTCTAAGCTGGTTATCTATACGCCTTGATTCATGTCTTTCTGTACCTATTATCTTAAGTCCACCAATTTCAGATACACCGTCTTCTAGCTTAATATCTGTACCACGCCCTGCCATATTGGTAGCTATAGTAACTAATCCTTTTTCTCCTGCATGAGATACTATATCAGCTTCCCTTTCATGATATTTAGCATTCAATACTTGATGAGGTACTCCTGTTTTCTTTAAAAGGGCTGATAAAACTTCTGATTTCTCTATACTAGCTGTACCTACTAAAACCGGCTGTCCCAATTTATAAGACTCTTCAATATCCTTTATTATTGCATTATACTTACCCTTTACACTTTTAAATATAGTGTCTGGATAATCTAATCTTTTGATTGGCCTATGAGTAGGTATTGCAATAACATCTAATCCGTATATTTCTCTAAACTCTACTTCTTCAGTCTGAGCTGTTCCTGTCATACCAGATAACTTATTATACATCCTAAAATAATTTTGGAATGTTATTGTAGCAAGAGTTTTAGATTCTTTTTCAACTTTAACTCCTTCTTTAGCCTCAATAGCTTGGTGAAGTCCATCACTGTATCTTCTACCTTCCATAAGTCTTCCAGTAAATTCATCAACTATTACTACTTCTCCGTCTTTAACCATGTAATCTTTATCCCGTTTCATTGCATAGTTAGCTTTTAAAGCTTGGGTAATATGATGTTGTATCTCCATATTTTGAGCATCCGCATAATTTTCAAGTCTAAAATACTTTTCAGCTTTTTTAACTCCCTCTTCACTAAGGATTGTAGAATTTGTCTTCTCATCTACAGTAAAATCCTCTTCTTTTATTAAAGTTTTTGCAAAATAATCAGCAACTTTATAAAACTCGGTAGACTTTTCTCCCTCACCAGATATTATAAGAGGTGTCCTCGCTTCATCAATGAGTATAGAATCCACCTCATCTACTATACAAAAGTTTAATTTCTTTTGAACCTTCTCCTCTTTATATATAACCATATTATCTCTTAAGTAATCAAATCCATACTCATTATTAGTACCATATGTTATATCCGAATTATAAGCTTCTCTTCTTTGTTGAGAGCTTAGACCATGCAGTATTACGCCTACCTTTAGCCCTAAGAATTCAAATATTTGTCCCATCCACTCTTTATCTCTATTTGCAAGATAATCATTTACTGTTATTATGTGGACCCCATCACCACTTAAGGCATTTAAGTATGCAGGAAGTGTGGCAACTAAAGTCTTACCTTCACCTGTCTTCATTTCTGAAATTCTACCTTGATGAAGAACTACTCCTCCTATAAGTTGTTCTCTAAAATGTCTCATTCCTAAGGTTCTTACAGATGCTTCTCTTACCACTGCAAATGCCTCTGGAAGTAAATCATTTAGATTTTCACCATTTTTAATTCTTGATTTAAACTCATTGGTCTTTTCTTTAAGTTCTTCATCATTTAAGCTTTTAGTTTTTTCTTCTAGCTTTTCTATGTCATCTACAATTGGAATGATTCTTTTTACTTCTCTCTCACTGTAACTTCCAAATACCTTATCAATTAATCCCATACTTTCATCCTCACCATTCTGTTCTTATAATAGTTCATTATTAAATTATATCATTGAATTAGTAAACATTTCAATACTAAGCTCTAAAAGTGAAAATATTTAAAATAATAGCAGCTCCTTATTATAAAGAGCCGCTATATAAAAACATTAATTTTTCATTTACAATTTTAAAGTTTTAAAATTCAGGCTCTATCAAACCGTAATTTCCATCTTTTCTCTTATAGATCACATTTACTTCGCCTGTATCTGCATTTTGATATACAAAGAAACTATGAGCTAGAAGCTCCATTTGTAAAACAGCTTCTTCTGTACCCATTGGTTTTATTGCAAATTTCTTAGTTTTAACTACTTTTGGTTCTTCCTCTCCCTTATCTTCATAGGCTATTATTGATTGAAATCTTAAAGAATCTCCAGTATTTCTCCTTAGTAGCTTTGTTTTTTGCTTTCTAATTTGTCTTTCTAATTTGTCTACTACTAAATCAATGGAAGCATATAAATCATCTGTTGACTCTTCGCCTCTTAGTATTACTCCGTTAAACGGTATTGTTACCTCAATTATTTGTCTGTTTTTTTGTACACTTAAAGTTGCGTGTGCTTCCACACTTGGATTAAAATACTTTTCCAGCTTTGAGAGTTTCTTTTCTACTGTTTCCTTCAATGCTTTTGTAAGTTCTATGTTTTTTGCCATTACTACTATTTTCATAATTCCAGCCCCTCTCTGCTAAGTTGTATTATTTTAAGTTTAATTAAAGCAAATTTTATTTATGTCTTTATACTTATTCTATAACTCTTTTTGAAATTTAACAAGGGCTATTATGTTAATTAACAAAATATTTTGTTCATTATTTTTTTATATTAATATGTGACTCGCTTATTTATTTTCACTTTAACTTTTTAAAAAAATAAAGCCTTTAGTCAAAACTTGACTAAAGGCTTTATCTAGCTAGTTGACCTGGTCTTTGACCCCACACCCGCCTGCTGGAGTTTTTGCTACTAGGAATTAACCCCTCACTACTAATTCTCTCATTTTTAATAAATGGCAGGACTAACCTCTAAGCCGCACCATGATCATTAGACATTTTATCTAACTTACGTGGATCGTTTCGCCTGCGACTGGCATCGACTTTCAACCACAAACCTAGCTTCATAATATATTATAACCTACTTTTTGCAACAGTCAATATATTAATTTCTTTAGCACCATTATTTTTTAATTCTTTATAGCAAAAATATAAGGTAGAGCCTGTAGTTACAACATCATCAATAAGTATTATTTTTTTATTTTTAACTTCTTTTAAATATCTAATATCAAACTTAAAAGTTGATTTTAAATTTTCCCACCTATCTTCCACCCTTACAGTTTTTTGTTCCCTTGTGTTAATATCCCTTTTTAGACACTTAACTACTGGCATCCCACTTTTCTCCTTTATTATGCATGCTAATATTTCACTTTGATCATAACCTCTAATTTTTTTACCATCTTTGCTTGCTGGAACATAACATATAATATCAAAATCTATTTTATTGTAATCTATTACCTCCATAATATTAGAAACAAAAAAACGTGCGACATTAAAGTCTCTTTTATACTTAAATCGCATTAATAAATCTCGAATTTCATGAGAATAATAAGCTGTTGAATAATATACTAATTTCATCTCTTTAATTTCTATATAAAAAGATTCTTTATTTAACTTTATTTTATTCTTACATTCATAACATAAATAGTAATCTTGTAGTCTTTCCTCTTTACACAGTAAACAAAATGAGCCTTTTGGGAATACAATAGATAAACTACAATTAATTAGATATCTTAACAAGTAACCTAAGAATTTTACTTTAACCTTTATAACTTCTTTTAACCTATTATCATTATTGTTATATTTCTTTAAACTTTCTTTATCTAAATATTTATTAATCCTTTTTCCCATGCTATTTTATTGAAGTTTCTAGTTATGGACTTAGCCTTCTCCATATCTAAAGTGAGGTTATTTCCAAGAAAAATCACTTCAGAATTACTAAACCCTTCCTTCATACCTACCTTTCCACATATATAAGTTAATTTTTTATAATCGTATCTTTCGTCATCTGCAAAATATACTATTATATCTAAATTATTGACTTCCATGTGAAAAGTATTCATATTATCTATTACTATTATTATAGGTTCATCTCTCATCATTAATCGTTTTTTTATTATATTTATATTAGATTCATTATATCTTATTATGCTTGTTCTTATATCTTCTCTTAAATATAATATTTGATTATAAATTTTATCTGCCTTTTGATTATCTGGTGCATATAATATAACCTTTCTCCTAGACTTTACAAACCATTTCATATAATCATATATCATATAAGGTATTTCCTTATTGGTATCTATTTTTGTTGTAATTATTCTAGGTTCTATTATAGGAATGTTGTTTGTCTTCCTCGTAACTTCTATTACATCGCCCTCTTCTAAAATAGGTTCGATGGATGCAACTATATACTTTTCAGCTTTAATTTTATAAACTAGGCCTCTTATATCCTTTGATTCATATTCTGAGTAACAACTAATATCATCATATATAACGCAATAAAAGTTATCTTTAATAAGGTATGCACTATCGTAATTAGTTATTATTAAAAGCTTATCTTCTAAGTTAGTATAATTCCCTCTAAAGTAACAATAACTTCTAAATGAAGTTATTGTCCTTATTTTCTTTAACAATGAAATATCTTTTATATCTTGATTGGTTATATACAAGACCTTTTTATTTTCTCTAATTAGTTCAAGTATTATTTCTAAAAATGTTAAGGAATTATTGTAAGGAATAGAAACCACATTTAAGTGTTTTTTGTTTTTCTTTACCCAGTTCATAACATTTTGATCCGTATGTGCATCTTTTATGGATTCATTTTTACTTTTAAAAACTTTAAATATGGACATTTATGCCCCTCCAAATCTATTACCATCTATTTGATACTTTATTGTTCATTAAAAATTTCGTCGGAGACTGTATCTTTCATCCTCCATTTTAATGAAGAGAACCTCTCAAAGCTTCTATCATTTTGAATCATGTATTTAAGTGCCTTAACAGAGCCTGTTAATACCACTAAATTCTTAGCCCTTGTTATTGCTGTATATAATAGATTTCTATTCATAAGCAAAGGTGACCCAACAAATATAGGCATAATAACTACAGGGAACTCACTTCCTTGGCTCTTATGTATAGTTATTGCATAAGCTAAATCCAATTCATCTAGATTTATATTTTCATAGATAACTTCTCTCTCCTCATCAAATATAACCGTTATATTATTATCTTCCTCATCAATATTTAAGATAAATCCCATATCTCCATTAAATACCCCAAGACCTTCTTTATCTCCATAACCATCTACCCTGATCCACTTTAGAGAATAGTTATTTTTAGTTTGCATAACCTTATCTCCAACTCTAAAAATTGTACTTCGATATTCTCTTTCTCTTTTATTTTCAGCTTTAGGATTTAGAACCTCTTGCAATTTAGAATTTAGATTTATAATACCTAAAGGTCCTTTTTTCATAGGCGATAATATTTGTATATGTTGGTGTTTATTCCATGAACTATTGTATTTTGGTAGCCTTGTATTTATTAATTCTACCACTGTATTTAAAATATTATCTTTGTCTTCTTCCTTTATAAAAAAGAAATCTTTATCTCTATCATTTAATATTGGAATTTCTCCATTATTAATCTTATGGGCGTTAACTACTATCATACTTTCTTTTGCCTGCCTAAATATTTCTTTTAACCTTACCACCTTTATACATTCACTTTCGATAAGATCTTTAAGCACGTTACCTGCTCCAACAGATGGTAACTGATCGACATCGCCTACTATTATAAGTCTAGTCCCTAATGATAAGGCTTTTAAAAGATTATTCATAAGTAGTACATCTATCATAGATGCCTCATCTATGATTATAACATCACACTCTAAAGGCGATTCTTCCCCTTTAGAAAATGCCATCTCTTCATCATTTAATCCAAATCCAAGCTCTAATAATCTATGAATAGTTTTAGCTTCTCTTCCCGTTGATTCCGTCATTCTTTTTGCAGCCCTACCTGTTGGTGCTCCCATAACTACACTCATACCATTTTTATCAAATATATCTAGTATACATTTTATTATGGTAGTCTTACCTGTTCCAGGTCCACCAGTAATTATTTCTACCCCATTATCTATTACACCTTTTATTGCTTCTTTTTGTGAATTAGCAAAACTCATGTTATTTTCTTCTTCGAATTCTTTTATTTGTTTATCTATATTAACGTCTATAGTATCAAAGCTTGAAAAAACTATGGAAAGCATAGATTTTGTTATACCAAGCTCTGCATAATAATAAGGTAATGTAAATACGCATTCTACACCATCTATTATCTCCACTCTTACCTTTCCATCAATAACACAATCAAATATATTTTTGATTATTAAATCTTCTTTTACTGTTAATATTTCAGAGGCGCCCTTTATAAGTTCATCTTTTGGCATATAAGTATTTCCTAAAGCACAAAATTGATTTACTACATGTTTTATGCCACTTTGTATTCTAAACTCTGAATCAATTTCTATCCCTAAACTTCTAGCTATTTTATCTGCTGATTTAAACCCTATTCCTGAAACTTCCTCCGTTAATATGTATGGATTGTTTTTTATAATACTTATAGATTCTACTCCAAACCTTTTATATATTTTCATGCATTGATTTGGTGTTACACCGTATGTTTGTAAAAACACCATAATATTTTTAACTTCTCTTTGCTTAAAGTAAGAATCATATATGAGTTCTATTTTCTTCTCCCCTATACCTTCTATTTCAGAAAGTCTATCTATATCATTTTCTAAAACTTCAAAAGTCTTTTCTCCAAATTTACTTACAATTTTTTTAGCTGTAACAGGTCCAATTCCGAGTATAACACCCGAAGACAAATATCTTTCAATTCCAATCAAGCTATTTGGCAATATTTCCTCAGCCTCATTTACTTTAAACTGCTTACCAAACTGCTTATGCAAAGTCCATTCGCCTTTTAATCTTAAATTCTGTCCTTCTGATATATATGGTATACACCCTACAATGACTGTATCATCACCTTTTTCGTCTACTCTTGCAACCACATATCCATTTTCTTCATTTTGAAATATTATATCTTCTACAGTGACTTGTATTTCTTCCATATAATCTCCTCACTCAATTCTTAATTAAAGTAATTATATCACAATTATCCTTAATAAAGATTTTAAAACAATAGTTATAATGAAGATTATAGTATAATAAAACTTAAATTCAAGTTAAAGTAATTTATTAATTGATAATTACTATTTTTAATAAATACATGACAATTTATATTAACTGGTTATTTTTCTCCACATGTCCTATAATAAATATATCTAAAATATATGTTATTGAGGTGATTTCATGTTAATTAAAAATTGTAAAATAATATATGAAGATAGAATAGAAGAAGGTTCCGTTTTACTTCATAATGGTAAAATTAAATCTATAAATCCTGAAAATACTGATGAAAAAGATGTTATGGATGCCGAAGGTCTATACTTATCTCCTGGATTTATAGATGTCCATATTCATGGAGCTGGAGGCCATGATACCATGGATGGAACTTATGAATCATTAAACATAATTTCAAAAACCATCGCTAAATATGGAACTACTTCCTTTTTGCCAACTACAATGACCTGTTCTACAAGCGATATAAACAAGGCTCTTGAAACTATAAAGGAAGCTAAGCTAAAGGGAACTGATGGAGCTAATATCTTAGGGGCTCACTTAGAGGGACCCTTTATAAGTCCAAAAGCTATCGGAGCTCAAAATCCTGACTTTGTAGAAAATCCATACTTGCAAACATTTCTAGATATAGTAGGTGATAATATAGATACTGTAGTAAGCGTTACTATAGCCCCTGAAATAGAAGGTGCTTGCGAACTTATAGCATATCTACGTGATAAAGACATAACCGCTTCTATGGGCCACACTAAGGCCACATACGAAGAGGCCATGGTAGGAATACAATGTGGTGTTTCTCACTCTACCCATCTTTTTAACGCTATGACAGGGCTTCACCATCGTGATCCTGGAGTTGTGGGTGCAATATTTGATTCTTCTATAACTACTGAAACAATTTCAGATGGGATTCACATAAGTTATCCCTCTTTAAGAATTGCCTATAAGCAAAAAGGATTAGATAAGGTATTATTAGTAACTGATGCTATGATGGCTTGTTCAATGCCAGATGGAATTTATTCCTTAGGTGGGCAAAAGGTTATTGTTGAAAATGGAGCTGCTAGATTAAAATCGGGATCTCTTGCTGGTTCTATTTTAACTCTAGATAAGGCTGTTAGAAATGTTTATAACAATACCGATTATCCTTTAAACGAAATTGTTAATATGGCTACTGTGAATCCTGCTAAACTTTGTAAAGTAGATACCTTTAAAGGATCTATTAAAGAAGGATTCGATGCCGATCTATTACTATTCGATGATGGAATAAATGTTAAAAAGGTTATAATTAATGGTAATGTAATTCTTTAATAATTATGTATTCATATATTTCAAAAAAACAACCTGGATATTTTTAAATATCCAGGTTGTTTTTTGCGTATTTCTTATATATATCTTTTTATAGCATTTACTTTATTCAATTTTTCCCATGGTAGATCTAAATCACTTCTACCAAAATGTCCATAAGCTGCAACCTGTTTGTATATTGGTCTTCTTAGATCTAGTTCTTTAATTATTGATGCTGGTCTTAAGTCAAATACATTGCTAATTATTTCTATTATTCTCTCGTCACTTATCTTTCCTGTTCCAAAGGTATCTACATCAATAGATACAGGTCTTGCAACACCTATAGCATAAGCTACTTGAATTTCAATTTTATCAGAAACTCCGGCGGCAACTAAGTTTTTAGCAACCCATCTAGCTGCATAAGCTGCAGATCTATCTACCTTAGTTGGATCTTTTCCTGAAAAAGCACCCCCACCGTGTCTTCCATATCCACCATAAGTATCAACGATTATTTTTCTTCCTGTTAATCCTGAATCTCCTTGAGGTCCTCCTATTACAAATCTACCTGTTGGGTTTATATAATATTTTGTATCCTTGTCCAATAGGCTAGGTTCAACTACCTCTTCAATTACATACTTACGTAAATCTTCATCTATTTGCTCTAAGGATACCTGAGGGCTATGTTGAGTTGAGATTACTATAGTATCTATTCTCTTAGGTTTATTATCCTCATATTCTACTGTAACTTGAGTCTTTCCATCCGGTCTTAAATAAGGAAGAGTTCCATTCTTTCTTACTTCTGACAACCTTCTTGATAATTTATGAGCCATAGATATTGGAAGAGGCATATACTCTTCTGTTTCATTACTGGCAAATCCAAACATCATTCCTTGATCCCCAGCGCCAATTCCACCAAGTTCCTCTTTAGTACCATTTTTAGATTCTAAAGCCTCATCTACCCCCATGGCTATATCAGCTGACTGCTCATCTATCGATGTAATTACTGAACAAGTTTCAGCATCAAATCCATATTTAGCTCTTACATATCCAATTTCTTCTATAGTCTTTCTAACTACTTTTGAGATATCCACATAACAATCTGTAGATATTTCTCCAGCTACCATTACCATACCAGTTGTTACCATAGTCTCACAAGCTACTCTTCCATTTGGGTCCTTTGATAATATTGTATCTAATATAGCATCTGATATTTGGTCACACATTTTATCTGGATGTCCTTCTGTTACTGATTCTGATGTAAATAATTTTTTCATAATATTCCTATACTAAACTTTCTTTAGTATAGTTTTCACTCCTTTCTAAAACATAATAAAAAAGCCCCTCAAGAAAGAAGTGACTTTATTTCGCTTCTCTCTTATCTTGCAGTTATACTGCTGGAATTGGCACCGTAGCTTATTAGCCGGTTGCCGGGTTTCACAGGGCCCTATTCCCTCCACCTCTCTTGATAAGAGCTTATATAATTTTATAACATAATAAATTCTACCATATTACGTTTATTACGTCAATATCATCCCAATAAAAAAAAGACACATACGTGTCTTTTGGTGGAGGAAGATGGATTCGAACCATCGAAGTCGTAGACAGCAGATTTACAGTCTGCCCCCTTTAGCCACTCGGGAATTCCTCCATGTGGAGCTGGCAATAGGAATTGAACCTACAACCTGCTGATTACAAGTCAGCTGCTCTACCGTTGAGCCATGCCAGCAAAAATATATAATTTCAATTTTAAAAATGGTGGGCACAACAGGGCTCGAACCTGTGACCCTCTGCTTGTAAGGCAGATGCTCTCCCAGCTGAGCTATGCGCCCTGGGATTGGTGGAGGAAGATGGATTCGAACCATCGAAGTCGTAGACAGCAGATTTACAGTCTGCCCCCTTTAGCCACTCGGGAATTCCTCCATGTGGAGCTGGCAATAGGAATTGAACCTACAACCTGCTGATTACAAGTCAGCTGCTCTACCGTTGAGCCATGCCAGCAAAAATATATAATTTCAATTTTAAAAATGGTGGGCACAACAGGGCTCGAACCTGTGACCCTCTGCTTGTAAGGCAGATGCTCTCCCAGCTGAGCTATGCGCCCTGGGATTGGTGGAGGAAGATGGATTCGAACCATCGAAGTCGTAGACAGCAGATTTACAGTCTGCCCCCTTTAGCCACTCGGGAATTCCTCCATATGGAGCTGGCAATAGGAATTGAACCTACAACCTGCTGATTACAAGTCAGCTGCTCTACCGTTGAGCCATGCCAGCATATCTACCAATACATTGTTTTGTTGTGTGCCTCATCGACTGACAAGGATTAGTATACCTAGATATAGATATAAATTCAACTTAAACTTCATGGCATTACGCTAAATTATCCTTTCATTACTTTATATTACTCTATTACACTATGTATTTTGGCACCATTCTTATTTTTTTTAAGATCATACCTTAAGCCTTCTATATAGCCATTTCTTCTTAAGCGTAATATTATTGTTTATTAAACATATAAATTAATTAGGAGGTGATTATATTGAAAAATTATAAAATCCATTACAAAAATAATCTCGCTATTTTTGAACTTTCTAAGATACTTAAAAATTTCATAGATAAAAATACAATTTTAATATGTGTTGGTACAGATAGATGTATTGGCGACTCCTTAGGTCCAATTGTAGGTACATTACTTACATATAAGCTTTTTCCATTACCTGTTTATGGAAGCATTTCTTCTCCAATTCATGCTTTAAACTTAATTGAAAAAGTTTCACATATTAAATCACTGCATCCTACCTCTAATATATTAGCAATAGATGCATGTCTAGGTGATGAGTCTTCTATAGGTGAAATTCAATTTAGGAATTCTCCTTTATATCCAGGTAAAGGAGTAGGTAAAACCCTCCCACATATTGGTGATACATCAATTATAGGCATAGTTGATTGCAACTCTGCAAACAATATATTTGTTAATAACACCATACGCCTAAGTTTTATTCTTGATATGGCAACCATAATAACAGAATCCTTATTTAATTGTATATATTTAAATGAATTACAGGTCTAAGTGCTCTAGACGTTATACTTTTATATAGTTTTGCTCATCTTCATTTTTATATAGAAATTAAAATAGGGCTACTCTATAGAAAAGAGCAGTCCTTTAAACTTAATTAAATATATGTAAATCAAAGTTTAAACCACATGTCACTCTATTAACTCGACCTTATTACCATCTAATGTAATATTTAATTTATCTATAAATTCTAACATCTTTCCTGTTCCAATGGCAACGCTTCCAACGGTATCCTCTGCAATATGTACAGGAACTTTTGAAATATGCTCTATTAGTTTGTCCAATCCATTTAACAAAGCCCCCCCACCTGTCATCACTATTCCTTTTTCTGCTATATCAGCAGCCAGTTCAGGTGGAGTTTTTTCTAATACCGCATGAGTCATTTCACAAATCACCATAACAGTATCAATCAAAGCTTCTCTCATTTCTGAAGATTTCACGGTTACACTTTTAGGTAGCCCTGTTAATAAGTCCCTGCCCTTTACCTCTTCATAAATTTCTTCTTCTCCAAATACGCTACCTATGTTAACCTTAAGATTTTCTGCTGTTCTTTCTCCTATCATGAGATTATGCTTTTTCCTTACGTATTTAATTATAGCCTCATCAAATTTATCTCCAGCAACCTTAATAGATTCACGTACAACTATTCCACCTAAAGATATTACCGCAATATCTGTAGTTCCACCCCCTATATCAATAACCATATTACCCATAGGTAAAGTTATATCAATACCTGCTCCTATAGCCGCTGCTAATGGTTCTTCTATAAGAAAGACTTTTTTAGCCCCTGCATTTATTGCAGCCTCTTTCACTGCCCTTTTCTCTACTTCAGTAGATTCACAAGGTATGCAGATAACAACATTTGGTGTTGATATCTTTCTTTTCCCACAAGCTTCACCTATAAAATATTTCAACATTTTTTGTGTAGTATCATAATCTGATATAACTCCATCCCTCATAGGCCTTATAGCTACTATATTTCCTGGAGTCCTGCCTATCATCCTTCTAGCTTCTTCTCCTATAGCAAGTACCTTATTTGTATTATTATCTATTGCTACAACTGAGGGTTCTTTTAATATTATTCCTTTACCTCTTACATAAACCAATACAGTTGATGTTCCAAGGTCTATTCCCATGTCCATGTTTGTTTTCCAAAAGCACATTCTACACTCACTCCCACTCTCCATTTTTATATAAATTCAGTTATTCTTTAAAAGAATATACAGAATCTTCTTTTATATTATACTAAGAATGTGCTTATCCTTCAACATGTTTATATTTTAATTTAGTAGCCTTCCCTCCTCTTATATGACGCTCAGATTTATTTAAATCTAAAATTAATTTTGCTTGCTTTGCAATTACAGGATTTATTTTAGGTAATCTTTCTGTCATATCTTTGTGTATTGTACTTTTACTAACACCAAACTCTTTTGCTGTTTTTCTTATAGTAGATTTTGAATCAATTATATACTTGGCTACTTCTAGCACTCTTTCTTCTATATAGTCCTTCAAAGTGCTGCCTCCTTAATATCTATATTTATAAATATGCGCTTATTTTTCTTTAAATTACTTTTCATATACTTTCTACTTAAGAAAGTATATGAAAGATTTATTTTTATTAATTTAACTCCTATTATTCAAAAAGTATATTTATGTTTTTCTTAGCTTAGATGAGATTCATCTAAGCTAAGAACTTGCTATTTGTAGCTTACATACTTTTCAGGATCAACCTTGATATTATCTTTTAAAACTTCAAAGTGTAGATGATCCCCATACTTTTCTTCACTATAGTTACCAGCTGTTTTACCAACCTTCCCTATTTCTTGACCCTTAGATATCTTTTGACCTTGCTTTATTTGAACGGTATCTTCTAAATTAGAGTATAAGGTTTTCAAACCATTTTTGTGATCTATAACCATATATCTTCCAAACTCTGTATTATCATTTTCTACTTTTTCTACTACTCCATCAGATACTGCTAAAACCTTTTCACCAATATCAGCTTTAATATCTACTCCTGATCTAGTCCTCCAGGTACCAAGGGTATCACAAAATATAGTTTCTTCTGTGAATTGCCTTACCAATGATCCTTCTACCGGCTTTCCAAATTTGGTATCTACACTTTTAGAAACTGTAGCGGTATCTTTTGATTCTGCTGCAACCGATGTCTTATCATTTTTTTCCTCAGCTTTTAAAGCTTCTTCGGACTTCTTGTTATTATCCTTTACTTGGAGAGCATTGTTGATTACATCCATTTCCTTTGATTCATGCCCCTCAGATAGCCTTAAATCGTCTTCATGTTGTACACTAGGTGGTTCATCCCTAGTAGATTTGTTACCTTTTACAGTTACTACAGCTATAGTAGATACTATACATAAACATACAAACAGTACTACATAAAAACCCTCCCTTTTAAAAAAATTAGTTGTCTTTTGTTTTATTTTTTTGTCCATAATGAACACCTCCATATTACTAGTCTGTCCTTTAGAAAATAAAAAATACATAAATTTAGTATTTTTTTTTCTACATTTTTCTAAATATTTTTTCATATTTCTACAACTTTACCGATATATATCATTACTTATACGCCTTGATCTATCTAGATTATGATAATTAGCTATAAAAATAATTAAATAAAGACACAGAAATATGAACTATTCCTCTGTCTTTATTTCAAAATCTATATTTTATTTTTGATTCTTTACTCAAACAAAAATTATTCAGCTTATATAAATCAAAAGCTTTTTTATAAAAAGGTTAAGACTTAAATATTTTCTAATCGTACCTTAAATTAAAGTATACAACTTACTACTTATTAACAAATTCTATTTCAATTCCCTTGTAATAATGAGATAGTATCTCTTTGTAAGTCTTGTTATCCTTGCCCATTACATTAGCTCCCCATTGACTCATACCAACACCATGTCCATATCCAATACATTGAATTTCTATTTTACCCTTTTCAAAATTCATATTAAAATTTGCGGAATTTAAATTAAATAGCTTTCTAAATTCTACTCCAGTTAATATCTGTTCTCCTAATCTTACAGTCCTTACAGCGCCACCTTCAGTTCTTTCTAATATTTCAATCTGTTTTAATAAATTTTCGTTATTTAAATGGGCCTCTTTATAATTTTCATTCACTTTAATTATAAATTCCTTATAACTAAATATTTCTTTTGACTTATACTTTGGAGCTATATCTTCTCCAGGGCTTTCTACAGACTTTAAATAATCTTTAGAAAAAGTAAAGACATCATCTGCATTCTCTGTCTTTCCAGAACTTACTGCAAAATATTGTGGATTAAGAACTAGATTCCCTTCATAGGTTAATATTTCGCCATTAGTTTCCTCTACAGCTTTCTTTATCTTATTCCAGTACTCCTCCCCCTTTTCTTTACCCCAACCTTTTATTCTTTCATCCTTTCCAACATACACCTGACAATGCACAGTATCACAAATGTGCCCTCCTTTTGCCTCCTTACAGCTAAAAAGCATCTTAGATACAGCAAATGTTCTAGCTGCAACAGCTTGGGCTTTTAAAGCTTCTTCATTAAAACTTGCAGGCATCTCTGATGCTACTACACCTATTATGTATTCTTCTAGATTTATTTCACTTATCTTATTTTTATTTTTGTTATAAACTTTAATATTTTTTAAATCTTTACCCTCTAGTTCATTCTTACGATAATCATTTTTTTCACTTACTTCATATTTCTTAATTTCTTTTACATCCTTATCTTTAAATCCAATAATCATTAAGGGTAATAATACTATAAATAACATAAATAACATAAATCCTATAATAATTCTTTTCAAATCAAAGTTGTTTACAGTCTTATACATCTCATTCTCCTTATAGATATTAATATTGATTAATATCTTCTCTTAAGATTAATAGTCCCTATAAAATTATATTATTATCATTATAAATATATAACTTTAAATTCTATTTAGTATCTCAACTATAATTAAGCTTTAGTTAATTTACGTACTTTATAATAATTTAAAAAAATTAGCTCGCCTAATGTCCTAATCTTAAAAGATTAAGATATAAGGCGGGCTATAGAGTTAAAAAGGTTGGAATATTACACTATACATTTATTCTTTCGATACATGCTCCTAAAGATTTTAATTTCTTTTCTATGTCTACATATCCCCTATCAATATGATAAACATCAGAAATTTGTGTATTACACTCTGCTGCAAGCCCACATAATATAAGTGCCGCTCCCGCCCTTAAATCAGTAGCTCTAACCTCTGCTCCTGTAAGTCCCTTTACCCCTTCTATCACAGCACTCCTGCCATCTATCTTTATATTTGCCCCCATACGTTTAATCTCTGAAGCATGCATGAATCTATTTTCAAATACAGTTTCAGTTATTATACTTGTTCCCTTTGAAAGTGATAATAAGGCCATCATTTGAGCTTGCATATCTGTTGGAAATCCTGGATAGGGCATAGTTTTTATATCCACAGGTTTTATATCTACATCCCCATAGGTTGTAGCAATTCCATTTTTAATATCAATATTAATTCCACATTCAGATAATTTCGCTAATATAGGCTTAATATGCTCTTCATCTACTCCATTAATCTTTATCTTGCTTCTAGTCATAGCAGCGGCAATCATGTATGTCCCAGCTTCAATCCTGTCGTATATAGGCTTATGTGTAACACCTTTTAGTTCACTTACACCTTTTATCCTTATTCTCCCGGTTCCTGCACCTTCTACAATTGCTCCCATGTCATTTAAATAATTTGCTAAATCTTTTATTTCGGGTTCTTCTGCTGCATTTTCTATAACAGTTTCTCCCTTAGCCAAAACTCCAGCCATCATTATATTTTCCGTAGCCCCAACAGACGGAAAATCTAAATAAATCTTGTTTCCTATAAGTCTATCAGCCTTTCCCTCCACATAACCGTGACCTAAATATATTTGGGCTCCAAGTGAGCTTAAACCTTTTAAATGAAGATCTATAGGCCTACTTCCTATGTTACATCCTCCAGGCAAAGACAATTTTACTCGTCCAAATCTTGATAGCATAGGTCCCATTATTAAAAAAGATGCTCTCATTTTTCTTACTAAATCAGCTTTTGGTTCTTCTTTTGAATTTATATCTTTAGTATCAATAGATATGTTGTTATTTTCTTTATTAATTTTTATTGATGCACCTAAGGATTCCAACACATCACATATAACAAAAACATCCTCTAACATAGGTGCATTTTCAATTACAGAAAGATCTCCACTTAGTATACTAGCTGCTATTATAGGCAGCACTGAATTCTTAGCTGAACTTATATTAACCTCACCTTTTAGTTTATTTCCACCCTTAACTATTATTTTTTCCATATTATCCTCCATCCCATACTTCTTAATAAGAACTATAAATTATTGGTGTTCCAACGATTAGATATACACCAGAGTCATAATTCATTACAGCAAAATTTATATCCTCATAACTTAAAAAACCATTTTCTATATAAGGCGATCTTGCTGAAGCTGTACCTAATACTCCAGCTTCACTATATACAATATCTACATTTTTACTTTTTTCACTTTTTAATATATTCTTTATATCCAACACATTTTTTTCTAATTCATCTTCTGTTAATTTACATTTAGTATATTTATATACTGACTTATTCTCATCTAATTTAACTTCTGTTTTAAATAGTTCATCTATATTGTTTTTTTCTTCTATGGATTTTATATTAAATTTTAATTCTACATAACAACTTTTGTTTTTATTATCCATAAGACCATTTATTTCTATATCCTCTTCCCTTTGAATTAAAATAGTTGAATTCTTTAGATATTCAATATTAAAATTACTTTGAATATCTTTGGATGATAATGCCTTTTTACTTACATCTGTATAAAATCCTATAAAATCATTTTCAGATATATCTTTAAGTTCAATTCTAATACCATATTCCTCTATATTTAGGTCTAACCCGTATATAAATTTATTAATAAAGTCTTCCTTCATGTAAAATTTACAACTTAAAAGAATTGATAAGGTTAATATAAATACAAACATTAAACATATAGTCTTTTTCAATTAACTCCCCCCTTATCCTAATTCTTTCCACTTATAAATAAAATATTCAAATTATTATTAAGCATATATATAATTTTAAATTAATAGCATAATTATAAAGCTATGTGTTTTATGCTATTATGTATATTATCAATATATAGATTTGTCGGAAAAATGTGAAAGGTATAATTTTAATATAAAAAAAGGTTTATAGGCTAGAAATAGAATTCCTAGCCTATAAACCTTTTTTTATTAAATGTATTACTTGTTATTAACCACCATAAAATCAAATAATAACTTCTTATCATTCCTATTTTATAAGTATTATTATCTTCGACTCTTTTTATTAGTCCTTATACTATAAACTACTATTACCATAAAGTGTGATACATATCCAAAGATATAATGTAAAATATAAGTCTCATAATAAAGTGAAATTGCTACAATAATAAAACCTATGATTAAAGTCCTAATAGCAAAACTTAACACATTCAAAACTTTCCTTTTATTATCTTTATCCTTTGTAATAATAAAATGAGTTACCATAGTATTAGCAATAAAATTAAGCATAGCAGTAAGTAGTCCAAATACAAAAGCTAGTACATACCCATAACTTAAAAACCAAAGAGATATTGCTGAAAATGCCAACGACATAAAAAGGGTTAGATAAATCAATTCTTTTATCATTGTTTTAAGATACGTGTCCAATAAAATACTCCTTTACATAATCTTATTTTAACTAAACTATATTAATGATTATTTCTCATTTTCTTAAATACTGTTAACTTATCTCTTTAGAACTATAGCTGTACCCATACCGCCACCTATACAAAGTGTTGCAAGTCCAGTTTTCGAATTTCTTTTTTCCATTTCATAAAGTAGTGATACTAATATTCTAGCTCCTGATGCTCCTATTGGATGTCCTAGAGCTATAGCACCTCCATTAACATTTACTTTATCCATATTAAATTTAAGATCTCTAGATACGGCTATACTTTGAGCTGCAAAGGCTTCATTAGCTTCTATTAAGTCTAAGTCCTCTACTTTAATAGAAGCCTTTTCTAAAGCTTTATTTGTAGCTGCAAACGGCCCATACCCCATTATAGATGGATCAACACCTTTAGATCCATAAGATGCTATTTTTGCCAATGGCTTTATACCTAATTCTTCAGCTTTTTCAGCACTCATTATTACAAAAGCTGCTGCGCCGTCATTTATACCCGATGCATTACCAGCTGTAACGGTTCCATCTTTTTTAAAGGAAGGTTTTAATTTTTTAAGAGATTCTGCACTAGTTCCAAATCTCGGGAACTCATCTGTATCAAAAGTAATAGGTTCACCTTTTCTTTGAGGAATCACCACTGGCACAATTTCTTCTTTAAATCTTCCATCTTTAATAGCCTTTTCTGCTTTGTTTTGTGAAGCTAAAGCAAAGTTATCTTGCTCTTCTCTTGAAATATTCCACTTTTCTGCTATATTTTCAGCTGTAACACCCATATGGTAGTTATTAAAAGCGTCCCAAAGACCATCATTTATCATTACATCAACCATATTACCATTACCCATTCTTTGTCCCCATCTAGCAGTATTTATTACATACGGAGCTCTTGACATATTTTCCATCCCACCTGCTACAATAATATCTGCATCCCCAGCTAGTATTATTTGACTAGCAAGACTTACAGCCCTAAGTCCCGATCCACAAACCTTATTAATTGTCATAGCTGGCACCTCAACAGGCAATCCTGCTTTTATAACTGACTGTCTTGCTGGATTTTGTCCAAGTCCTGCTTGAAGTACATTACCCATTATAACTTCATCAATCATTTCGCCTTTAACACCTGCTCTACTAAGAGCTTCTTTTATTACCACAGCACCAAGCTCTACAGCATCTACATCTTTTAATCCTCCACCGAAAGAACCTATAGCTGTTCTAACCGCACTAGCAATAACTACTTCTCTCATAACAATTACTCCTCCAATTCAAATATATTTAGTCTTAAATGCATTTTAAAAATAAACTATTCATAACTTTCTTAAATAAAAGTTCTAGTAGGATTCATCAAAGAAAATACAAAACACTTTTATTCTTTAAATTCTTCTGTCTTTTCTTTGTTAAATCCAAAATAATGAAGAATGGAGTTTACTATTCTATAAGATGCTTTTCCATCTCCATAAGGATTAATAGCCTTACTCATTTCAAGGTAATATTCTTTATCTAAAAGAAGCTTTTTTACTTCCTTTAATATAACCTTTTTATCTGTACCTACAAGTTTTACTGTACCAGCTTCAATGGCTTCTGGTCTCTCTGTAACATCTCTAAGAACCAGTACTGGTTTACCAAGATGTGGGGCTTCTTCTTGAAGTCCACCAGAATCACTCATAACCATATAACATTTATTCATAAGGTTATGTGTTTCCTTAGTATCTAGTGGTGATAATAAGTGAACTCTTTCTAAATTTAATAAATGTTTATCAACCACATCTTTTACTACTGGATTTAAGTGAACTAAATAAATTATCTCAACATTTTCATAGGTTTCTATGATTTCTTTTAAAGCTTCACATATGTTTTCTATACCACCTCCCCAATTTTCTCTTCTATGTGCTGTCACCATAATAACTTTCTTATTATAGTCAATATCATTTAATTCTTTTGTTTCAAAAACATAATCTTTAGTCACAGTAAAATTCATCGCATCAATTACTGTATTTCCAGTAACATATATACTTTCTTCTTTTACGCCTTCCCTTAAAAGATTACTTTTTGCTGTTATTGTAGGTGAAAAGTGAAGATCTGCTAGGGAACCCGTCAATTTTCTATTCATTTCTTCTGGATATGGGAAGAATTTATCAAAGGTCCTAAGCCCAGCCTCTACATGACCTATTTTTATCTTTTTATAAAATGCAGCTAAAGCACCTGCAAACGTTGTCGTGGTATCACCATGAACAAGTATTATATCTGGCTTTACTTTATCAAACATATTTTCTAAACCTTCTAAAACCTTACTAGTTATACCTGTAAGACTTTGTTTGGATTCCATTATATTAAGATCATAGTGTGGTTTAATTTGAAATAGCTCTAACACTTGATCTAACATTTCTCTATGTTGTGCCGTTACACATACTATGGATTCTATTTCTTCTCTTTTTTCTAATTCCTTCACTAAAGGAGCCATCTTAATAGCTTCTGGCCTAGTTCCGAAAATAGTCATAACCTTTATCTTATCCATTACTACCCTCCCACTGAGTTTATCTATTTACTTTGAAAAAAACCATATCTTAAAGCCATAAAAACTGTAATTAAAACTATTATGGTTAAAAGAAAATAAGATCTAGGTGTACTTATACACATAGCTAATATAGCTATAGTTCCAAGCACCGCACTAATCATATACATAACTAAAACTACTTGTTTTTGCGTAAGTCCTAAATCTAAAAGTCTATGATGAAGATGTCCCTTATCTGCCTGCATTATAGGCTTTCCATTTATCTTTCTTCTAACCATAGCAAACAAAGTATCATATATGGGTAATCCCAACGCTAAAATAGGTACAACTATAGCAAAAGTTGCTGCAGATTTTATAGCCCCTTGAAGTGAAATTACAGATAATAAAAATCCCAAAAGCTGAGATCCTGCATCTCCCATAAATATAGATGCAGGATTAAAGTTATAAGGTAAAAATCCTGCTATAGCTCCTATAAGTACAGAAGTTAAAAGAGCTGTAGATATTCTCCCGGAAATAATAGCTATGATCATTATGGTAATAGAAGATATAAGTGCTACTCCAGCAGCTAGACCATCTAATCCGTCAATTAAGTTCAATGCATTTGTTATTCCAATTATCCATAAGATTGTAAATGGAACAGAAAACCTTCCTATATTTAAAAAAGCCTCTTCGCCAGCAAATGGGTTTGTTATATTTTTAATATAAACCCCATGGTAAATAACGCATAAAGACGCAGCTAATTGAAATAACAACTTTTGCCAAGGCTTTAGTTCTATTATATCATCAAGTACTCCGCCTACTATTATTATAGTTGCCCCTCCAATTATCCCTTTTTCCCATGACTCTAAAGGTCCAGTTTTAACTATAATACCTATTATAAATGCTATATATATAGAAAGACCTCCTAAAAGAGGTACGGGTTTTTTGTGAATCTTTCTCTCATCTTTAGGTACATCTATAGCATTTACTTTAATTGCCAACCTCTTTATAAAAGGTGTTGCTACTATTGATATTATAATGGCAATAGAAATTAACTTTATGTATTCAATCATATTTTTTCTTCCTAACTATATATTTTAGTATCCAAATTCATTAGTAATGGAATCATCATCCTTAACCCATTCACTTGTATATATAACCTTATAAGTATCCTTTGTAATTCTTATGATTATTCTTTCGATCCCTGAATTTATTATAAGCCTTTTACACATATCACAGGAATTTGCAGATTCTACTAGTTCTTTATTCTTGCAATCCTTGCCAACTAAATATAAAGTAGATGCAATCATATCTCTTCTAGAAGCACTTATAATAGCATTAGCCTCGCTGTGAATACTTCTACAAAGTTCATAATGTGTTCCTCTTTTTATATTTAATTCTTGTCTTTTACAAACACCAATATCTATACAGTTTCTTCGTCCTCTAGGAGCACCTGTATATCCTGTTGATATAATTTCATCATGTTTTACAATTATAGAACCATAATTTCTTCTAAGGCAAGTTCCTCTTTCTAGTACAGTTTCTGCTATATCTAAATAGTAATTATCTTTATCTCTTCTTTCCATTAATATCTCCTTATAAATAAAATATTGCAAAACATTACTTAAATTATACATTACTTAAATTATACATTAAATATTATTCAAAGTAAACCAAGCTTCATAGCTTTCCATAAATAGCATTACATAATTAAACACTTAAAAAGAAAGGTGTAAACAAATTTAGTTTACACCTTTTTTACTTAACTATCCATTATTTAGTTCCAAACAATCTATCTCCAGCATCTCCAAGACCTGGTACTATATAGCCATTTTCATCTAACTTTTCATCTATAAGAGCTACATATATATTAACATCTGGATGTACTTCTACTATTGCTTCCACTCCTTCAGGAGCTGCTACAAGGCACATTAGACGAATATTTTTAGCTCCCTTCTTCTTTAAGAGCGAAATAGCATCAATGGCGGATCCTCCTGTAGCTAACATTGGATCTGTTACTATTACATCTCTTTCTTGAATATCTTGAGGCAGTTTACAGAAATATTCTACTGGTTGAAGTGTTTCTTCATCTCTATATAGACCTATATGACCAACCTTAGCTGCTGGTATTATTCTAAGCATACCATCTACCATGCCAAGCCCTGCTCTAAGTATAGGTACTATAGCCATCTTTTTCCCTGATAACATCTTGCACTTAGTAACACAGATAGGAGTTTCTACTTCTACTTCTTCCATCTGTACATCTCGTGTAACCTCGTAAGCCATTAACATAGCTACTTCTTCAACTAGCTCCCTAAAATCTTTTGACCCAGTATTCTTGTCTCTTATAAGAGCTAATTTGTGTAAAATTAATGGATGTGTTATTTGTGTTACTTTTCCCATGTTTTTTCCTCCTAAAATCTATTAAGAATTATTTTATATATTAGGCATCATTTTAATATTTTAACCATATTTATATATATTAAAACATTATTTTGATGCTTAATTTAAACTTTATTATTGATTGACTTTACTTTATATATTTATCTTCAATATGTGATATTTTATCTATTCTATTTTGATGTCTTCCACCTTGAAACTTTGCATTTAAAAAGGTATCTACTATATCTAACGCAAGACCTACTCCAACCACTCTTTCACCTAATGCTAATATATTAGCATTATTATGTTCTCTAGTTGCATGAGCACTAAATGTATCACAACAAAGTGCTGCCCTTATTCCAGCAACCTTATTTGCTGATATACTTATACCTATTCCTGTTCCACAAATTAATATTCCGAATTCAAAGTTCTTCATAACAACTTCTTCCGCTACCTTTTCTGCAACGTCAGGGTAGTCACAAGAATCTTCACTATAAGTACCAAAGTCTACAACTTCTATTTGTTTTTCCTTTAAGTGTTTTATAACCTCTCCCTTTAACTTAAATCCGCCATGATCGCTTCCAATAGCTATCTTCATAAATATTACCTCCTTAGTTTTAAAATTACCTTTTTGAATATAACAAAAATTCTTTACACTGCAAAAAAGAAGATGTGGTACCTATACCCTATCTCCTTTTAACTTTTCTAATAAAAGCCGTATTGATTTTTCGAGATCAAAAAAAGTTTTTTCATAAAATGTTATTGTGCCACCGTAAGGATCTATAATATCTCCCTTTACGCCGACATACTCATTCAAACTAAATATTTTTTCTTTTTCCTCTGGAAATGCACTTATTAACATATCTTTCATATGCGAAGTCATAGTAAGTATAATATTTGAGTTTTTAATATCATCTTTACTACATTGAATAGCTTTTCTCTTTGTTAAGTCTAACCCTAATTTAGATTTAACAATCTCAGCGGAATTTAAAGATGTAACACTACCTTTAACAATACTAAGTCCTACTGATCTTGAGCATATATCTTTGTTGTCATTAATATAGTTAAATATAGCTTCAGCCATACAGCTTCTACAAGTATTACCTGTACATACAAAAAGAATATTCATAGTATCACACCTCCTTTAAAATAATATAGCTTTTATAAGTTAAAACATTAAAACTTATACATCTAATATATCGAACCCTGCTGATTTTTTTAACCTATTCATTATTGCAATCCCTATTCCAAGCTCATCAAAGCTTTCAGATAATATTAAATCTACATTTTTATCATCAATGGCTCTTAAACATTCAAAAAGATTTTTTGCTATAACATCTAAATTTTTTCTACTTCCTAGAGATAAAACTATGCCATTATTATAGCAACTTTTAGTTTCTTCTGTGGCTATAATCCCCACAGTCTTTTCTTTATCTATACAATTTTGCACTATTTCATTAACTTTTGCAATAGTTTTTTTTAAATCTCCTCTTATTATTTTCAAAGGAGCCTTAGGTGCATAATGCCTATATTTCATTCCGGGGGCTTTAGGTTTTAATTCTTTACTAGGCATTTTCATTACTGCAGGGTCTATATAAATATCTTCTTTTACTTCCTTTAGCATTTCTAAAGTTATAGCTCCTGGCCTTAATATACAAGGAGGCTCTACTGTGCAATCTAATATTGTAGACTCAAGTCCTATATTACTGCCTTCTCCACCTAATATATATTCAACCTTTCCACTTAAATCTTCTATGCATCTTTCTACTTCTGTTGGGCTTGGTCTTCCGGAAATATTAGCAGAGGGTGCTGCTATTGGAACACCACTTTTTAATATAAGTTCCCTTGCAATTTTATTTGAAGGCATTCTTATACCTATAGTATTTAATCCAGCACTAGTAGTTAAAGGTACAATGTCAGATTTGTTTAATATAAAAGTTATTGGACCTGGCCAAAACTCCTCCATAAGCTTAGTTGCTATAAAAGGTAATTCTTTTATATATTCTTTTATGTTAAAGTCCGCAACATGTATTATAAGTGGATTATCTTGAGGTCTTCCCTTTGCCTCAAATATCTTTGAGACTGCCTTATCATCTAATGCATTAGCTCCAAGCCCATACACCGTTTCAGTTGGAAACACTACAAGCCCTCCACCTTTTATTATGATTGCAGCTTCTTCTATGGCATTTATATTCATTTTATCTTCATTCATTTTAACTACCTTAGTATTCATTAGAACTCTCCCTTTTATTAACCCTACAATTTTTAAAATATCTAATATATTTTATTTCTTATATTAAAATTGCATATCAAAAATATTAAAGAATAATCCCTATAAAAAGACCTATAAAAACTCCAATTAATATGCTTATCATAGACACCTTACCATTTCCTAGTTTTTTAGACTCTGGGATTAGTTCTAAAAAGACTACATATATCATAACTCCTGAAGCAAAAGCTAATGATCTACCTAGAAAACTTTCTGACACCCCACCTAAATATATTCCAAGTACAGCTCCAAGCGCTGTTGGCATCGCTGTTATAAATGCATACATGAAAATTTTAGAGTTTTTTTCTCCAGCTGCTACAAGTGGCGATACTACAGCTAACCCTTCAGGTATGTCATGTAAAGCTATTATAATGCTCATCTTTATACCCAAATATTCTCCTGCTACAAACCCACACCCCATTATTATACCCTCAGGTATATTATGAATCATAAGTCCTAGTGAAGTTATTACAGCCATTTTCATATAAGTATTATTCTTTACAATTTTGCTTATAAATATTTCTAAAAACATGGTTATAATTATGCCAATAAAACAAAATACAAAACCCTGTTTTATACTTATTTTTGTTAAAGTACTAGGCATCAGATCAAATATCACAACAGAAAACATAAGCCCCCCTGCAAACCCCATAATAGCACTTATAACATTCTTAGTTGGGTTTTTTATAAACATAGCAAGGGTTGCTCCTATAATTGTACCTATCATAGATACTAAGGAACATAGAAATATTATAATCATAATTTTATCCAATTTAAAATCACCCCTTATTTATACAATTTTATTAGTAAAAATAAGGGATTATAACTTAATCTATAAATTCCTTTTGACCTCTAGCTATCTTTATATTTTCAATAGTTTCGTCTGTATACTTTGCTTTAACACTGTTTTTATATATAAGATCTAACAAGTTGTATTTATAAAATCCGCCTTTTTTAATGATTAAAAAATAATAGCTTTTTCAATATGCAATTAATCACCTCTAAGCATATGTCTTTGAAAATATTATAACTTTTCCGTATTACCCATAGATTTCATCTTATTTGCTTGATCTTCTGTTATAAGAGAATCTATAATTTCATCTATATCACCTTCTAAGAAGGACTCAAGTCTATAAAGAGTTACTCCAATTCTATGATCTGTAACCCTTCCTTGAGGATAGTTATAAGTTCTTATTCTTTCACTTCTATCTCCTGTTCCTACTTGGCTCTTTCTATCTTCTGCAATAGATGCAGATCTTTCTGACTGAGCTATTTCAAACAACCTAGATCTTAAAACTTTCATAGCCTTTTCTTTATTTTTAAGTTGAGACTTTTCATCTTGACAAGAAACTACAATTCCTGATGGCATATGGGTTATTCTTATAGCTGAATCCGTAGTATTTACCGA
Source organism: Clostridium putrefaciens (assembly GCF_900461105.1). Classification (GTDB taxonomy): domain Bacteria; phylum Bacillota; class Clostridia; order Clostridiales; family Clostridiaceae; genus Clostridium_L; species Clostridium_L putrefaciens. The sequence continues at coordinate 1,097,337 of NZ_UFWZ01000001.1, read as the reverse complement.
CTGTCCACCGTTACCTGATGATCTGAACACATCAATCCTTAAATCATTTTGATTTATCTCAATATCTACATCATCTACTTCTGGCAATACAGCTACAGTAGCAGTAGATGTATGGATTCTTCCACTTGACTCCGTATCTGGGACCCTTTGAACTCTATGAACTCCACTTTCATATTTAAGTCTACTATAAGCGCCCTTTCCTTTTATCATGAAGACAACTTCTTTAAATCCACCTATATCTGTTTCGTTAGAGTTTATCATTTCTATTTTCCAGTGCTTGTTTTCAGAATATCTTGTATACATTCTAAATAAATTAGCAGCAAATAAGGCCGCTTCATCTCCACCTGCACCACCTCTAATTTCCACAAATACATTTTTGTCATCATTAGGATCTTTAGGCAAAAGTAATATTCTAAGATCTTCAGCTAATACATCCTTTTTTACTGTAAGCTCTTTTAACTCTTCTTGAGCCATTTCTTTTAGTTCTTTATCATTTTCTTCATTTAGTATTTCTTTATTAAATACTATTTCTTCATCTACTTCTTTATACTGTCTAAACTTCCCAACTAAATCTTCAATATCTGAATGCTCTTTACATAACCTTTGCCATTCTTTTTGATTAGCTATTATTGATGGGTCACTAATCTTAATAGACAATTCTTCATATTTATTTTCAATAAAATTAAGCCTTTCTAACATGTTTATCACTCCGTATCATATTTTCATAGTTTATTATTATAACATATAATAGTCAATAATATTACTCTTTCTTAATATTATACTATTAAATACTGTTTTTTCCTATAACCACTCTATCAAATCCTGATAGATCTTTGATTATTTTTATATTCTTATATCCAAAAGAACTAAGAATTTCACTGACCTCTATACCTTGATCTTTACCAATTTCAAAAGCTATAAGGCCTTTTGAATTTAGTATTTCTTTAGACTCTCTTGTAATTGTTTTGTAAAATATAAGCCCATCTTCCCCTCCATCTAGAGCTAGATGTGGTTCAAATGATTTTACATCCTCCATTAATGTATCTATTTCCTCACTCTTTATATAAGGTGGATTGGATACTAAAACATCGTATTTATATCCTTCCTTAATTGGTATTTTTAAAAGGTCACTATTTATAAACCTTACCCTGTCACTAAGTCCAAACTTGTTGATGTTTTCTAAAACCACTTCATTTGAAATAGGGCTAATATCTATACAATGAACATTTATATTATCCTTGTGATATGCTAAAGAAATACCTATAGCCCCACTTCCAGTACATAAATCACATATGTTTTCATAGTTTTCTTTTTCTATATATTCTAAAACTATTTCAACTAAGTTTTCTGTATCTGGCCTTGGTATCAGCACTCCTTCTTTAACATTTAAATCTATTCCCATAAACTCCGTCTTACCTAATATATATTTAATAGGCATACTACCCTTTCTAAGGTTTATAAGTTCCATAAATTCCTTTTCCTCTTTAGGGCTGACTTTTAAATTTCTATTAGTTATAACATAAAGTTTATCTACATCTAATGTCTTAGCAAGCAAAAGTTGAGTATCTAATATATAACTAGGAATAGATGATTCTTTTAATATTTCATTCCCCATATTTAAAAGTTCTCCTATGGTTTTATCAGTTTCCTTAATGCCTTCAGCAGCCTTTAGTGATGCTATAGCCACTTCAACTTGAGCTTCATCAGGTTCTCTCGTTGTTAGCATTTGTAATTTTAGACCTGGATATGCTAACATTTTCGAAAGTTTACTATTACTTTTTGAAAGCCACTTTATTATTTCAAAACTAAACCCAGAGACTATTGGTAATAGTAATATTCTATATAGTACCCTTTCTCCTAAACTACTCCACCCAGTTATTGAAAGTAATATTATACTAACTATCATTACAAGAAATAAAAAGTTGGTACCACATCTTGGGTGAAACCTTTTATATTTCATTACATTTCCTACAGTTAGATCCTCTTTAGCTTCATAACAAAATATAGTCTTATGTTCTGCTCCATGGTACTGTAAGAGCCTATATATGTCTTCCATCTTAGAAATTGCTAATATATACATCATGAATATGCTAACCCTAAAAACACCTTCTATTATATTTAACCCTACATTACTGAAACCTAATTTTTTAAATAAATTTGCAATTATTGTAGGTATAAGGATGAATATGATTCCAGAAATAATAAAGGACACACTTAAAATAATACCCATTAATATCTTATCGCTTTTACCTTTAAACAATTTATTTAGAAACCTTTCTATACTAGACTCACTGTTTCCTTCTTCTTCAAAGAAACTAGAAGAGTAATTTAAGGTTTCTATACCTGTAACCAAAGATTCAATTAACGCTACAAACCCTCTTATGATAGGTATCCGTAATATCTTGTTTTTATCTCTTATAGATGAAGCATTTTTAAATTCTACCTTTATGGTTCCATCAGGTATTCTTATTGCAGTTGCAATGCCTTTATTTCCCCTCATCATTACACCTTCAATTATGGCTTGACCACCAACGGCATAATCCTTTTTCATATATAATATCAACTCTCTTTTTAAAATTCTTTTTATTTCTTAAATCCTTTAATTATTTCTTTAACGATATATTATATCTTGTTAATTTCAAATTCAAACTTATGCTAAATTATATTTAATTTAGTTCAAATTCAGCCTTATATTTAAAATAACATCTTGGGCATAAGGATTCGTACTCCACTTCATCTTCATTATCTATAGCTATCTGATTTCCCTCAAATACATATTTGCCATTAATCTTTCTCCCATTAAGTAAGGCTTTTTTTCCACAAGTACATATGGTTTTCATCTCTTCAATACTATGAGCTAGAAGAAGCAATCTTTTACTACCTTCAAATCCTTCCATTTGAAAATCAGTGCGAAGTCCATAACAAATGACTGGTATATCCATAATTACAGACACCTTAAAAAGCTCATCTATATGATGTGATTTTAAGAATTGGACTTCATCTACTAATATACAATTAATAGTATTCTTATTTTTTATATGCCTTTCTATATTTGAATAGGCATCTTCATTAGTGTCCAATAGCATATCCACATCTCTTTCAACTCCAAGTCTTGAAGTTATTTTATTTCCGCCCTTAGTATCTGTCTTCGGTTTTATAATTATAACTTTCATTCCTCTTTCTTCATAATTATAAGCTACTTGCATAAGACTAGTAGACTTACCCGAATTCATAGCTCCATATCTAAAGTATAATTTAGCCAATTAAAACTCGCCCCTTCTTAATAATTATAAGTAGCATTCCTAAAATAAATGATTCTAAAAATCTACTTTATGATTATAACATTTAATTATAATATAAAAAAGATATGTTATTACACTTTTTATCCTTTAAAATATAATCAGGTATCTTGACTATTAATAAAACTTCGTGATATAATCTAATAGTTATAAGCGGTAATCCGCAATTTGAAAGAGGTGAAACATATGAGAGAAGGCATACACCCAAATTACAATCATGAGGCTGTAGTTAAATGTGCATGTGGAAATACATTCACTACTGGTTCAGTTAAAGATGAACTAAAAGTGGAAATTTGTTCAAAATGCCATCCTTTCTTCACTGGTCGTCAAAAGATCGTTGACGTTGGAGGAAGAGTTGAAAGATTCAATAAGAAGTTCAACTTAAAAAGCGAAGAATAAAGCTATATGAGGAAGATCTATTGATCTTCCTCAACTGCTTTTTTTTTGCCCTTTTTTACTAATTTCATAATAAGATTACATATTATTTTATTTAAATTCTTACATATCTTATTTTATTTTTAAATCTTATTTAGAAATATCTATCTTTTTTATCATTTGTAACAATTCTTTATTATTCTTTGTTCTAGATAATAAACTTATTAAGTTCCCCGTTATCGTTTCAATATTTCCTTCTCTATACATAACTTTTCTTATATTATATGCTACGTCTTTTTCATCTTCTGTTAGTAATAAATCTTCTTTTCTAGTTCCTGATCTATAAATATCAATAGCTGGGAAAATTCTTCTTTCTTGAAGCTTTCTATCTAAATGAACTTCCATATTTCCAGTTCCCTTAAATTCTTCAAATATCATATCATCCATTCTACTTCCTGTTTCAACTAATGCTGTTGCAAGTATAGTAAGACTTCCACCTTCTTCAATATTTCTTGCAGCTCCAAAGAATTTCTTTGGCATTATTAAAGCGCCTGGATCAAGACCCCCTGATAAAGTTCTTCCTGATGGATTAACAGTAAGATTATATGCCCTAGCAAGTCTTGTAATACTATCTAATAATATTACAACGTCTTGACCTTGTTCTACCATACGTTTAGCTCTTTCAAGTACCATTTGCGCAACCTTTGTGTGATGATCTGGTTCCTCATCAAATGTAGAGTATATTACCTCTCCATTTATAGACCTTTGCATATCTGTAACTTCTTCTGGTCTCTCGTCTATTAAAACAACTATAAGTTTTATTTCAGGATAATTATAAGAGATGTTTTGTGCTATCTTTTTAAGCAAAGTAGTTTTTCCTGCTTTAGGTGGAGCTACAATCATTCCTCTTTGTCCTTTTCCAATAGGGCTTATTATATCCATAAGTCTTGAAGATAGGTTATTCTCATGGTGAGTTTCAAGTCTTAATCTTTGATCTGGGTATACTGGTACAAGTCTTTCAAATGATTTCCTTCCTACAGCCTTTTCAGGGTTTTCACCATTTACTCTTTCAACATATAAAAGAGCTTTAAACTTTTCACCATCTTTAGGTATTCTTACTTTTCCTTCTACCTCGTCACCAGTTCTTAAGTTAAACCTTCTTATTTGAGAGGGGGATACATATATGTCATCTGTACTTGTGAGATAATTCTTACCTCTTAAAAATCCAAAGTTATTATTTTCATTTACCTCTAATACTCCTCTTGCAGACTGAGAGTCATTTATCATGGTTTTCAATCTCTCTTTTTTGTTCTCTTCTTCTGCCTTGTCCACAGTAATATTATTCGGCCTTTTTTCTTCATTATTAATTAAAACGTTGTTTTTAAGAGGTTCTTCTTTAATTTCACGCTTATCCCCTAAAAGTTCTTCTTTAATCTTAGGAGCTATCTTTTCTTGAAGAACCACACCATTTTTTTGCATTGACACTGGTAATGGTAAAACCTTTTTTATTTCTTCAATTAATTCGCCTTTTTTAAATTTACTTATATTTTTTATGTCTAATTCTTTAGCCTTTTTTCGCAACTCAACTAAAGTTACCTTTTCATAATTATCTATTGACAAAATTACACCTCCACTTTTAATACATAAGATTCTTAATTTCATTTGGAATGTTACTACCAATCAAAATTAAAAGTTCCTTATCAAACATCACACTTATCTTAACTTTCACTTAAAAATATTAGAAGTCAGTAAACTTTAAAATGACATTAATAACATAATTTAAATGTTCTTAATAGTACTGGATAAAGGAAACATAACTTATTTTAATATTACCGTCATCTAAATACCACTTTTGTTATTCTTAACTTCATAAATTTTAAAATCTTATAGTTTTTAAAACTTTTAATTTTTCACCGAACTAACATGAACTATAACATTAGAATTATTAATCATGAGATAAGTTCTAGAATTCAAATAATCAGAAACAATAAGAATGTTCAGATAAAATGGATATGAATATAAGAAGACTTTCTAAGATTATATGTTTTAGCCTGTAATAAAATAAATATTGATAGTATCATCTATTTTATTTATATTTTTATGTAAATTATATTTCATATTAAATTATATACTTATATGCGACAACGTCAAGTTATAAGTCTAAAACAATTTAAACTTATAACAATTTTATGAATCTTTTAAATTTACCTCTTTAAAATAACTCTTCATAACAACTATATTTATATAGTTGAGTAAATTTTATTATTAATATCGCTATGTTCTTTAATAATATTATAAATCATTTCTTTTTTCCCTATAAGTAATATAAAATTACCACTATTTTTACAACCTCCTATAATTAAATCCTTATATAAAATTTCTTTAATCTTATAATTATAACCATGAAACTTATTACAAAATGAGCATTTCATACTTATATATAACATCTTTTTGTTTTTATTTATTATAATGGTTCCCTCATAGTATTTCTTATCTAGTTGCTTTAGTTCAAAAATATTTGTATCTATCTTTGTAATCGTATTATCGGGATTTTTAAATGCTATTGATACTTCAGTATTACACATAATGACTCCACCTCCATATACCTTTTCATCACTACCTAATTAAATAAATTCTCTACAAGCCACTTAAATCCTCTATAATAATTAAAACTTTTAATTTATTATTAATTTTACTCTGTATAAAATTAGTTATTATATATATCCTATATTATCTCTTTTATTATTCTTTGAATCTCAAAATACTTTTCTCTAAAATCCTTGTTAACATATAACTTTTCTTCTGCTTTCTTAAAGTTATATTGTATAGATGTTTTAGTCTTAAGAGACATGATTTCTTCTAAAATAACCTCATCTGTGCATTTATTGCTTTTTAGTAATAATAAAAGTAAATATTTACATTCTTTATCTCTTAATAATGGAATAATATCATTTTCATCAATATTATTGTACTGACATAAAATTTGTATTATTTTCTCATATTGGTATCTTCTTAAATCTTTATATTCCATATATCCATCTCCTACCTGCTATTTTAAGACACCTTAGATTCTATCCAAAATTAATTAATTTAATCCTTTATATAAAAAATATATTATTACGCAAAAAAAGATGGATTTTTTTAATCAAATCTCATCTTCTTTTATTTAAACTATGATTCAAGATTTTATTTTTATTTTAAGTTCCGTATTTTGTGAGGCTTGACCCGCTATAATCATATTGTATTTTATAAAAACTTCTCCACCTTTATCATTAACATCTATTTTTAAATCATCAGTATCTATTTTTATCTCTAAAACCCCATAAGGTGTGTTATACAATGTTGTACACTGATTACTTTTATCAAAGTGCATTTCCGCATTGGTTGTACCTTCTCTTAGTAGTGAAAGTTTTTCTTTAGAAATCTTAAGAGTTGTTGTAGTGCCTTCCATTCCACTTATTTCTGTTTCATCGTACACTGCAAAATACTCATCTTCCTTTTTATAGAAGTCTCCCGGTGTTACAACTTCTATAGCATCATCTTTATTTAATATTTCATGACTTAAAATCGAAATTATAGCCTTTTTTTTCATATTTATCCCTCACTTTGATTTAAATATTAATACTATATTCATTAATATTTTCATCATTTATATTAATAGCATCAATATATTTATTTGCAATTGTTCCATAATTTCCATACTTTACAGTAATCTTTTCCTCAGTATTTCCTTTACTATACCTTAAAGAAATGTTTGCTGCAAATTCTATTGCTTCATTAGTTTTATCTCCTGTTAAAATTACCATAGATCCAGGATGATCCTTTGGGAAAAATAAAAAGTCCTCTTTTTTAATCAGCTTTTTCATATAAGTTGATTCATCTCTAGTTCTAGATACAATTATCTTACTATTACCCATCCTAAAATGCCTTCCATATCTTAAAAGACCTATATCTTTGTTATCAGGATTATCATTATATTTTAACAAATCTTTTAATCTTTTAGAATAATTAGGTTCTGTAAGTTTACAGCCTCCTGCTGGAGACGGATAATCTTTTATTCCAAAGGTTTCTGCAAGTTCCATCTGCCTTGTCCTAGATCTTCCAGATATATCAAGCAATTCTTCTCTATTAACTAAACCTTCCGTTTCCATATCTGTAGGTTCTAAATTTAATGCACATAAGGGTCTTAATATCTTATTGCTAAATCCAGACTCTTTTTTAACAATATCCAAAGATCGCTTATTTTGAGACATAGGCCTTTGGTTTAAAACCTCACCTGTTATAATAAAATCTGCTTTATACTTATCTAATAACTCACCTGTGTACTTCATCATCATCGCATGGCAATCTATGCATGGATTCATATTTTTACCATAACCATGCTTAGGATTCTTTAACATATTAAAATGTTCTTTAGAAAAATCCACAACAACCAGGGGTATATCTATAGTTTTACACATATCTTTAGCTTTTGCTTCATCAAAAAAATATGATTTAAAGCAAATTCCTATGACCTCTATTCCTTGTCCTTTAATTATCTTAGCCGCTAATATACTGTCTAAGCCTCCAGATATCATAGCTAGAGCTATTGTCATAACCTCACTCCTTAAAAGTTTAAAAATCTCATTAGACCAATATATAAAATTTAATATTGTTTATCCCTTATACTATAAAGCAAAGGGATAAACACATATATATCTTATATCGTATATTTTAGCTAAACTTTATAATTATATCAAGATATTTTAAGATATAAGCACTTAAATTTAAGTATTGTATATGAAATTTACCAAGATTATATTGCAAGCTTTCCATTAGCTGTATTAATTATCTTAATTATTCTCTCAAAGTTTCCAGAAACCGCATCTACATATACTTTATATTCATCTTCCCTATAGGTTCCACTATACTCATAGCATAACTTTTCTTTATTCATTTCTCCTGGAACTATAACTAACTTTATATTTTTTAGTTCTAGTCGTTTCCCTATGTTTTTCTTTCCTTCATCAGCATTAATATTAATTGTTGGAATCTTACGATCTTTAGTGTGAGAAACTAAATATTTATCAGCTTCCATACCTATTATATCTCCATTATCTAATGCAATCTTAAGTTTTATTTGATCTGTATAAACTAATATATCATCAACAGTAAATACATAGTTAATAGTTACATTGTCTTCATATTTTAATGTATATGTAGGTTCCATATTATCATATCCTAAAGACTTTAAATATTCTTTCCCTATTTCTATAGACTTCTCTAAGTCTATATTGGGTTTATTTAATGCTTTATTATCCATAAGATAAATAACCTTGCCCCCCTTTTTAGATATATCACAAACTATATTTTCTTTGTCATCCCTTCCATTCACTGTTACATCAAATCCATAAGATTCTATTTTAGTATTACTTTCGCTGCCTTTTTCTTTTATGTCTTTTATGTCCCTATTTACTAAAGCCTTCTTTAGAAAATCTTTAGCCTCCTCTACAGAAACTTCTTCCTCCTCATTTATCTTTGGCTCTATCTCTAATATGTTTTCTGAAAATGGTCCATCATAAATCAATGCAGGATATTGTGCTACTTGCTTTTGTATATTTTGAAACTTTTCTCCTACAACATCTTCCTCACTTTTTGGTAGAACCCCTGTAGCCTTCTTTCTTATTTCCCCCCACTTTACTTTTCCTTCATTTATTTCTTGTAATAACCCATTTAGATTTTCTCTTAACTCATAAGATTGATCTGAAAGATCATCAATAGCAGTTAATTGTTCTTCTGTAATTTCTTCACCACTTACAGAATTCCTTACAAGAGTATAGCAAAAGTCCCCAACCTGAATTAAAAATTTACTTGTCTCATTAACCCTTTCTTGGGGTATAGGCAATGAATGTAGTCTATCCGATGCCATAGTGGAATATCTAAAAATCTCCTCAAATATGAGCATTCTCTGATTTTTGTCATCTACTACAGCAGATTTCGAAAGGTTATCTTGTATATTATCTACTGCTGTTAAAAGTTCATAAATGTTCTTACTATATTGTCCTTGAAGATAATTTCTATAATCAGTCCTTTCTAAAGTCATAAGTATTGCAAAGGTACTTGAAAATACCACTATTAAAGTAACTAGCAAGGTGTATATAATTCTTTTCTTTACTATATTGTTTTTTATATTCATAAATATCTACCTCCTATATGGTGGTAGTATTTGTGTTATTTGCGACTATTATTCCTTTATATTATAATCATAGTAATATATATTTAAATCTATCATAAATTATTATTTTATATACCCTGAAATTTAAAAGTATTGTATACTTATAACTAGGATTTAAACAAAACATAAGATACTGAAGGTGAGAGCATTAATGAAACTATTGATTTTATCCGTATCAGCTGGTGGCGGCCATATAAATGCTGCTGAAGCTATAAAAACGCATACAGAATTAAATATACCTAACTCAGAAGTGAAAATAATAGATACAATAAAATATATCAATCCATTTTTAGATAAGCTTATAATTGGCAGTTACCTAAAGAGTATAAGGCTTTATCCATCTATATTTGGGGTGCTTTATAATTATACAGAAAATGATGGAGGCTTAACTACTATAAGTGAAAGGTTTAATACCCTTATGTCAATCAAAGTATTGACTCTTATAAATAAATTTGATCCAGATTTAATAATATCTACGCACCCTTTTTCTACAGGTATGCTATCTATATTAAAAGCTAAGAACAAACTACATAAACCAAATATAACTATCATGACTGATTACGCTCCCCATAACTCTTGGATCCATCCTTATGTAGATGCTTATGTTGTAGCTACAGATGAAATGGGCAAAGAGATGGCCTTAAGAGGGGTTGATAGCAATAAGGTCTTTCCATTAGGCATACCCGTACACCCAGATTTTTTGCACAATGAAGATAGCGTTAAAATACTTTCGGATTTAGACCTTGATCCAAATAAATTCACACTATTACTAATGGGTGGAAGCCTTGGTATGGGGAAAATATTAGAAGTATATAAACAAATATCAAAGATACCTATTGACTTTCAAATAATAGCTATAGCAGGTAATAATAAAAAGTTATTAAATTCTTTAAAAAAACAAGTTATGCTTTCTAATAAAAAAACCAAAATAGTTGGATTCAGTGATGATATCAACAACTTTATGAAATGTGCTGATCTTCTTATTACAAAACCAGGTGGATTAACCATTTCAGAGGCACTTATATCTAATTTACCACTTGCTATCTTTTCTGCTATACCAGGTCAAGAAGAAAAGAATGCAGAATTCTTACTTAAGTATGATTTAGCTATAGATTTAGGTACAGGAACAGATTGCAAAGCTAAAATACAAGAGCTTATAAAAAACCCTTACAAACTTAATACTATGAAAACTAATTGTAAATCCTTTGCAAAACCTAATGGTGGCAACGATATAATTTCCCTTATAAAAAATATGATTAAATAAAAAAAAGAAGCTAATTCAATATTTAATTTAGCTTCTTTCTTTTTTTATTTTTTACTTTGTTTAATTTTTATATCTTTTACTACTTCCCCAATTTTAGATTTGAATATAATCTTGCTTTTATCTTTTCTTTTTACCATATCATATTCTTTTTCACTTAAAGTGTTTTTCATTATATCTTCTGTGTCCTTATTGGAAACTTCCCCCTTTGTAATATCTACAAAACATAAGGGTGGAAACATTACACACCACCAATTTTGACCCTTTCCATCTCCTAAGATTATTCTATATGCTTCATATTCTCCTTGTGGCAAAGTTATATTTCCATAACTTTTCACTGGAAATATTTCGTTAGATAAGGTACTTTCAACCTTATAATTATAGTTATTTTCTTCTAATACCTTTAATGCTATATTCTTTATTTCTTCATCATTTTCTTTTAATATCTCTCTAGACTTATCTATTTCAGAAGAGCCCTCTAGTTTAGGATATATATATTCTAAAACCTTATCTCTTACCTTTAACTTTATATCTTGATCATCAATAGAATCACTATTAGCTATTACGTGAAATCTAATCATCTTATCTTTTATTAATGCACTATTTGAATCATCAAATTTATTTAACCCTTGTCCATAAAACGAATAACCTACAACCGTTGAAATTAGTATGATTATTAACACTAAATATTTTTTCACACCCTCACCCCTTTACAGTTGATTATTGCCATTAAGATCATTAATATTCACATAATATAATTAATTACAACACAAAATAAAAATCATCCAAATTAAAATAAACTTTTGGACCATTCTAAAGAAAACTTTATAAGCATAAGTTATTTTGTAATACCTCCACGTCTTATTGATGTATCTATTTTTATATTTATTTTAGCTTTAGAAAATGCCTCTTCAGGATCATCTTTAATATCCTTCCATATCTTAGGCTGAAACTTTTCTATATATTCATTTACTCCTATAACATCTACATTAAGTTCTTTTTGTAAATAATCTAATACCTTTTTACAATCATATTCCATGCATCCGCTAATTTTATCTTCAAGTTCTTTTAATGAATCTTTATTAAAATCCTCTTTACCTAAATAAGCTGACTTTATTACGCCTTCTAACCTTATGTTTATATCCACATTTAATTGTTGGTCCTTTATATATGCTTTAGTCCTTCTCTTTGAACCATAAATTTCAAAATCTATAGGGTGACCCTCTTGAATTACTGACTTAACACCACTTTTCAACTTTCCATTTAGTATATTTAAACTTAATGTTTCATTTACGTCCAAATTTCCTTTAAAAGCATAATCTTTAATTACAGTAGATCCATCTAAAAGAAATTCGTTCTTTTGTTTATCTATTTTCATAAATGGTATTACATCACTATTACTTTTTTCTAAACTAATCAATAGTTCGCTTAGTGTAACTGGCTTCATAAATCCATTCCTTGCATTATTCTCCATAATACCTGTTATATTAATTTGAGTATGCTTATCTATTGGGGGAACTATCTTTATAAATTCTTCAGGATCGCTATCTGTAACAATAACATAAGCTCTCCTATTAATCTTAGGTTGTCTTTCCAAATAATCTAATATTTCTACCATTGTATGAGGATAAGATAGGATATCTTTACTTATTAATATCACCCTAACATGTTCTAGATAAATACTCCTACTACTAAAATCACAAACCTCCTTTAAAGCACCTTCCATGGAATATGTATTTGCCGTAAAATAAATATCCCCTTGAATAGTAGGCTTACTTGGTGAAAAGTCTGCAATATTAGGAAATGAATAAGATACTTTTAACTTTTCAAGATCTTCCATAGAAGAGTCCTTGCTTAATTCATCTTCCTTCTCTCTTGAAATATCCTTTCCTGCATCTATACCTATTAATGATACTAAAATCCTTCTATCTATCTCTACTTGATCCCAGCATCCTGTAGTAAATAAACATATTATAATTATAGCTAAAATACCTATCTTCCTCACTTATTTCTCCCCTTTCTTCTTATTTTTATAGTTGTAACAATGTAAAACAATAAAGGAAATAATAACATGCTTATAAATATTAATATTCTAAGTATGCTCATAATAAAAGTATTTAAGGTATACACACTCCCTGGGAATATAGCAATTATATATATTAATGGTGTAGTTATTAAAACACTTAATTTTATGTCCTTTAATTTAAATACATCACTTATAATGTAACAGCTAAAATAATAAAGGTTTATAAATGTTGTAAAATAAAATAGTATCCAAAGAGCCATAATAACACCTTCCCACCGTTCTACAAAAAGTCCTGGAAAGTCTATGGATGTAACCATTGTAATAGTTGGCCATAATATTCTTTTTGTTTGTTCTTTAGATAATATGGCTAAGCAAAATATATTTATTAATGTATAAAATATTGTAGTAAATCCCACTGCTTTAAGAACTGACTTTTTTGCAGAGATCTTATTTTGTGCTAATGGAAGTAATAAAAACATCATCTCTATTCCAGCAAAAGAAACCAAAGATTGTAACAAAGCTTTTATATAATCAAAAGGCTTTTGCTGAAATACGGGAAGCATATTAGTAAAATCACTATTCTTTAGTAAAATTAAAAATATGAAAATACCAGGAATAAACATTATTAAAAATGATATTTCATTAAATCTTACTAGGTTATTTATTCCACCCCTTACTATATATGCTCCTGTTATTATGGTAACTAGTAATAAAAATTCTGTAGGGGTCCTTTCTAACATATATTTTTTCATAACTTCAACAAAATTCCTCATTTGTGTGGAGGATAAAATTAGCATATAAGCAGAATAAAATATTAAAATTAAAGTACCAAAGACTATACCCATATTCCCTTTAGCAAGTTCTTGAAACTCCTTAAATTCATTAAGCTTACATATCTTATAGATCATATATGCTATGATCATATAAACCCCTCCAGATAAGATACTAATGAGCCACCCTTCATTATTAACATTTTCAGCTAATTCTCTCGGATAAGAGAAAATACCTACACCTATTATGGTACAAACTAGCGTGGAGAATAATCCATATGATCTTATTTTTTTATTAGAATCCATGACTACCTCCCTATCCTACCTTTATTATTTTGTCTTACTTTATCTCCTGTTTTCATATACTGTGGTCTTTTTGTAAAGTATCTCATAGGGTACTTTACAATGGTGTCTTTTATATCACCTTTATCTAAATTTACAATAGGAGACAAATACGATATTCCAAAACTCTCTAGCTTAGTTAAATGTGCTAAAGTCACCATACATCCAAGTGCTATACCATAAAGTCCTAATGTGGATGCCATTATAATAAACGCAAATCTTATAATTCTAAATGCAAAAGATATCTCATAATTAGTTGTGGTGAAGCTTGTTATTGCCGTTATTGCTACTATTATTATCATAATTGGGCTAACTATACCCGCACTTACAGCAGACTGACCTATAACAAGTCCCCCTACTATACCTATGGTGGCTCCTATGGGTCTTGGTAGCCTTATAATAGCTTCCATCAATAAAGCCAGACTTACCTCCATTATTATTGCTTCTATAAAGGCTGGAAATGGAACTCCTTCTCTTGATGCTGCTATAGAGTATGCAAGTCTAGTAGGAATTATAGATGTATGGTAAGACGTAATTGCTACATACAACGGTGTTGCTAGCATAGATATAAGTATGGCTAGCATTCTTATAATTCTTACACTTGAAGAGTACATCCATCTTTGATAATAATCATCTGGAGATTGAAAAAAATTAGCAAATATCGTTGGAACTAACAATACAAAAGGAGAATTATCTATTAAGATAGCAATTCTACCTTCAAGTAATGAAGAAGAAACTACATCAGGTCTTTCTGTTAATTGAATTTGAGGAAACAAACTCCACTGATCATCTTCAATTAGTTGTTCTAATTGACCACTATCTGAAATGCTATCTATATTTATATCTGACAGCCTTTCCATAAGTTCATTTAATGCGTCATGGTTAACTATATCCTCTATGTACATTATCACTACATCTGTTTTAGATCTAACCCCTATACTTTTTGGTATAGTTTTAAGACCTTTGTCTCTAATGCGCCTTCTTACTAAAGCCGTATTAAATCTTATGGTTTCAGTAAATCCTTCTCTTGATCCACGTACTGAGGTTTCATTGGCAGGTTCGCCTACACCTCTATTTGGCCATGACCTAGTTGCTAATATGTAACAATCTCTTAATCCCTCAATAAATAAAACTGTATCTCCTGAAAGTATAGAATCTATACATTTATTCATATCAGTTTCTTCTTTTAGGTCTGAAACCGTTAAAATCCGTTCCTTTATCTCTTCACTTTTAGTTATATGACTAGATTCTAGCATCAAGCTTTCAATAACATAATCGTTTAGTAGTTGTTTATCTGCTAAGCCATCTATATATATAATCCAACACTTAAGGTCTCCACATAAAAACTCCCTGAAAACTACGTCAGAATTATTTTGTAATATATCTTTTATATATGTAATATTTTTATTCAAATCTTTGTTTACGTTCCCTTTTAAAATTCTTCTCAATAAAACTACCGCCTTTAATTAAATTTTATTATTTTAAAAGTTGTAAATAATCCAATTGAAATAACTATCATAAATAAAGGTATAAATTTGTACTTTTTATATAACTTTTCATCATCCTTTTTAAGAAAATACTCCTTATCCCAATATAAAACATATAAAGAAGATATAACTGTTAAAATCATGAAATACAAATCAAAGACATGTTCCACCCATAACCACCTCATTTTATTTCTTTTTTATATTGAAATACTAATTAAAACACTTTTATTACCCTATTAGTATTATCCTTAAATGCTAAAGTATACATTCACTTTTATTTTTAGGTAATATAAAATGACCCCTTAAGTATTTTCAGGCTATCACCTTACTATTCCTACTTAAGAGGCCACCCTCCATATTAAATTAATACCTTTTATTAATTTGATCAGTATTTTTTATTTATATAGTTCTAGTTATATAGGTCTCAGGATATTTACTTTTCATATAATCATAACATCTTTGTGCTTTTAACATATCTTCAAAAAATCCAAATACTGTTGGACCACTACCACTCATTAAAGAACCTACTGCATCCATTTCAATCATAGATGTCTTTATTTCTCCAATAATTCTGTGTTTTTTTAACGTTACATTTTCTAAAACATTTTTCATGTTCCAACATACAGATTTTAGATCACCTTTCTTCATAGAATCAATTATAGCATCTATATTTGGATGCTTATAAATTTTATCTACCTTAAGGCTTGTATACACTTCTCTCGTAGATACACCAAACGAAGGTTTAACTAAGACTAAAATATTATTTTTAAAAGATGGAAGTTTTGTTATTTTTTCTCCTATGCCCTCACATAGCGCAGTGCCTCCCGTTAGACAATAGGGTACATCCGCTCCTAAGCTTAAAGCAATTTCTTTTAATTCTTTTAAAGGTGCATTAACTTCAAATAATTTATTCATCAAATTTAATACTGCAGCAGCATTAGTGCTTCCCCCTGCGAGTCCTGCTGATACAGGTATATTTTTATTTATATCTATAGCTACACCTTTTCTTACGTTATATCTTTTTATGAATCTGTCTGCAGCTCTATATGCTATATTTCTACTATCTACAGGTACATAGCTTTTATTACACCTTATCTCTATACCCTTTTCTATAACTTCTATATTTATTACATCATAAATATCAATAGATTGCATTATCATTTTTAATATGTGATACCCATCTTCTCTTTTACCTATTACATCTAGGGCAATATTTATTTTTCCATGAGCTTTAATCTCCATGCTGTCCCTCCAAAAAAATTTAATAGTTAGATTACTAATTTATTATAATATCAATATATATATACCTATATTATAATTTATTAGCTTCTATTGTAAAGATGTAAAAGATGAAGAATCAGGGCAATTGCATCCTTATATTGTAATGAGCTAAAGTTTAATCATATTTTGGTAGTATAAGGATATTGTTGCACTTGAAAATATAGAAGTTTAATATAACGTTTACTTAAGATATTAGAACTGTAATAACTTTATGAAAACGATGTTTCTATTGGATTGAAGTTAAAACCTTTCTTAAATAATCATTATCCCAACCGGATTTGAGTCTTTTAGCTTTTACACCAATCTTTACTGATTTTTCATTTTTTAATAAGTTTAAAGCTATATGCCTTAAGATGGCAAAGTTTTCAGCTGCATTTTCAATTCTTATTCTGCTATCATCTTCTCTAAAAGCAATATCTAAAATCCAATGTAAGCTATTCTCTATTCCCCAATGTTTTCTAATGGCATCAGCAACCTTTTCAACATTTTCTGTTAAGCTCGAAATATAATACCTTCTTTCTTTAGATGTTTTATCGCCTATGGTTCTTTCAGATTCAACCATAATTATACTATTTAGGTTTTTCCACTCTGACTTCTGTGAAAGCCAGTTTAAATCGTTAATTAAGTAATGTTTACGTGTTTCAATTCTGCCATGATCTTTGTTAGTAGTCTTGAAAAAACTATATTCAACATCAGCAAATTTATTCTTAGATTCTTCTTCAAAAAAGTATTTTATATCGTTGGAAAAGTTTTTATGATTACCTTTTAAAGCTAAAACATAATCTCCGCCCTTTTTGATTATTTTTTTAGCTATATTTTTTTGAGTACCCATAGCATCAATTGTTACTATAGATTTATTTATATCTATCTTATCTAATAATTCTGGAATTGCTGTTATTTCATTTGATTTATCATTAACCTTTATCTGACCTAAAACTAAACCTAACTGATTTGACCATGCACTTACCATATGAATAGCTGATTTATTGTTACTTGTATCAAAGGAATGCCTAACTGTCTTGCCATCTATGGCAATTACGTCACCAGTAACTTTATCAGAAATATCTTTGATCCACTTAATAAACGCTTCCTGAAATTCTTTTGGATTAATAATAGAAAATACTCTTCCAAAAGTATCATGGGATGGTATCCCATGATTAAGCTCTAAGAATGTTGAAAACCACTCTTGTTTTGATGTGCCATATTGAGCTATATCTGTCCATGTATCGGCTCCGCATATTATTGCACAAGTTGCTATTGTTAGTATATCAATAAGCTTATGTTTTGAATTATTATCTCTTGGGTCTGAAATGCTTATAAAAGAATTTGAAAGTTCGTGATACATAATTATAAAAATCCCCTTTACATTAGTAATATTATTAAATAAATTCTACTATGTAAAGGGATTTAACTCAAGTTTTTAAATGCAATTGCCCTGGATGAAGAATTTAAAAATAAATATTAATATAAGCCTCTTTATAAGTTAATAAAGTGGCTTATATTAATATAATATATACTTAAAATAATTTTTTATATTATTTTTTCATTTTTATCTGGTTTTTCTTCTGTTAAAATTTGATTCTTTTTAATTAAATCTCTAAGACATATATAATCTTCAAAGAAAGCCATAATTAAATCTCCACTATTTGCATTATCCATAGCCTTTTGAAGTGCCTTTTCTTCTTCTAATATTATTTCTATATCTTTATTGCTTTTGCTAGAAGAAACAGCTCCCTTATAAAGTATCTTTGCAACCTCTCCTTTTTTTCTTCCTCGTTTATCTTTATCTTCCTTTATATATATATGATGGAAGTTTTCTGCTGAAAACTTTCCAAGTTCAAGTATACATTCATCAGCCCTATCCCCTGGCAGTCCAATAACCCCTATTAATCTACTGTATTTCATCTTTTTTAAACCAGCTACCACTGCCTTATATCCGTCTAAATTATGACCATAATCTAGTACTACAGTTACTCCATTTACTTCATACATATTAAACCTTCCCGGATTATTATTCTCATCACTTTTAAATGATTTAATACCCTTACTTATCATGCAATAATCTATTTTAAGTCCTACTAAAGTTGCTACAGCTGCTAAAGCATTTTCAATATTATATTCTAAATTACCTTGTAGTGTTATTGGAATATCTTTTACTTCAGCAATGTGAAATATCTTTTTTCCCTTTTCTACATAAATAGCATTGTTATATATATACACCCCATATCCACCTTTTTTAATATTTTCCTTAAGGTATATATTTTCTTTGTCTTTAGAAAATAATATGAGATTACCTCTAGCTTTATCTATAACATTTAAACTTTGATCATCATCTGCGTTTAAAATTGAATATCCATTATCTTTTACAGCTTCAACCACCAAAGATTTCACTTGAATTAAATCCTGAATATTATTTACTCCATCTAATCCTAGGTGGTCTTCTCTTATATTAGTTATAACCCCTACATCCGCAAGATCATAAGCAAGGCCTTTACGTATTATACCCCCTCTTGCAGTTTCCAATACAGCCACATCAATTTCTTTATTCATTATAACTGTCCTTGCACTTTCAAACCCTGTAGTGTCTCCAGTTTCTATGCAATTATTATCTATATATATCCCACCTGTAGTAGTCATACCAACCTTATATCCTATTAAAGATAATGTGTGACTTACTAACCTTGTAGTTGTAGTCTTTCCGTTAGTTCCCGTTATAGATATCACCGGTATACTTGTAGGTGAATTTTTAAATAACATATCTACAATATGAGATGCCACATCCCTTTTTTCTCCAACATCAGGATAAAGGTGCATCCTTATACCTGGTGCTGCATTAACTTCCATAACTATACCTTCTTTTTGTAGTGGAATAGATATATCATTACAGCATATATCTATTCCACAAACGTCAAGACCTATAGTCTTAGATATCCTAGTGCATAAGCTTATGTTTTCTTCGCATATTATATCCGTACAATCTATAGCATATCCTCCTGTGGATAGATTAGCATTTTTAAGTAGCTCTAATCTTTCATTTAATCCTAGGACAGATTTTAGTTTATATCCATTTACACTTATAGTTCTTGTTAAATTTTCATCTATTTTCACTTTAGTTAAAGGTTTTTCATGATCATCCCCTCGTCTATTGTCTCTATTAAGATTATCTATTAATTCTTTAATAGACTTCTTTCCATCTCCAATTATATAGGGTGGTTTTCTTAAAGATACTGCAACAACTTTATTATCAACCATACATACTCTATAGTCTTTTCCTTTAGCATACTTTTCTATTATGATATCTTCGAATTTTGTTTTTAGACTATTATATGCTTCTAACAATTCTTTTTCATCCTTTATATCTAAAACTACGCCTTTACCTTGATTCCCAAATCTTGGCTTTAATACCACTGGATAGCCTATAGACTTCCCTTGAAATAAAAGTCCTAGTGCATTATTAACTACGCCACCCTTCGCCACTGGTATATATTGATTTTGAAGTAGGCTTTTTGTAATCCATTTGTCACAAGCTATATCAACGCCAATAGATTTTGTAGAATCCACAATTGTGGCATTTATTAGCTTTCCATATCTTCCATATCCCATTTGATATAATCCTGAGTCTTCTAATTCTAATATTGGTATTTCTTTTTCTTTTGCAGCATCATATAAAGCTTTAGTACTAGGACCTATTGATTCTAAATCTAAAATGCCCTTTATATTTTTAAATCTATATCTCATGTTGATATTTTTATTTTTGATCAGTGAATTAATAATATCTAATGCTAATTTGACTATACTAATTGCTGTTTTTGGATATATATATTGAAATATAATATAATACTTATCACCGCTTATTTCTCGAGCTTTTCCATAACATATATCCATATCTAATGTGTTATGAATTGCAATTATAATATGCTCACATATATGAGCCAAATAGGTACCTTCTTCTAGTCTTTTAACAAATCCTCCCTCTTCGTCTATTCCACATCTATGCTTTCTTAGTTCCGGTACTAGATATAATAATCTTTCATTAAATTCTAAAATATCCTTACTTGGAATATCCTTATATCCCTCTAGGTTAAGATCTACTCTTATACACTTTTTATGAGAATATATATTTCTTCCTTCAAATATTCTATAGCTAATTATCTTCATTTCTTAATCTATCCTCCTCAAAAGGAACTTTACTATTTAGATTAAATCCATTTCCTTTTTTTAAAACATGCATATTTACATCAAAGATACTTAATAGTTCTTCTGGGAATTGCTCTGATACGTTACTTTTAGTTATGCTTCTCCCATCTATAACATATACTGCTCCAGATCCAATAACCTTAAATGTTCCATTTCTATTCACAACTATGGCAGTATCTTCATCTATACCTATACCTAAAACTTCGGGATTTTCAGCTATTGAAACTAGAAGTCTCCCTATTCTTCCCCTTTGTGCAAAGTGTTGATCTATAATAACATCTTTTATAAATCCTAACCCTGGAGCCATTTTCAATGTACACTTTCTTGGGGATTCATCATCATTGCCTTCTATTATCATTGTGCGACTCATTACAGATGCTCCAGCAGATGTCCCTACAAATACACACCCTCCCTCATATGCAGCCTTCATGGCCTCATATAATGGCGTTCCTCCAAGCACACTAGTAATCCTTAATTGATCCCCACCCGTAAAAAATACCAAAGAAGCTTCTTTCATCTTTTGTATATTGTTTTTGTATGTAGCTTCTTTCCTACTATTTGCATATAATACTTCAACATTTTTAACCCCTAACTGTATAAATAATTCATTATAGCTTTCTCCTACTTCTTTAGGACTTTCTGTAGCTACAGTAGCTATTAGCAATTTATCTTTATTTTTATCTATAATAGAACTTACATATCTTAATATCTCTTTATTTCCTTTTTTATCTTCAGCCCCTCCTATAATGATAAGATTTTCTTTATCTATGTCTTCCATAAAAATCACCTCTATTTCAGTATTTTTTATTATTTCCAATTTATTAATTATTATGCATATTTTCTACTGACATTTTATTATTACAGTTATTTTATGATCCTTTATGTGATACATCTTCTTTAAATATTATTTAATATTTGAACAATAAAATAGGACCTTTAAAGAATATAAACTCTTTAAAAGTCCTTAATTTAAATTACCATTCTATAAAACTACTCTATTTATACTAATCCTTAATTATAAAATAGCTCTCCCTGGTATTATTATTTTATCTCCAATATTTATTGAATCAGGATCTTCTATATTATTAACTTTAATAATTTCATCTGTAGTTGTAAAGTATCTTTTAGCTATCTTCCAAAGTGTATCCCCTTGTTGAACTACATATATTGTTATACTTGCCTTTTTCTCGGGAACATCATCATCTAATTTACTTATAGATATTAAAAATTCTTTTTCTTTTAAATAGCTAGCGCTTCCAAATACTAATACTACACATTTTATTGCTATAGTATCAGCTTCAATTGAAGACTCTAACACCTCCATATTTGCTTTAGAAATACAGGTCATATCTATTTTAGCACCTGGAATATCTATACCTGTTGAAAATGATAACTCTTCCTTTGCTACACATATATCTTTTCTATCTTCTTTAGATCTATATAAAACTTCTACCTTTATTACTCCTTCTATGGAGATTTTATCTTCTAGTACCTTTTTTTCTGTTATGGCTACATTACCAGTAGTCATTAATATTTCAATAGGTTTTGGTCTTCCTTTACCTATTTGTATATTCTCTTTTACTATAACTTCACTATTATTCATACCTTGAAGTATATTTATATTATATTTTTCTTTTTCAATTTCTAATAATGCACTTGGACTATATGCATCTTCTATCATGTGAATATTTTCTTTTGACATAATCCTAAAATTAGATGTTAAAGAGTACTCTACGTTTATTATTCTTTTTTCACCTACATCATCATGATTAATATCCACATAAATATCAGACAAAGTTATATCTCCAATACATCTCATATCATCTCTTATCTGCTCTATATCGAAGCTTTCCTTTATAAAGATTTCATCCTCTAAATATACAACTTCCCTACTATCTAAGCCCCTATAAATACATTTCATTACAACAAATCCGTTTACTTGTACCTCATTATCTACTATTTTAATATCCTTTTTATAAATATTCACATCTTTTTTTAATATACTACCTATTTGTGGCTTATCCATCCCAATATTTATAACAGATTTAGCTGTAAAATCTTTTTCTACATTATCTATTATCTGATCTAACACATAAGGTTCTTTTAGCATCTCAAGGCTTTCTGTAGATTCAATATCTTTAATTATATCGTATTTATATTCTTTTAAAACTTCAGCTTTTATCTTTACTATTCCTTCAAGTCCTATTTTTCTTTCATTTACTATAGATGCTTCCATATGTTCTATATCGCATTCCAAAAGGCAATTCATACTTTGATCTGCCCCATTTACATTTACGTAATTTGAAAACTTATCACTATAATTTATGCTTTGTGTTCCTCTTCTATCCTCATCTTCCCTTGCCAAATAAAGTATAGTATATTCTAATGTACCTTCTACATAAATTTTATCTGGCATTACATTCTTAGATACAATTACCGGTTTTACATCCACAGTCAATATTTCTAAAACGTCTGGGTGAGTATCTGGAATTAAATATTCCCCTCTAAATACTGTATCACTAGTATTTTCACCTAGTAGCTGTTCATATTGTATACTTTCTCTAACCACATCTATATCTTGCATATTATCCCTCCCATAAGATTCCTATTATAATTTATATTACTTAATTCTAATAAATATACTTAAATATTAATAATTAAAACTTTAAAAAGTATTATTGACATTTTTCGAATATTGACGTATTATAATTATGGTTATTGACCATATAACCTCTCATAAATTCTCAATACCCTTTTATACAATATTTGAAAGATGGAACCCACCATCTTTCTTTTTTTAATTTTGCATATAAAAAATCCTAGCATATTAATATATGCTAGGATTTTTTATTTAAACATCTAGATTGCAAAATCTAATTGTACAGTTTGTGTCAAGACATCTGAATAACTATAAGTCACCGTCCTTTGGGTGTCACTTTCGAGCCTTATAACGAAAATACTTGGGTAGGCTTCTTCTATTACCCCTTTGTTTATAAGAACCTTTCTTCTCCCACCATTAGCCTTTAGAGTAACTGTGTGCCCGATGTGTTTCTCTATATCTTTTCTTATATGAGCTAAGGTTTGTAACTTCTCCATATAAACACCCTCTTTCCCATGTATATTATATAATACAATAGGCCTCTTGTCAAATAAACTTATTATTTTATCACTTATAAAAGCTCTTTGTCAATATTTTTTTATAATTTTTTTTGATTTTTTTTAATATATTCTTAAAAATTATATAGATTAGCCCTTGTATCCATATTATTACCCAAAATTATGTTTCATATTCTTAAATAAAGGTATTTGGTATTATACTTAAGAATACATAGAAATAAAAGCCTTTTAAAGGTAAGTTATATTAACCTTTAAAAGATCAAATATATTAATATTATCTATTATCACAAAAAATTAAATTCTTATTTGGAGTTATTTTGTTATATATATTTAGACTTTGGATACCCCTCCCTATACTTCCCCCTAGTTTGTAGTCCACCTATACCCTTAATTCCTGTAATTGTATTATCTAAAACTTCATGAATAGATACAACCTTATCTACATTAGTGTATGCAATTTTTTCGCAGATAAATACAGGATCTAAGCAGTGTATTAAAACTCTATTAGGTGAACTTGCAAAATTAGCTCCTGCATCTAATATCTTTTCATAACAGGATTGACAAGCCCCTGCAAAAATTACTAACTCATCATAACTAGAGTTATAATTTCTAAGTTCGGATACAGCTTCTACAAAATACTTTGAATTTCTATAGTTTTCTAAGTCAAGAAAATCCTTTGCATCTTTTATTATACCATCATGACCTGTAAGTACTATAATATCAGGTTTTACAGCCTTAACTATTTCTAGTATCTTCTTTGGTTGATCACTTTCTTTTACTATTTCACCTACAGCTTCTAAGGAAAGTTGCTTATAAACCTTAAGACAATTTTCAAGATACTCAGCATCTCCGTCTATATGAAGTATTTTACCTGGTCTTCCGAATATTAACTCCTTAGAAGGAACAGTCTTTGCCACTCTATAACCCCTTCTTAAATTAAATCTACTAGCCATTATGTTCTTTATTCTACTATTAACTTCTTTGTTAAACACCCTATCTGTTTCACCACTATAATCTGATCTAACCACTTCTAAATCTTCTACTGGAGAGTCTGCAATTATCCTTAAATTTATTCCTTTTAATATATATATTAAACCCTCTAACCCATCTTTAATATCTATAACTTTAAATGTTATATCTTTTCCGTAAGACTTTCTTACAACAATATCACCAATCTCCATATATTCTCTCCCTCATTTTTAACTTTACTTTTATAATATGACGGATATTATTTAATGACACTATTATATGTAGTGAAAATCTTTGTTTAAATCACCACCTTTTGGTCACTTTATTAATTCAAAAAAAATAAACTCTGTATTTATTTTCATCTATAACATTTAATTAAATGTTATAGCATGATTATAAATACAGAGTTCTTTAGATATTATATAACACATAAGCTTCCCTAAAAGACCCCATTGTTACCTCTTAATATAATTACTATTCAACTTGATTATAAAGCTCTTTGAATTCTTCTATAAAATTCATATATATGTCCTGTTCACTTATTAAATTATCAAGCTTATTTCCAAAGGTATTTTGAGCCCAATTAACCTCATTGTAATAATATCTATTAGAGAGCCTCCAAAATCTTTGTGGGAATAATAAAAATGCAAATATAACCTTATATTCTTCTTCCCTTAATGAATCTACCTTATTATAATTATCAATAATAATCTTTGCATATTCTATATCCCAATCCACTCTTTTTAAAACCTTTGTCATGAAATTAGCTATATCATAGGCCCTAACTTCTCTTTTACAATAGTCAAAATCTATAACATTTACACAGTCATCAGTTATAATTATGTTGTGATAAGTATAATCATGATGACAAAAACTCTTTTCCTCTTCAGTACTTCTGCAAATATCCATATATCTAGAATCCCCTAATACCTTCGTTGCTCTTTTTCCTAAATCTTTATAGAATTGAAGAGATTTTATATAATTTAAATCGAAAGCTCCCTTAGTACCCCTCTTTCGTCCCATAGCTCTCATCTTATCTAAAGATTTAATTCTTTTATCCATTAAATGTGGCCATCTTTCAAGATCACTTTTTAATTTACTATTTTCTGGTGGTTCGTATCCCTTTGTTGCTCTATGCATATAAGCTAACTTTTCTGCCGCTAGAGCAACATCATTTTTATCTTTAAAGTTACATTCCCTACCGTTTATCCATTCTGACAAAGTATAAAGATCTTCATTAACTACTGCAAAAGGTTCTTCTTCTATATTCAAAAAGTACCTGTCCACATTGTTAAATCCATTTAAAATTAGATGTTCTTTAGCTCCGTAAACAAATAATAACTTTTGCACGCCATAATTTATCTTTTTTAAACATCGCTCTCCCTTGTCCGTTTTTAGATAATACACTCCTTTGTTTGGTTTAATACTCTCGATTTTTATATCGAATTGCCTTTCTATTTCAAATTCTCTCATCAAAGTTATCACCCCCATATAATTTATATGAAAGTGTAGTCTCAATTATTAACACTTTTTATTGTTACTAATATAATGAAGTATGAAATCATGTTGAAAGGAAATTTTTCCTATGAAAGTTTGCATTGATGGTAGAGCTGCTAAATGGTATCGTGGAACTGGTATAGGTACCTATACTTATCAGTTAATAAAATCTCTTAATAACATAGATGATATTAATGACTATACTCTTTTTATGCCTAAAGCCAATAAAATCCCTATAAATTTAAACACCAACTTAAAAATAAATACAATTAAAGATACCGGAGAGAAAGGGTTTTGGAACCAAGTTAATATTCCAAATATATTAGATGATGTTAATGCTGATATATATCACATTCCACAAAACGGAGTGGGTATGCCAAAGAAAAAAAGCTGTAAATTTGTGATAACCCTTCACGATGTTATTCCCTTAAGAATGCCTGAAACCGTAGGTGATAGGTACCTAAAAATATTTAACGAAGAAATGAAATCTATTGTATCACTTTGTGATGGAATTATAACTGTATCTGAATTTTCTAAAGAAGATATTTCAAATGCATTTAACTTTCCAAAAAATAAGATTTATGTTACTCCACTAGCTAGTGAAGAGATTTATAAACCTTTAGATAAAGATTTTTGTAAAAATAACATTGAATACCTTTATAATATTCAAGGTAACTTTATTCTTTATATTGGTGGATTTAGCCCTAGGAAAAATATAATAGGTCTTTTAGAAGCTTTTCATAAAATAATTAAAACTAATAATCCTAATCTAAAATTAATAATAGGAGGAACTAAAGGATTATCCTATAAACTATATAAAAATAAGGTTTTAGAATTAGGTATTGAAGATAATGTTGTTTTCCCTGGATTTATACCACTAGAACATTTACCTTGGTTTTATAATGCTTGTGAATTTTTTGTATACCCTTCTCTTTATGAGGGTTTTGGTCTTCCTCCACTAGAGGCCATGGCTTGTGCTTCCCCAGTAATAGCCTCCAATCTTACCTCTATACCTGAAATTCTAGGTGATAGCGCTCTTTTAATAGACCCAAGAAGCCAAGATGAATTATACAATGCTATGAAAACTCTACTTACTAATGAGGATTTAAAACAAGATTTAATATTAAAAGGACTAAAAAGAAACTCACTATTTAATTGGGACATCACAGCTAAAGAAACTATTTTAGCTTATAAGGATATATGCAAATAAAAATCAGCTTTAAAGCTGATTTTTATTTATCCACAAGATATTTTATTTTTAAAGGAATTCAAGAACTCTTCTCTATAGTGAAAATACTCACATTTCTTTTTCATCTTTTCTATAAATACGCCTTCCTCCCACCTTTTAACCTTGTTGTAATAATTATTTGTAATAGAATAAAAATCCTCTGGAAAGTAAAGCAACCCATAAAGTACGCCTATTTCATTTGTCTCTAGAAAGTTTTCACTTTTATAATCATAAAGTACATCTTCTGCCCGAGCATAATCAAATACAAAGCTTTTAATTGCTTTATTTATTAAATTACATAAATCAACTACTCTAAGGTCTATCATAGAATAATCAAAATCAATAAAATAAGCCTGATCATCTTTAATCATTATATTATGGTAGGCTAAATCCTTATGACATATTACAACTTTATCCTCTTCTTTTACTAAGAGATTAAAATCACTATGTTCTAAGATTTCTATACTCTTTTCCATTTGATATAAATGCTTATCTACATTACTCATAAATATATTATCAAACTCATTTTTATATTTTAAATTTGAAACTCTCCTTTTAAACTCCTTAGTATTACTTAATGACTTTTTAAAATCTTCTATAGTTTTTCCTACATTAGAGTTTAAATTAACTAATTCACTACTACCTTTCTCTTTGCAGTAGTTTGTAAATCCTAAACTGCTTTTATGAAGTTCTCCTAAAGACCTAGATGTTATACTAAGTTCTAATGGATTAGAAAACTGACATTCCTTACCTTCTAGCACGTCCATTATACAGTAACACTGGCCTTCCCAAAATGTATAAATGTCACCTTTTTTATTTTTATAAAACCGCATCACCCTATCAAATGTTTTAGAAATATAATTTAATGATTCTTCAATAAATGTTATACGATTCTCATCATACTTTATCTTTTTTAATATCTTTTCACCTTTATCTGTATAAAGAACAAATACACTTCTTAAAGGAACCAAATCATATATCTTTAAATCATATTGATTAAATAGCTTTGTACTTAAAGAGTAGGTAACTAAATCCTGCTTTTGTCTATACCTTAATCTTTCCAAAAAGGTACCTCCTTTTAGTATTAATTCACAAATAATATCTTTATATCTATATATAACTTTGACTATCCTTTTCTATAGACTTTAATAACTTTTCTTCATATTTTTCTAAAGTCCAAGGCTTTTTACTTCTTTTATATCTATTTACACATTTCATAAATTCAAAGGGATAAGATATCATAGCCCTTATAAAATTGTTGCTATTTTCATCTAAACCTTCTATAGTGCAAAAATAATCGATTAACTCTTCAATATCAATATCACTATTTTTTCTTTTAAGTTTATTAAAATAATTTATAGCATCTACTTCTAATATTTCATAGCAAAACTTTTTACCTTTTGCTATTTCAATCTTTTCACCCCTTCTTAAATTATCTTCACTGCTATTTACTACACATATTTCTCCCTTTTTCATACTTCTGTAGATAATATCCATATAGTTAGATTTGTATACGCATTCTATTGACTTTTCAGCTCTACCTATATGTTTGTCACCAATCTTAAGTAAAAGGCTCTCAAATCCATTATTAGACCCTTGACTTTCTAAATAACGAATAAATCTATTATTCTTTTTAATTTCTACTTTACAGTTTTCCACTAATTTACCTATGTTATTTGGAAGTGTAAATCCCGCGCTTCCTTCGTATCCCCTTATCTTTTCATGTAGTTCACATAATATATCTAGCTGCCTTTTTGCATCTTTCATTGTAATCTTATTTTTAACATTAAATGAATTGCAGTTAATTATAATTATGTCTTTTTTATAAATATGATCATAAAATTCATCATAACAAAACAAACTCATACACTACCCTCCTTTATACCTTTGTGTTCTAAATTCTTTTATAAAATCTTCTTTTAATTCTCTATCCTCTACTATCTTATTTAACTTTCTTAAAAATATTTCATCTTTCCAAGGTTGTTTTTCTAAATAATACTGTATTCCAAGCTGCCAGTAATCCTGTGGAAATTCAATAAAAGCTGCCATTATAGGTAAATCTGTTTGTTCTAAAGCATAAACCTCATTGTATCTATCTAATATAAATAAAGCTTTAGATAAATCCCATCTTCCATTTTTCATAGTTCTTATTAAGATACTACTTAAATCATGAAGATGAGTATCTAATATACAATAATCAAAATCTATGATAGATAATTCATCTTTACCGTTAATTATTATATTATGATTTGCTATATCATGATGACAAAACCCATGTTTATCTATTTCCTTTGTCATCTTTTCTAGGTAATTACTTTTATCTAAATAGTATATACATTGTTTTGCTATTTCTACTTCTTCTTCTAGTATAGATAAATATTCACTATCAAAATAATTTTGTTTTTCTTTTCCTTCTATAATCTTTTTAAAACCTAATATTTCATTTATTCTATTTTGAAAAATTTCAAACCATTTAAACCAATAAATACGTGGCTTCATTTTATTGTCTACCGTAAATCCTTGGCTTTTTTCATGAAGCTCCGCTAACTTTTTAGTTACCAAAGATAATTCTATTGGATTGTCATAATTGCTTTCACGTCCTATTATCCACGGATTTAGATATGCATAGTTATCTTTAAGATTTATATACTTACTTCCTTCTTTTGTATCTATAAAAGGCACTACTGACAAAAACTTATTTTCATATAAATGATTTATTGCAGACATAATAAAAAGAAAATGAGCAAATTCATATTTTATTATCTTTAAAGCATAAAACATACCCCTTTCATCTTTCAATTTGTAGATGTTTTTTATCTTTTTCATATAAACAACGTTGATTCCATATTCTTCTTTTATTTTCTGCTTTATATATTCTTCTTCCAAAACCACTCCTCCAAAATCAATGTTTCTCTTTTTTAGTATATGAATTTCTATATTGCAATGTGATAAACTGCACTAAGTTGAATTAAGTTTATATCTTATATATGACTTTAAAACAGATAACTTTAATATCCATCTTGAAAAGTGTAGATATTAACATTCACCAATTGTACTTGTATTTAATATTATTAATATAAAGAGATATGTAGGAGTGGTTATATGAGATTTGCTATAGATGCCAGAGGTGTTAACTGGTACCGTGGAACTGGCATTGGTACCTACACAGAAAATATTTTAAGTAATTTATTGAATTTAGATAAAGAAAACTTGTATAATATATATTGGTATGGAAAAGACTATGAACTATATGAAAAAGATAACACAGATTTAATACTATGTTCAAAAAAACATAACAGCTTTTTTAATTCATATTATTTTCCAAAAGATTTAGAGATGAAAAATATAGATCTATATCACCTACCCCAAAACGGTATAGGTCTTAATAAAAATTATACTTGCAAGACTCTAGTTACCATTCATGATTTAATACCTTATATAATGCCTGAAACAGTAGGTAATGGATATTTAACTAAATTTCTTAGAGAAATGCCTGAAGTAATAGATAGCTGCGAGGGTATAATAACAGTGTCAGAGTGGTCAAAGCAAGATATACTAAAGTTCTTTCCTATGGACCCTAAGAGGATTTTTGTAACTCCTCTAGCTGCAGATAAAAAATATAAACCTTTAGATAAAGCCAAATGCAAAAAAATAATTTTAAAATCCTTTGGCATAGATAAAAAGTTTATTTTATACTTAGGTGGATTTAGTCCTAGAAAAAATGTTCGTGGCCTAATAAAAGCCTTTAAAGATGTGTATAAGGATTTAAATGATGAGTATGAATTAGTTATCTTAGGCTCATTAAAAGATGAGGGTTCTCTTCTTTTAAACTTTGCTGAAGATATAAATATAAAATCAAAAATACACTTTTTAGGCTTTGTAGATGAAGATATGCTACCTATATTCTACAATAGTTGTGAGTGCTTTGTTTACCCTTCTCTTTATGAAGGCTTTGGGCTACCACCCTTAGAGGCTATGAGCTGTGGATGTACTTTAATATCTTCTAATACAACCTCTATTCCTGAGGTAGTATCAGATGCTGGTTATTTAATAGATCCTAAAAAGTCAATTAACATATCAGAAGCCTTATTTAAAGTTCTTTCTAATGAAGATTTCAAAATTAATCTTTCAAAAAAGGCTATTTCAAGATCTTTAGATTTTTCATGGGAAATGACAAGTAAAGATACATTAGATGCTTATACCAAAGTTGCAAATTCATGTATATAGCAGTAATTTAAAAATGGACAATCAGGATGACCCATCACACATCATCCAAAGTTGTCCACTGCATTTTTTTATTACATTTAATAATTTTAAACTATTGAAATACCCACTATCCTTATAATAATCATTTGTTATATTTTTTAAGTAGATCCTTTATATCTTTTTCTACACTGTTTTTACTATTAATAATAATACTTATATCCTCATTAATCTTATCTTTATTTTCTAAATCGTTTATATTTATTTTTAAATACGTTCCATTTCTATTGATATTATCTAATATCCTTAAAGGCTTTCTTTCACTTATAAAACTATAACTAGTATTATAAATTGATTCATCTTGATACTTGTTATAACTTAAAAATATATTATAAGAATTAGTTGCCTCTAAAGTAGAGTACTTCTCTAACAACGCAAATTCAATAAATGCTTCAGTAAGTTTCTTATTTTTACATTCTTTCATTATTGCAAAGTTATAGCCTGATGACAACACATCTCTATTTCCACCAGGCTCGAAGCTAGGTATATTAGACACTCCAAGCTCTACCTTTTTATTAGATGGTACATTTTTGTATATATCCTTTAAAGTTTTATTATTTCCTATTATAAAAGGTATATCTCCATTTATTAATAGCTTAGTTGCCTCATCTTCATTTAATATACTAGCCCTGTTATCTTTAAATATTTCTTTTAAGACTTCCATTGCCTTTATTTCATTTACATGGTTGTCTTTTTTAGACTTATCTACTTTAAGCTGATTCATAAGTATATTGTAAAATTCAAAATAATCTTCCCCTGTGTATGCTAATATATTATTATTAATATTGTTTTTAAAAGATAATATATGATTCCATGTCCTTATATCTTCTATTTTTAAGTTATTACTATCTAAAAGTGATTTATTATAATATAAAACTACTGGCTCATCATAAAATGGAAAAGCCATTATCTTATCTCCAACAGTAACCTGATCTATCCTCTCTTTTCTTATGGAATCCCTGTAACTTGAAATAAATTCATTAACCTCTGAAAAAGAAAGGGGATACTTACTTCCGAAATAATTCACATATCTCGAAGGCATTATTACTATATCGGCATTATTATTTGGCTTTTTTAAAGAATCTTCAAATCCTTTTTCAAAATAATTTTCTTTCATTTCTTTAATAGTTATGTTTACCTTAGGATTATTCTTTTTAAACTTTTCACTTAAATTTAATAGATAATTATAATTTTCACCTTCAGCTATAATTGTTAAATTCCCCTTCAAAACATCTGTATCATTGTTCCTTTTAGAAGTTTTATAAAAGACTATAAATATTATGCTTAATATTACACATATAAACATAAAAATTCTCTTTTTCACTTTTAATCATCCTTTTTTTAGATTTAGTATATCATATGTATGCTTAGACTTATAATTAATAATACAATTTATTATATATAATCTCTAGAAATAGAATCTTTACACATAAGTCTTTATTCTAATAACATATAGCCTATATATAAATACATAGGCTATATGTTATTGTTCTATTGATATTATTTTAATGTTAATAATATTAAACCTCTATTTAACCCTTTGACATTTCATAATTCCCTTTAGAACTGAAATCTTCTTTCCATGCCTTTTCTGCATAAGGTTTAAAATCTTTAGCGTAATCATCTAATTCTTTCATAAACTTTTCGTTATCTATCATTCTATTTGCACCAGGATGTGTTGCATAAGCTCCAGTCTTTTCAACTACTTCTCTTATAACTTTAGTATTATCAACCATCATACAAGGCAATAATAAATTTTCGTTATATGGTTGTCTTGATCTAAGTTCTTTAAAAAATGGTCCTCTAAATACATCTATAAGGCTCTTATCCTTTACATTATCACAGGCAAAGTGAGCAAATATACAGGGTTCTACATCTCCTTTGGAGTTTATATGGCAATAGAACTTTCCTGCGATACACCCACCAACATATGGAGCATCATTAAAAAAGTCTATTGTAAAGTAAGGTTTAGTGCTTCTAATATTCCTTGTCCTTTTTCCAAGTTCTATCCTTTGTTCCGGAGTAAGCATTGCTCCTACATCTGGATTATCTCCAATAGGCATATACATGAAATACCAAGTCATTTTTGATCCTTTTTCTATAAGCATGTCAGTAAACTTATCAGAGGTAACTGTATCCATATTAAACCTAGATGTAGCTGAAGATACACCAAAAAGCACACCTCTTTCTCTTAGTAAATCCATACCCTTCATAACTTTATCAAATGTTCCTTTACCTCTTCTTTTATCTGTTTCTTCTTCAAAACCCTCTAATGAAAACATAGGGAATACATTTCCTAAATCTCTAATCTTATCTGCTAATGTTTCATCAAATAGTGTTCCATTAGTAAATGGAGTAAATAATATATCATCATATTTTTTATATATGTCTAACATATATTCTTGAAAGAAAGGTTCTCCTCCAAGCACCACTATATAATATATTCCAAGTTCTCTAGCCTCACCTATAATCCTGTCCACCTCTTCATAGGTAAGATCATCTTTTTTATCATAATCTGCAGCATAACACCCTGCACATCTTAAATTACATCTCATGGATGGGCTTATTAATATAGTAAATGGTACTTTAGTACCTTCCTCTTCAAGAATCTTTGCTCTTTTAGGCATTCCATACCAATTGGCATTTCCTAAAAAGTTTACAAAGAACTTTTTCATACATTTCTTATCAGTAGTCTTTAGTATATTTTGAATATATTCATGAGTAGCTGGATTGTTATTATAATAACTGTATACACCTTGTATTTGTTCCTTTTCGTCTTTTCCTTTAGCCATTTTATTAGCTAAAGAATATAATTTATCTACATTTTTTTCTGGATCTTTATCTAATAAATTCACCATTGCAGATATTGTAACATCTTTTGCTCCTTTTTTTACAGTTTCTTTAATACTCATAATATTTCCCCCTATCTTCTAGTTATCAAAATATTCATACTCTAGAGTATATTCCAATTGTATTCTTTATACCATGATTTTTCAATAAATGTTCTTATATTAATAGTTTATTCAAAAAGTACAACAAAAAAAATATAGCTAATTTAACATAACAAATTCCCTTAACGTCTTATGGTCTAATATTAATAATATATAATTTATTAATATCTTGTTAACATATAAGACCTTTGAAAATTATGTGTTAAATTTAACTATATTTCTTATGCTTATCCGAAAATTGGTATACCTAATCTTTATCCTTATATTTCCCCCTCTACAAAACCCTTTTGAAAACCTTCTTCTATAAAATCACATTCAAATAATATACTAGCTAAAATCATAGCACTGAATCCAGCTACTAATTTTGATATTATAAAAACCCCTAAAGCTTCAGGCTCTTTAGCAGATATAAATCCCATCTGACCACCAAAAACAAAGGCCCCACTTACACTAAATGCTGTACAAAGTACCTTTCCTTTAATGTTCATTTCCTTAAAGCTTGCAAACACTAAAAGGTTGCTTGCAAAACATCCTAGAAATGCAGCCACAGATACTGCATCCAATCCAAATCTTCTTCCAAGTCGCTTAAAGGATTCTTTGAATATTCTACTGATTACAGAGATCATTGGATAAGCACCACCTAGTACAAATGCAATTTTTCCAGCTACTGCAATCGAATCTTCTGGTGGTATAAGTCCGTTTACTAATTTAATTCCTAATATAATATCTATGCCTTGTATAATAAGTCCTGTTACCCCTATACCTATTATTACCTTCCCTAAAATCGAAAACAATTTCATAACCTTCTTCGGATAACGTATAAGTCCAACAGATAGAAGTATAGCAAAAATAATTATAGGCATTAAGTTCCAAGCTAAAGTTGCACCATGTATTCCTTGAATTATTCCGCCTACAAGACATCCAAGGGGTATCGTTATTATCCCGGCCATTATGCCCTTTGATAAATACTCATGATCTTTTTTATCTACCATACCTATTGCCATAGGTATGGTGAAGCTTATTGTTGTGCCTAGCATAGATGAAAGTATTACTCCTGAAAATATCCCCATCTCTTTACTAAAGGCTATTTTTTTAGCTAATGCATAAGATCCCATATCACTAGCTAATATCATAGCAGGAAATAATGATGGATCTAATGAAAGCAATTTCGCCACAGGATTTATAATTGTAGTAATTACCGTAGCAAAAAGAGGAGAAAGTGAATAAATGCCTACCATACCAATGGCAAGTGGTCCCATAGTCTTTAAACCCTCTTCAAACTTTTCTCCTACCTGTAATCTATTTCCTATAGCAAAATCTATACCTCCAAATACAAAGAAAAAGCATATAATTCCTAAAATTATCTTATCCATTTTATTTCCTCCTTAAAGCGCTTAGTATCGTGATAAATCATATACCTATGATACACTAAAGTTCTGTACAAATGAACAAAAATAATTATGATATTAATCAATTAAACTTTCAATACAAAAACAGTGCAAAATACATAATCCTCATGTATTTTGCACTGTTTTTTGTAATATATAATCTATATCTTAAATATAGATATCAATTCTAATTTTATATATTAATTAGAATATATATTTAGATTAACTTTATTTTAAACTTAAATTAGTCCTCTTTCTCTTAAAAAGTCCTCTGCTACTTTTCTTGGATCTTCTCCATCCTTATCTACTTTATAGTTTAATTTACCCATATCCTTGTCACTAATTTGTCCTGCTAACTTATTTATAACAGCTTCAAGTTCAGGATGCTTTTCTAATACTTCTTCCCTAATTATAGGTACAGAGTAATAAGGTGGGAAAAATCCTTTGTCATCCTCTAACACCTTTAAATTTAAGCTTTCAAGCAAACCATCTGTTGAAAATGCATCTACTACTTGTGCACTATTATTCACAAGAGAAGTATATCTAAGTCCTCCGTCTATAGCCTTTACATCTTTAAAGTTCATTCCGTAAGCATCCTTTACCCCTAAATATCCATCCTGTCTATTTGCAAATTCTATAGTAGATCCTAATGTAAGTTTTTCACTAACCTTTGATAAATCAGAATAAGTATTAAGATTATACTTATTTGCAGTATCTTGTGTTACCGCTAGTGTATAAGTATTGTTAAATCCTAAGGGCTTAAGCCACATAATTCCAAGGTTTTCTTTAAAATAATCCGAAACTACATTATAGGCCTTATTCTTATCTTTTATATTTTCATGCTTCATTATACTAATTAAAGCCGTTCCAGTATATTCAACATATAGATCTACCTCTTTAGCTTTTAAAGCATTAATAATTATGGAACTACCACCTAAATTTAATTTTCTTTCTACTTCTAAATCTGTATTTTTTTCTATCAATGTGGATATCATATTTCCTAGTATAAGCTGTTCATTATAATTTTTTGACGCTACAACTATTTTATTTTTAGATCCAAAGTAGGATTTAGAAAATCCAAATGCTATAATTACAACGAGAACCCCTGCAATTATTCCTAAAATTCTTTTATCCTTTTTGTTGCTATTACCTACGTTAGTAGAGCTTACCCCTGCAGGGGTTACTAGTTTTTCTACCTTTCCTATAACAAGATCCATAAGAAGTGCTAGTATACAAGCTGGAATAGCACCTGCAAGTATCATATTGTTATTTACAGTTTGCACCCCTGAAAACACCATATACCCAAGTCCTCCAGCACCTACAAAGGCAGCAATAGTCATAAGACCTACTGCAGTTACAGCTGAAATTCTAATTCCAGTCATAATAATTGGTAAAGAAAGTGGAAGTTCCACCATAAATAACATGTCTTTTCTTCTCATCCCCATGGCCTTAGCTGCTTCTAACATATCTGGATTAATATTCATTATTGCAGTATATGTATTTTTAAGAATAGGTAGTAAAGAATATAAAAACACCATGAAAACTGCTGGCTTACTTCCTATACCCATAACTGGAATTAAAAATCCTAACAAAGCAAGGCTAGGTATTGATTGTATTACATTAGCTATACCAATTAAAGGTGTTGCTAGCTTTCTTTTTCTTGTAATTAATATTCCAAGTGGAACTCCTACAACAATGGCCAAAAGTACAGCCATAATGGTAAGTTGAATATGTTCTAATATTAAAGATATTATTTCACCCTTTCTAGATAAAACAAAACCAAAAAATTCTTTTATTGAAGTCATACTATTATCATCTCCTAATCTATATATTGGCTACTTAAAACTGTTATAAGGCTACTTCTTGTGATCAATCCGCATAGTTTACCATTATCTAAAACTGGTATATAGCCTATAGATGCTTCGTTCATCTTTGTAAGTACATCAACAATAGATTCATCCTTATTTGCATAAATAATATCTCTTTCCATTATATCTTTAAGCTTTAACCCTTCATTTTCTTTTCTTCTTATAACTTTTAAGGTTACTATTCCTTGAAGGTTATTTTGTTTATCTACTATAAGTAAACTATCGACCTTTTTCTCTCTCATTATGCCAACTGCTTGGAATACTGTTCTTCCTTCGATTGTTCTTACAGGATCCTCAATCATTATATCCTTAGCTTTTATAAGCTCTGGTTTGTTCCAAATTCTATCCTTGCCTATAAATTCCTGTACAAATCCTTCTTTTGGATCTTTTAGTAATATCTCTGGCTTGTCGTACTGTAGTATATTGCCATCCTTCATAATACAAATTTTATCTCCAAGCTTAATAGCTTCATCCATATCATGAGTAACAAAAACTATAGTCTTTTTTAACTCTTCTTGTAATGAAAACAGCTCGTCTTGAAGCTGATTTTTACTTATAGGATCTAGTGCACTAAAAGGTTCATCCATTAATATTATTTCTGGATTGGTAGCAAAAGCTCTAGCTACACCTATCCTTTGTTGTTGT
This sequence comes from Clostridium putrefaciens, assembly GCF_900461105.1. Classification (GTDB taxonomy): domain Bacteria; phylum Bacillota; class Clostridia; order Clostridiales; family Clostridiaceae; genus Clostridium_L; species Clostridium_L putrefaciens. The sequence continues at coordinate 1,058,159 of NZ_UFWZ01000001.1, read as the reverse complement.
CCTCCACTAAGCTCTCCTGGATATCTGTCTATATACTCATCATACTTCATGCCTACCATTTCTAATAATTCTATAGTTCTATTTTTTATTTTATTCTTTTCCCAGCCCTTTAGTCTGGGTACTAATCCTATGTTTTCCCCTACTGTCATGTGAGGAAAAAGCCCTGTTTGTTGTATTACATATCCTATATTACGCCTAAGTTCTATAGTATCCTTTTTGGATATATCCTCACCATTTATAGTTATGATTCCCTCTGTAGGTTTAATAAGTTTATTTATCATCTTAAGCGAAGTAGTCTTACCACAGCCACTTGGACCTATAAGCACCACAAGTTCACCCTTCTGTATATTAAAATTTATATTTTTTAATATGTCTTTTCCACTAAAATCTTTTCTTACATTTTTGAATTCTATCATATAACCACTCCTAAATTAAAAAGTAACAACTTTATATTAACATAAAGTTGTTACTTTTTGAAATCTGTAAAGGTTTTACTTTGTAAAGTTTATATGAACCTTTAGTGAACTAATCGTGAACTTCATTTTTATTTTCATAAGATTGCCTTATACAAATCATTGTAGTCTTTTATATCTAACTATAAATTAATTCACATACCTTATCATATACCTCGCCATTTCCTATAACTATTATTGTATCCCCTTCAGTAAAAATATAATCAGGGCCTGGCGATACAATAGTATTAAATTCTCTTCTATATGCTATAATAGTAGCTCCTGTATGCTGCCATAGTTGTATTTCATTTACCTTCTTACCTATGACCTTGCAATTATCCTTTATATTAACTTCAATAAGCAAAAATGGGGATATGTTGTTAAACCTTTCTATAAAGTCCGATATCTTATTTAGATTTAATTCTAATTGTTCATCTAACCTTTTCTTTTGTTTCATTATATCAAGGACATGTTCTTTAGCTGCCTTTATATTTTCATTATTATTATTTCTAGATATAAACTTTTCTGCAGAAGATATTGATACAATTTTAACCCCACTTCCTTTTAAACTAGTTACAACATCCATGCCCTCTAAAAGAGCTATAGCCCTTCTTATAGTTTCCGGAGACACATTATATACACCTGCAAGAGTTGATCTTCCACTTATCTTTTCTCCTACTTTAAGCTCACCGTTTATTATTTTGTTAGCAATGTCTAAAGCTATATTTTTGTATACAGGATTTGAATCCTTTCTCATATTCATATCCATTACAACATTTCATTTAGAGCTATATAACAAGCTCCATATACGCCAGCATCATTTTGTAAAGTCGCCGGTATAATTTTTGTATGGTTTCCATATGAACTCATAGCTTCATTTTTAAACTTATAATTTAAGGCTTTAAAGAATTCTTCCCCTTCAGCTGATATGCCTCCACCTATAATTATAGTACCAGGATCCAACACATACGTTATGCCAATAAGACCGCTTACAACATGATTTAAAAAGTTATCATACACCTCTAAAGCAATAGCATCCCCATTATGTACTAACTTCATTATTCTTTCACCATCTATGTCCTTGTCCACATGAATCTTCTCTAAAATGGCTCTTTCTTTATACTGCCTTATGAATGAGGATGTAGATGCATATCTTTCATAACATCCACTACCCCCACAATTGCACTTTTCCCCATGTTCATTTAAAATAGTATGCCCTACTTCTCCTGCTCCCCCAGCAGCTCCTTTATATAATCTTCCATTTATAATTATTGCACCACCAATGCCGGTACCTAAGGTTACACAGACGAAATTTTCTTTGTCCTGTCCAGCTCCCTTCCACATCTCTCCAATTGCTGCTGCATTCACATCATTTTCTACGAAAGTATCTAAACCTAAATCATTTTTAATATACTCTGATAATTTAGTTCCGGTATAGTTTGGTAAGTTACCAGAAGCAAATACTATTTCTCCCTTTTTAGAGTCTACTTGACCTGCTGTACTTATACCTACCTTATCTACATTATGTCCCATTTGAAAACTTTTTATTATCCTTACCATTTCTCTTGGTATAGTTTCATTGCACCTTTTTTTAGGTGTCACCATCTTATCTTTAAATATAATATTACCTTCTTCATTTATTAAAGCATACTTTATAAATGTTCCCCCTACATCAAAACAAGCTATATTCTTCATAATTTCCTCCTAAGTTAATTCTAATATAACAATTTAATTATTTAATTATTTAATTATTTAAATTACTTGTATTACTCATTATTATAGTATAAATTCTTATTTAAAATAAGCTTATTAATTAAATTTAAACTTTTTATTTAAATCTACAAATATTAATCTTATCTTTATTTATATATATAATTAGGACCATCACCACTTTAAAGGTAATAGTCCTAATTTTATTAAAAAACTTTTATAAGATACTTTTACTTATAACTTATATTTATCTATCAACAAAATAAGACTTAATAACAGCAAAATATTCTCTAATGAAGTAAGCAGGCTTTATTGCCTTTTTCACATCTACAGAATAAGTTAATGAATTAATTCCAGCCCTCTTTGATAGAAACTTTGCTCTAAAGCAGTGGAAGTTATTGGTTATTATTGTAACATTGTATTTTTCTTTGCTTGTCCATGTATTGTCCATAATTTCTTTAGAAAATATTATATTTTCGCTAGTATTAGTTGCTCTTTCTTCTCTAAGTATTCTATCTTTATCCATTCCCTTAGAAAGAAGGTATCTTTCCATAGCGTCAGCTTCTGTAACAGTTTCTCCAAACCCTTGTCCTCCTGAAACTACAATTAAACTATTATCATTAATATTTGAAATTTCAATTGCTCCATCTAGTCTTCTAACTAACGTATCCGAAGGTACATCTCCCCATAATCCTGCTCCTAAAACTAATATATAATCTGTACTTTCCTTGTTTTTCACAGTTCCTTCTCTAACTATAGCTACTTCAACAATAATTACTGAGGTTAATACAAATATTACTACCATATTTATTATTATATCTATGTATTGAAAATACTTTATCTTTTCATATCGTTTTAAAATAAATTTCAAAACACTTGTTATTATCGCAATCCCACCTACCATTATTATTATTCTAGAAATACTATTTATCGAAAAACTTAATACTATTCCATAAATTAGAAGCATTGTACCAATTACCATTAAAATTAAATTTATAATCTTACTCATATAGTTTATCCCTTCCATATCTTATAAAATAAAGGATTAGTCTTAATTTTAAATTTAAGACTAATCCTTTATATATACGAATTTACTTTTAAAAAGTTATGTTAAAACTTGGTTATTCCATCTTTTGTAACTATCCCTTTTATAAGCTTTTTCTTTTCAATACTTTCTGAAACTATTGTATAAGCTTTAATTATCTTTTCTTCAGATTGTAATTTCTTTCCCTCATCATTTGCATATATAGTTGCTATAGCTTCACCTTTTTTTACAAAGTCCCCTATTTTCTTATGAAGCATTATTCCTACGGATAAATCTAAGATGCTTTCTTTTGTTTCTCTTCCAGCTCCTAAAACTAAAGCTGCTATACCAATGTCATCTGCCTTTATAGCTTTTATATATCCCTCTTCTTTTGCAAATACAGGCTTTATTATAGAAGGTGTTTCGAATAATTCCGGATTATCCACAAACCTTGCATCTCCACCTTGAGACTCAACTAACTCTTTAAGTTTTTGTAAGGCTTTACCAGATTTTATTACCTCTTTAAGGGTTTCTCTTGCACTTTCGTAATCAGTAGCCTTTTCTCCTAAAACTAACATGTGAGCCCCTAATGTTAAGCATAATTCTGTTAAGTCCTCTGGTCCATGTCCCTTTAATGTTTCTATAGCTTCCATAACCTCTAAAGCATTACCTACTGCAAAGCCTAAGGGTTGATCCATATCAGTTATTACACCTATAGTATTTCTCCCTACATGCGTACCTATCTTTACCATTTCATCTGCCAATTCAAATGCACTATCTTCATCTTTCATAAAGGCACCACTACCAGTTTTAATATCCAAAACTATAGCATCTGCGCCTGAAGCTATTTTCTTACTCATAATACTTCCTGCAATAAGTGACATATTATCTACAGTACCTGTAACATCACGCAAAGCATAAAGCTTTTTATCTGCTGGAGCAAGGTTTGCTGTTTGACCAGCTATTGCTATCTTTTTATCATTAACATTAGCCATAAATTCTTCTATAGACATCTCTACTGAAAACCCTGGAAATGATTCTAATTTGTCTATAGTTCCTCCTGTATGACCAAGACCTCTTCCTGACATCTTAGCCACAGGAACTCCAGCTGCTGCTACCATAGGCCCTACTATTAGTGTAGTAGTATCTCCTACTCCTCCTGTGCTATGTTTATCAACTTTAATACCCTTTATTTTAGACAGATCAATAGTTTCTCCACTATCCACCATAGCCATAGTAAGTTCTGATGTCTCAGTCATATTCATCTTTTGGAAGTATATAGCCATCATGAATGCTGAAACTTGGTAATCAGGAATTTCTCCCTTAGTATACCCCTCTACAAAAAATCTTATCTCTTCTTTAGTTAATTCTTCACCATTTCTTTTTTTTGTTATAATATCGTACATTCTCATAATTTATCACCCTACCCTCTTACAGATTTTTTATTATATTTTCCATTAAATTAATGAACTTTTCTCTAGCCATAGCTGAGGTTTCCATTACTTCTTGATGATTTAATGGTTGATCTAATATCCCTGATGCCATATTAGTTAAGCAAGATACTCCTATTACCTTCATACCACTATGGTTTGCAATAATAACTTCTGGCACAGTTGACATCCCAACAGCATCTGACCCAAGTATTCTAGCCATTTTAACTTCTGCTGGCGTTTCATAGGTAGGACCACTAAATAATGTGTATACCCCTTCTTTAAGATCAATATTAATAGATTTAGCTATTTCCTTAACCTTATTTCTTAAATCTTTATCATAAGGATTAGACATATCAGGGAATCTTGCTCCAAACTCATCTAAATTCTTTCCTATAAGTGGATTTGATCCTGAAAAGTTTATATGATCTTTTATAAGCATTAAATTACCTGGCTCAAATTCTGTGTTTACAGATCCAGCGGCATTAGTAACTATAAGTTTTTCTATCCCTAATAGTTTCATAACTCTTACTGGAAAAGTAACATCTTTCATATCATAACCTTCATAATAATGAAATCTTCCTTGCATCGCTAGAACTATCTTCCCTTGAAGTTTACCTATAACAAGTCTTCCTTCGTGACCTTGTACAGTAGATACTGGAAAGTGTGGTATATCCTTGTATGAATAGCTTTCAGCCTCTTCTATTTTATCTGCTATAGCACCAAGTCCAGATCCTAAGATTATAGCTACCTCTGGTTTATACTTACTTTTCCCTTTTATATAGTCTGCTGCCTCATTTAATTTTGCCATTAATTCCATTAACAAAACCTCCTAATTTTTATTGTTTATTATTAAAATATCTTTAAAAGCTTGTGAACCTATGTCTATTCTTCACTTAAACCTTTTTAACATATCTTACTACTTAATTATTTGTTTTAAAAAGCTTTCTCCATTTTTAACCTTCTCCACATTGAAAATGTCCGCAATAGTTTGACCCATATGATAAAATCCTTTTTTTGTTCCCATGTTAACATTTTCTTTTAACTCTTTTCCATAAGCTAAAAATGGTATATATTCTCTTGTATGATCTGTTCCAGGTACAGTAGGATCACATCCATGATCTGCGGTTATAAATAGAACATCGCTGTCCTTCATTTCATTTAGTATGTCTAAAAGTCTATTATCAAATTCCTCTAGACCCTTTCCATAGGATACAAAATCATTCCTATGACCCCATTTCATGTCAAAGTCAACAAGGTTTGTATATATCAATCCCTTTTTATCAGTTTTCATATATTCCAAAGTCTTATCTATACCATCCATGTTATCTTTTGTGTGTACTGCTTCAGTAACACCCTTTTTACAAAATATATCTTCAATTTTACCTACTGCCATAACATTTAATCCATTATTTTTTAGTATATCAAGTATTGTATCATGAGGTGGCAATAAAGAAAAATCTCTTCTGTTAGATGTGCGTACAAAGTTAGTAGCATCTCCAGTGAAAGGCCTTGCTATAACTCTTGCTACTGCATGTTCATCTTTTAAAATATTTCTTGCTATTTCACACATATTATATAATTCATCTAATGGAACTATATCTTCATGTGCAGCTATTTGAAATACACTATCAGCTGATGTGTACACTATAACCTTCCCTGTGTTTATATGTTCTTCACCTAATTCTTCAAGAATAGCTGTACCAGAGGCTGGTTTGTTTCCTATAATACTTCTCCCAGTTAATCTTTCAAATTCTTCAACTATATCACTTGGAAAACCATTTGGATAGGTTGGAAATGCTTCTTGTAAGTAAACTCCTGCCATTTCCCAGTGACCAGTAGTTGTATCCTTTCCATTAGACATTTCTTCAAACTTACCGTAACAACCTATAGGATTTTCATTATATTTTGTTCCCTTAATTCCATCTATATTCCCAAGTCCTAATCTCTCCATATTAGGTATTTTAAGTCCTCCTACTGACTTTGATACATTTCCTAGTGTATTAGATCCCTCATCACCATATTTATTTGCATCTGGTAAAGCTCCTATTCCTACACTATCTAAAACAACCCATATAACTCTTTCTATCATTTTAAGTATCCTCCTTAAATTTTCAATAAATATATTGTATCTTTGTAAGCGCTTTCGCCTATCTTATATTTATAAAATCAGTTTAAGGTTTTCAAAATACCTTTTTAAAAACCTTAAACATAACCTTTTTTATATAGCTCATTGTTATTACTTTTGCTTAATCTTATATTTTTCCGATCCCTTTAGCACTAGATTAGGCAATAATGTAATTCTTCTTATTTCATTCTTGTTTTTGTTATTCAATATATCTACAAGCATTTGCATACCAAGTTTACCCATCTCTACTGATGGTCCATTTACATAGCTTATATTAAATCCAAGTATATTTAATATCTCAACTTTATCAAAGGCCACTAATGAAATGTCCTCTGGAATATTTATCTTTTCTTCATATATTGCCTTAAGAGAACCAAGCGTTGTCATGTTACTACAGACAAATAATGCTGTAGGCCTGTCCTTCATTTTCATTATATTTTTAGTTATTTTATAGGCAGTTTCCTCTTTATAATCTCCATAAAATGTGTACCTATCTTCTAATGGTATATTATTCATTAGTAATGCTTTTTGATACCCTAAGTATCTATCCTTTGCGGGTTTAGAATTCATACGTCCTGTTATTACACCTATTTTTCTATGGCCTTCTTTTATAAGCGCTTCTGTAGCTTCGTAAGCTCCTTTTATATTATCAACAAAAACACCATTAAATGTTGTATACTTTACATTGCCATCTACTAAAACTATTGGTATACCCATATTTTCTAAGGTTTTAAGATATTCACTATTAAATTCGTCTTCTGCTGAGGTTGGCGCTATTATTATTCCTTGTATCCTTTGTTCTGTTAAAATCTTCAAAGCTCTTAACTCTTTTTCTTTGCTTTCATCAGTATTACATAATATTATATTAAGTCCGCTTTTCTCTGCAACTTCTGTTATACCCTTAATAACCTCTCCAAAGAATGGGTTAACAATATCCGGAACTATAACTCCTATGGTATTAGTCTTATTTTTAGATAAGCTTCTTGCTATGGCACTCGGAGTATAATTTAGATCTTTTATAACCTTTTGTACTCTGATCCTAGTTTCCTCTTTTACATACCCTGAATCATTTAGCACTCTAGATACAGTAGCTAATGATACTCCTGCCTTTTGTGCTATATCACTTATTGTAATGGCCATATTAATCCTCCCTTATACTTTAGTGCAGACTTTGAATACGATATCAAAATAAATAAACATTACATATTTTGATCAAATGCTACTCCAACCTCTTTAAATATATAACTTAAACAGGAGCATTTTCCCTAAACCACCTTTATCAATGTTACCGCTTTCACGTAATAATAATAACCTATTTTCTCATTTAATTCAAGTACATACTATAACTTTTACATTTATTTTAAATCTTCTTATATACATTTTGTAAAATTTTAGATAAATCACATAAATAGCTATACGATTTTGCTTCCATGAACCTCTACGGCTCCAGTATAATTTACTAATTCATTATAATTATCCTTATTCACTCCTCCACCAGGCATTATAATTATCCTATCTTTCGAATAATTTATAAGTTCCCTTATACAATCTCTTCCTTCAAAAGCATCCTTTGCTCCGCCCTTTGTAAGAATCCTATTTACTCCAAGTTTTATCAAATTATCTATAGCAGTCTTTTTATCTTTTATCTCATCAAAAGCCATATGAAATGTTATTTCCATAGGCCTTGCCATATCTACTAGTTCTTTTGTTCTATTAATATCAATATTATTTTCATCATCTAAAATCCCTAATACGACTCCACTTACACTAGCTTCTTTGCAGTAAATTATATCTTTTTTCATTATTTCAAATTCATCCTTACTATAATTAAAGTTTCCACCTCTTGGCCTTATAATAACCATAATATCAGAATTTAGTTTTTCCTTTGCCATTAAAATTGTACCTAAACTAGGGGTTGTTCCTCCTTCTAAAAGATTGTCACATAGTTCTATTCTATGCACCCCTAATGTATCTGCTATTTTTGCATCACTAAAGTTTCCAACACAACATTCTAGTTTTAACTCCATAAATATCCCACCTTAAAATATAATATATTTATTTAATACCATATTTATCTAATATCTAATAATTCTTTAATAGTTCTAATAACACCATTTTCACTATTTTCATATTTAGTTACAAAGCTTGCATGGCTTTTCACATCATCAGGAGCATTTTTCATAGCATAGCTATAATAAGCCTTATCAAACATAGTTAAGTCGTTATAGTAATCTCCAAAAACCAGAGTTTCCTCTTTTGTTATGCCGAGCCTTTGTTGAACTAGAGTAATTGCATTTCCTTTACTACTTTTTATATTAGTAACATCCATCCAGCAGTTTCCTGATACTGCCACATGATAACCCTCATTATATTTACCATGGATCTTTTCGGAAAAACTTTTTTGAATACCTATATGCTGAATATAACTTAATTTTTGTATATGTATATCTTCATCTAAATCTTTAAAATCATTAAGTATGACAGAAGGTGCTTCATCGTAATTAATAACCCTTATTAATTCATTTGATGGCTCTTTAACATAAACTTTATGACTATCTGAAACTATAACTTCTATTCCTTCTTCGTCTAAAGCTTCAGCCATGTGTATAACCTCATCTTTATTTAGTGTACCCTCATATAAAACTTCTCCATTATGGTTAAATTGTATTCCTGCACCATTGTTACCTATAAGAATCATATCATCTTTAACCCTTTTAAAGCATTCATTTAAGGTAGAATATATCCTTCCACTAGCTACAGCAAAATATATTCCCCTTTTATTTAATTCCTCAATTAATTCATAAAATTCTTCGTTTATTTTGCCCTTAGTATCTAAAAATGTTCCATCCATATCCGTTACTATAAGTTTTATCATATTATCCTCCTCTAAAAAACCTTGTATTGTTTTTTATATTATTATATTAACAATTTAAATTACTCATATAAAACAAAGGTTTATTACCTTCACAAAACTTCTATTTATGATTGTTAAGTTTTATATTTAATAATCACATTAAAAGTATAACATATTTATGGATTAAATAAGACTTGATAATAACTATTATCTAATTACCTTCCTTAGTTTAAATTGTAAGGTAACCTTATGTAAAAAAGCCCACCCCTTACGAGTAGGCTTGCATTTATAAAATATTTTTTATAAATCATTCATCCATAAAGATAATTTACTCATGAAACTTCACCTTTTATATAATATTTTCTATATTAACCATATTATCGAGAAGCTTAAAGTTTTGTGTAAAAGGCTTTGATAATACCCAGTAACTTATTCCTCTTATACCATACTTATTAACTAATTTTAATTTACTTTCTATACTTCTTGCATCTTCAAACCAAACTACGTGAGCTCTCCCATTTTGATCATAGTAATTAAAGAACGGACTTTGGCTCTTTTCATCGAAATTAATATTAGCTCCATTTTTTCTAGCTATCCCTATAGCCTCTTCATTTCCAATAGCTCTAGCAAACTCAGCACCTGGAGTATAAGGTAAAGTCCAATCGTATCCATAGTTAGGTATACCCATCATTATCTTATTTTCTGGTATAACAGAAACTGCATATCTTATTACCTTTTCCACTTCATTTATAGGTGCAACAGCCATAGGCTCACCTCCAGACCATCCCCACTCATAGGTCATTATAATAACAAAATCCACTATTTCTCCATGAGATTTATAATCGTGAGCTCCGTGCCAAGCCCCCGTAATTATATCAAAGGTCTTAGGTGCTAGAGCTGTAGCCACTAAATATTTAGGATGCAAAGCACTAACAACTTTTCTTAAAAGATTATTATATTTTTCTCTATTTACAGGTGATATTCTCTCAAAATCAATTATAACTCCATAATAAGATTTAGCCTTTAGTATATTAAGAATATTATCTATAAGCTTTTGCTGAAGACTTTCATCATTAAGTATTGTATCCACTAAAGATGTATCGAAATTATCACCTGATATATTAGTTACTGACATCATAGGTGCTACACGGTTTTTTAAGGCTATTTCAATTATATTTTCATCATTTATAGGCTTCAATGTACCATCATCATTTACATCATAACTAAAAGGTGAAACATAAGTTAAATAATTAATAGATTCATCTAAAATCCTTGTTTCTTTTTCAACATTAGTTGGTTGTATATATCCATTAACTTGGATACTTCCATAAAGTTTTGCCATTTCTGGTATCCTAAGAACTTCACCTGGTACTAAATTATCATTACTTAAATTATTTAATTCTATTATGCTCTCTACAGAAACACCGAATTCTCTTCCAATGGACCAAAGGCTATCTCCATCCATGACCTTATATTGAATTTCCTTTGAAGGGATCAATAAACTTTGACCTATAACTAAATTTTCTTGTATGTTTAGACCATTATACTTTGCTATACTATCTACATCTGATTGGAACTCTTTTGCTATGGACCATAATGAATCTCCAGGCATTACTACATAAATTTTCAACAACACACACTTCCTATAAATACTTCAATAATCAATATATTCCACCTTAAGCTTGTTTGACCCTTTTTATAATAAAAACACCACAAAAGGTTTATCCAATGTGGTGTTTTATAAATGATGTTTTTTACAATTAGTATATAGATTCTTAAAAATCAATATATTTTATATTTTACTTTTACTTCTTAAACAAATCTCCAAGGGCTGCAAATGGATTATTTATAGGCTCATTTGCTTCCTTATTCATCTTTTTCATTATATTTGATACTTCTTTTTTATTTGCCTTATCATTCTTATTATCAAATCTCTTATTAAATTGAGAAGCTTTTTCTCTAAAGTTACAGTTTTTATTGGCACATATATAAATTTGTCCTTCACCTTGACCTCTTAGTTCTAACTTTCTCTTACAGTCAGGACATCTTGCATTAGTAATTTTGCTTACATTTTCTCTATGTCCGCAGGCTCTATCTTGACATACATTCATTATTCCATACTTACCTTTTACTTCAAGCATGTACTTACCGCATTCAGTGCACTTTTTCCCTGTAAGATTATCATGCTTAAATTTATCGCTACTTCCTTTAACATCTGAAACTAGCTCTGTAGCATATCTTCTCATATTATCTGTAAATACCTTTGGATCCTTTTTCCCCTTACTTATAAGGTCCAATTCAAGTTCCCACTGCGCTGTTAATAATGGTGACTTTAAATCTTCCGGCACAAGTTCTATAAGTTGTTTACCTTTAGATGTAGGTATTATTTCTTTGCCGCTTTTCTCCATATAAAATGAATTATATAGTTTTTCTATAATATCTGCTCTTGTGGCAACTGTTCCAATTCCGCCAGTTTCCCCTAAGGTTTTTGCTGAAACCTTATCTACACTTACATACTTTTGCGGTTTTTCCATGGCTGACAGCAGTGTACCTTCATTAAATCTTGCCGGTGCCTTGGTCTTAAGCTTTCTACTTTCTACTGATGTTATATTTAATTTATCTCCTTTTTTAACTATTGGCAGCACTTGGCTGTCCTTTTCATCTTCATCTTCTGCTAATTCATCAACTTTATCATATACCTTTTTCCAACCCTTAGACTTAATTACATTACCCCTTGCAACAAAGGTCTCACCATTAATATCCGCTGTTACAGTAGTTTGTAGATATTCATAAGGCGGAAGCATAACGGACAAGAATCTTTTAACTACTAAATCATAAACACGACGTTCCTCACTACTTAAAAGAGCTATGTTTCCTCTTTCTTCTGTAGGAATTATAGCATGGTGATCACTTACCTTGCTATTATCTACAAAACTTTTATTAGCATTTATCTTTCCATTTAATATTTCAGTTGCAAGTGCTCTATAGCTGCCTACTGAAATTGCCTTTAAACGATCTGGAAGTGTAGCTACTATATCTGTAGATACATATCTTGAATCTGTTCTAGGATAAGTTAACACCTTAAAATTTTCATATAACCTTTGCATTATAGATAAAGTTTGCTTTGCTGAATATCCAAATATTCTATTAGCATCTCTTTGAAGCTCAGTTAAATCATAAAGAAGTGGTGCATATTGTTTTTTAGCCGTTTCAGTAACAGCTACAACATTCCCTTCTTTACCCTTAGTTGATGAAAGTACCTTATTAACTATACTTTCTTCAAAAACACTACTATTATTGTTTTTATCTTTCCATTGAAGATTAAATCCTTTTGCCTTAGCATTAATTACATAGTAATCCTTTGGTCTAAATGTTCTTATTTCTTCCTCACGATTAACTATCATTGCAAGAGTTGCAGATTGAACTCTTCCTGCTGTTAGTTGGGCATTATGTTTACAAGTAAGCGCTCTAGTAACATTTAACCCTACAACCCAATCTGCTTCAGACCTACATTGCGCTGCCTTATATAAATTATCATAATTAGATGAAGGTTTTAAATTTCTAAATCCTTCTATTATAGCTTTATCAGTTTGTGAAGATATCCAAAGTCTTTTCATAGGTTTTTTAACATTTGCTTTCTCTATTATCCACCTTGCTACAAGCTCTCCTTCACGTCCAGCATCTGTAGCTATTATAATTTCATTTACATCTTTTCTTGTTATTTGTGACTTTACAGCTGCGAATTGCTTTCCTGATTGCTTTATAACTACAAGCTTTAATTCTTTTGGAAGCATAGGTAAAGTCTCTAGTTTCCACTCTTTATATTTATCATCATAAACTTCCGGGTCTGCTAGGGTAACTAAATGCCCTAATGCCCAAGTTACTATATACTTTTCTCCTTCTAAATATCCATTACCCTTTTTATTACATTTTAAAACTCTAGCAAGTTCCCTTCCAACTGAAGGTTTCTCGGCTAATACCAATGTTTTACTCATATTAACAGTCCTCTCAAAATAGTTCTATAAATTAAAGATATTTTTAGATATCTATATAAAAATAACTTTCTAGTACAACTTTCTAGTTTTTTCTATAACATTTATCTCTTTTAAGATACCTACTTATAAATTAATAATAACATAAATTACACTTCCATGTTATTTTATATTTCCATTTTTAACGTAGATAATCTTCCAATTCCATAACTTATTATTATTTCATAATTTAATTAGTTTATCTTTTACAGAAGTTTAGCACTTGAAAATTTTCTAGGGCGATAGCCCGTTGATTTATAATGATTTATGAGTAGTTATTAAGAAATGTGTTGATTCCGATTTTTGCTGGAATTTATAAGGGAAAATTTCGCATAATAAAAGCATCCCTTTTATAATAGTTTTATGAGAGACTAATAAAAAAGGTAAATAGAATAAATAAAAAAGAGCTCTATAAAAATACACTTACATGTCTATTTGGAAAATTTTCTATTATATGTAGTGAAGGTTTATTTGCCATATTTAAAATTATGGATTTAGCTTTATTAATAATAGTAATTTTGGGGAAAGTCCATAGTTTTCCCTGAACCTTTCTATCAAGTGATTCTTAGACTCAGGTGGGGTTTGCTTATAAATAATACATCTCTCCATCTGAGTCTTAGAAGCACTTATCCAGAGGCGTAGAAGCCGTCATACCATGCCTTGAAGAGGATAAGGGTGTTACGGATGGTAGCCATCGGATAAAATTACTTTTTGTAAAAATATTGATGAGTAACTTTATGACATTGGCCAGGGGATCGGTTTTCATTTTAGTATTCCTGTTGTGATTTTAGCTTACGCCTCCATTAAAATAATGAAATATATTTTTCACTTTCATCATTATTAACACGACGTTCATTATTTGGATAATCTTCACAGTATGTTTTTCCTAATAAAACATTTTCAGAGTATTTCTCATTAGTCAGCATCAATTTAATAGTATATTTAAAAGTTGTGAATAAGTTGTTAATTCTAACATATCAGCAAATATATTAAAGGAAAGCGGATTAATTTAACGAATTATACAGTAATGCAATTAATTGTTTAATAATGCATAGAAAGGAGGTGTTCATATGATGGATTTAAATTTACAAAAAATATTTGAAGAATTAGAAGTAAATTTTTCAGATGTTGAGGTTGCTGGTAATAATTGTGCTTGTAAAGGCACAACAGAGGAACAATAATCACCATATTAAAGTTAAAGTTATATTGTAAATAATGAAGATAAACACTTGGTGGATAGTTTATTAACTAATTTAGAAAAGGAAACTTTCAATTTGGAGGAAACTGATTATTTAAAAAAATTAGCAACTGTAGGTTCAATAATACCCAATGAATATATTGAATTAAATCAATTAAAATTTTTATATAACCAATATAAATTTAATAATAATGTATTTCATATAATTTTAAATCCAACTCTTAACTGTAACTTTAGATGTAGTTATTGTTATGAAGAACATAAAACTGGAAGCTTTAACGAAGAAATAATGAATCGCATAATCAAATTAGTTGAGAAAAAGAGCAGTGAAGAAAATAAAATTCAAGTTGCTTGGTTTGGTGGCGAACCATTGTTAGAATTTGACAAAATAAAGCGCCTTACAGATACGTTTAAAAATATATGTAATAACAACAATTGCTTATATGAAGCAAAAATTATAACTAATGGATATCTATTAAATGCTAAAAACATAAAAAAATTAAAAGACTTAAATATTACTAATGCACAAATTACTTTAGATGGTACTAAGGAATATCATGATAAAAAAAGATGTCTACAAAATGGTGAAGGAACTTATGAAAAAGTAAAAAATAATTGTGTTAATATCCTGAAAAATAATATTAAATTAACATTAAGAGTAAATATAGATGAGGATAATTATGAAGATATTTCAAACTTATTTAATATAATACCTGATATTTATAAAAAAGATGTAAATTTTCAAGCAAGCAATTTATTTCAACAAAAAGAGAATCTAAACTTTTATTTATTATATAAAAAGGCTATAGATAATGGATTTTCTTTTAATGATAGTTCAAATAGATTAATTAAATGTGAAGCAGCAACTCCCAATGCAGTAACAATATATCCTGATGGAAAATTAACCTTTTGCTCACTTGCTGCAGAAGAAGGTAATTTTTTTGGGAACTTAGATTTCGATGGGCGTATTAAAGTGACTAATAAAGAATTATATTATAACTTTTATAGTGTAGACCCTTTTGATACTGAAATATGTAATGATTGCGTTGAACTACCTATGTGTATGGGTACTTGTGTGTTTACTAGGTTTAGAAATAAAGGTAAGTGTACTAAAACCGCAGGATTATCATTACAAGATAGAATGAAACTTCATGTTTATAATGATAAACAGTTTAAATATATATTAAAATAGAAACAAAGATTTAGCTAACAGAAAACTATGATACCTAGTATTGATGATAAAGAAGATTTGGTTAAGCTACATCCATTTATACATCAATAACTCAAACAGCTTTTTTAATCGAACTTGCATTTGATAGAATGTTAGATGGGTCATGAATGGCTATAATCTTGTAAAAAATGGATTAAGGTTTTAAAGAATCGTTGCACCATTGATAAAATGTAGCTAGTGATGACACATTAATTCTTTATAAGTCATCGCCAGCTATATTTTTCAACGTTCAGATTAAATAATTGGTATTCTAAAACACCTACTGTGTACATGTTAGATTTAGTTATGATTATACTCTTATAGTAGATTACTGTTTCATTGCTACCTATATTCCTATATCTGCTACTACTTTTATATAGTTTATTACATACAAGAAGGCTATTTCTCTACATGTCAACTTAAAAATACAAGGGATAGAATGATATGAGTTAGACTACTGTCACTTCACTTTTAAAATTAAACAAAGAGATTGAGGGAGAATTATTTTGGGGAGAATTAAAGAAAAAGATAAAAGAAGTCTTATGACGAATATTGTTTTTTTAGTTAAAAATGCATGGACCTTTGACAAAGGTTTGTTTGTATATTTTGGATTATATACAATTTTAACAGCAGTGTCGCCTTTTATAGGTATACTTGCGCCTAAATTTTTAATAGATGAATTAATGAGTTCAAAAAGAATAGAGGTTTTACTAATAATTTTATCTACATTCTTTATTTTATCAGTGATTATAAAGTATTCAATAGCTTATTTAAGTGGGGTATATTACCCTAAAATGGTTAAAATAAGATTTGAATTTATATCTATAATGCAAAAAAAAAGCATGACAATGGATTTTAAACATACGGAAAATCCCAAAACTTTAAATGATATGGAAAGTGCATGGAGAGCAGTTAATAACAATGATGATGGAATAGAAGGTGTATTTCACAAGCTTTTTTCTTTGATAGGAAGCGGCATTGCTTTTATAGGATATGTTGCCATCGTTGCCGCACTAAATCCTTTAATACTTATATACCTTATTGCTAATGTTATAATTACATACTTTTTGACGTTAAGAGTTAAAAAATATGAACACAGTAAAAAAGATGAAATATCTGAATCTAACAGGAAATCAAATTACATTTATAATATAATGTATGATTTTTCCTATGGCAAAGACATAAGAATATATGGCTTTAGCAATTGGCTTTCAAAGAAGTTTCAAGAATTTAAGGATGATAGGGTTAAAATAAATACAAAAATAAAATATAAATATTTTACTGTTTCAGCAATTGATGTAGTTCTTCTTTTACTAAGAGAAGGTTTAATTTATGGTTATCTAATTTTTAGAGTAGTAGATAAAGGTATGGGAATTGGAGACTTCACCATGTATTTTGCAACAATAGGAGGCTTTGCAGCCTGGATGCAGAAAATCATGACTGACCTGGCACACATTCGAGCTCAGAACTTGTATATAAATGATTATCGTGATTATTTAGAACTTGATGATGAAAATATAAGTCAAAATATAAAACCTATTCCCAATAAGACACCTTATGAAATTGAACTTAAAAATATTTCTTTCAAATATCCAAATAGCAAAAATTTTATTTTTAAGAATTTATCATTAAAAATAAAAGCTGGTCAGCGCCTTGCCATAGTAGGAGTAAATGGGGCAGGTAAAACTACCTTTGTAAAGCTTTTGACAAGACTTTATGACCCCACAGGGGGAGAAATATTATTAAATGGTGTAACTATTGCTGACTTTGATAAAGAGGAATATTATAAGCAGTTTTCAATTGTATTTCAGGAGATAAAAATGCTTGCATTTTCAGTGGCTGAAAATATTGCACTGTCAGAGGAGGATAATATTCACCTTGAAAAGGTTATTAAATGTATTGATAAATCAGGAATGAGTGAGAAAATTAATTCCCTTGAAAAAGGTATTGATACAAGTGTTTTAAAGATACTTGATGAAACTGGAATAGAATTCTCAGGAGGAGAAAATCAAAAACTGGCCCTAGCACGTGCATTGTATAAAGAAGGGGATATTATTGTACTTGATGAACCCACTGCGGCACTTGATCCAATTGCAGAATACAATATTTACAAGGGTTTTGATGAAATGATAGGTGACAAAACCGCAATCTATATTTCGCATAGACTTGCAAGTACACGATTTTGTGATGTTATAGCATTTTTTGAGGATGGAGAAATTAAAGAATACGGCACTCATGATGAACTTTTAAAGAAAAATGGTAGATATGCAAAAATGTTTAATGTACAAGCACATTATTATAAAGAAGATGTCTTAAAGGAGGTTTTATAAATGAAATTTGACAGAATAAAGGGATTCAAAAAGGATTTTGTAGTTATGATGCATTTTTTAAAGTTATCTTCTAAAATATCTAAAAAGTATATTCCTATTTTATTTATGTCATCCATATTTAAAGCAATAACTCCTTTTATTAACATCATTATGCCTAAATTTATTATAGATGAGCTTCTTGATAAGAAAAGAACAGAAGTATTTATTATGTTAGTTGCCATAATTGTAATAGCAAATGCTATACTGAATCTTATTAATAGATGGCTAGATACATTAGTAGATATGAAAAATATGGAAGTGCTAAATGGCTTTGATTTGCTTGTAGGTAAAAATATAATGAATATGGATTTTGAAAAAATTGAAGATCCAGAGGTTTTAAACTTAAAAGATAAGGCTATATTTCCTTTGCGCAATCAACAAGTTTTAGAACGTATGATAAGGTGTATAGTGGATTCGATTTCTGGATTTATTACTATAATAGCGCTTTTAGCAGTAATATCTACCTTGAATTTACTTATAGTTTTTATAATTTTAGTAATAGTTTTACTAAATTCTTTTTTATACAAGAAATCTCAAGTAGCGCAGTATGAATTTTATGGGAGTTTAATACCTCTTAATAGGAAATTTGGATATTATTCGAAGATAACTTCGGATTTTTCTATGGGTAAAGATGTGAGATTATATAATATCCACCCACTTATTATGGGGAAAATTAAAGCTTATCATAAAGAAAGTATTAATGGATTTGAAAAAATATTTAAATTAATGGGTAAATATAATGGATTAAATGAAGTTAATATGCAAATTCAAATGATAGTTATTTATGCTTATATGACTTATAAAGTGTTAAAGGATAGTATTGGTATAGGTAATTTCACAATGTATATAAGCGCTACTAACAAATTCAGTACTTCCATATCTGATTTTTTTAAAACCTTTATAGAATTTAGACAGATGTGCAGATATTTAGATTTATATCTTGAATTTGAACAGATAGAATCTTGTAGAAGTATAGATGGAAAAAAGATTAAGAATATTAATTCTTGCATAATTAAATTTAAAAATGTATCCTTTAAATACCCTAGAAGTGCAAACTATACATTGAAGAATGTGTGTATTACCATAAGTAATGGTGAAAAGCTGTCTGTTGTAGGTCTAAACGGTGCAGGTAAAACTACATTTATAAAGCTTTTAACAAGACTATATGAGCCTACAGAGGGTGAAATACTCCTTAATGGAGTAAATATAAAGGAATATCTCTATGACGATTATATGAAACTTTTATCAGTAGTTTTTCAGGATTACAAGCTTATGGCATTTTCTATTAAGGAAAATATCGCTCTAGACCAGCATGAAACTGCTAAGGACGAGGAAATACTTCAGGTTCTTGAAAAATGCGGATTGGGAAAAGCTGTTTCAAAGCTAGACAAAGGAATACATACCTCTATGTATAAATCCTTTGATAAGGATGGTATTGAGTTCTCAGGAGGGCAATCGCAAAAACTTGCAATGGCTAGGGCAATATATAAAAATGGTCCTATAGTAGTACTTGATGAACCTACTGCGGCATTAGATCCAATCTCAGAATTTGAAATTTATAGCAGTTTTAATAAACTAATTGGTGATAAAACTACCATATATATTTCTCATAGGCTATCAAGCTGTAGATTCTGCGATAGAATAGCTGTGTTTGATAAGGGTGAGATTATTCAGTGTGGAACTCATAATGAATTAATTAAAAAAACAGGAAGTCAATATGAGGTTATGTATAGTGCCCAGGCACAATATTATACATAAGTGAAATTATGGTGAAAACCTTATAAGCTGGGGGCCTCTGTAATAATGGAAGAGCAACAACGTTAATCAATAAAGTTAAGGTTTTGAAATATTATTTAGCTCCAATGTAAGGAATTACAGTATACATATATATAAATTCTTATGATAAACCTTTTCATAACATTGATAAACACTTTACACCTTTTATAGTAACAAATAAAGGTAGAAGTCTTAAAACTAAAGAACCAAGGGATGTGTTACATGAAAATAATAAAGGGATGAATGTTGTGCCTCAACTATTTACCAGTTCTAGGCTATCAACTTCATTTGGATATAGTCTGAATTTATAAGCCTTTAGAATTTTATCACCTCTTTTCATAAGTAGATAGTATTAACACTATCTACTTTGGGAAGGGGAATTTATAGCCATTTTGCGACCTATCTGCCTGTTGCATTCCCATATATCTTAATGAATGTAATAGGTGACAATTACAGTAAGAGTAAAATTTTCACTGGGATTTTAATGCGAAATCTCTGTCTTTTTAAAATATAACTTGCTTTTATCTTAAAAATGATATATACTAATAAAGTTAAGATAAATCATATCTTATAAATTGGTTCCAAGACCCAATTACAAAATAAAAGTTATTTCAAATATTAGAGTTAGAAAAAGTAAAAAATCAAGTCTTAAGACCCTCATTTTAACTTTCTCATAAAATCCCTAATTCAAAAATATTGTTGAAATTTTGTATTAATTACTTTCTTACAGTATGTCTATCTTGTAATCTTTTTATAAGCAATTATAGGAGGTATTTAAATGAATAAAGAATTTATAATCACAAAAGACGTTATCGACGAATGTCTAGCAGAATCTCTAGAAGAGTAATATAATGGAACGCTATCAGTGCTAAGTTAAGAGTATTGATAGTTTTTTTATTTGTAAAACTTTATAGATTTCATAATACAAATGCAATTAATTATGTTAAAATTAAAAATAACATTAAAATATAATACATATAATAAAGTGAGGTAATAATTTTGATTAAAATAGGCGAATTTAACCAATTAAAAGTATCAAG
This sequence comes from Clostridium putrefaciens, assembly GCF_900461105.1. GTDB lineage: Bacteria > Bacillota > Clostridia > Clostridiales > Clostridiaceae > Clostridium_L > Clostridium_L putrefaciens. Next base: position 1,036,937 of record NZ_UFWZ01000001.1, on the reverse strand, counting down.
AAATACTAACTTCGGATTCTATTTAGATGCCGGTACTAACGATACTTCTGATGACATATTACTACCAAATAAAAGTGCCCTTGGATTAAAACTAGCTTCTGGGGATGAGGTAGATGCATTTATATATCGTGATTCAGATGATAGAATTATAGCTACTCTAAAAAAGCCATTAGCAAAAGTAGGGGATTTAGCTTACCTTAAAGTAGTTTCTACAACTACTATAGGAAGTTTTGTAGACTTTGGTTTAGAAAAGGATATATTTGTTCCTCTAAAAGAAAAGTTATATCCATTACAAAACGATTCCTACTATCTATTTTATATATATTTAGATAAAACAGGTAGAATAGCTGCAACTACAAACGTTGAAAGATATCTCTCTACAGAATCCACTTATAAAATAGGGGATAATGTAAAAGCAACAGTCTACGGATTCCAAACTAATAATTCCGCAATGGTAGCTGTGGATAATATGTATAATGGCGTTATACTAAGAAATGAATATTTTACTGAGCTAAATCATGGTGAAATCCTTGATTTAACTGTAATAAAAATATACGAAGACCAAAAGCTCGGTTTAACTCCAAGAAAAATTGCTAAACTAGAAGTAGATGAGCTACAACAAACTATCTTAGAATATTTAAACGATCATGATGGATTTATGACTTTTAATGACAAAACCCCATCAGAAAAGATCTATAAAGAATTCAATGTAAGCAAAAATCATTTTAAAAATGCTTTAGGCGGTCTTATGAAAAAATCTTTAATAACTCAGGACATAAATGGAACAACTCTAAAGTAAAAAAGAATCATTAAAAAGACCACTGAAATATATTTCAGTGGTCTTAAGCTAAGTGCTTCCTTTTTTATTCTTTTAATATATTACTCTTTGTACATTAACGTATTCATTAGTTTATAATATATCATCTTCATTAGATATATATCTATTTTCATTCCTTAATGTATCTTACTTTATTATCTCTATTTCCTTACACAAGTTTTTCTATTGTTTTTCAGCTATAATCTTTCTTAATTGTATTTATATACTTTAGCTTATTTATTATCTACGATAATAGGAAGGCACTTAAATAAACTTTAAGTTTTATATTATAGTATTCTAAACAACATAGATATTCCAACAACTGAGTTAGGTCCTATTATAAAGTTATTTTTCCCACCCTTTGTTACTGTAAAGTTATAAGTCCCAGAGGTAAGCACATCACCTACAACTAAAGCTCTTCCTAATTCTTGGCTATATAACTCATATCCTGACTCTCTAGAAAGATCCTCTACTCTTAAGCTTAACCCTGATGGTACAACCAGTCTATCTCTTACAGTAGGATTATTCCCTGGGTTATATGGAACTTCTCCATAATTTCCAAAAACTATAGAAAACCCTATATCGTTTCCGGCTCTTGGCAGTATATCCTCTCCACAGTTACCAGCGCCCTCACCTTCAAAGAATGAGAATTTCCTTATAAACAATCTACAACATCTATTGGTATCAATATTTGCGCTGTCACATTGGTCACCTAACATTGCCATATTACAAATTTTACTCATACAAAACACCTCTTCATAGTATATTATTTTCTATACTTAAGCTTTGGGTTTTACCCCTACTATAATGTATTCATTAATGTCGAATCTTGTTACAGTATAAAATCTTTTTATACAAAAAATAAAGATTGCACATTAAAGTACAATCTTTATCTAATATATATATATTAGGTTACTTAAAATATATCTTTATTAAATTCCAGGCTCTGTCATAGTTCTTGGATGAAGTATCTTGCCTAGTTCTGATTCTTTTAAGATGCCTTCTCTAAGTATTATATCTATTACAGATTCCCCTGTTTTAAGAGCAGTTTTAGCAACATTTGAAGCTACCTTATATCCTACGCTTGGACATATTGCTGTAATTATTCCCACACTATTTTCTACTAAGCCTTTACATCTTTCTTCATTTGCAGTAATTCCTTTTATACAATTCTCTGTAAAGGTGTCTACTCCACTTGTTAATGTTTCTATAGATTGAAATAGGTTATAAAATATAACCGGTTCAAAGGCATTAAGTTCTAATTGCCCTGCTTCTGCTGCCATAGTTATAGTTACATCATTTCCTATTATATTAAAAGCTACTTGATTCATAACTTCTGGTATTACAGGGTTCACTTTTCCTGGCATTATAGATGAACCATTTTGCTTTGGAGGAAGATTTATTTCTCCAAATCCAGTTCTAGGTCCTGAAGACATAAGTCTTAAATCATTAGACATTTTAGAAAGACCTACAGCGCAGGTTTTAATTACTGAGGATACCTCAACAAATATGTCTAAATTTTGTGTTGCATCTACTAAATCTTCTGCTTGAACAAGATCTATTTTTGTTACTTCACTTAATTTAGGAACTATTTTTGAAAAGTACCTTTTATCTGCATTTATTCCAGTACCAATAGCAGTTCCACCCATATTGATAACTTTCAAGTGCTCTTTAACATTATTAATTCTTGATATATTTCTTTTTACTAAAGAACTATATGCATTAAATTCTTGCCCAAGTCTAATAGGTACGGCATCTTGCATTTGAGTTCTTCCCATTTTTATAACATCATCAAACTCTTTAGACTTTTGTACTAAAGCTTCATTTAATTTATTTAACTGATTCGATGCCTTATCCATAAGTCTTAAGATGGCTAGCTTACCTGCAGTTGGTATTATATCATTAGTGGATTGACCCATGTTTGCATGGTCGTTTGGATGTACTATCTTGTAATCACCCTTTTCCCCACCTAAAATTTCTATAGCTCTATTTGAGATTACTTCATTAATATTCATATTAGAAGAGGTTCCAGCTCCTCCTTGAATTGGATCTACTATAAATTGGTCATGTAGTTTCCCATCTATTATTTCATCACAGGCTTTCACCAATGCCTTTTCAATCTTTTCATCTAAAAGACCAATTGATCCATTAACTAAAGCTGCTGCTTTTTTAGTTTCAGCAAGGCCTTTTATAAATTCTTCATTTAACATAAGTCCTGTTATTTTAAAGTTTTCTTTAGCCCTTAAGCTTTGTACTCCATAATATGCATCCTTAGGCACATCCCTTGATCCTATAGAATCACTTTCTATTCTAAATTTCATTAAACTTACCCCCAGATGAATTAAATTTTTTCATGTCATTTATATTCATTGAAATGAATGAAAACCTTCATCATCCTTATTATATCCTTTTCATTAAGTAAGTTCAAGTTTAATTGCAATTATTCTTTCATTTTAAAGCAACCTTTCTCTATCTTGCGATACTCACCTTGCAAATATCTATGAATTCTTAACTATTTACTAGCCCTTTGAACCCTTACCTTCTTACCTTTAATAGTCTTATCCTTTAATGCCTCTAAAACAAAATAGCCTTTTCCATGAAGTATATCTACATAAGAGAATCCCTCTTGGATATCAATAATTCCAATGTCTTCCGCAGTTATATCTTCAATACTAATAATAGTACCTACAATATCTAAAGCCCTTATCTTCTTTTTCTTTCCTGCATTTATATGAATCTTAGTTATTTCTTTATTTAGCTGTGCATTTTTATTAATCTTTAATTTAGGTTTAAACTTTATCTTGTCTTCATATATTTTTTTTCCTTCTTCTACTTTTTCTTTTGAAGGAATGTCACCTCTTGGGATTCTAAAGTCTATATAATCTTGAACCATATCTAAATACTTATACTCGGTAGGAGTAATAAATGTAATTGACTTACCCTTATTTCCAGCCCTACCTGTTCTACCAATTCTATGCACATAACTTTCTTTTTCTCTTGGAACATCATAATTAATTACATGACTTATTCCATCAACACTTATGCCTCTTGCAGCTACATCTGTAGCAACTAAAAATCTAAATTCTCCTCTTTTAAATCTTTCCATAGCACTTAGTCTATCTTTTTGTTCCATACCACCATGAAGAGCATCACAAGAATGACCCTGGTCCTTCATATCTTGAATTAGTCCATTTACAGTTTCTTTTGTATTACAAAATATAATAGAACTTTCTGGCAGTTCCGTATATATAATCTTCTTTAAAAGATCTGACTTTTTATTATATTCTACTTCATAATAAATTTGCTCTACATCATCCGTTGTTATACTTTTAGGTGTAACTTCGATTTTAACTGGATCTATCATATGCTTATTACATAACTTTTCTATTTTTCCTTCTATTGTTGCAGAAAATAGCATAGTTACCCTACTTTTTGGTAAAAGCCTTATTATAGATTCTACTTGGTCTATAAAGCCCATATTAAGCATTTCATCCGCTTCATCTATAACTAAATACTTTATACCACTTAAATCTATATTACCTCTTTCAATATGATCAAATGTCCTACCTGGCGTACCTACAATTACGTGAACTCTTTGTTTTAATTCTATCTTTTGACCGTTCATAGGCTGCTTTCCAAATATAGCAACAGCTCTTATCCTCTTAAACCTGCCTATATCTGTAATATCTTGTTTCACCTGAAGTGCTAGTTCTCTTGTTGGTGCAAGAACTAAAACCTGTGGTTTTCTTTCTTCTAATTCTATCTTTTCACAAAATGGAATAGCAAAAGCTGCTGTTTTTCCACTTCCAGTTTGCGCCTTAACTATTATATCTTTATCCTGTAAAGCAACAGGAATGACCATACTTTGAACATCAGAAGGGTTCTCAAATCCTAATTTACTTAAGGATTTTAATACCTCTTCACTTATACCTAACTCTTCGAATTTTATTTTTTCCATAATCCTTCAACTCCATACATACTTTTATAGATTTACATTATAATATATAATCATCTAATAATCTATCTAAATAAGGAGCATGATAATTATAAAATCATCATGCTCCTTATTTTTAATATTTAATTTTATGAATTACTTTTGTTATTCTTTCTAACTACACACTCGCTCATATCACCGTAATCATATTCTTCTAATATAGTGGACTTATCCAAATCTTTAATAATAACTTTTCTAATTTTCAATATACCTTGATTAGCCACAAAATTAAAATCACTCTTTTTTGTAACAATAAATGTTATAGGAACTACTAGATCTTCCGCATCGGTTTCTGAACTCTCTTCTTCCATTAAATTATTGTAACAATCTATAAAGAAAAAATGCAATTTATCATTATTAATATCATTTACAAAGATATAGTTTCCATTTATACGTGTATCCTTTTCAACTTCATCTTTATCGTATGATAGAAATTTACTTTCTCTTAACAGCTGATATGAAAAAGGGAAATTTAAAATTCTTTTCTTGTACCTCTTATATGTCTTTGACTTAGTGCCAACATTTTTTAAATCTTCTAAAGTTATTCTAGAACTTTTGATATTTTCAAAGCCTTTTTGGCACTTTAACTGCTTATTATAATGTAATAATCTGTTTTTATGTTCCTTTCTTTTATCTGTAAATTTATGTAAACCAATAATATGTGGAAAATGTCTATTTTCTGCCGAAAAAATAAGTATTGTTCCATCTTCCATTTGTAATTCATAAATTCTATTAGATATGTATACTTCGTAAAAATTTGCTAGTAACTTTAAGGAAATATCACCTTCATCTGGTGTTTGTTCAATAGTTTTTAACTGCTCTATAGTAAGCATGTCCCCCTCCATATCTCAAAAAAAAATTCTAAGATATAAATCTTAGAATTTTAGTAAATCTTATTTAATGCTAACATTGCCTTGAATATTATTTTAATTGTCCCCTCAAGGAACTTCGGGTACAAGATCGACTTGCCCTGGGGAATGAGTGTTAGCGCTCATTTGAATATCATTAAGCAGATACTCAACCTTTTTCTCTGTATACTAATATTATATACATTTTTCTGAAAAAATACAACATCTTTTTTTAAAATTTAATATATTTAAGATATATCATATTTTTTCAAAAACCTGTTATTTTTTCTTTTTAACTCTTACACCAACTTCTGGATATGAATAAATTGTTCTTGATGAATTTTTAGGTACAACAATTATAGGCCACCAGAATTCTCTATATTTCCAATCCTCTTCATTTCCCTTTTCATGTAATAATATCAATGTTGGTATATCGTCTGATACCTTCTTAGCTATTACCCTTTCATCTTGACCGTTATCTGGTGCATCAATATATGTTCCGTTTCCTCTTATCTTTGACATCTCCCTATCTCTTCTTACAATTAAATTACAATGTCTATTATCCTTTAAAAGATACTTTAAAATTGATACCATCCTATCTTCAGTTATGAATCTTTTTGTATCATTATCAGGCTTTAAACTTGTATATATCTCGCTTAAAATTTTTTCAGCACAATCAACGGTGATTTTTACGGCCTCTCTTTGACTTCTATCAATTACTCCATCTAAAATACAATTCACCTTTCTAACAACTTCACTAGAAATTGCTTTAGATTTTGGAGTAAATCCTACTGGCAATATTCTTGAGTAGGGTTTTAGATACGCAATATTAGATGCACTAATTTTACTTGGTGAACAAGGGATTATTTTTGCAGTATTTGAGCTATCCTTGTTCTTTTCAATGAAATAAACCCCTTCCTCAAACCTTTTATTTTCAATATCTTCCCTTAATGCACTATCTACTTCTGTTACTTTTATCATACTCTCATATATCTTCCGTGTTGTGTAAAAACGTGTTATTGATAATAAATCCTTCCCTCTATATCCGAACATCCTAGAATGTTGCATAACAGTATCTTGTTGCATAGTCTTAGGATTACGTCCATAATAAAATCCAATCATATTAGGGATTGTTATACCTCTATCTAATATTTGCCCACCAACAAAAACAGAGAATGGAGTTCTTAATTTTAATTCACCTGTTTCTTCATCTAAGTATTTACTAATCTCATCTTTACTATTAATTACACTTATTTTTATATATCCTTTATTAAAAGCATTGAAAAATTCATTTTTTACTTCCTCAAACGAAGGCATATTGTAACTGAATGCTACTACTGAATTTTTAATATCATTGTAGCTTTCAACCAATAATTTATTTATATATTCTTCATGTTCTGGTTTACACTCTTTTATCTGTTCTATTAAAATCTTAGTTATATTTGCTAATCTAGTGTGTGCATTAACAGATGTAGCAGTGTGCAAAACATATGCATACTTCTTATTTATTCCATTTTTCTTTAACACACATCCACCTACAATAAAGTTAATTAATCCTCGTCTAAATGTAGGTAACCTATCGTCTCTTATCAAAATCTCTGCTTCTTTAAACCTTCTTTCATCTGTTTTTTGAGCTGATGCTATCTCTTGCTCATTATCATCAACTTCTTCAAAAATATAATTTCCTGAATCTCCACTTTCATTAGCTCTTATAAAATAATACTCTCCGCCTATATAATCAGCTCCTGATGGTACAAGTACTGTTTTTCTTGGTTTTATAGGCTTTATTTCAGTAGTATCAAAATCTGGTTGCAAATATAATGCATAAGGTGTTGCTGTTACCTGTACAAATACATATCCATCTAAACTTCCCCTTATATTATCAACTTCTGCTGCAACCGTTCTTAAATTGAATTCATCAGTATCTTTTTCTTTTTCAAATCCTATCCCTGTTGTATCCGCTTCATCATCTATTATCAAGCAATTCTTTGTACCATCAATCATATAGTCATTAATAAAATCACATATTCTACCTAGATTATCTTTCTGCTTCTTAGCTATAAAAATTAATTTCTTTTCTAGTTCATATGGTGTAAGCTCATCTTGTAGTTTCATAATATCATTAACATCGATTTTATCTTCATTGATGAAATGCTTAAATTCTTTTCTCATCCTCTTATATGTCTGCTCTACAAGCGCTTTACTATTTTTAGTTAATATAAAGACGTAATCAAAGTTATTATCAAATGCTAATGCCATTAATCCAGTGAATGCTCTTGTTTTACCACTTTGAATCTTACCAAAAAGCATTAATGGATGATCTCCCTTATAATATCTATTTCCGCTCATTAAATTAGATTGAATGTTTTCAATACAATATGAACATGCTTCTTCAATGCATTGTTTCAGCTCTTCACTATATCCTGTTTCTTCGTATTTTTTCGTATAATACTCTCCTTTTATCATTACCTACCTCTCCCCAACACCTGATTCTTAAATATAAACATTATCCTCAACAAATCCTTCAAAAGAACTTGCTTGTACTGCTGTAATATCTGTATCTAATGCTTTAAAGCGCTTTTCCCCATCTTTCAATTGGTATGATATCTTCTGTTAAATATCCATAAAGTTCATCATTTTTAAACACTTCTTGTACTGTATATTATTCACGCCTATCTTTTCATACTTAATACCCGCTACAATAAAAATACTTAAGCTTATTCTAATTATGACAGAAGTTTCTTTCATAAACTTACTATGATTCATTTTAAAACTTCCTAAACAACAACTTTCAATTAAAATATTAGCCATTGTCCTTCTAGTTAAGTTAGTTTAATTTTGCAAGTAAGTATATCTAGCACATCTATCTTTTCTTTAGTTATCTTTATTTGAGATTTTATGATGATAATATCTCAAAATGTAGTCATTTTTTAATACCTACATAGGTATCTGTCCTTTAATTTTAAAGATATATCTTTATACTCAAGTGTAATATTATTACTGATCTTTAAAACCTCTTCTTAAACAGCATTAAATTCTAATCCCATATTTCACTGCATACTAAAGTTACTTCCTTTTATAATTTATATCTTTCTCTTCTTTTGTCGAATGCTGGCATAGTCCCTTCAAGCACATTTATTATAGATTCATTTATATATTTTTCTTCTATTGCTCCAGAATGATATGTTATTTTCATTTCTGACTTATCCATTTTACTATATATTATTTGTTCCGAATCACATGCAATAGCTATATTAGGATTATGTGTTACAATAACAATTTGTCTTCTCTCTTTTGCCTTAATAATGTATGGCACCAATTTATTAAATATTGATTGATTATCTAAATTATCTTCAGGCTGATCTATTATTAATGGAAGTTGATCTTTATCAAGTACTAAATAGAAAATTAATAGTACTAATCCACGTTCACCTGGTGAAAGTTTTGATAACATCTTATCACCTAGCTTTAGGTTATATGTTGTCATCATATACTTTAAGCTATAAAGTTCATTTAAAAATTCTTTTTTATCTTTAAATACTTTATCTGTACCTTCTCTCAATTTCTTTTCTAGTTTATTAAGCACATCATGTATATTTTCAAAGTTAGTTCTATCAAGACCTTGAATCATCTCAAGTAATTTATTTTTAGCTTGTTCTTTTCCCATAAATATACTTTTTACATTATGATTTATATATCTAAATAACATCTGTTCCATTAACTCAACGTTAATTTTAAATTCTATTTCTATCTTAGGCTTTTCTAAATCATCTATTTCTAAATCATTTATGGTACCGTTTACATTCGAATATTTTTGTTCATAAATATCTGCTATTTTTTCTTGGCAAATATATATACCTTTTACAATATCTTTTCTTTGTTCAAATAACTTATCTAGTTTCTTGGGAACGTCTTCCATCAATATTCTCATTCTTTCTTTTACTTTTTCTAACTCTTTAGATTTATCATCTACTTTTTGTTTCCACTTAATATCTTTTTGTACTGATTTTTGATATTCCAAATCTACTTTAGATAAAGTTATTATTATATTGTTTATTTTTTCTTTCTCTTCTTTTAGTCTTTTTATAAGAACACCATCTTCTCCATCTTCTTCTTCTTTACTTATTTCCTTTTTTATATCAATTATTTTATGTTTAATTGATTCGCTTAATTGAATTATTTCTTCACAATTTGCTATAACCTCACCTGATATGAAAGTAGTTATTTCTTCTTCTTTCAATTCCAAATTAATCTTTTCTAACCACTTTTCAAAATCAATCTTAGTTTTTTTAATCTTATCTAAAGTTATCTTAATAGTATGAGACTTTCTTATTAGTTTTAACAATTCAGTTTTTTTTATTTCTATTAGATTCTCTAACCCCTCAATTTTCACATTCAATTCATTTAGTTCAGTCTCTTGCACCTTACCTTTTTCAGGTTTTGGCAATATTTTGGGTCTGTTTTCCATTTCTATTTTTAATTGCTCTGAAATATCCTTAATATTAAGTTCTAACTTTTGTATATTTGATTTTTCTATACCTTTTTCTATATCACAAATACTACTATTTAAACTTTCTAACTTTGTATAATACCCTAACTTCTCTTCGTTTAAAGTTTTCGTTAAATATTCTAAAAGCTGTTTTAAAGAGTTAGTTTCAAATCTTTCTTGAATGGGCAGATAATCAAAAATTATTCTTTCGATTTCATCATTAAATCCATTTTCTAAATCATTACATACTTTCTCTATATATTGTTGTGGCAAGCATTTAACCTTTTCTAAATAATCTGAGTTATCGATTGGATATAACTTTTTAATTTCCTCAGAACCATTTTTCCACCTTAAAACAGATAGATATTGTATTCCTAGCCTATTCTCTTTTGGATTAAATCTTTCTTCCCCTAAAAATGAAAAATACTTATAATTTTGTGTATTTCCTGCATGTCCAATTACATCTGCTAATGCACTCTTACCATTTCCCTTATTTCCTATAATAGTTATTAAATCATTATTTAATTTTATATTTTGGTTAAACCATTTTTTATTTTCATCTATACCTTTAATTTCAATACTATCAATAAACTTTTCTTTATTATCATCAACAACTTTTAACTTATGCGGTATATCCCCTATATAGAATCTTAATGTCGGTTCTTTAATCGCTTGAACTAATCCATTATAACTCAATTCAGCTTTAACCCATAAACTTTCTTTAATATTATATTCCCTTGGATCATGGTTATCTGAACAAATTATCATTGGCTTATTTTTTATTCTAGTAAATACATGTCTGTTATAGTCATCTAAATCTTTCTTACGTGACATTTCAAAAATATCTATACTATCTGATATCTCCTGTTTTATAGCTATGCTGGTCTCGAGCTTATTAGATATTCCATCATCTAAACCTTTATCTTTTTTTCCTGCATGGATTGTAACTACACCTTTATTTTCTTTAGCAAACTCTATTACATCATTAAAGTCCCAATATATTGTATCGTCGCTCTCTTTAGCTTTCGCTTTCATATCTTTCATTACTACCATAAACTTATTTGCTAAACCCGGTATATCATCATCGGAAAAAATTAGTATTATATGTAAATTTGCTGTCCCCTTATCACATCTTAATTCAACTCCAGGTAAAATAGTAATATCATCAGCCATTTCTTTTAATTTTAATATCCTATCAGCATCAATTAAAAAGTGATCAGTAATTGCAACTAACGATATTTTTTCTTTCTTCCATGCATTGACTAGAATTTGATTACTGTCTTCTGATTTATATTTATGATCATATGAAGATGCTGTATGAACATGTAGATCCCATTTTGACCATTCTGAACCTCTTTCCAATTCTATCCCCTCCATAATACATTATTATCTATAATATAGTAACACATTATTCCACTTACTTGTGTATTATTATTTTTCAAAATTACCAACTCTTACAAACCTTACCACTTCCTTTGTTACAATATATTAACGTTTCAATACTAAAAAAAAGCACTACTTCATTTAAGAAATAAGTGCTTTTAATAACTTTATTTAATTATAATATACCTAACATAAAGCATTTCAGAACTTGTCTTATACTATTTTAGTTGTCCACTCTTCACAGTTCCATACTTCATTAACTACGTCTGCATAAAATTCTGGTTCATGGCATACAAGTAGTATGCTGCCTTTATACTCTTTAAGCGCTCTTTTAAGTTCTTCCTTTGCTACTGGGTCTAAGTGGTTTGTTGGTTCGTCTAATATAAGTATATTGCTTTCTCTGTTTAATATCTTACAGAGTCTTACCTTAGCTTGCTCTCCCCCACTTAATACCATAACCTTACTTTCTATATGTTTTGTTGTAAGTCCACATTTAGCTAAGGATGCTCTAACTTGATATTGAGTATATCCAGGAAACTCCTGCCAGATTTCTTCTATACAGGTATTGTCTAGTTTTCCTTTCATCTCTTGCTCAAAGTATCCTATATACTGATAGTCTCCAACTTCTACTTCTCCAGCATAAGATTTTTGAAGTCCCATAAGGGTTTTTAATAAAGTTGTTTTTCCAAGTCCGTTAGCTCCTATAAGTGCTATTTTTTGGCCTCTTTCCATCTTTATATTAACCGATTTAGAAAGTGGAGTATCATACCCTAAAACTAAATCCTTTGTTTCAAAAATAAGCTTTCCTGAAGCCCTAGCTTGCTTAAAATTGAATTGTGGATCTACCTTTTCTGGTGGGAGTTCAATTTTATCTATCTTTTCTAACTTTTTTTGCTTAGAACGAGCAAGACCCGCCGTGGATGCTCTTGCTTTATTACGAGAAACAAAGTCTTCTAATTTTTCTATTTCTTTCTTTTGCTTTTCAAAGGCTGCTTTTAATTGGTGTTTGTTTACTTCATATATTCTTTGAAATTCATTATAATCCCCTACATATCTAGTTAACTTTCTATGTTCCATGTGATAAATAACATTTATCACACTATTCAAGAAAGGAATATCATGGGATATAAGCACAAATGCATTTTCATAATTTAATAGATACCTTTTCAACCATTCTATATGTTGCTCATCTAAATAGTTGGTAGGCTCATCTAATAGCAATATATCAGGCTTTTCTAAAAGTAACTTTGCAAGTAATACTTTGGTTCTTTGACCACCACTAAGCTCCGTTACATCTTTATCAAGTCCTACATCCTTAAGTCCAAGTCCAGCTGCTATTTCTTCTACCTTTGAATCTATAAGATAAAATCCACTATTATCTAATACATCTTGGATATTCCCCATATCTTCTAGTAGCTTTTCAAGTTCCTCTGGTGATGCTTCTGCCATTTTATCTGTTACTTTAAGCATTTCCTCTTCTAAGTCAAATAAATACTTAAAAGCATCTCTTAAAACGTCTTTTATCGTCCTATCTTTTTCTAAATATGCATGCTGATCCATATATCCAACTCTTACTCTATTTGACCACTCTACACTACCTTCATCTGGTGGTAGCTTTCCTGTTATTATATTCATAAATGTGGATTTACCTTCTCCATTAGCACCTACAAGTCCTATATGCTCGCCTTTTAATAACCTAAAGGAAATATCCTCAAATATAACTCTATCTCCAAAACCATGACTAACGTCTTTAACTGTTAATATACTCATCTAATTTCTCCTACCTAACAAATTTATTCAAAAATCTTAGCAAAATAATTTATTTTATTAAATTCTAAAAAACCTTTCAAGTTTAATAGTCATTCTACACCTTAGACTATTATTCTTTCAAATTTCTTATGCTAAGCCAAAATAATTTTATCACAGTGAAAGAATTTTTAGAAGTGTAATTTATAATTTTTATATAATATGATTTTGTCTTTCCTTGCCCATGAAGAATAATGCAAGATTCCCAGGGCCCCCATGAGTTCCAACTGCCGGGCCTGTAAAATTAATTATTACATCTTTTACTTTTAACTCTTTAAGTATGCCTTCTTTAAGGGCTAAAGCCTCATCAATGCAATCGCCGTGGGATATAGCTATTACTTGATTTTCTGGATCTTCTATTCTCTCTACTATAATTTCAACTAACTTTTTAATAGAAGTTTTTCTACCCTTTACTTTTATAATAGGCATAACTCTGCCTTCACCATTTATAGTAAGTATAGGTTTAATATGAAGCATTATCCCAAGGACTGCAGCTGCAGAAGATAATCTTCCACCTCTTCTTAAATGACGTAGATCATCTACCGTCATGTAGGAATTCATATTTTGTTTCTTTGTTTCTATATAATTTATTATTTCTTCAAATGAACTTCCATTTTCCTTCATTTCAATAGCCTTCATAACCATAAGTCCCTGTCCAAGTGAAGCCGTTAGAACATTTACAATTGATATATTTGAATTTGGATATTCATCAATAATCATATGTTTAGCTACAGTTGCACTATTTTCAGTACCACTTAATCCTGTAGAAACGCAAATATATAAAATATCTTTATCTTCATCTATAATACTTTTAAATTTATTATAAAACTCATCTGCACTAGGTTGTGATGTAAGTGGAACTGAACCATTCCTTAAATCTTCAAAAAACCTCTTTGGAGATAAATCTTGTCCTAAATCGTCAAAATACTGTTTATCATTATAACTACAAGTAAGTCTTGCAAACTTAATTTTCTTTTCTTCAATATATGCTATAGGCAAATCACAACATGAGTCGGTAAATATTTCAAAATCTTTCATTAAATATCTCCTCTCTTTTACTCAATATAATAGCGTAATGCTATCATATTGTTCGTCAAAATTCAACATAAATCTACAGAGCTTATTAAAAGTTATCGTCTTTAACATTAATAAAGTAAAGTCATTAACCATATATCCTATATATATATATATATGTTATAATTTATTTAATAATTCAATTTTAAAATAACTACAATAATAAGGGTGCAAGAAATATATATTTATGTTATAATTTCGCAGTGAGACTAAATACGAATATTTAATTAAAAGGATGGTAAATTGAGTGATAAATGTAACTAATTTAAGTTTAAGATATGGCGATAAGAAACTATTTGAAGATGTAAACATTAAATTTGTTCCTGGAAACTGTTATGGTGTTATAGGTGCAAACGGAGCTGGTAAAAGTACCTTTTTGAAAGTACTCTCAGGAGAAATCGAAGCAAACACTGGAGATGTAACTATTGCACCTGGTGTTAGAATGTCTGTTTTGAAACAAGATCATTATCATTATGATAATTATAATGTACTTGAAACAGTAATTATGGGTAATGCTAGACTTTACTCTATAATGAAGGAAAAAGACGAAATTTATGCAAAAACTGACTTTACTGATGCTGATGGTATAAAAGCTTCAGAGCTTGAAGGTGAGTTTGCTGAATTAAACGGATGGGAATCTGAATCAGATGCCTCCTCTATATTGCAAGGACTTGGTGTTTCAACAGATTTACATGATAAAAATGTATCTGAACTTTCAGGTGGAGAAAAAGTTAAGGTTCTTCTTGCCCAAGCACTTTTTGGAAAGCCTGGAGTTCTAATCCTAGATGAGCCTACTAACAACTTAGATGCAACATCTATTAATTGGTTAGAGGAGTTTTTGATAAACTTTGATGGTACTGTGATTGTAGTATCCCATGATAGATACTTCTTAAATAAAGTATGTACTCATATGGCTGACGTTGACTTTGGAAAGATAAAACTTTTTGCTGGAAACTACGACTTTTGGTATGAATCTAGTCAATTATTACTTCAAATGTCCAAAGATCAAAACAAGAAAAAAGAGCAAAAGGTTAAAGAACTTCAAGAATTTATTACCCGTTTTAGCGCTAATGCTTCAAAGTCTAAGCAAGCAACTTCCCGTAAAAAGTCATTAGAAAAGATTACTTTTGATGAAATAGAACCATCTTCAAGAAGATATCCTTTTGTTGGTTTTAAAGCAGAGAGAGAACCTGGTAATGATATACTTATGGTTAAAGACTTAAGCAAAACTATAAACGGAGTAAAAGTTTTAGATAAGGTTAATTTTATAGTTTCAAAAGATGATAAGATAGCTTTTACAGGACCAAATGATATAGCTAAAACTACTCTATTTAAAATTTTAAATGGAGAAATGGAGCCTGATAGTGGTGAATTTAAGTGGGGTGTGACTATAACTAAAGCATACTTCCCAGGTGATAATTCAGAATACTTTAATGATGTAGAACTTAATCTTGTAGATTGGTTAAGACAATTTTCTGATGATAAGGCTGAAAGCTACTTAAGAGGATTTTTAGGTAGAATGCTTTTCTCTGGTGAAGAACCATTAAAACAAGTAAATGTATTATCCGGTGGAGAAAAGGTAAGATGTATGCTTTCAAAAATGATGCTTAGTAGTGGTAATCTTCTTATTTTAGATGAACCTACAAACCATCTTGACTTAGAATCAATTACTGCTTTAAATAATGGTTTAATTGATTTTAAGGGAAATATACTTTTCGCTTCACATGATCATCAGTTTACACAAACTATAGCTAATAGAATTATTGAAATTACAGATAACGGCATCATAGATAAAAAGATGAGTTATGATGAATTCTTAGAATATAAAAATAGTTAGTATCTTAAAATAAGTTTTAATTATACTTATCTATTTTAAAATAACCTATAAGCACATAAAAGCCTTTCAATAAGCTTATTGAAAGGCTTTTCCTATTAAAACAGTTATAGGTACTACTAATTATATTCCGTTTTAAATTAATAAATGTTATAATAATTATACAAATGTAGTTATTGTAAGTAGTATCAAGTTATTTATAATAATATCATATTCATCTCACTACCTAAGAGGTAGTAGAATTTCGCATAGACGTAGTTAAAATTAAGGAGAATAAAGTGAAAAAATTTGATTTAGCAAAAAGTTTAATAAGGAAAAGTGAAAATATATTTTCTTGTCCCTTATGTCAAGGTCCTATGAATGTTTCTTTTCAGTCTAATAGTTTAATTTGCAAAAAAAATCATTGTTTTGACTTGTCCAAAAATGGTTATATAAACTTATTACCTCATTCGGTAAAAAGTGAATATGGTAAAGAAATGTTAGAATCTAGAAATACCTTATGCAAAAGTGGCTTTTTTTATCCAATGACTAAATCTGTTAGTGATTTAATCATTAAAACTATGGAGCCTTTTAATAAAAGGAATATACAAATGTTAGATGCTGGATGTGGAGAGGGATCCCATTTAAAAGACATATTATCTAATACAAATGTTAATTCAAAGTCTAATTTTAAAGGTGTAGGTATTGATATATCTAAAGAAGGAATTCATATAGCTTCAAGAGAGTATCAAGATGCCATATGGAGCGTATCCGATCTATCAAAGATGCCTTTTAGAGATAATGCTTTCGATATAATTCTTAGCATACTTTCCCCTTCTAATTACTCAGAATTTAATAGACTTTTAAGTTCTTCTGGGTTTCTTGTAAAAGTTATACCAGGGAGTGATTATCTTTTAGAACTTAGAAGCGTTTTATATAATAATACAGATAAAGAGCAATATTCAAATGAAAGAGTCATAAATCATTTTTCTAATAATTTTAATATAGTGGCTACAGAAAAAGTAAATTATACTGTTTCTTTAGATTCATCACTTTTTAAACATCTTATAAAAATGACTCCTCTTTCTTGGAATGTAACTGACAATAAGATCCAGGATGCTTTAAACCTGAACATCCAGAATATAACTGTAGACTTATTAATACTAATAGGAAAGAAAAAATAAAATCGAAGGGTTTTATTTTTTCTTTATATATACTATAAATATATGACTTATATATATTTAAACAATTGCTGCTAAAAGAAGAACTTCTATATTATCTCTATATATTTTGTCAAACTGTGATATAGGTAATGGATTCTTCCCCTTTCCAACTTCTATAGTATATCCCGGTCTTACAAAACTTTCTATAAACCAATCTTTATATCCTGCATAAGAAACTATTCCAGTAGTTTCTGATAATATATATCCACTAGATTTTGAAAACATCTCAGCAATCTTTCTTGAGTCATTAGGTATTATCTTTAGATACTTCCAGTATATTACCTCTCCTTGTGTATGATATGCTATTACAAGTCTAAAACTATGTGCTCTTGTAAAGTCTGCTAAAGCCTTAGTTTCCGGTTCTGATTCTGGATAGGTTCCTGAGTACCTAGTAGGACCAGGACCATAAATTCCGTAGATTACCTCTGCTTGCTTAGATAAAGCCCAAGAAGCATCATAATTATGATTCAAATCCACCCCCCTAATATTAGCCTGCCAGTCTTTAGAAAAGTCACTATTTCCTTTATTCCATTGAATAAGATTTGAATAATATGGATTGTCTCTCTTTAATCCATCAATAACTAGATCCACCCCATCTGGATTTACCATAGGCACTATATAAATGGTGCTTTTACTAAAGATGTCCTTTATCCTATATCCATTTATAATCCCATCCTCTGAGTAAGCCTTTGAAAACTCCTCAATAAATTTCATAAGAAGGGTTGATGTAATCCACTCTAGAGAATGATGAGCCGCATTATAAAACACTTCATTTGGACCATTTCCAAGCTTAATGTAATATAGGTTTTTTTGAAGTACACTCTTTCCTAAAACCCCTCCTTCAATAAAAGGATACCTAGCTTTTAATCCTACTATGTCCCTTTCCATAATTTCATAAGTATAATCTATATTTGTATCTACTACATCTATGCCAAAAGGTACTACTATACTTTCACCTATAGATATTTTTTTTATATCCACCCTTGGATTTGCCGTGATTATTTTATTTATGGTAGTGTAATGTGTCCTTGCTATATCATATATATTGTCCCCTTCCCTTAAAATGTAATCTTCATATCCTAGCAAAAACTTATTTAGTATTTCATAGGTTTCTTCTCCTATAACCCCATTTACAGTTAAACCATTGTTTTGTTGAAACCTTATAACCGCACTTCTTGTCTCATTTCCAAATATTCCATCTAAACCACCTATACCATAACCTATCTTTTTTAAAACAGCTTGTATTTTCATTACATTAGCTCCTCTAGATCCCATCTTTAAAACTTCCACTATAACACCCCTAATTATTATTTCTATAAGTTAATCTAATTTAATATATATTTAATCTATACTAGAATCTTTTAATAATTAGAATCATTAATAATACTCATTCTATGCTTCAAACTCTTCTTAGAGGACTACAACATATAAAATCCTTAAATATGGAAATGGTATTAAATTTCATGTTATTTTAAATTCAAGTATCACAATAAAATACAATGATTTCTAAATTAGAATTTTACAATAAGTTTGACAATATATAAATATTATATTAAAATACACATGATGTAGAATTACGGTATAAAATTTAAAAAAGCACTTTAAAAGTAACTAGATGCATATAACTTAATATTTTATAAAGAGCACTTTTCTTATCCAGATTTCGGATGAGGGAGGTCTTTGTTATGTTGGAAATAAATTATGAAAAACATTACATTATTAACTATATAATGTTTTTATGTATATACTTGCCTAAAACTTATATTAGGATATTTATTTAAGACATCTCAAGGACATGCAACTGTGTTTATGAAAGGATGACTCATATTGAAAACTAAAAAGGCGTCAATTGTTTCTTTATCACTTAAATCTAAAATAACTTTAATAACCACATTAATAATAATTTTATCAAGCTTTTCCATGGGGTATTTATTTTATAATAATATGTATTCACACACTATAACTCTATTGAAAGGACAAGCTTTAAATATTGCAAAATCAGCTACTATGTTGATAGACGGAGATAAATTTGAAGAACTTTCTAATTCCTTAAATGCAGATGATAAATCCTATATTGATACAAGAAAAAAACTTCAACATTTAAATAATAATATTGGAAATGGTATGTTATACACAATTGCAAACAACGAATCAAACAATTATACTTACATAATTGACGGAAGCGATGCAGATGTTGATATAGGCTATAAACAAATAAAGACTGACTTTTCTAAAGAAGCAAAGTTGGCTTTTGATACAGGTAAATCATATACTAGCGAACGATATTATGTAGAAACATTTAAAAAAAATTACATATCAGCTTTTGTTCCAATATTTAATTCTTCTAATAAAGTAGTTGGAGTAATGGAATATGATTATCAAGAGACAGAACTTGCTGAAAAAATGAGTAAATTAACTATGATGATAATTTTAATTACTATTGCTTTAATCCTAATTGCTATAATTATTAATTATATTGTTTTAAAATTTATGTTCAAGCCAATGGATATTTTAATAAAATCAATAAACACCATTTCTGAAGGAGATTTAACCTTACCTATTGACATTTCTAGAAATGATGAAATAGGTAATATTAATATAGCTTTAAGTAAAACTACTGATTCATTAAGAGATATGATAGATAAAATTAAAACATCTTCTAAAAACGTTACTGAAACTGCTCAAAGTATTTTAGAAAGTTCATCAGATTCATCAAGTGCTTCTGAAGAGCTAACGGTATCTACAAATGAAATTTCATTAATTTCAACTGATCAAACCATGAAAACACAAAATATAAAAGAAGTCTTAGTTAAATTGGATCTTGACATACAATATATATTTACTCAAATAAACGACACTACTAAAATTGCATTTAAAACATTAGAAAATACTAATATTGGTACAGTAGTAATTAAAGATACTAAAAGTAAAATTAATAACATTGAAAGTAGTATTAATAATGTAAATTCAGTTATTATGGAATTGGCTCAAAGTATTAACAAAATACAAGGTATATTAACAACAATATCAGGTATTGCAGAACAAACTAATCTTCTTGCATTGAATGCGGCAATAGAAGCTGCAAGAGCTGGTGAAGATGGACGTGGATTTGCAGTTGTAGCTGATGAAGTTAGAAAGCTTGCTGTAGAATCAAATGTAGCCGCTAGTGAAGTAGTAGATATAATTAACACTATGAATCAACAAACTAATAATGTTCTGCAAGCTATTTCTACTAGTGTTACTATGACAAAAGAGGGTAAAGTATATACCGATAATGTCAGTAATACCTTCGAAATAATAAAAAATTCTAATTCAGATATAGAAAGTAAAATAGTCGAAATCAAAAATTCAGCCGGTAATATAGTATCAAGAATTTCAAATATAAATGAAAATATGAATGAAATAGATGAAGTATCAAAAGTAATAGATTCAAACGCTATGAGTTTAGCTGCAGTAACTGAAGAGCAAATGGCTTCATCAGAAGAATTTAAAGTTATGTCCGAATCTTTAAATAAGGAAGCTAAAGTACTAAGCGATAGTATTTCTAAGTTTAAAGTATAAGAAAATATAATTTTTGATATCTACCCATTTCATAATTTCAATATTAATATATTTATAAAACCTTACTGATACCAATATTACTTCTACATCATATTTGTATGACATAAAGTTACTTAATAATTAGCATTACTAAAAAAAGAATGGGTCACCTTAAGGTGGTCCATTCTTTTTTTAGGATTAAGTTTCATTTACTTCTTTTATTTCTTTTTAACACCATTAACTATTGGAATTTCTACAAAGCTTTCACTTGTATTAAACATGAAATTTGTAGTTTTGAAAGGTCTTATAGTATTCTCTGCATCTGTAGATAGTATTATTAACCCTATTTTATGACCCTCTTTAACAGTATAATCCATAGGTTGCATATCTAAATTAAATGTATACTCTTCCCCTGGATTTATAGTATCTACGCGATAATTTGATACACGATTTTGTGCATCCATCCATCCTCGTGAAATCACCTTATAATCTGTCTTTTTGGTATCCTTTATAAAGTTTACTACATCATCTGATCCTGCATTACCACCATATATTATTCCTTTAGGATATATAACTTCTGTTTCTATTGTATTTCTATATTCAGATCCATAATCAACAAGCATTGCACTTATATTAGCAGTAGGTTGATCTATGGATGCTTTTATTGAAACATTTATGGTTCCACTTATTCTTGTATCTTCAGTAATCGCATCACTTAGATATGATAATCTATCCGGTCTTATTTCTTCAGGCTTTTTAACTATTGTATCTAGCCATTTACTAAGATCTGGTCTTTCTCTATTAAACTGTGCTAATTCTAAGTCATCAGCAAATGCTTCTTTTAAATCTTTTTTTGTTGGGGTGGATTTTAACATACCAGTTTTACCATCATTATCAAGATAAAATTTAACACCTTGTGATTTTACTGGCCAATTATTAAACTTCTCCCACTCAAGACTTGTATTGTTTTGTATAGTAGCTGTTGGTACATCGTCCATTACATTATTATCTATATCATAAAGCCAATAAGCAAACCATTTGCTCATTATATCATTATAATCTATTCCTTCTAAATTATTTATACTTATATGCTCACCTTGATGCAATATAATTTTGCGTGGCACATTGTACTTTTCAAGTTCTTTCCATAACATATCAAATTGCTTACTTCTTACATTCCAATCACTAAGACCATGAACAATAAATACACTTGCCTTTATCTTGCTAGCATTATTTAGATAATTACGTTCATCCCAAAACTTATTATAATCTCCGGTAACTCGGTCTTGATTACTTCTCATTTGATTCATATTTTTTTCAAATAGCTTCTCTACTTTTGGATAATCTTTAGGATCTTGCATTCTACTCATACAGTATGTTGCAAGCAAATCTGCATCATCTCCCTGCCAACCTAAAGCTGGAGCTGCTAATCCATTTGCTCTATAATAGTCATACCAGTTACTTATTGATGCTTCAGGAACTATTGTTTTTAAGCCTTCTACTCCTGTTGTTGCAGCAGCTATAGCTAATGTACCTCTATATGAACGCCCTGACATTCCTACATTTCCCGTACACCAATCTGCAGCTACTTCAATGTTATCAGTTTTATTTGTAAATGCTTTAGCTCTACCATTTAACCAATCTATTACAGCAACAGTTGATATTGTTTCATCCACTGATCCTGTACTTACAAGGCCTTCAGATCCCAAGGTTCCTATTCCGCCAGAAAATACTACTGCATATCCTCTGGGTATAAAATAATTATACCATCCACCAAACTCAAAAGGTTCAACTTTTGCATTTTTAGCCTTACTTGTAATCTTTCTTGGCGGCACAACTGCCTTTTCCTCTGGTATATATTTTATATCCTCATATTTTATATTATTTTCAGGACTTATAGTTAAATCTTCATCTACATTATGAGTAATATATAGGTCATCGTTGGTTACAGGTCTGTAAGGACTTACCTCAAATATTACTGGTACTTTCATTCCTTTTTCAGTTTCAATAGGACGCTTTATCCACGCCTCAATTAAATCACGTTTTTTATCAAGATCTGTATCTTGTGGTGATTCTACATATACCTTTTCATATATAGCATCATCATGTTTAAATATCGGTTGAGGCTTTCCATCAAATACAAGTATTTCTGGCACCTCTTTGTCTTTATTAAAATCCATCATAAATCCTGATTCTAATAATACTTCAAAATATTCACGATGTTTTTTTGTTTTAGACTTTAAGCAATCATTAAGTGCTTTTGCAAGTCTATCATTTGTAAACTTATCTTTTCCTGAAGCCTTAAGACCAATAGATGTTGCAAATTTCATTACATTTTCATCTGTATAATCACTTCCTTGTTCATATCCAAGTAACTTAAGAGCAATCTTGTAGAAATCCTGCTCATCTATTGCCTTATTGGGATTGAAGTTATTTTCATCAATGTCCATTAAACAAGATTTTGGATTTGCTTTTATATATGCAAGTATATTTTTCTCCTCTACTGAGTTTACAGATTCATAATCCAAAAAGTTTTCTTCTCCTATAAATGATTTTGCTTTCTCTTCCAATCCACTCAATCTTAAAATTATAGTTGCAACCTCAACTCTCGTTGGTTGTTCTAATGCGTATTTAGCTGTTACTTCTTTAATCAAACCTAGATTATTCATAGCAGTCATTTCTTCACTGATAATTTCAGATGAATTACCACTATTTGTTGCGTATGTAACTGTGGTTGTACAAAATACAAATGTTAACGTTAATATAATAGATATAATCTTCTTCATGAACTTTCCCCCTAATAAATGTGCGGCTATCCTTTTAATTAGTTATTAGCCTTTTTAATTTTTGTCTTGCGCATTCATGCATAATTTTATAGTGCTCTCAATTTTAAATCAAATCTGTCTCACCTTCCTACTTTATATATAATTAAAATGTTTAAAGTGTAATTATATCATAAATTATTACATTAATGTTCCATTTGATTCAAGGGATTTGATTTAAAGGATTTCATTTAAGTAAATTTAAACTTACAAAGGTTTAAACAGTAAGTAATATGTATATTTAGTGATGTTTGATGTTTTCTCATTTTAAGATAGCTATATAAACATATAAAAACTACCTTTATCATTTATATAATAAAGGTAGCTTTTACACTGGGTTTTATATTGTTATATATTTTTATTTCTATATTTCTATATTTCTATATTGGTTCCTACATTACTTTTTATTGCCTTTTCATATATTCTATGTGCAGTAACTAGATCTAATACACCAATTCCAACAGTTTTAAAGAGCGTGATTTCATCATCATTTTCTCGTCCTAATATTTCACCTAATATAACTTGTCCTAATTCACCGTTAAAATCTTTGTTTGATATAATTCCTTTTTCCATTGGTATTATAAAATCCCCTGCCTCTGCAAGAACTCCTTTTTTTGTATCGAAATATATCTTATCTGCCTTTTTTATTAAACCTTCATCTAATTCTTGCATCTTAGGTGTATAGGCTCCAACTCCATTAACATGAGCGCCCTTTTTTACTAAACTTCCATTAAAAACTGGCCTTTTAGAGGTTGTAACTGTAGTTATAATATCTGCATCTTTTATAGCTTCATTACCATCCTTTACAGCTATTATTCTTGTATTATACTTAGCTAACTTTACTTTCATATCTTCTACGAATTCCTCTGCTCTAGACTCATTTATATCAAAAACTCTAACTTCATCTAAATCTCTTACACAAATCATTGCCTCTAGCTGAGCAGATGCCTGACCTCCTGTTCCAAAAAGCACTGCAATCTTAGCATCTTTTGTAGCTAGAATATCTGTAGCTGCTCCTTGAACCGCTCCAGTTCTTAATTGAGTTAAATAAGTTCCATCCATTATAGCTGAAACCTCTCCCGTCTTTCCATCAAGTAAAATCATTTGAGCTGGGGTTGAAGGCTTTCCCATTTCAATATTTTTAGGAAATATAGATACTATCTTTATTCCAGTAGCATCAATCCCCTCTGCATAGGCTGGCATAAACAAACTCTGACCTTCATATTTTGGTATATCTATATTAACCCTTAAAGGCACTACACTTTCTCCTTTTGAATATATCTTTAAAGCTTCTTTATCTGCCTCAATAGCATCTTTCATAGTAAATACCTTTTTTATATCTTCTTTAGTCAAAATTAACATTAAATCACTCCCTGTATTTTTTTGGATGCACCTTTCCGAGGTGCATCCATTATATGGTATGACAACTACTTTGTCAATATACTTACAGGTACTTCTTATTTTATCTTTATTTGTTTTTTATAACATTGGTATTTATCCACGTATTATTAGTGAATTCTCTAGACTTTATTTCAACTCTATCACCATATATGTTTAATAATAATCCTTGTGAATATTTACTATCTTCCTCGCCTTTTTCTGAGCAAGTGTAAGCTATTGAAGATGTGTTCACCATAGTAAATCCATCTTCGTAAATTGATTTTGGATGATTTAATATATAGTGTGAATGTCCTGAAAAGAGTATACTTTGTGGATACCCTTTTAATATTTCCATTAGCTTTTCATCCTTTAATTCCCCAGATTCACAGCTACCATATACGGTATTGTAAATTGGTTGATGCAAAAATATAAATATAGGTTTATTATCTTTATCATGAACTTCTAATACCTTTTTAAGCCATCTGTATTGAGTTTCAGATATTATTGGGGTATCTCCATTAGCCATATCTGAAATCATAGACTCTTCACCACCTAAAGTTATAAAGTGATATCCTTCTATCCATTTATCATAATAAAGGGAAGGCATACCTGTTTTTTTAACAAATCTATCACTTAGTTCTTTATCTGTAACTTTAGACTCTGGAAAAACTCCTCTTTCATAATATTCATGGTTACCAATAGAAATGACTCTTTCTATATTTGAATCTAGGTTCTTGTTTAATAGATACATAAACTCATCATACTGAAATTCTAACCCATTGTTTGTAATATCTCCTACCATAGCTAATACTTTAAGGTTTGGAGCTATGTTTTTGTAATCATTTAAAGCTCTTGTAAACATATCTTTTTCTTTTTTATCACCAATATGCACATCGCTTATAACACCTATCTGAAGATTTGGTATAGAATATTTCTCTTTCTCCTTGATAGCAAAAACATTACTATGTAGTATAAAGTTAAGTCCTATTAACCCTAATATAAATATAAAAACCTTTTGTTTCAATTTAACTTAATGTAAATCCTTGTTTTAAAATTGAACTCTTTATTGCTCCCTTAGTTGCAGGTTCATTATATTGGACTTTTACCTTTCCTGTTCCAGCATCAACTTGAACCTCTTGCACACCTTGTATTTTATCTAATGAGTTTTTAATTTTAGTCTTACCTTCTGAGTTCATGACCCCTGACACTTCATATTGAATCTTCTTCATAAAAATTCCTCCTTTATATTTAATAGCTTAAGCATATTATTATCAAATACAAAGGATTTTATGTAATAACTATTACATATTTATATATACCTTTTAAATCCCAAAAGATTTAAAGAATTTCAGTAGTTACTTCACCTTTTTATTAATTAAACTGGCTATCATAAAGTTTATAATAATACCCCTTCTCTTTTATTAATTCTTCATGGGTACCCATCTCCATTATGCTTCCATTATCAATTACCATAATTTTATCTGCATCCTTTATAGTACTTAATCTATGAGCTATTATAAAACTTGTTCTATCTTTCATAACACCTAACAAAGCTTCTTGTATCTTAAGTTCTGTACGTGTGTCTACACTGCTTGTGGCCTCATCTAATACTAATATTGACGGATCAGATAAAATAGCTCTAGCAATAGATAACAGTTGTTTTTCTCCTTGACTTAAGCTTACTCCACCTTCTGAAATAATTGTATTATATTCTTTAGGTAATTTAGTTATAAAAGCATCTGCATTAGCTAGCTTAGCCGCACTTTCTACTTCCTCATTCGTAGCATTTAAATTTCCATATCTAATATTTTCTTTTATAGTACCTGAAAAAAGATAACTATCTTGAAGTACTATTCCAAAGGCTTTCCTTAAACTTTCTTTAGTGTATTTTTTAATACATTTCCCATCTATTAATATTTGACCCTTTGAAATATTATAAAATCCAGTAAGTAAATTAACTATAGTTGTCTTACCAGCCCCTGTAGGTCCAACTAAGGCAACATTTTCTCCCCTTTTCACATTAAAACTTATATCCTTAAGTACATAAGAGTCTTCATTATATCCAAAGGTGACATTTTTAAACTCAACCTCTCCTCTTACATTATTTAATACCTTTGAATTTTTTATATCTTTTGGCTCTTCTTTTTCATCTAAAGTTTCAAACACCCTTTCTGCACCTGCTACAGCAGATTGAAACGTATTAAATATACTTGCTAAATCATTTAAAGGCCTTGCAAATTGCCTTGAATAGCTAATAAAACTTGCTATTATTCCAACGGTAATTAAATCCATTACCGCAAGTACTCCACCTATAGCTGCTACTGCTGCAAATCCAATATTATTAATAACATTCATTAAGGGCATTATATAACCAGACCATACCTGAGCCTTTATTCCTACTTCGCATAAATTTGAATTTAAGTCATCAAACTCTTCAATTATCTTATCTTCTCTATTAAAGGCCTTTACCACATGAATTCCAGATATAGACTCTTCAATATGACCGTTTAATTTACCTAAAACCACCTGCTGCTCTTTGAATAATACCTTGGTTCTTTTTGCTATACTATTTGTCATAAATAAAACCAAAGGTAATGTCACCATACTTGCAACAGTAAGAAGAGGACTTAATATAATCATCATAGTAAAAGCACCTATAATATTTATGAAACTTGACATTAATTGAATTATAGACTGAGATATGGTAGTACTTACGTTTTCTATATCGTTAGATAATCTACTCATTATTTCTCCATGGGTATGAGTATCAAAAAACATCAAAGGCAAACTTTGAAGCTTTTCAAAAAGTGCTTCTCTTAATCTAAATACAATTCTTTGAGATATACCAGCCATTATAAAACCCTCAGATAGAGTTATAATACTATCCATAATATATGTAAATATAAGCACCATAGCTATTATCTTAAGTGTTTTAAAATCAACATAAAGCTTCCCTAAATTTAAAGCATCTACAGTTTTCCCTATTAAATATGGAACTAAAAGTCCAAAAGCTGAACTTATTATTACAAGTGTAAATATTACTATCAATAGTTTTCTTTCTTTCCCAAAATACTCCCAAAGCCTTATAAGAGTTTCTTTAAAATTCTTTGGCTTAACTACTGGCTGCATGCCTCTGTTTCTTTTGAAACTGCTCCTAGAAGTTATATTAGAATTGGGGCTTGTATATGAAGCACTCCTTTTATCTTTCTCCATTTATCTCCTCCCCCTTCCTATTTGTGAATAATATATACCTTTGTAAACTTCAGAGCTTTTCATTAGCTCTTCATGAGTTCCTATACCTACCATACCTCCATTATCTAATACAATTATTTTATCTGCTGACATAACCGAAGTAATTCTTTGAGCTATTAATAAACAGATAATATTTTGTGAGTATTCCTTTAACCCTTTTCTTATCTCTCTTTCAGTAGTTAAATCCACCGCACTAGTAGAATCATCTAAAATAAGTATGTTTGGATGTTTAATCAAGGCCCTTGCAATAGAAATTCTTTGTTTTTGACCTCCAGAAAGATTTACTCCACCCTGACCTAAAATAGTATCATAACTTTTTTCAAAAGAAGTTATAAAATCATCAGCTTTTGAGATTTTAGCTACCATTTGCACTTCTTCTAAACTTGCATTTTCATTTCCCCACCTTATATTATCTAAAATACTTCCTGTAAAAAGTATTGTTTTTTGTGGAACTATAGATATTATCTCTCTTAGAACTTTTAAATCGAAATCCTTTACATCCACTCCATTTACTTTTATGCAACCTGATTTCACATCATAAAATCTTGGTATTAAATTAACTAAGCTACTTTTTCCAGATCCTGTGGCTCCAATTATGCCTATGGTTTCTCCAATATCACAGGTAAATGTAATACTTTTAAGAATATCCCCGCCGTTTTTATCATAAGAAAAGTATACATTATTAAATTCTATTTTTTCATATGTATCTTTTGGCGTTAAGGTATCTTCTTTAACTATTAGGCTGTCTTCCTCTGAAAAGACCTCTCCTATACGCTCTGATGATGTCCTTGCTCTTATAAACATGTTAAATACATGGGATATCATTATTAATGAAAATAATATTTGTGTCATATAATTTATAAATGCAATTATTTGTCCTACCTTCATAGTTCCGTTATTTACGTTTATTCCGCCAAACCAAATAACTAAAACAATGCCTAAATTTACGGTTAAAGTGATGCTAGGATTTAAAATTGACATAACCCTCATACCCTTTATTGAAGCATCAGTAAGCTCTCCATTTACATCTTTAAATCTTTTCTTTTCGTAATTGAATCTATTAAAAGCTTTTACCACCCTTACCCCAGATAGATACTCTCCCATTACTCCATTTACTTTATCTAAAGCTCTTTGTATGTTTTTAAAAAAAGGATAGCTAACCTTCATATTTATAAATATGAATACAGTAATAATAGGAACTATACCTATCAGTATAAAAGCCATAGATGGATTAATTAATATGGCCATTATTATACTTCCGACGCACAGTATAGGTGCCTTCACAAATATCCTCATTGTTCCATGAGCAAAGGTTTGTACTTGATTTACATCACTTGTGAGCCTTGTCATTAGTGACGCTGTTTTAAATTTATCTACATTTTGAAATGAAAAGCTTTGTATCTTTTTAAAAAGGTCACCTCTAAGATCACTACCAAACCTTTGTGATACATTGCTTGAAATAATATTCCGAGCTATTGCGCAGGAAGCACCTATGGCTGTTATAAAAAGCATTAGCCCTCCTAAACTAAGAACTAATGATATATCCCTTGTTGCAACCCCTTTATCTATAACTTTGGACATTATAGTAGGTTGCATAAGATCACAAAGAGTCTCAATAGTTATAAATATAAATGCAACCATATACTTATTTTTATACCTTTTTATATACTTATTCAAATAATCCATTATATCACACCTCAAAATTTAACTAATAATGTGTTTAAATAGGAAAAAGGCAGGTTTTAACTGCCTTTTATTTCTTTTATATTTCAAAATCATAGACCTATATATATTTTACACAAGCTATACAATTTCTCTTATTATTTTGCTATTACTTCAATTCCATCTTCTGTTACTAAAATCATATTCTCCCACTGTGATGAAAGTGATCCGTCTTTTGTAATAGCTGTCCAGTCATTATCCTCATCTACGAATAGCTTATAATCACCTGCATTTATCATAGGTTCAATAGTAAACATCATTCCAGGAACTAAAATCATTCCCTGTCCTTTTACCCCATAATGGTATACAAAAGGCTCCTCATGAAATTCAATTCCAACTCCATGCCCGCCAAAATCCTTAACTACAGAAAATCCATTGTTTTCTGCATGGGTTTGAATAGCTTCTCCAATATCACCTAAAAATCCCCAAGGCTTAACTGCTTCTATTCCTTTTTCTAAACATTCTTTACTTACCTGAACTAGCTTTCTAGCCTCATCACTTACATCACCAATCATGAACATCCTTGAAGCATCAGAATAATATCCATTAAATATAGTAGACACATCTACATTTATTATGTCTCCATTTTTAAGTATTATGTCTTTACTTGGTATACCATGACAAACTTCCTCATTAATTGATGTGCAAACGCTCTTTGGAAATCCCTCAAAATTAAGAGGAGCTGGCACAGCACCTTTAGATATAGTATAATCATAAACTAACTTATCAATTTCTTCTGTGCTCATTCCCTCTTTAATATTTTCAGCTACTAAATCTAAAACGGCATCGTTAATAGCTGCGCTCTTTTTTATAGCTTCTATTTCTTCTGCATTTTTAATCATATCTCTTGTAGGCACTTCATATCCTTCAAGTTCTAGTAAACTTAATCTTTCATCAAAATCTAAATGGCACTTCTTGTATTTAAGCCCACTTCCGCACCAACACTTACTATTTCTATCTAAACTCATTCCATCGTCTCCTTAACATAATACAATTCTTTGCTATATATTATTAATTAATAATATTTATAGCATTATACTTTATTATACTCTTTTATGATAATTTTTAAAGTACTGTTTATATTATATGTTGTCTTTTCTATGTTCTATATATTTTTATGTACTCTTTATATATTCTTTTTCACATAATACCTTTTATGTCCTATTGGACAGTCATCAATTATGTTTCCACTTTTATTATTTACTAAAACTAATTCTATTTTCATAATAATTCTCCTTGATATATTAATTAACTTAATATATCACTCACATTAAATTCTTCTTTCGCTAACCAAGCTTAGCAAATGAAACTGTTACTCCCTTATCACAGGAATTATATTAAATAATAGCAATTTAAAGATACATATTTTCCTTGTTCCCTTAATGCTGTTAAGTCAGCACATTCCTCCCAGTTTTCCCTGTCTATTTCTTTAAAGATAAGTTTCATTTGTATCTCCCCCAAACTTCATGCATAAGTAAGATTATACCATAAATGGCCTCTATTATAAACCTTACTTGAAATAGATCCTATCCTCTTCCATTCTATCCACGATAGATAATGATTCAACTTTCACCCCTAAATTATCTATGGCTTCTCTTCCACCTTGAAAACCTTTTTCAATAACAATTCCTACTCCTACAACTTCTGCTCCAGCCTGTTTTACTATATCAATTAATCCACAAGCAGCACACCCACTAGCTAAAAAGTCATCTAATATAATCACTCTTTCATTAGCGTTTATAAAGCTTTTACTTACCATTACATTATAAGTTTTATCTTTAGTATAGGAATGAACAGATGATTTATAAAGATCATTATCAATATTTAAACTCTCAGCCTTTTTTGCAAAGACTACTGGCACAAAGTCAAAATATTGAGATGCTATAGCCGCTATACCAATGCCTGAAGCTTCTATAGTGACAATCTTATCCACCTTTTCTCCTTCAAATCTTCGCTTAAATTCTTTTCCTATTTCATTTAATAAAACTATATCCATCTGATGGTTTAAAAAGCTATCAACCTTTAATATTCTTCCATCTCTAACCTTACCATCTTGTATTATTCTATTTTTTAATAAATCCATAAAATTCATCCCTTTCGATTAACTACAGTATTAAACTTTTAAACAATTGTCATAAAACTTTACATACTTCTATTTTCTAATACATATGTATTAAAACTATATAAAATTCATTGTACCTTTTAAATCAAAAATTCAAACATCTTTGTATAAATTCTTATTTAATATTATACCATATTGCTTAGCTATTTTTTAAACTTGTAAATTACTTGTATAACATACACCAATTATATTGTTTTTAACTTTACATATAGCTTGTATAAATTTAAAAAGGTTGTTGACAATTACAATTATCAACAACCTTTTTATTTTTTAACATTACATAAAACCATATGATATACTAACTATTTGCTTTTTGGATATTTTTTATATACTAATGAGCATATAAAAGCGGTAAATGGTACCGTTAGTACTACACCTATACTTCCACTTATACCTTGTATAATTTCAGTACCTACTATATCAAGATTTAAAAGTTGCAGTGATGCCATATTGCTTGAAACAATAAGTATTATAAGACTTAAACTTCCTCCTGCAAAAGCTAGTATCAAAGTGTTAGACATAGTTCCTATAATATCTTGTCCTATATTTATCCCTGATTTAAATAAATCTTTAGATGAAAGTTTATGATTCA
Source organism: Clostridium putrefaciens (assembly GCF_900461105.1). Classification (GTDB taxonomy): domain Bacteria; phylum Bacillota; class Clostridia; order Clostridiales; family Clostridiaceae; genus Clostridium_L; species Clostridium_L putrefaciens. Next base: position 1,004,060 of record NZ_UFWZ01000001.1, on the reverse strand, counting down.
AACTAAATATTTCATACAGTGCTGAGGATATAGACATAGCAACATCCATTACCGCGCCTAATGATGCTATGAGTATACCAGCAAACATAATTCCATGGAGTTTTAATGAAGAGTTTTCTGCTACATACAACATATTCTCGGTATTTTCCATAGTTAAACCTGATAGATGTGCAAATTTACCTGATACATAGGATATAATTCCTGCTGCAACGATTCCCATTAATGTACCTATAATAGCACAATAAGTCTTTTTACTCCTACCATTTAAAAGGTATAGAGTCACAAATGTTATCATAAATGCTACCCCTATAGCTGCTACCATTGGACTAATGCCTCTTAACATAAGCGGAATCATAAAAAAGATTATACTTACAAAGGTAAATATTAAAGCCACAACAGATTTAACTCCTTTTAATCTTCCTATACCTATAATACTTAATATAAAAATTCCTACAAGTGCATATATGACATTAGATCTTTTGTAACTGTAAATAGTTATATCACTAATTTGACCTTTATCTTTTAGTATAGCTACAACTATCTCCATATCTTTTTCTACCTTCGTGTTATATAGCCTACTTATGGAATTTTTGATTTGGAAGACTTGCCCCATATGTTCCCCGCTTCTTAACTCTACAGTTATATTTTGCATACCTACTTCTATATAATTTAACTTTTCATCTTTTTGAACCTTTTCAGTATCTATAGATTTTACTATAGCTTTTTCGTAAGTTACATTCTTTCTTGCCTTATCTTTTAAAAATCCACCTTGATAAATAAGCTTTGAGGTAGCTACTATTAATATGGAAACTACTAGTACAACTATTATACCTGCATATCTTTTTAGACTCTTCATTATATATCTCCTCATAGAAATTTATATATTATTCTTTTGTTTATATTTTATATAATCTTTGAACCTATTACTATTTCTTTTTTTTAATTATTAGTACACCACCTAAGGTTAGTGTCATTCCTAAGGTTAAAAGAATTTCTAATGTTACTCCTCCTGTTTTAGGAATCTTATTTTTCAATGGCTTTTCTATAGAGGGTGATGTATGTTTTGCATCTCCTTTTTCTAGTGGATTTTCTGATATTTCTGGGTTGATTTGATCCACCTTTTTAACCGGCTCTACAGATATTTTTGGTTTATTCGGATCTAGAGGTTCTACTGGTTTACCTGGATCTAGAGGATCTACTGGTAAATCTACAAGATCCACTGGTTTCCCATGATCTACAGGATCTACAGGATCTAATATATCTCCATCCTTTATCTTTAATATTTCTCCAGAATTTCTAACCCTTATTCTATTCCCTTCCGGGTCTACTGACGCAAGTCCTATAGCTGAAATATTATCTCCAACCTTAATTGTTGCATCCCACTTACCTTTAGCAGCTTCATCTTTTCCGTCCCATATATAACCTTGAAGATGAACTCTTGCTGTTCCAGAACCATCATTTATATATATACTATCTGAAGTTATCTTTTCCACCTTACCAGAAGTCTTTATTAATAAGCCTTCTGTTTCTTTTAACATAGAGTCTCTAGTAGATATAACCTTAGGATCTATAGGGCTTTCATTAGCATCTATTATCTCTAGATTTTCATCTTCATTACCATCAAGAGCTAATTGAAGATCTTCTTCATAGGATCCTGTAACACCTGTTATTCTTACCTTTTGTCCAACTTTTAATGGTGTCTTTGAAATACCAAACACTGTAATTCCAGCTGTTTCATCTTGTACATATATAACCTCAAAGAAAGAGTTTTTTGGATTTACTCCTTCAGATTGAGATGTAACTGTTCCTTCTATGGTATATCTTTCACCCTTTTGTTTTTCTGCTATATTTCTAAATTCTTTTATAGATATCTTTTCTGCTATCTTTTTAGGTGCCAACCATCTTAAAGCGTTTTCAGTTATCTTTCTATTAGCATTTTCTATGTTTTCTATTTCAAAATCCGTAAAAAATGATGAACCTGAAACCATAACTTTTGAACCATTTGCTAACTCCTCAGCTCCTAGTACCTTTACATTTCCCTTTTCTACAGGTACATTGTCTCCTTGCTTATCTGCATCTTGTGTTAGAGTTGTATCATGTCCTGAAACTAAAAATTCCACTTTAGAAAGGTCTGCCCCTTCTTTTGCTATTACTGAGGATCCACTATAAAAACTATAAGTTTGACCTTTTCCTAGTCCAGATGTTATTCCGTATTTACTATCTGCAAACTTATCAAAGGAAAGTCTAAACGTTTGATTACTATATTTATCATTATCTATAACTTGGTCATCATTAATTCTTAAATTAGAATTAATAGCCTGAAGTATAGGATTTAATTGTTTGTCATTGCTATATTCACCTTGTCCATCTCCATAATCAGCCTTACTTGCAATTATTATATTTCCACCATTTTCAACAAAGTTTGCAATAACTTGAATTTCCTTCTCTGAATATTTTTTTGGACTTAATGTTATTTGTCCTGTGGTCTTATCTTTAGCTTCAACACTTTGTGGGTTTGTTATTACTAATAATTTTGAATCCTTTAACACGTCTTCAGTTATCTCGTTTTTATTAATAACACATATTCCCTCATTACTTTCAATCAACTCTTTAAAGTTCTTTATTTGATTTTTATACTTTCCATTGATATACTCATTTTCTTTAGAACCATCCACAACTACCCTTATGACATCTTCTGACTTCTTAACCATATGCTTAGTACTTACAACAAAGTTTTTATTTACATTATCAATCTTTATAGTTGCTTTGGCACTTATGGTAAATTCTCCAGTAGATTTTGGACTCCATTTAATCTTAACATCTTCATTAGTTGATGCTTTTAAATTTAATGTATCCTCATGTATCTTTTGTTTATTATTATCTTGCTCTGCAAAGTATTCAATTTTAACTTCTTCTATATCCTTTTCAGAGTTGTTAAACAGCTTTGCAGTTAATTCTACTTCTTCACCTAGTACACTAAGTTTTGAATTAGCTAATATTGATGTAAGCCCAACTGATACTGTCTCACCCACCCAAACCGGTGCAGTAACAGCAATATCTTTATCTTCCTGATCTACTCTTATATAATAATAGGAGTATTCTGGTTTAAGTTCTACATTCCAATCAACTGTTGAAGAGTCAAATTTCTTTGATTCAACTACGGCTCCACCATTAGCTATAATTGATATTTTAGATATCTTATCTTCTTTATCCTCGTCTACTACATTAATTTTAAAATTAAGCTTTTCTGCTTCTTTAAATATAGTTCCCATTGGCTCATCATTAACTGTCATATTTATTTTTAAGTTTTGGTCTTCTGTAGCATATATCTTTCTTTCTCTTAATGATTGATATATAGCGTCCTCTGTAAGGGCTGGTGCCTCAATAACAGTTCTAGCACTGTTAGCATTTCCCCATCTACCCTTATGGTTATCTTGATTGTTAGTTGGTGCTACGTGCCAGCCTTTATCTAAGGCCCTTGTATAGTATTCAAAACTTGGGAAATATCCACTCCCTCTTATAGGCCCTTCACCATTTCCAACTTCTATCATAGTCACTACTTTATCTGCACCACTTGAATAAAATCCGAAGTCTCCAAAGTCTCCAAATGTTTTCCCTGGATGATTTAATTGACTTATAGTTTCTTCAGACTTTGAAATGGTATCGTAATATGACTTTAAGTCCATTTTACTATTAGTTCTTGTTTCAAACCCTTTACTATTGAATGTATTTATATGACCCCATCCACCAGTTGACTTAGACCAAGTCATCTCATATCCATATAGGGATACAAATTTCCCTTCGTCTTTATATTTTGCTGCAGCTGATCTGCCTTGTTTCCACTTTTCACTCATTGATCCATCATTTATATTAGCATCTATATCATTATCAAACCAATTTGAGTGATCTGTTACCGCTAAAAAGTCTACATTTGCTTTGTTCTTTCCATACTCATAAGCTTCATCGATAGTCCCTATACCATCTGAAAGATTAGTATGTGAGTGTAATTGTCCAAAATATAAATCTTTAGATTCTATCCCAACATTAAATGTCCAACTGATTTCAGTATTATTTCCTAATATATCAGCTAATACAACTTTAACACCGTGAGTTCCATCTTTTAAATTTTCTTTTGGTGTAAACTTAAATCCATCTTCAGTTATCTCACACCTATTTGTTATATCTTCATCATTTAAAGCAATCTTTACAGTATCCTTATTAATTCCTGATTCATCTTTAAATTTTGCACTTATTTCTGGTCTCTTATTTTCTTTTGTACTTCCTGTTGGTATCTTATTTAAAACTTCAGGTCCACTTCTATCAGTGCGTGCTTTAACTATTACCTTTGTTTTTGACTTTATCTTAGGATTATCTAAAGATGATACTGTTATAATAGATTCCCCTTGTTTTAACGCCTTTATCTTTCCTTTACTTACGGTAGCAACGCCATTGTCAGACGACTCCCATGATATGTTAGTTTGAGTCGTATTTTTCGGCTTAAACTCAAGTCCTAAAATAACTTCATCTTGAACTTCCATATCCATTTCTTTTTGTATAAGTATATCTTCTAATTCTATTACCTCTATCTTACCTCTAGTTACTACCTTTATATCATCTATTGCAATATTACCACCATCTTTTTCATAAGAAAATTTTAATTGATTAAACTCTTTAGATAGATCAAATTCTATAAATTCACCATCTACCTTTATTCCCTCTACTATTTTTACAACTTCCCAGTTTCCTGCTTTTAATCCTTCAATTTTAAGTTTTGAATCATTTTGAGTGGAATCTTTGGTTAAATTTGAAGCTACCCAAAAGGAAACCTTCATATCCATTTTACTCTTAAGAGTAGGTGTTATTAGTGCACCTAAAGATGTTTTAGCTATTTTAAAAGAAGGCCCATTTCTACTTTTACCAGTCTTACTTTTATAAAAATCTGTTGTTTTCAAGGTCCATCCTTCTGGAATCTCTTTAGGGTTTTTAGCTAGTCCATCAAATCCTTCATAGATAAGTATTGCACCTTGTGCCTCCTCCGCTAATACAGGTATTATCGGTGCGAAAACGTTTACCAATAGCATAGCCAAAATCATTAGCCACAAAACCGACTTTCTTGATCCTTTTTTCATTAAAATCCATCCTCCTAATACTTTATATTTAGATATATTTAAAAGTTTATAAATGTTACATGAATCTTGTGCCATATATTTTTATAAAGTTATTTCTCTCTGGGTGGTTGTCCATTATGTAACACAAGTTCCAATGTTATTTACTTAACTTTTAGATACCTTATTAAGCTAGATACTTTTAATAATTATGTAATACGTGTGAAAGCGCTTTACTAAGTTTCATAGAAATACATATACTCTTCATAATTGAATATATGGTTTATCAACATCTTTTATTCCATTATTTCCAACCTTAAGTATATATTTATGGATTTAAATTGTCAAGCAATTCTAAATTAATTCTCATTGACATAAAAAAGGTCACTATATAGTGACCTTCCTTTAAATCTCATGTTGATTTTTAAAAAGTTTGTTTTTATGGAGTAGTATCATAAATACTAAAGTTAAAAGTATACCTTTAAATACACTACTCATGCTTATACTCCACCATATTCCATTTAATCCAAGCAAGTTTTCTGAAGATAATATTTTAGCTGATGGTACCCTAAGTCCTGTGAATACTATACTTATAATAGATGGAAATAATGTTCTTCCAAGTCCATTAAATGCTCCTGTAGTAGTTATTTCAAGACACATAAAGAGCTGAGAATACCCAAGAATTCTTAAATAAACTATTCCATATTCTATAGCTTCCTTTTCAGGTATAAAGAATCCAAATATATACTTTCCTCCAAATACTAAAAGGGCTGTGGCCAGTATTCCAACTACAGATGCCATTAAAAGTGTATAAAAATAACCTTTACGAATTCTGTCATATCTTTTTGCCCCATAATTTTGACCAACAAAGGCTCCAAGAGCTGTAGAAAGTCCTCCTGCAGTCATCCAAGATACAGCCTCTATTTGAGATCCAACCTTTTGAACTGCAATAGGTACAGGTCCCCATACAGCAATTATTCTTGCTATTAGCATAGAAAACAATGTAAATAATCCATTTTGGAAAGCCACAGGCATCCCAAGTCTTGCTATATCTTTTACATAATGAAAATCTATTTTAGAAAATATGTTTATTTTAAATGCATGTTCTTCACTTTTATACATAATAACTAAAAAACAAGTAGTAACTAAAGCCTGAGCCAAAACCGTTGCTATAGCAGCTCCCTTTACTCCCATAACTGGGAACGGACCTACTCCAAATATCAATAACGGATCAAAAATTATATTAAATATAAGACCAACAGTGTTTATTAAAAACGGTATCTTACTGTTACCTGTACCATTAAATATAGCTGTAAATACAGGGTTCAAAAAGTTAAATATAATCCCCATTCCCACTATTGAAAGATAACTTTCAGCCATAGATATTACATCACTATCACCAAGGTTGAAAAAGCTAATAAGATTACTTTTAAAAATCACAAGTATAAATGTATACATTATAGCGAAAATTATATTTATTTGTAGGCTTGTAACTATATACTTTTTCGCGACTTCCTCATCCTTTTTTCCAATAGCTTGAGCTACTCTAACTTCTGCCCCAATCTTAGATATTAATATAAATGCCATAGAAAGCCAGGTGAAAAATCCAGCAGTTCCAATAGCAGCTACAGCATTACTTCCAACACGACCTAACCATATCATATCCGTCATATTATAAGCCATCTGTATAAAAGAAGTACCCATTATTGGTAATGCAAGTCTTATGAGGCTTGTGCCTATATTCCCTTCTACAAGATCTATTCTTTTCAACTATACCACTCATTTCTTAGTAAATTTTATTTCTAACAATCTTAAGTATATATACAATAATATCTTTAAGCAATATCTAATATTTATCTTTTATTTTAATGTTTTTTTACAATTATCAAATGATTCTTAGACTTAGGTGGAGTTTGCTTATAAAGAACACATCCCTGTATCTAAGTCTTAGAAGAACTTATAAAGGGCCATAACAGCCTTCATACCCTACATTGAAGATGAGAGTAGTGTTACGTATGGTAGACATCTGATAAAACTTAATCTGCAACCTTTATTTCCTAAGAAATACTATAATTCTTCCTTCATTTATAACAAAAGACATTTATAATTACAAAAAAAAGAGATAGAAATATAAATCTTCTATCTCTTTAAAATGTGTTATTTATTTTTTAATATTTTTTATAGATTCTTTTGCATATTTTGTATTAACAACATTCTCATAGGGTGCCCTCTTATCAAGTTCTCCTGCTGTGTCCATTACATCCATTAATTTATTTAAGCTTTCCTCTTTTAGTATAGGATCTTCACACCAAGCATCTACAGACTTATATCTTTTAACTACCTTTATTAGATCATCCATGTTAATATCAGTAAAAAATGGTGTTATAGATTTTGCTATCTCCTCTTCACTATGATTTTTAACATATAGTTGCCCTTTATATATAGCATTTGTGAATTTTTGTATTACTTCCGGATTCTTTTCCATGTAATTATTAGTAGCACAGTATGCAGTATAAGGGATTTCTCCGGATAGTTCTCCTATAGAAGCTAATATATATCCCTTATTTTCCTTTTCTACAGCCGTGGCTGCTGGTTCAAATAATGTTACATAATCCCCTTCACCAGCTATAAACACTCCACTCATTACATTAAATTGTACATCAGTTCTTACATTTACTTCTCCTTCTTTAGTATTTCCCCCTACCTTAAGCCCCTTCTCTTTTATAACATACTCTAATGTCATTTCAGGCATTCCGCCTTTTCTTCCCCCAATTACTTCTTTTTCTTTTAAATCTTCAAGCTTAAAGTCCTTTTTGTCTTCTCTTCCAACTAAAAAACTTCCATCTCTTTTAGTAACTTGCGCAAAGTTTATAGCATAATCTTTACTCTTTTTATTATATATATATATAGAAGCTTCTGGTCCCATAAGTCCTATTTGTGCTTCTCCTGAAACTAGAGCAGCCATAGTTTTATCTGCACCTTGAGCTGACATAAGTTCTACCTTTAACCCTTCCTGTTCAAAAAAGCCTTCGCTAATAGCTACATACTGCGGTGCATAAAACACAGAATGAGTAACTTCCGCCACCTTTATTTTAGTTATCTCATCTTTTTTAGCACAAGATGTAAATGTTACTGATATTGCTAATGTAAATAGCAATATCAATGTTATCTTTTTAATAATTTTCATAATGTCACCACCATTTTTTATAATTATAAAATATAGAGCTTTAATATTTTATTTGTAATACTTAGCTAATTTCTTTTTTGTTTATATAACTTTTCTATTACATTTACGACTTGATACATAATCAAAGCACAAATTGCTAAAACTACAACACCCATCATAACTAAATCTAATTTAAATACCTGTCCACCATATACAATCAAATATCCTATACCGTACCTAGATACTAAAAACTCTCCAACTATAACCCCAACCCAGGACATTCCTATATTTATCTTTACTATATTTATTATATTTCCAATGTTTGAAGGTAATATAAGCTTTCTTAGTATTTGCCCCTTTGTAGCTCCAAAACTTTTTAGCATTTTAATTTTTTCCTCATCTGCGTTTATGAAATGATTATATGCAGATAAAATAGTTGTAACTAATGAAATTGTTATTGCAATTACTACTATACCTTTTATACCAGCCCCAACCCATACTATAAGAATAGGTGCCAGTGCTGTTTTAGGTAATGCATTTAAAACAACTAAAAATGGGTCTAAAATTTTAGATGCAGTTTTAGACCACCAAAGCATTATAGCTATTAAAATTCCGAGTATGGTACCTATAGTAAATCCTAATACAGTTTCTAGTACTGAGATTCCTATATGTTTAAATAACTCACCAGTTTTTACGTATTTTAGAAAGAGTATATATATATCACTTGGTTTACTAAATAAAAAGGTATCTATTACATTAACATTTGCCAGGACCTCCCAAAGTAATAAACATATTATAAGAATAAAAACTTGCCAGAATAAAATCATTCTTTTTTGCCTTTTTTTATCCTTCAAAAACTTCTCATAAGGGCTCAAAGATTTACTTTTCATAAATATCTAGCTCCTTCCATAAAACATCAAAATAATCTTTAAACTCTGGTGCCTTCCTTGCAGATAAAGGCGTTTTATCCCCTTCAACTGTAAGATTAATATCATGTATAGACTTTATGGTTGAAGGCCTTCTAGACAGTACCCCTACAAAATCTGCCATGGATATTGCTTCAGATATATCATGTGTAACTAATATTGTAGTCTTCTTCTCATTTTTTATAATTTTATATATGTCATCACTAACTAAAAGCCTAGTTTGATAGTCAAGGGAGGAAAATGCTTCATCTAAAAGCAAAATATCTGGATCCACCGCAAGAGTCCTAATTAAAGCTACTCTTTGCCTCATTCCTCCAGACAGTTCTTTTGGGTACCTATTTCTAAACTCCCAAAGCCCATAATCCTTTAAAAGACCCTCTATCCTTTTTTTATGGTTATTATCTAACTTTTTTTGTATCTCAAGCCCAATAGTTATATTATCCATTATGCTTCTCCACTCTAAAAGATGATCCCTTTGAAACATATACCCTATTTTACCCTTAATATAAACTTCTCCAAAGTCTGGTTTTAAAAGTCCGCTTAATATATTAAGAAGCGTTGATTTACCACAACCTGAAGGCCCTAATATAGCCAAGATTTCACCTTTTTCTACAGAAAAGTTTATATCTTTAAGTACATTTAATTCACCTTCTAAAGTATAAAAGTCCTTATTAATATTTTTAACATCTACCATTATCTCCATAAACTCACCTCCATAAAAGGCAATAGCTAAACCTAAATTTAACATAGGCGCCTTTATACTATATTATCTAACTCTAATATAAAGTGTGATTAATCCTTTTGAAATATTTATTTTATTATATTTTAAATTAGAATATATATTTAAACAAAAAAAGTTATAGGTAGAAACCTCCACCTATAACTTTTATACTATTTTTTAATATAACATCCACTAATAGTTACCCTAATATATTATTTATAATTATAGAAATTCCCTATAGTGGCTTCATTATCATTTGATAATTATTTGTACCCATTATTACATATCATATGTCTCATTTTAAGGGTTACATCATATAATGTGAGTATATAAGATTATCAATTAGGAGTGAATTAATTGGAAAATGCTAAACTTGGAACAAGAGCTTCCTTAATCACTATTTCAGTAAATATAGTTCTTTGTATATTTAAAATGCTAGCAGCTTTTTTAGGTAAAAGTAGCGCAATGCTAGCCGATGCTGTTCATAGCCTTGCTGATATATTAACAACAGTTATGGTTATAATCGGTCTTAAAGTATCAAGCAAGGCAGCGGATACAACCCATCCATATGGTCATGAAAAGTTTGAGCCTATCTTTTCAAAAATTATGAGCTTTATATTAATATTCACTGGAGCATCTATAGGTTATAGGGCCTTAATGGACTTGGTATCAGGAAACCTAAATTATCCTGGTAGAATAGCTTTAATTGCTGCTGCAGTTTCTATCTTTGTAAAAGAATTTATGTATTGGTACACAATAAAAATAGCAAAAAAGATAAAAAGCGTTACCATGGAAACAGATGCTTGGCACCATCGTTCTGATGCATTATCCTCTATAGGTACATTCCTAGGTATATTAGGTGCAAGAATGGGACTAAAAGTTTTAGATCCTATAGCAGGACTTCTCGTAAGTTTTTTAATTATAAAAATTGGTATAGAATATTACTTAAAATCCATAAATGAGCTAGTAGACCATTCTGCTGAAGATAATATTATAAGACAGATTGAATATATAGCCTCTAATGTTCCTGGAGTTATTAATATTGTTAACTTAAAGACCAGATCTTTTGGAAATAAGGTCTATGCTGACATTGAAATATCTGTAGATGGAGATTTAACTGTAAATGAGGGGGATAAAATAGCTGAAAATGTCCATGGGTTAATTGAAGATAATATTTCAGATATAAAACATTGCCTAGTAAAGTTAAAACCTAAATAATAAATTCACATTTATAGATCAACTCACCATTTATGGTATATATGTTAATTGAAGGTATGCAGGAACCTCACTTAAGATTCATAGAATAGCAGCTTTCACACTAATAGTTTCTATAATAATACACATTATATAAAGGTTAGCTTTTTATTAAAAACACCCTATAGTCTACACAAATGAAGTAGTGCATCTATAAGGTGTTTTGATTTAATTATGCTGCTATCTTCAAAAATTCTTCCATGGAAAGAGTATACTGAATTTGCTTTGAAAGCTCTTTATCCTTTATAAACCCTATCTTTTTGAAAGCTTTCGTGGACCTTTTATTTTCGTAGCTTATTTTCGCAATTACCTCATCTACTCTCCAATTAAAAAAAGCATGTTTTAATCCTTCAAAAATAGCTTCAGGGCCAAGTCCTTGACCCCACCTTTTTCTATCACCAATTACTATTACCATTTCTGCTCCACTAGGTTTTGGAACAAGTCTCAAAAACCCAATAGGCTCATCTTTCTTTGTAGTTACCATGAAAAAACTACCATCATTATTAAATAAATGAGTAAGGATTGGCATATTAGTATTATGTATTACTTGTTTAATACTTTTACAAACGTTTTGTCCTTCATTTAAATATTCAACCACTTCTTCATCTTCCAGCCAGTCAATAATCTTCCATGCATCATTAGAAAAGACTTCTTGACGTAACCTTATATTATTAACCTTCATTTTTATATAACCCCCATAAAATAATAAAAACCCTATTATAGGCAAAGTTCTCGCCCTTAATAGGTTTAGACTAAATACTTATAAAGCATACCATCGTAATACATTTATGGCAACCATTGTATCCAGCTCTTTTATGGGGTAATCTGAGTTTACTAACATTTAAATGAGTATGTCTTTTAAAAAATGCCTATTGCTCCTTTAAGCTAGCTTTTTAGATATATTAATTATCAAGCATCAAGAAGTACCTTCTTAACAAAACCCCACCAAATTAATTTGATGGGGTTTACTTGAATTAAATTAAATTTTTAAGTTTCTATATTTCCATAATAATAGGTAAAATTATCGGTCTTCTTTTTGTCTTTTCATATAAAAACTTTTCTACAGCCTTTTTCATATTTACTTTTAGTATATACCACTCTACTACCTTATTATCAAGGCAATGTTCAAGTTCTCTTCTAGCAATTTCTTTGGCTTCACTAATTAAAGCATCAGATTCCTTTACATATACAAATCCTCTTGTTATTATATCTGGACCTGCAATTATACTAAAGGATTCTTTTTCTATAGTTACAACTATTGTAAGCATACCATCTTGTGATAAATACTTTCTATCTCTAAGAACTACATTACCTACATCTCCAACTCCAAGCCCATCTACAAATACAGACCCTGTGTGTACCTTTCCTGACATCTTAGCCTCTTTTTTAGAAACCTCTAAAACTTCTCCTGTTTCTAAAATAAATGTGTTTTTCTCATCCATACCAAGACCTTGAGCTAGCTTTGTATGATGTCTTAAATGTCTATATTCACCGTGTACAGGCATAAAGTACTTAGGTTTAATTAAAGCATGAATTAATTTTAGTTCATCTCTATATGCATGACCCGATACATGTACCTCTTCTAAATCTTCGTAAATTACCCCAGCACCCTTTTTAAATAGTTGATTTATAACTTTATTTATCATTTTAACATTCCCAGGAATAGGTGAAGCTGAAATAATAAATAAATCTTTTGGTTCAATTTCAATCTTTCTATGAGTACCAAAAGCTATTCTAGTAAGAGCTGCCATAGGTTCTCCTTGGCTTCCCGTAGTTATTATTGTTACTTGCTCATTAGGATACTTTTTCATTTGATCTAAAGTTATTACTTGACCTTCTGGTATGTGTAAATATCCAAGATCCATAGCAAGTTCTGAAATGTTTTCCATACTTCTTCCACTAAAAGCTACTTTTCTACCAAATTTAATAGATGCATTTACTATCTGCTGCATCCTGTGTATGTTTGAAGCAAAGGTTGCTACTATAACTCTTCCCTTAGCATTAGACAATATTCTAGTTAATGTATCACCTATTGCCTTTTCTGAAATGGTGTGACCTGCACGTTCCACATTAGTACTATCAGCCAAAAGCAATAACACTCCTTGCTTACCTAAGGCAGAAATACGTTCTAAGTCCATAACCAAGCCATCTATGGGTGTAAAGTCTATTTTAAAATCTCCAGTGTGGAATATTACTCCAACTGGCGTATGAACTGCTATACAACAAGAATCTGCTATACTGTGAGTATTTCTAATAAATTCTACTTTTAAATTTTGTAATTCAACTATGTCTCCAGCTTCCACTACATGAAGTTCACAATCTGAAAGTATATTGTGTTCTTTTAATTTGTTTTTAACTATGCCCAAAGTTAAATTTGTACCGTAAACTGGTACGTTTATTTGTTTTAAAATGTAAGGTAATGCTCCAATATGATCTTCATGTCCATGAGTTAAAAATATACCCTTTACCTTTTCAGAATTATCCACTAAATATTTTACATCTGGAATGACTAAATCCACTCCATACATATCTTCATCTGGGAAAGATACTCCACAATCTATAACCATTATCTCATCTTTGTACTCAATTGCCGTTATATTTTTCCCTATTTCTCCAAGTCCGCCTAATGGGATGACTTTTACACTGTTTTCCATTATTATTAATTCCCTCCGTTTCTCTATAAGGATAGTATCTTTCTATTATCTTTCCTTATAATGTTCAAATTAATTCTTTTTGCTTTAAATTTTCAAAACCTTTAAAATACAATATCTTTTCATAAAGTAATTTATTTCACTACCTTTAAGTATATATAAATGTTTTATATAAATTTCTATAATTAATTTCAATATTTATTCTTATAACAAATATTATAAGCTATATTTAATACAATATATGATTTTTTCATACATTATAATTTCATTTTAACATTAAATCATCTTTTATACACCAAATTTATAATAATTCAACAGTGTTTTAATTTTCACCCCTCTGATCCCTCAAATTATTATAAGCTATTTGCCTACTCTCCAATCATATTTGCCGTTAGGTAAGTTTATATTATAACCATTAATTATAACAGTATCATCATTATCAAAAGTAATTTCAGAAACATTAATTTTATATTCCCAGTAAATATTTTTTACCTTCTTATTTTTATTATTTATTATTAATTCACCTCTCACTTCATAATATACCGTTGCACCTCCATTACAAAGATATGTCCTAATAACATATCTTCCATTTGGAGATGTTGAACTACTCAAATATTCGCCAGTTGGTAAATTACTCATATTATCCAATAGTCTATTTTAAGCTTGGAGCATATTTTTTTAATGCTTCTTCTCTAATTGAATTTTGATGAGGGTCAGATTAAATCTTTTTATAATAATGAAAGAATTATTTTTTTGAATAACTTCTATTTTTCCTTTGATTCTTTATAAAATACAAGTGTCAAAATTAAGGCTAAGTATTCTGCAAAGGGTACTGTAAGCCATACTCCATTTAATGCAAATATATTAGGTAAAATAAATAATCCTAGTAATATAAATACTACCCCTCTAAGAAGAGATGTAATTGTAGCTATCATAGAGTACTCAATAGCTTGAAAGTAACTTCCCATAACTATATTTACTCCCATAATTATAAATGCTACAAAATAAAGCTGTATTCCCTTTGATGTAATCTCCATAAGTTCTAAATTTTCTTTATTAAAAAGCCCTACGATTTGTCTTGGGAAAGACATTCCAACTGCAAAAAATGATACCCCAACAAATAATGCAAAGGTTATTGCCATCTTTAAAACCTTATTAACTCTATCAATTTGATTTGCTCCATAGTTTGTACTTATTATAGGCTGGCTAGCCTGGCAAATACCTGTAAATATAGCTACACACATTAATGATATGTTTGCAATTATGCTGTATGCTGATATTCCTATAGTTCCCGTTATATCTTCTAACACTATGTTAAAAGCAAATATTACTATTCCAGAAGAAATTTCTATTATAAAGCTTGGAGCTCCATTTTTTAATATTCTTTTAAATGTATGTGTTTCAAGCTTTGTCTTTACAAACTTCAAGTTACCTTTACCTTTTATAAAGTGGAAATATATTAATATAAATAAACTTGTAATAGATCCAGAAATAGTAGCAAGTGCTGCTCCCCTCATACCTAAGTGTAATACTAAAACAAATAGTGCATCTAAAACTATATTAATAATTGTTCCAATAATACTACTCCACATAGCAAGCTTTGGTGAGTTATCATTTCTTATGAATACCGACAAAGCATTTACTATTAAAAAAGAGAAATTAAACATTATAATTATACTTAAATAATCTTTAACCAAATTAAAATTGCTTTTTGTAGCACCTAGAAATATACATAGGTTGTCTATAAAAACACTTCCTAAAATAGTAATTAGCGCTCCAAATACTATTGCCATTATCATAGATTGAGTGAATATTTTATTTACCACATGGAACTTTTTCCGTCCTATATTTATAGCCATAACAGTGGCTCCACCCACTCCTGAAAGTAGCCCTAATGCAAATATTACATTGTAAACAGGTAATGCAATATTAAGAGCTGCAAGTCCTTCGCTCCCTATTCCTCTTCCTATAAATATAGTATCAAATAAAATATACATAGATGACATGAATGTAGATGCAATGCTTGCACCTAAATATCTTAAGAAAAGTTTAAATATATCATCTTGTAAAACATCCGCCTTTTGTTTCATTCCTTGTCCTCCATAAAAAAAGTGGCAGATTAATATGCCACTTTTTTAAACAACTTTTTATTTTTTTATTCTATTATCTTTTTCTTTAACATAGCCATAGCTATCATACCTATAACTGAACCTACAACCAAGGATATAAAGTATCCAAGTGGATTAGATATAACAGGTAATACAAATATCCCACCATGTGGAGCTCTTAAAGCACACCCAAAAGCCATAGATAAAGCTCCCGCTGTTGCTGATCCAATTACACAAGCTGGAATTACTCTTAAAGGATCTGCTGCTGCAAAAGGAATAGCTCCTTCTGTTATAAATGATAAACCCATTATATAATTTACCAAACCTGATTGTCTTTCTTTTTTTGTAAATCTATCTTTAAAGAAAGTTGTACATAAAGCTATTGACAGTGGAGGCACCATTCCTCCAATCATCACTGCAGCCATAAAGTGAAATTGGTTATTGGCAAGAGAAGCTGTTCCAAATACATAAGCTGCCTTATTTATAGGGCCCCCCATATCTATAGCCATCATCCCACCTAAAACTGCTCCTAGAACTATCTTACTGCTTTCTCCCATGTTATTCAAGATAGTTGTTATTCCATTATTTAATGCTGACAGTGGAGGATTAATTCCATATACAATTATTACTCCTATTAGTAAAATGCCAAGTAAAGGATAAATAAGTACTGGTTTGATCCCTTCTAAGCTACTTGGAAGTTTGGAAAATACCTTTTTTAATGCTACTACTAAATACCCTGCTATAAAACCTGCTAAAAGCGCTCCAAGGAAACCTGACCCACCTTCATTTGCAAGCATCCCACCAACAAATCCTACTGCTAAAGCTGGCCTATCACCAATGCTCATAGCAATATATCCAGCTAAAACTGGGAGCATAAACCCAAAGGAAGTACTACCTACCTTCATTAGGAATTCTGCAAACGGTGTATTAGATCCAAAACTTGATGGATCTATACTATAATCATCAAATAAGAAAGCTAATGCTATTAATATACCTCCACCTATAACAAAAGGTAACATGTGAGAAACACCATTCATTAAATGTTTATATATCTCACGACCTATACCTTCTTTTTCTATTACACTTTCTTCATTTTTACCTTTACTACCATGATGATAAATAGGAACATTCAAACTTATGGCCTCACTTATCAGTTCCTGTGGTTTGTGTATACCATTTGAAACTCTAGTTTGAATAACTCTTTTACCATCAAATCTAGCCATTTCAACATTTTTGTCTGCTGCTATTATTATACATTCAGCCTTTTCTATTTCATCTTTAGTTAGAATATTCTTTGCTCCGCCAGCTCCATTCGTTTCAACTTTTATAGATACATCCATATCTTTACCCTTATTTTCTAAACTTTCCGCTGCCATAAATGTATGGGCAATACCAGTTGGGCAAGCTGTAACAGCTAATACTCTATATCCGTCTTTTTGTTCTAATTTATCTTTTTCCTTGTCCTTTTCTTGAGTTATTTTGTTATTTTCTTTAAAATCTATTAGTCTTAAAAATTCTTCTTTATCCTTTGCATCTATTAAACTATTTCTAAAATCTTCATCCATTAAAATAGTAGAAAGCCTTGAAAGAACTTCTAAATGAATATTATTTTCTCCTTCTGGAGCAGCTATCATGAAAAATAATTTTGCTTTTTCTCCATCCAAGCTATCATAATCTAACCCTTCTTTAATAACCATAGCACTAAGTCCAGCTTTTTTAACTGCCTTTGTTTTAGCATGTGGTATTGCAATACCTTCTCCGATACCGGTAGTACTAAGCTCTTCCCTTTTTAACACTTCACTTTTGTACTCTTCTTTATTTAATAAAACCCCTTTGCTATCCATTAAATCTACTAATCTACTTATAGCTTCACTTTTGGTTTTTATTATAGGGTTTAATTCTATACCATTTATATTTAATAAATCAATAATTTTCATTTGTTACCCTCCTTTTATATATACTTTTATATATACTTTTTATATAATCTCATTTAATAATTTTTCTATTAATTCTTTTTTAGCAAGATCTTCTGAAAATGCGCTAGCACTGCCTGTTGCCACTCCCATTTTGAAAGCTTCCTCTAGGTCTTTATTTTTTAAATATCCCGCTATAAATCCTGCCACCATAGAATCTCCAGCCCCTACTGAATTTTTCACTTCTCCTTTAGGTGCAACACTTTTCATAACTTCTCCATTAGACTTTATGAATATTGCTCCCTTTGATGCTCTAGACACAAGTACATTTTCTGCTCCCATTTCTTGAAGCTTTTTTGCATAATATATTATTTTATCATCCTCTTTGATCTCTATATTAAATAACTCTGAAAGTTCATGATGGTTTGGTTTAATCAAAAATGGCTTATACTTTAATACATTTAATAAAAGTTCTCCTGTTGCATCTACTATAAATTTTACTTTCTTCAAATTAAGTCTTTCCATTATAGTTTCATAAATGTTTTTTGGAAGAGTATTTGGTATACTTCCTGCAAGAACCAAAAAGTCTCCTTCTTTAATAGCTTCTAGCTTACTGAACAATTCATTAAGTTCTTCTTTGCTTATATAAGGACCTCTCCCATTTATCTCTGATTCTTCCTTAGATTTAAGCTTTACATTTATTCTTGACATACCATTATTTAATTTAATAAAATCTGTATGAACACCCTTTGATTTCACCCTTCTCTCTATCTCGTCACCAGTAAATCCAGCTATACATCCAAGAGCTACACTTTCAATTTCTAAATTATTTAAAACAGTAGACACATTAATGCCCTTACCACCTGCATAAACTTCTTCATAAGATGTTCTATTCACACCTCCAAGATTAAAGTCATCAACCCTAACTATATAATCTAAAGCTGGATTAAAAGTAATAGTATAAATCACTTTATAGTCACCTCCAATATTTCTGTTAACCCTTTATACTTATTATCTAAGAGTTTAGTTGTAATTATACTTGCCTTTGAAATATTTGCAAAAGTTACAGAACTGATTTCGTCAAATTTAGAATCATCAGCTAGTATATATGCTGTTCTAGCTCTATTTAAAGCCTCTTCTTTAACTGACGCTTCTTTAATATCAGGCGTTGTATAACCCCTTTTAATCGATATACCATTAACACCAAAAAAGCCTTTAGTAAAATTATATTTCTTTAGACTACTAATTGCTTCAATGCCAACTATGGCCTCTGTGATACCCTTTACTTCTCCACCCAAAATATAAGTTTTAAGATCATTTTGAATAAGCCTTTTAGCATGAGCTATAGCATTTGTCACGAATATAGCTTCTTTTTCCTTTATAAAATCTATCATAAGTTCTGTAGTAGTTCCTGCATCTAAATAAACAAAATCATAGGGCTTTATAAGTGATGCTGCATATTTTGCTATTTGAAGCTTTTCATTAGTTTTGAGCCCTTGCCTTACAACAACCTTATCTTCCCTAGTATTAATATCCTTATCTAAGACCATTGCACCTCCATGAACCTTATTTAATTTCCCCTCTTTATGAAGTGCATTTAAATCCCTTCTAATTGTGGACTCAGATGCATTTAATTTTATAACTAAATCACTAACATGAACCACAGAGTTATTCTTTAATTCTTCAAGAATAAATTCATATCTTTCTTCTGTTAACATCTCTATCACTTCCTAATTACATATTACATCTATCATAAAAATAAATCAATCACTTTCATTCAAAATAGTTCATAATCATTTATATAATTTTGAATTCGTTCATATTTAACCACAAAAAAGACACCTTTTATGATGTCTTTTTTATTTTACTTTGTAAATTTAAATATATTAAAACCTATACTTTTTATTATTTTAAATTTCTTTAACCTTTTAGTGAATAAATTAATCATATAATCAATTAATACTTTTATGTAATTTATCAATGCTTTCATCAATTTTCCTAATACTATCATCGTAATTATAAAAGATATACATCTCAAAAAATCATTATTTATAAATTTAAATATCTTAAAGTACTTTGTTAAAAATACATACTCTAAAAGATACATTTCATAAGATACTTGTCCAATTTCTTTGAAACCATTTAAGAATATATTTATAAAAAGGTTTTTATAATAAGACATTAAACCTATGAATGTTATAGTGAACACTGTACAAAAAAATATTGACTTAGAATAACCACCCTCTAGTATGTACTTAAAATAATATTTAAATAATAAGCCAGAAATTATGCATACTATACATAGAATCATCTTATAATGTTTAGCTTTATACCCTTTAAACTTATCATACAAAATCCCAATCAAAACCCCAATAGGAAATTCTATTACATATAAAGACACCCCTGTTGCGCTTGTAAATAAAAATGCATGTTTATAAATCAAATAAGATGTTACAAAAATTGAAATAACTTTAATAAAGTTTCTTTGTGGCAAACTAAATATTAGATAAAATGCTATATACCAATAAATCAAAAATGTAACATACCACATACTTGCATCTAATGGAGATTGAGCATTTAGTCCAATTAAAGTTTTAATTGTATGCTTGACTGAATACGATGTACCAAACCTTAACTTTTCAATAGCAAACCAAATTAAGGTTATTATCATGTAAGGAATTATTATCTTATTAATTCTCTTTCTAATAAAGTTTTCGGTACCACTTTTCAAATATGACTGAGTTAATCCAAACCCAGATAGCACCAAAAATATGCCAACCCCATATGCACCGGCATAGCTTATAATGCCCATATGGCCTAATATAACAAGTAATATAGCTACACCTTTTAATTGATCTGTATTAGTTTTGCTTAAGAAAAAACTTTCATCATTTACATGACATACTTTTCCCATTCCTTCACCTCTAAATATTTATTATTAGTATTTATTTTTACAAAAGAATATTAACCTTTTAGTGAATAATATTATAACTAACTCTTCCACATAGATGGTCTTAGTATAAGTAACATTGGATATATTTCAAGTCTTCCCGCTAACATACAAAATGAAAAGACTATTTTGCTAAGTGGTGAAAAGCTACTAAAGTTACCTATAGGTCCTACCACTTTAAATCCTGGTCCTATGTTACCCATAGTTGCAAACACTGATGTAACTGTGCTCTCAAGATCCATTCCGTCTATAGATACAATCATCAACGCTATTACAATAATTGCCATGTAGGCAAATATAAATATTCCTACCTCTGATATGACTTTATCATCAACTACTTTGCCATCAAGCTTTACTGAATTAACTATCCTTGGGTGAATTATTTTATTTATATCCCGCTTTATAGCCTTAAATAAAAGCACTATACGCACAGTTTTAATTCCCCCACCAGTAGACCCTGCGCAACATCCTGTAAGCATTAGTAGTGCTAAAATGGACTTACTAAGCGTGGGCCAAAGATCAAAGTTTGTTGTAGCATAACCTGTAGTTGTAACAATTGACGCAACTTGAAATGAAGACTGCCTAAAAGATGTCAATAAAGAATCCCCATTTAATCCTTTAATATTAAAGGCTATTATAATCATAGCAGCAAATACTATTAAAAAATAATACTTTACCTCTTCATTTTTAAAAGCTTGCTTTATATTTCCTGTAATAAGATGAAAATATACCGTGAAATTAACTCCAAAAAGCAACATAAATATAGTTATAATAACTTCCACATAAACATTATCATAAGCACCAACGCTGCTATTCATATTAGAAAATCCTCCTGTACCTGCTGTACCAAATGCATGAACTAAAGCATCATAAAAATTGAGGCCTGCAAATAAAAGTAATACTATTTGAATTATTGTCATAACAAGATATATTAAATACATTATCTTAGCAGTCTGTTTTATCCTAGGAACAACCTTACCTGGAGATGGACCTGGACTTTCCGCCCTTAATAAATGTATAGTATTTCCCCCAATAGATGGCATAAGTGCTAAGGTAAATATCAAAATCCCCATACCACCTATCCAATGTGTAAAACTCCGCCAAAATAAAATACCTTTAGGAAGAGATTCCACCTCTTGTAAAATAGTTGCACCTGTAGTGGTAAATCCTGATACTGTCTCAAATATACAGTCCACAAAGGAAGGTATTGATCCGCTTATATAAAATGGAAGGGCTCCAAAAATGGATATAGCAACCCAACATATAGCAACAGCTAAAAATCCATCCTTAGCATAAAATCCTTTTTTCTTAGGATTTATTGAAGACATAAATATACCCATAACTAACATTATTATAATAGTTACAATAAAACTATTAGTATCACCACCACCGTAATATACGGACACAATAAGTGGCAATATCATAACCAATGCTTCATATTTTATAACATTTCCAAGTACCTTTAGTACCATTAGGTAGTTCATATTAGAGTCCTCCCTCAAGGAGTATATCGTTTATTCCCATTACATTATGTCTTTCTGTTACTATAATTACACTGTCATTAACTTTAATAATATCATTTCCTCCAGGAATTATTATCTTATGATTTCTAACTATAGCCGCAATTAATACACCCTTTTTAATCTTTATATCTTTTAAAGGAACATTTTTGCACCTAGTATTACTACTTGCTACGAATTCTAAAGCTTCAGCTTTTTCCCCTACTATCTTATATAAATTTTCAATAAAGTTTCCATCTTTACTTTTAAGTCCTCTTACATATTTTATTATTTTATTGGCCGTAATCATTTTAGGACTTATAACACTTTCAACTCCAACCTTTTTAACTATATTGCTATAATTTACACGTGTTACCTTGGTTATTACATTATGTACCCTTGCATTTAAAGCAAAAAGAGATGACACTATATTTTCTTCGTCCCTATCAGTTAAAGCTATAAATACATCCGTTTCGTTTAAATTTTCAGATTCTAATAGCTCTTCTTCAGTTCCATCACCATGGATTATAATAGCCTCTGGTATTAATTCATTTAATTCTTCACATTTATTATAATCTTTTTCTATTATCTTTATTTTTGCTCCAACTTTATTAATTAATTTCACAAGATAGTAACTTATCCTACCTCCACCTATTATCATTACATTTTTAACTTTCTTTTGATACTTACCAAGGTGTTGTAAGAATGATGTTATATTAGTATGATCTCCTATAACATAAACTTTATCATTAGCTTTAAGTACAAAATCACCTGTAGGTATTAACACCTTATCATTTCTTTCTACTGCACAAAATAGCACAGAACACCTTTTTAAATTTATATCATATATAGCTTTATTTACAATAGAATCACCCTTTAAAAGTCTAAAACTAACTAAGTCAGCCATGCCATTTGCAAAGGTTTCTATACTAGATACAGATGGGAACTTTATAAGCTGTGCAATTTCCATTGCAGCTTCCTTTTCTGGGTTTATAATCATTTCAATACCAAGCTCATCTTTTAACATTGAAAGTTCCTCTGCATACTCAGGATCTCTAATTCTTGCAATAGTATGTTTTGCACCTAGCCTCTTTGCAGCTAAAGAACAAAGAGCATTCCTCTCATCACTATCAGTAACTGCAATGATTACGTCTGCTCTTTCCACCTCAGATTCTTTAAGTACATTCACTCTTGTACCATTACCTTTTATACACATTACATCAAGACTATCAGTAGCCTTTTTAAGCACTTCGGGATTCTTATCAATAACCATAACATCATTTCCCTCTTCAGATAAATGTTTAGCTAAAGTATATCCAACCTTCCCAGCTCCTACAATTATAATATACATTTTATCTTTACCTACCCTTTCATGAATAAAATGTGACTTATTCTACAATACTCATATTATAGTACAATTTTTATCCTATGACTACCATGTAGACGTAGTATATATCTTTAGGAACAAATACCCACTATTAATCAGCTTATATCCACACATTTTCTGGCTTCTTTTAATCTTTCAATAATAAAAAGCCATAAACCATTTTATGACTTCTAAGACTTAATGCCTATACATTGAAGCAATAATATTTATATCCACACCTTTACGAAACATATATTGTAGCCTTTGCATCTTCAACATAGTAGATAAAATTCCACCTTCTATAAATCTTCTATCCGATGTAATAATTTTCCCATTTGTTTGTCCAATTTTGTATCTACCCTTTAAAATCATAGAGAGCTTATAATCCTCCATAAGTGGTAAATCTTCAAATCCACCTACTTTTTCAAAAACTTCTCTTTTTAAAAATATCCCTTGATCTCCAAAGGCAATATGTCTATATTTAACACGAAGGTTTGATAAAACCCCGCAACACTTCATTAAAATATGATTTGAATTAAATCTAAGTCTAAAGCACCCAACATCAAACCCTTTGTCTAATATACCTTCAATTTCAGTAAGGGCATCTTCTGGTAAAAGGCTATCGCAATGCAAAAAAAGAAGTACATCTCCACTACTTTGTTTTGCTGCTGTGTTCATTTGTATAGCTCTTCCTTTTTCAGAGTGTATTATCCTATATCTTTTTCCAATAGCCAAGAGGGTGCCATCTTCACTTCCACCATCAGCAAATAAAACTTCAAAATCTCCCTTTATATTAGCAATATTAGAGAGCAGCATTTCAATTTTATCAATTTCATTAAAAATTGGAATAATTATAGATAACTTCATTTTACCACCTCAGCTTATTCTTCTAAATATTTGTTTAAATTTAAATGAAATAACTCTTCATTATGTTATTTAAAAAATCTATTTCTAAATATTTTTTAATTTTATTATATGTAAATTCATTTCTAATAAGTTTATCCGGATTTTGATATTCTATAAAAGCCATAGAACACCAAGTTATACCCCTTAAACATGTAATAGCCAAGTAGTAATTTAATTTTTCTTCAATATATTCTGTATCGAAATTATCTGATACCCTATTTATATATGCCTTAACAAAAAAATCTATTTCTTCTCTTGTTAAAATCACATCTGTTTTCCAAAATGTAGTTGTGGGTGCAAGAAAATGACCTAAATCTTGTTCTGGCTCTCCTAAAATTGGCTTTTCCCAATCAATTATGTAATTACCCTTCCTCTCGCCATTTATTAAAAAATTACCTGAATTTAATTCTGTATTAATTAGACATCTCCTAGTTACAGGTAAATTTCTTTTTAATACAAGATCCTTTGCCTTTTCAGTAATGTTTAATATTATCTCCTTAACATTATGATCTGCAAGATTTGATTTTAGATATACTAAAGACATTTCAATACATTCATCAACAATTGCTACTAGGGGGTCTTTTGGTTTAATTAAATGATTATTTATAGGTAAATTAATACTATGAATATCCCCTAAACACCTTGCAGCAATTTCTAAATCAGTGCTATAACTAAGAGCTCTACCAGGTAGATACTCCATTACTAAGATTCCATAAGGTAGGATACTGCGAGTTGAATCTACATATAAAGGTTTAGGCGTTCTCTTACTTTTTTCTAGTAATTCTAGTGTTTTGTACTCATACTCGATTTGATTATCTAGATGTATTTGACTTTTAGTATTCAGACGTAGCACAAGTTTTTCTCCTGTAAAAGGATGTGAAAATAAATAATTTATATTATATTCTCCTTTTCCTAAAACAGAAAATACTATCTCACTTTCTTTTGGAATTTTCAACTCAGTTTTAAGTAAACTTTCTTTTGCATATCTTTCTAAATCTTTAAGCTCTATCATAAGTTATTTCCTCACAATCTTCCCCATTTAATTTAAAGTCCTTTAAAAAATCTATTGTATTATAACAAAATAGCTCTTCCTTATTGTAAATTTTACTTATTAATACCTTAAGATCCTCTCCAGTATCTATATCAGCACAAGTCTTTGCAATTCCACATTTAAGCAAAGATGCTCTAGCCTTATTTAAAGTATTTTCTATTACATTTCCCTGTCCGTAAGTTATCTTTTCAAATACTTCCTTATGTGGTTTTTTCATTCCAACCATATAGTACCCACCATCAATTGTAGGCCCTAGTACAATATTATTGTTTTCTAACAAGTGAAAACCCTCTTCTAAATATTCTTTTTTTATCTCTGGAATATCTGATCCTATTAACAAACATGATTTATAACCCATTTGTAAAATCAGTGAAATAGCATTGTACATTCTTTCTCCAAGATTATTTCCTCTTTGAGGATAAGAATTAATTCCCTCACCTAAAATATTTTTCAGTAATTCCTCTTTACCTATTGGAGTATAAAAAATAAATATATCTTTTTTAATATCTTTTAAGATAGAATAGATATCTTTTAAAAAACATTCATGAAGCTTTGCACATTGATTTTTTGTTAAAGTATCTTCTAATCTAGTTTTTGTTTCTCCTGGTAATGGCACTCTTGTAAAAATTATAACAGCTTCCTTCATAGTTCCCCACCCTTACAAAAATTCAATAAAAAATAGAATTCAGCATGAATCTTAAATGATAATCCTTATATCAAGTGATTCTTAGACTCAGGTGTAGTTTGCTTATAATGAATACATATTCTTAGAATAACTTATCCAGGGGCGTAGCAGCTGTCATCCCCCACCTTGAAGAGATATGAGTGTTACGAATGGTAGCCATCGGATAAAAGTTAGCACAAAATTTCCTTACACACTGAAAATATCTAATATCCGTTTAAATATATCCTAATTTATAGATTATATCAAATAGATAAAACTGATAAATATTAATTACTTATTTAAATTTCCTATACCATCACAATATGTAAGTTATTCTACGTTTTAATCATTTTAATATGTTAAAATAATTCATATAATCATAACAATTACGATTATATATTCAAATCTTTTCAATTTAAAAATATTCATGATAATATTTTTAAAACTTTTTATAATATCACACAAGCTACAATAAAAATAATATTACATATTAAGGAGAGATTAAAATGAATACTTACTACAATCCAGATGATTTAGCAAAATTCGGAACCATAGGTGAAAATGCTCCTGGTTTATGGGAAAAATTCATGTCATATTACGGAGAGGTCTTTGCAGAAGGTGCATTAACAGCCAGAGAAAAATCGCTTATAGCTCTTGCAGTATCACACGCCATACAATGCCCATATTGTATTGATTCCTATACTGAAGGTTGCCTTGAAAAGGGAGTTGATCAAGAACAAATGACAGAGGCTATTCATGTGGCAGCAGCAATCCGTGGTGGTGCTACCCTTGTTCATGGCATACAAATGAAAAATATTGCTAAAAATTTAGAGTTTTAAATATGATGATTTAACTTTAAGTTATTAAAATCTTAGTATCTTAAATAATATTGTTAAAAGTTTAAAATAAGGTTTTATGAAAGAAGTGAAGTTTTATGAGAAGTGAAAATTTATGTGATGAAATAAATGAAATTCCCGAATTCTCAACTAAAGTAGATAATAAAGATTTTTCTCTAACAAAGGACAAGCTAGAAATAATGCAAATAAACATTGGAAGGTTATGTAATCTTTCATGTAAGCATTGTCATGTATCAGCTGGACCAAACCGTAAGGAAATGATGAGTTTATCCACTATGAAAGATTGTTTACAGGTATTTAAAGAAAATAATTTTACTATACTTGACATAACCGGTGGTGCTCCTGAAATGAATCCAAACCTTAAGTGGCTTGTTAAAGAAGCCTGTAATTTAGATGCTAAGGTTATTGTTCGTACAAACCTCGTGATCTTAGCAAAAGAAGGTTACACTGATTTACCTGAATTTTATGCTAAAAATAAGGTTGAAGTTGTTTCTTCATTACCTTACTACACTGAAAAGAACACAGATAAGCAACGTGGTGATGGTATATTTAATACTTCTATTTCTATGCTACAAAAGCTTAATAGCCTTGGCTATGGAATGAAGGATAACCTAATATTAAATTTAGTTTATAATCCTAGTGGTGCTTTTCTACCTCCACCACAGCTGGCTATGGAAAATGAGTATAAAAAGAATTTAAAAGATAAATATAATATTGATTTTAATAATCTTTTTACTATTACAAATAACCCAGTAGGTCGCTTTTTATCATTCCTTGAAAAAAGCAATAATACAAAAGGCTATATGAAAAGATTGTACAATAGTTTTAATACTTCCACACTTAAATCCATGATGTGTAGAAATCAACTATCTATATCTTGGGATGGACAACTTTATGATTGTGATTTTAACCAAGCCCTAGATTTAAAAGTAAATGGGATAAGCTCCATTGAAGATTTAAAAGGTAAAAAGATTGATAAAAGGCAAATTAAGTTTAAAAACCATTGTTATGCTTGTACCGCAGGTAGTGGATCTAGTTGCGGTGGATCAACTGATAATTAATACTGTTATTTTTTAGATTCGTAAATTTATCCATGGAGGTTATACAAATGAATGAAACAGAAGTTTTAACTCTTTTTAGTCAAGGCTTTGACTGCTCTCAAATTGTTTTAAGTGAAATAAGAGATGAACTTAATCTAGATGATGTTACAGCAAAAAAGGTAACTGCCTGTTTTGGTGGCGGAATGTTTTGCGCTGAAACCTGTGGTGCTGTAACAGCTGCACTTATGGCAATTGGATTAAAGTATGGTCACTATATGCCACATGCAACTGATGAGAAAAATAAAGCTATTGAAAAGTCAATGGAATTTAAATCAAAGTTTTTACAAAAATATCCTTCTCTTAAGTGTAAAGAAATTTTAGGCTATGATTTAAGCAACCCTGATGAAATGGAAATAATCACTAAAAAAAATCTTATTCCGAATATGTGTCCAAAGCTTGTAATAGTTACAATTGTAGTCTTAAAAAACACACTATAACTAAAAATCTAACAGTGGAAATAAAAGAGTATTCACTCTTTATAAGTGAATACTCTTTTAATCTTTAAGAAATTGCAGTTTTGCTTTCCATTTCCTTTTCCAAAAGAAGCTGATTTGTATAAAGATTATAGTAGTAACCTTTTTTCTTTATAAGCTCCCTATGAGTTCCGCCTTCAGTTATCTTTCCTTTCCCTATAACAAGAATCTTATCTGCTGATACTATTGTTGAAAGCCTATGAGCTACCACAAAACTTGTTCTATCTGAAAGTACCTTTTCTATAGCATTTTGTATCATTCTTTCTGTTTGTGTATCTATAGATGAGGTAGCTTCGTCTAGTACAAAGAGTGCTGGATTTGCAACTATTGCTCTTGCAAAGGATATAAGTTGTTTTTCTCCTGTTGAAAGGTTTCCTCCACCTTCTCCAACCTCTGAATCATAGCCTTTTTCCATCTTCATTATAAAGTTATGAGCATTTACAAGTTTTGATGCTCTTTCAATTTCTTCATCTGTAGCTTCAAGCTTTCCATAGATTATATTATCTTTAATAGTTCCACTAAAAAGGTGTGGACTTTGAAGCACATAACCTATATTTGACTGTAGCCACAACAAAGACCTTTCCCTATAATCTTTACCATCAATTAATATTTCACCACTTGTGGGTTCATAAAATCTACATAATAAATTTACTATAGTGCTTTTCCCTGAGCCGGTTTCTCCAACAAGGGCAATAGTTTCTCCTTGCTTTACCTTTAAATTAAAGTTTTCCAAAACCTTTTCTCCATTTTTATATGAAAAGTATACATTTTTAAATTCAATGTCCCCATGTATGTTTTCCCAATTCCCTTTTTTTGCATCAAATAAATCTCCATACTTTTCTATTACATCTTCTCTATCCCATATATCAGGCTCTGTTTCTATAAGAGATATTATTCTTTCTGCCGATGCCTGTGCATTTTTTAGTTCTGCAAGGGTTCCAGCTAGCTGGCTTACAGGGTCAAAAAACTGTATAGTATAAGCAATAAACATTACAAAGGTACCATAAGATAGGGTTCCAGCTATAACGCTATTACCCCCAAACCATAGTGCAAATCCTGTACCTATACTCCCCATAGATAAAACAATAGGAAGAAATAACGCAGAAAACACAGCTGCTCTTACAGAGGAGTTTCTCATTTTATTAGCATCCACTTTAAATTCATTTAAGTTTTCTTCCTCCCTAACAAGAGTTTTAGTAGTTTTAGCTCCAGATATCTCCTCACTAAAATCTGCTGTTAACTGAGAGTTTAATTTCCTTACACTTCTATAGGATTTTAATATTTTCTTTTGAAAGTACATTCCTATAAAAAATAATGGAGGTACAACGCACATACTTATAAGGGTTAGCTTTACGTTGTTATAAAGCATTATTCCTATAAACGATACCATGAGAACCAAAGCCCATACCATATCTATAAGCCCCCAAGATATAATTTCACTAAGCTTTGCTACATCCGACGTCATCCTTGCCATAAGCCATCCTACTGATGAATTATCATAATAAGAAAATGACAACTGTTGAAGTCTTTTGAATCCAAGATTCCTTATATGATAAGCAAGGTGAGTTTCAATTTTACCTGCCTGCATTATAAATAGTTTTATATTTAAAACTTGAAAAACAACTATAACAAAATAAACTATAGCAAAGGTCTTTATTCCCTCTAAACTCTTACCTACAATAAAATTATCAATAGCATATCTTGTAAGAAGTGGCATTATGGCATCTACCCCTGCTACTCCTACCATTAAAAATGCTAAAAATATAAGTCCTTTTTTAAATTCAAGAAGATACTTAAAAAACCTCCTCCAAATCCCAATATCCAGCTTTTGTGTTGATTTATCTTCATCTATTCTAGCCATTTTATCATCCCCTTTTTACTCTCTTATAAATTTTCCCATATAACTCTTCCTAAAGATTTACCTATAATAAAGTTTTTATTCACTTAAAGCCTCTTCTTCATCTTCACTAAAGGCATCAAGTGAATTTTGTATGTCCCATATTCTTTTATATATTCCATCCTTACTTATAAGATCTTTATGGGTTCCCATCCCTTCAATCTTTCCTTGATTTAAAACTATTATTTTATCTGCATCCATAACTGTTGAAATTCTATGAGATATTATAAATGTAGTGTTATCTTTACTTTTCTTTTTTAATTCTTCTCTAATAACCCTGTCTGTTTCTGCATCTACTGCACTTAAGGAGTCATCAAATATTAATATAGGCATATCTTTTATAAGTGTTCTTGCTATTGCAACCCTTTGCCTTTGTCCTCCAGATAGAGTAACCCCCTTTTCTCCAACTACAGTATCATAACCTTTTTCAAAGGAGCTTATAACCTCATGTACCGCAGCTGACGTTGCTGCACTTTCTATCTCCCTATCACTAGAGTCCAATTTAGATATCATAATATTTTCCTTTATAGTACGTGCGTAAAGGAAAGGCTCTTGTAGTACAATTCCTATATTGTTTCTTACCCACTTTCTTTCAATATCTTTAAGCTCTATGCCGTCTATCTTTATAGAGCCACTATCATAATCATAAAGTCTTAATAAAAGATGAACTAATGAGGACTTTCCTGATCCAGTAGGACCAACTATAGCTATAGTTTCACCCTTTTTAACACTAAAACTTAAATTTCTAAGTATTTTAGTATCCTTGTCATATTTAAATGACACATTTTCAAATGTTACCTCACCCTTGATGTCAGGCTTTAAAGCTTTACCGTATTCCTGTTCTACTGGTGTTTCAAGAATATTTGTAATCCTTTTAAGCGAAACTGTCATCTTTCCCATATCCGAAAGAATTCTGCCAAGCTGTCTTACAGGCCAAAGTAACATTCCCTCATAAGTATTAAACACAACTAAAGTTCCAAGACTTATCTCACCCTTATTTGCATAATATATGCCGGCAATTAAAACGAGTCCTATTTGAGTCATACAAAGTAGATCCGATATAGACCAATAGTTAGAAAGCAATTTAATTAAGTTAAAATTTAAATCTCTATATCTTTTATTTTGCTTTTCATACTTTTCTATTTCAAAATTTTGCCTTCCAAAAGCTTTTACTACTCTAACCCCACTTAAATTTTCTTGAAGTACAGATGTAAGAACCCCTTCTTGTGTATCAGCCTTTTCAAAATTATGCTTGATTTTCTTAAAGAACACATAAGAAAATATAAATATAAATGGCACTATTACCATAGCAATTACTGTCATCTTTTTATTTAGTGATAGCATCATTATGAGTGCAAAGGTTACTATAAATACCGCCCTTCCTATATCTACAAGCTGCACCGCAAAAAACCTTCTAATGGTATCTACATCTGATGTACAACGTTGAATTAAATCCCCTGATTTTGAATTTACATGATATCCATATGGTAAGTTTTGAATATGATCATAAAGTTTTACCCTTATATTTTTAGCAATATTTTCAGCTGCCTTAGCCGCAAGCTTTCCTCTTAAAAATAAGAAAATCCCTCTTATAACTGTTAATGTTATAAGAAATAAAGAACATATCCATAAGTTTCTAGAAACAACTCCTTTACCACCAAAAAGCTTTATAAGCTTCTCAATAAATGGTGATACATTCAAAGGTGTATTTACAATAATAGAGTCTATAGTAGTTTTTATAACCATAGGTTCTAACATGGCTAAAAATGTGGACATAGCAATAGACGCTATTGCTGCAATGTATAATAATCTATTCCCCTTAACTAACTTTAAAAGTTTTTTCAAATTAATCCCCCCTTGTATTATCCTAGTAATGTTCCCGTCAAATTAATATTCAAAAAGGTTTCTAATACAACCTTTTTAACTCATGTGCTAGAATTAAAATATTCACCTCTTACCTTTTGTTTAACATAATCTTTAATCATACTTACCACTCCTTTTATATTTTTATAAAATAAAAAACCGAAGAATATAATATTCTACGGCTTTAAACGCATAAACTGTCTCTTAAGTTTAAATAGAGCTCACAATTAATATGAAATCTTTTCTTTAAATTAAGAATTACAATCTTTATCTGATGTTACAGTATGTACCTTACAATGGACTGTTTCTAGGTACAGACTTCAACTTAAGATAAAGTAGCTTTTAGAAGGATGATCTAATTATATATCCTTAAAGCTAATATAAAAAGCCATAGGTACACAACCCATGGCTATACATTACTAAATTATAAATTAAAAACGTATACCAAGATCGTGCATGTATAATTTATTAAATTGTGCTGAATTATTAACATCATCGTACACTCTATTATTAACAGAATTCACTAAGATGCTCATATCATTGACTACCTTAAATCTTTTAATAGTTAACATATTCACGACCTCCTTTTTTTATTTGTTGTGGTTATTTACCACATAATAATTATATAATGGAAATTAATAAATTGCAACACAAATTTCAGATTATTCAAAATAATTTTTATTGTGAGTTTACAACCTTTCTATTTTATTTACTTCTCAATTCAACTAACTCTTCTTCTGTAAGATTACGCCACTTGCCAGTATCTATACCCTGAATTTTTATATTAATAATTCGAATACGCTGAAGACTTATCACATTATACCCAAAAGTCTTGGTCATCTTTCTAATTTGCTTATTAAGCCCTTGGGTAAGTATAATTCTAAAAGTATCTTCACTAATCCTACTTACGATGCAAGGCCTTGTTCGAGCTCCAGAAATTTCTACACCTTCTGACATTCCCTTTATAAAAGCATCATCAAAAGGTCTATCCACAGTTACTATATATTCCTTCTCATGGTTATTTTCTGACTCTAAAATTTTATTTGCAAGGTCACCATCGTTAGTCATTAATATTAGCCCTTCAGATGCCTTGTCTAATCTTCCAATAGGAAAAATATATTCCTCATAATTCATAAATCTAATTATGTTACCTTCCACTTCCTTTGCCGCAGTACAAGTGATACCTACCGGTTTATTTAATGCAATATATATCTTATCCTTAGGCAAAAGAGGATCATCATCAATCAGAATATAATCCTCCTTCTCTACCCACTGCCCTTTAATAGCTAACTTTCCATTTACCTGTATTCTACCTTCCTCAATAATTTTATTTGTTTCACTCCTAGAACAAAACCCATAATTACTAAGAAGTTTATTTATTCTCATATTAAAATATCTGTCCTTTCACTTGTATCTGATATATCTAATTCGGACTACATATAAAATACATTAGTATTATTTCCTATTAATAACCTTCACCTGCAAAGATTCAATTACATCTAGTGCTTTTTCATGTAACTCATCATTAAAACTAGCACAAAGTCTTCCATCAACTATAATCTCTGCATTCCTATATTGTGACTGAAACATAATCACATTGCTTATTACGCACATATTAGTAACTACTCCAACTAGCTCAACTTCATTAATATCTTTTCCTACTTTACTAGCTAATTCCACCATGTCCTTTGGATCTATTCCAAACCCTTCTTTATTGTAATGCAATGTAGTCTTACAGTCTATAAACTCATTTAACTTTCCATATAACATGTGGCCATCAGTATGATTTATACAGTGTGATATTGGTAATGCTTTACCTTCCCTAGTATCTAAATAATTTTCATAATGAGTATCATAAGTAAATAAAACCTTGTCCTCATTTTTGAGATATTCATTTACCTTATTATATATAGGCATTTCTAATGTTTCGGCCTTTATGAATCCTAATGTACCATCTACGAAGTCATTTTGATAGTCAACAACTACTAATAATTTAGTCATCATTAGCACCTCCTAATCCCCATTTTCTCATTATACTAATAATTTGACAATACCTAGCTAAAAAATTAAATCCACACCTTTTTTCTCCATATCTTTAATATAATCATCCTTACACTTACAATCATTACTACAAATACAAAATTCATTATTAATAGTTTTTATAAGGTCTTTTCTAAGATCATCATAACCTCTTTTAGTTGTTTTATATTCATCAAATAGTATAAGCGTAATAATTATTGTAACAAAAAATATTCCGAATATAATTGGATCAAACCTTTTTAGAATACTTTCTGTACTATGATTTTGAAGAAAAGCCATTACATAAGAACTATATCTATTGATATTGAAACCTACATAAATACATAGTAAAGCAATGGCTATGACAGGTATCTTTAATAAGTTACGTTTTCTATCCCTTTGTTCTTTTAGTTCGCATACCTTATTAGTCTTTTTCTTAACTGTGTAACTAAGTGTTGAGTAATCCACTTTATAACCCCCATTTATTATCATTAAACAAGATATTCTTAATTGTTATCTTTTAAGATATCTAATAATAAATATGATTTTTTATGAAAAGTTATTACCTAACTAATTAACATCTTAATTATATTCTTTGAAATAATTAATTTTATATTTTAACATTTCACCTAGGATTTTGTTAACAGCCTTTTATAAGTCCTATCAATACCTATAGCGCCAATTGGGGCTGTAATTAAAATAGCAAGTACTGCAACTGTAAGAATGGTGTTTCCTGCTTCCACCCCAGCTGAAAGAGGTATTGAACCAATAGCAGCTTGAACAGTAGCCTTAGGCAAATAGGCTATGGCACAAAAAAGTTTTTCTTTATTTGTAAGCTTAGTTTTTATTAAACATATATAAACTCCACATATTCTAAAAATAAGTGCACTTAAAATAAGAATAACTGCCATAAGGCCTGCATCTGAAACAAACCTAATGTCAACGGCAGCGCCTACCAGAACAAAAAGTAAAATTTCAGCCCCCACCCATACTTTTGAGAACTTATTAGATAAACGCTTAGCCAAAGCCTCGTATTTTTTTAAGATAGTTCCTCCTAAAGCCATTACTGCTAGTAATCCTGACATAGGAATATAGGCTTTAACTTCTGATTCAAGTGTTACAAATAAAAAGGACACACTAAGAATTATTAATATTTTCACAGTATCTCTTATATGAAGTTTTTTGAATACAAACACAAGTAAAAGTCCTGATAAAATACCTATAGCTAAGCCAACAACTATGGAAATTGGAACTGCTATAAGACTTAATACACTAAATCCTCTTCCCTGATACATACCCATAAAGGCTGTAAATAATACAATAACATAAACATCATCTACAGATGCTCCTGCTAATATTAATTGTGGTATGCTTTTTTCCTTACCGTACCCACCCTCCATAACCTTAAGCATCCTAGGCACAACTACCGCTGGGGAAACAGCAGCAAGAACAGTTCCCATTATAGCTGCTTCTATGTATGACACCTTAAAAAGTATTGGAGCAAGTAATATTATTGCAACAAGTTCAAAGGTAGCCGGTACAAAGCACATCAAAATGGCGGGTCTTCCTACCCTTTTTAGATCCTTAACATCTAGTGAAAGACCTGCCCTTGAAAGTATTACAATAAGGGCTATTTGCCTTAGATCCTTAGATATATTAAGAATATCCGGTGATATTAAATTTAATACAAAAGGTCCAAGAATAACTCCAGTAATAAGCATACCTAAAATTCCTGGTAACCTAACTCTATTTAGAATACCACTTAATGTGAATCCTATAATAAGAATAAGAGCAAGACTAAATAACATAAAACTCCTCCTTTGTTAAATATGAAATGTTAAAACACAAAAAAGCTGATAGCTCTGCAATAATATTATTGCAGAAGTCATCAGCTAAATAAGCGGTTTTAGCATTTGCTAAGGGAGTACTTCATTCCCAATAGTGATATTATAACACAATAATATCATAATATACACCTTGTTGTGATTAAAATATCATACTTATTGAAATTATACTCTACACTTGACAACGTTTAATATTTGTTATATTCTTTAATTGAGATTGATTTTCATAATCATAAATGTTTAGGGAGGGTATTTAAATGAAAATAGTATATTGGTCTGGAACAGGTAATACAGAAAAGATGGCAAAATTAATTAAACAAGGTATTGTAGCTGAAGGTAAAGATGCAGAAACAATATTTGTATCTGATGTAAATATTGATGCTTTATTAGAAGAGGATACTCTAGTCTTAGGCTGCCCATCTATGGGGAGTGAAGTATTAGAAAAATCAGAATTCCAACCATTTATAGACGAAATTTCAACTAAAGTATCTGGTAAAAAAGTTGCACTTTTTGGTTCTTATGGCTGGGGAGATGGCGAATGGATGAGGAACTTTGAAGATAAAATGCTAGATTGCGGTTGTACTATTATAGGTACTCCTTTAATAATTCAAAATGAACCAGATGATAGTGATAAAGAGTGTATAATTTTTGGAAGAAAAATAGTTACTTCATAAAATAAGTTTGGCGGTGGTATGAATTGATACATCTAGATTTTTATAAAAAATTGAATTCAATGAATAATAAAGAGCATGTAGAAACCTTTTTGGTATATCATTTATCATTAGTAATCGCAGAAATTAAACCAGCTGCCACAGTTACAATAAAAAAGAATAATATTAAATTGTATAAAGGTTGGAATGATTTTGGAATTAATTTCATTGACAGTCTAAACTTGAAATTTGTAGAGTTAAGAGAAAGTTATGATTCTATCATAGTTATGATCTATAGTGAATCTTTATTGAAGCAAGAATTAAGTAAATATGACACCATGGATTTTTTACTTACTATAGGGTATCCCCCTAATGGTTCTATTAATAACTATGTAACTACATTAAAATCTAGATATGAAAAGTATCACTGCCCTCACGAACTCGGATTGTTCCTTGGAATACCATTTAAAGATGTTAAAGACTTCATGGAGTGCACTACAAAAAGATGTTTGTTATGTGGCTATTGGAAAGTATACAATGACAGTAATAAAGCAAAATTTACTTTTAATAAATATGATGAAATAAAAGAATATACCATAAAAGAATATACCATAAAAAATATACTTAAAGGAAGCTCATGTTTTGACCTTGCCTTAAGTATAAAAGGATACGTTTATACCAGTGCTAAGTCTATATCAAGTGATTCTTAGACTCAGGTGGAGTTTGCTTATAAGTAATACATCTCTCCATCAAAGGCTTAGAAGAACTTATCCAGGGGCGTAGCATCCGTAACACCCCCACCTTGAATAGGATAGGGGTGTTACGGATGGTAGCCGTCGGATAAATGATGGTAAATCTATATAGATTTAGCAGTGTTACACTTCCAACACTGTTACTTAACTAAACTCTTCAAAATAAGACCATAGACTAATTAATTAGTCCATGGTCTTATTTGTTAAATTGATATTGTTTTTTAACTTATAAGTTTAAAACTGTATTATAATATCTATCCGACAAATCATCATGAGTAATAATAAATGTTATTCTATTGCTACTGTCATCAATTATCCTATTTAAAATATCATTTGCGCTTTCTTTATCTATATTTGAAGTTATCTCATCTAAAATAAGAACATCCGAATGATTATATAAAGCTCTAACTATGGCAATCTTTTGTTTCTCTCCTCCCGAAAGATTAGTTCCCCCTTCAAGTATAACAGTATCCAAATTAATATTTTTAAAAATTGTCTCTAAAATAGGATCTTTAATTAAGTCATTTTCTATTTGTAATAATCTCTCTTTTCCCAAAAATAAATTATCTCTTAAAGTACCTTTTATAATAGGAACATTTTGAGATAGATACTCTACATTAGATCTAATACTTTTATTTGTTATATTGATGATACTTTCTTTATTTAACTTTACACCTTCCGATTCTCTAAACTTTGGAATTAGCTTAAGTAAAGTGGATTTGCCTGCACCACTTGAACCTTTTATCCAAATTATATCACCTTTTTTATAGCTACCATTAATATCCTTAGATAATACTCTATCTTTTATCATTAGTTCATCTATTTGTAAATCAACTGTATCTATTGATTCTATATCAATATGTCCGTCTAATTCTCTATGTTGTTTAAGTTCTTCTACAAACCTTTTTGAGTTTACCATATCTCTTTTATTCAAATTAGAGCTGGTCAACTGATTTACTTGATTAAAAAACAAAGGCAATATTATTGTATAAATAACCAGATTCATTGGATTTTGATTTAATTTCATATAGTCCATTACTAAGAAAACCATAACCATAATGTTTACTATAGAATTCATTGATTTTAACAAAGTACTTGATGACTGAGCATAAATATTCACCTTAGCCATTGATCCGTAAATCTTATTTAATGATGAATCAAATTGTTCAAATAATCTTTCATAATTAGGTAATTGTTTTAAATAATCTGTTTGGTTTACTATAGAGAGAATCTCTTGCCATCCAGATGAAGTGCTCTCTTGCATATTTTTTGATCGTTTCATTAGTTCTTTATTTAGTAGTCTATAACCAAAATAATTAATAGGTACAATTATTACTAATATAATAGCAATATAAGGATTCATCAAAAAAACCATTACAGTTATTGAAGTAATTATTATGAGACTTGACCATATTTTAATAGCATCTCCTGTATAGTATGCATAGAAACTATTTACTGAAATAGCTATTCTCTCAATCAAATTCATAGGTCCCTTTTCATTGATTTCATCATACTTCAAATGAAACATACTATTTAACATCATTACACAATTTTTTATATTAAAACCCTTTGCAAACTTTTCTCTTATTGATGTAAATATAATTTCTATAATTAAAGCAAGTAACAAAACTACGAATAACCATATAACTCTTTCAGATGTAAACCCTATACTGTCATTATTCCATATCTGTATAAGTATAGGTGGTGTCAAATATGCTAAACTATTTATTATAACCATACATATCATAACAATTAAAAACTGACGATATTTCACTTACAATCACATCCTATAAATATTTTACCCGCCTTTGAATTATAGCATAATGATATTTTTATTAGTTTAATTTGATAACTCTAATCTACTTACCATATCTTTTCAATACTAAATTATCAAAGTTTTAAATAAAATTTATCAATTATCATCTTATTTATTACTTTATCAGAGATATGATAATCAGGTTCAATACCACAACCTAATTTAAGATGTGAACCTGATTTTGATATAAATTCATATTCTGGAAACCTTATATAATAATTGTTAATCCTTTTTACAGAATTTAAAACCCATTTTCCTTCTGTTTGCGCACCAATAATTGTCACATTATCAAATTCACTTAGTTTCATTGCTAACATCTCAGCAGCACTAGCAGTTTCTTTATTTACAAGTAAATATATGTGTAGTGGTTTATAGCATATTTTTAATTTTGATGTTATTTTGAAGAAAGAATCTTGTTTCTGAAGATACAATAAGACATCTCCATGATTATAAAACAGCTCTAGTATTTTAATCAAATTATGTACTCTACCACCTTGATTATTTCTTAAGTCTAGCCAAATCTTTTTATTATCAAAGTTAGTTACACTTATTAAATCAAGATTTTCAAAGTCATATAAATGTATATACAATTCATTATCATTTATGATTTGATATTCATTCTTTCTAGATTTTGTAATTATATTTGGATATTTGAGATTTATAGTTTTTATATATCCTTTATTATCTTTAATCTTAATCTTATATTTATCTGATCTATTTGCTAACCCCTTTGATGAATTCATACCATTAATATCTATAACCTTAACAGTATTATTGATATTTTTAAATCCACTTATTATATAACACTCATTATTATAAAACCTATATTTTATTCCTAATAAATTGAATATATTAAATGCAGGTTCACTATTTAATATATCAAAGTATTTACAATTTCTTGAATAAACAAACTTTGGTAAGCTTTCAATTAGCTTACTATTATCAACTTTAAATGCATATTGACCAATTAACTCTTTAATAATATCTCCTTTATTAACCATATATATTTAATAAGCCTTCCAATTTCTTTTTTACAATTTGTTTATGATAATCACAAATACATTCTGCTTTAGCATCTAATGAATCATATACATTAAAAGCTATTGCTCTACAACCTCCACCACATAAATATTTATATTCGCAATCTTTGCAACCTTCTATATTATTAACATTTCTTTTTTTAAACTCTTCTGTAATTTTTGATTCTTTAAGTAGATTATACCAATTCTCATCAAAAATATTTACAATTTTAAATTTATCATTTAATAATGCTTGACATGGATATATATATCCTTTACAGTCAATTGAAATTTCTTTATAACAGCCACCACAAATATTACCTGAAAAATTCAACAAATTTTCATCAACTTCTATCATATCTATTTTTGGCATAAAATCAACTTCACTAATATTATTAGGTATAAATATATTAGATATGAATTTAAAACCATTATCTATTGAAAATCGTTCAACTTCTTTCCATATATGTTCATTAATACTTGATACAACAGATCTAATATATATTTTGTTTGAATAATTTATTGCAATATTTGATAAGTCCTTTGTTAAACTCTCTATATTTAATCCTATTCTCTGATTACTACTTTGTCTTAAAGTGTCTAAACTTACAATTACTGAATCAACATTATCTAATACTTTTACATTTTTCAATAATTTTGTACCATTAGTTAATAAAACTAATTTAAAACCCATTTTCTTGAATTTGTATGTTATATACTCTAAATCATCTCTTAATAATGCTTCTCCACCAGTAAAAGTTATCTTTTTTACATCAATTTTTTTCAACTTTTCTCCTATCATTAAAATATCATCTGTAGTTAGAAAATCTGTATCATTTAGATTTTTTTTATTATAACAATAATCGCATCTTAAATTACATCTTTGAGTTAAATGCAAATATACTTCATCTAATGATACCTCAACTTTTCTATTGCTCAATCTTTCCGCATATGATAATCTATGATATTCATGATAATTATTAAATAAGACTCCATTTTTTATAAGTAACGATATACTTAAATCATCGATAATCCCATTACTTATTAGATTATCAATACTATAATCTGACTCAAAAATATTTTTATATGTACCAATACTTATAATACATGCCTTATTTAAATGATAATTATAAACTAAAACATTCTTGTTATTACTTGTAAAAATTAATTCTCTTGATCTATCCATATTTACCTCCATTAAGACGCTTAACGCCGTCATAAACAATTGTATCATTGAGCCCGTACACTTATAATTGATATCTTCAAATATAGGTGTTCTAGGATGAGAGTCAATATTGCTATTTCTCTTTATTTACTTACATGGGATGTTTACCATAAGGTTGGTTTATCCTATATGTTGTAGCGTTGACATCTAAAAAAATAGTCCGTTGCAATAATTGTATCTACTTATAAAAATAGTATATCTATTTATCAGTAGGCTAGAGACTCCTTTATACCATAAAAAGATATTCAATCTTTGCCAAAAATTAATAGTTATAGATTTAAATTGGTTGGTGTGGAGCCTTCAGAAAAAACGTACTTAAAACTGTATAATTATTTCTAAGAGTCCTTTCCTTTTTATAATATTTTTCAATGGCTTATAAAAAGATTTAAAAAAGTCATCTAAAAATAAGCAATCATATTTTTTAGTACATTATTACTTTTTTAAATAAGACCTATTAATTATACTTATCTTTATGCAAGAAAGGGACACAGTATTTAATATTTCGTGTCCCTTTTTAGATTAAACTACTTTATTATGTCTTAAGCGCCACCTCCTTGGCCTATTAGATAGCCACATGCACATGAACATGCATCCATCTGTTCAAGAACATCTGTCGGTAGCTCTATTACATATACTTCATTGCATTCCATAAATTTACCTCCTTATTTATTTTGATAGTGTTAACACCATCTTTATCTTTTGACTTAATTAGGAACACAGTATTTAATATTTCGTGCCCCATTTTAGATTAGACTACTTTATTATGTCTTAGGCGCCACCTCCTGTTCCTACTAGAGCGCCACATGCACATGTACATCCATCCATCTGTTCAAGAATATCTGTTGGTAGCTCTATTACATATACTTCATTGCATTCCATAAATTCACCTCCTTATTTATTTTGATAGTGTTAACACCATCTTTATCTTTTGACTTAATTAGGGACACAGTATTTAATATTTCGTGTCCCATTTTAGATTAGACTACTTTATTATGTCTTAGGCGCCATCTCCCATGCCTACTAGAGCGCCACACATCCATCTGCTCAAGAATATCTATGGTAGCTCTATTACATACGCTTCATTGCATTCCATAAATTCACTTCCTCATTTATCTTTTGGCTTAATTAATGCTATTTATTTAAACTTAGACGTTTAAAACTGTATTATAATATAATTTAGTAAATCATCATGCGTAAAAATAAATGTTATTCTATTACTACGGCCAACAATTATCCTATTTAAAATATCATTTACGCTTTCTTTATCTATATTCCAAGTATAACAGTATTTAAATTACCTTTTTGGAAAGTCATCTTCTAAATAGGTCTTTAGTTTAATTTTAGTCAATACGTAAATGTGGCTTTTTGTTTATAAATAACTTTTATATAAGGTTACCTAATTATGACTTGTAACCCATCTGTTACTATATATCATATAGCATTTACGATATTATGCAAATAAATACCACTCTACATATTCCGACAATATTAGATATATGATAGCTATATGTGTAAGCCTACATCACTCTAATTAGAAAGTCTTTATGAGACAATTCACCACACGCTAAAAAAAGTGCCACTAAATTAACTCTAGTGACACTTTTACTTTTTCTATTCTATTTAAAAAATTATTTGATTTCTGATTTAGCCATTGGAAGTATTACTTCAACATCAGAGTGTGGTCTTGGTATTACGTGAACTGATACTAATTCTCCAACTCTTTCAGCAGCAGCAGCTCCTGCATCTGTAGCAGCTTTAACAGCTCCAACGTCACCTCTTACCATTACAGTAACAAGTCCAGCACCTATTTGCTCTTTACCTACTAAAGTTACATTTGCAGCTTTAACCATAGCGTCTGCTGCCTCTATTGCTCCTACTAATCCCTTTGTTTCTATCATTCCTAATGCATCATGTTTCATTTTAAATTCCTCCTAAATATTTTTATTATATTTATATTAATTTTATAAATATTACTTAACTATTGTTATCTTTGTTTTTGAGCTAATGCCCATTGCGTTAGCTTCTTCAATATCAAGATGACATTCAAGTTTTGAAGCGTCATTTGCTCTAATAGCAACATTGCTATATATTCCACCTCTTAAGTCATCAATTTTTATTGATACTATATCTCCATTACAAACATCTAAGTTTTTAGCATCTTCTTTTGTCATATGGATGTGTCTTTGTGCAACAACTAATCCTTCTTCAAGTTGAACAGATCCTTTTGGTCCAATTAATGTAACCCCAGCTGTTCCACTTAAGTCTCCAGATAATTTTACATGTTGCTTTACTCCAAGTTTAATGCAGTCTCCCATTAATACCTCAACTTGAGTCTTGCTTCTTTCAGGTCCTAAAATTCTAACTCTTTCAATTGCTCCTTTTGGTCCACAAATTGTCAAAATTTCATTGCAAGCATATTGCCCTGTTTGAGATAAATCTTTAAACTTTGTAAGTTTATAACCTTTTCCAAAAAGGCTTTCTACATCCTTTTCTGAAAGATGTACATGTCTATTAGAAATTCCTACTGGAATCTTTGATAAATCTTCTTTAGTTAACGTATTTGCTTGCTTATCCTTAACAGCTTCTAATACAAGCTTTAGTAATTCT
This sequence comes from Clostridium putrefaciens, assembly GCF_900461105.1. Lineage (GTDB taxonomy): Bacteria > Bacillota > Clostridia > Clostridiales > Clostridiaceae > Clostridium_L > Clostridium_L putrefaciens. Next base: position 959,658 of record NZ_UFWZ01000001.1, on the reverse strand, counting down.
TCATAATTATCCATTAGTTATTACCTTTCATAGATGAAATCATTTGATTAACTAAAGCTAAAAGTTCTTCTTCTTTTAGTTTGCTACTATTAGATTCAGTAACTGTAGTTTTATCATTAGAATCTTTTAAAGTTTTTGCTGCTGCTGCAATTTGATCTGGGCTCATATTCATACATTGATTTCTAGCAGCATTACAATTTTCTGCAGTTTTTATACGATTAAAGCTTGGATCATTAGATGCTAATGTTGCACAATCTTTTAAACCATAAGCAACTCTCTTAATATTTATAAGATGCTTTGGAGTAACATTTTCAGATGTTGAACTTCCTCCCCATGTACCACAACCTAATGTAAATGAAGGACTAAGTCCTGTGCTTGCACCTGTTCCACCTTGTGATCCACCAGTATTAACAAGAATACGGGAAGCTGGCTTCTTTGCAAAGGCCATAACCATGTCTCTATCTTCAGTATGTATGCTCATTGTATGTCCGATTCCATTTTGAAGTAATTCAATACTTAATTCACATGCTTCGTTGCAATCTTTTACTGTATAGAATCCAAGAACTGTTGTAAGCTTTTCATATGATAGTGGGTTACCAGCACCTACACCATTTTGTCTTCCTATAAGTACTTTAGTGCCTTGTGGAACTGAAATACCTGCAGCACAGGCTATAACCTGTGGACTTCTTCCAACAAACTTAGCATTCATAGTATGTCCATTTTTAAATAATATTTTGCATACTTTATCAGTTTCTTCTTCTGTCATAAAGTATCCGCCTTGTTTTTTAAACTCTGCAACAACTGCATCGTGATTGCATTCTTCACATATTATAGATTGTTCTGAAGCACATATTGTACCATTATCGAAAGTCTTACTTGCCATAATGTTTCTAACAGCTTTTTCTATGTTGGCAGTCTTCTCTATATATGCTGGAGAGTTTCCTGCGCCAACACCAAGAGCTGGTTTTCCTGCACTGTAAGCAGCTTTAACCATTCCTGGACCACCTGTTGCTATTATTATTGCAACTTCATTACACTTCATTAATTCATTTGTAGCTTCAATAGTTGGTGTTTTTACAGTACTTATAATATTCTCTGGTGCACCAGCTTCTATAGCTGCATCGTTCATTAACTCAATTGCTTTAATTGTACATTTTGCAGCAGATGGATGTGGCGCAAATACTATAGCGTTACGAGATTTTATAGAAATCATAGCTTTAAAAATTGCAGTAGAAGTTGGATTTGTTGAAGGTATTATACCCATAACCAAACCAACTGGTTCAGCAATCTCTATAACTTTATTTACCTCATCTTCATTAATTATACCTATAGTTTTCATATCTTTTATTGAATCATATACTATAGCAGATGCTAAATGATTTTTATAGGTTTTATCCTCAACTTTACCAAAACCTGTTTCTTCAACTGCCATTTGTGCTAAACAAACAAGGTTTTCCTGTGCAACTCTAACCATGTTGCGTAAAATTTTATCGATTTGTTCTTCACTATAAGTAGCAATTTTATTAGCTGCCACCTTTCCAAGTCTAGCAAGGTTTCTTGCCTCTTGTACTGAATATAAATCCTTATCAAAGTTTTCCATTATATGTTCATTCCTTTCGTAAATTTATAGAATTTCAAACTGAAATCTTAAATTTACATATATTAATTAAGAAAAATCAAGTAATTAAATCTTACTATTTTTTTCGTAATATGCTTTGAATTTTGAAATTAATATCTTTTTGTCAGCTTTTGAAATTGTTCTACCCGTAATTACAAAGTCTTCATACTCACGAGCTAAATTTCTAAGCTTAACAACTTTTAGCTTATCTAATGTTAAAACAGCTTTTTGTATGCCATCTTCACTTACTAATTTATCTATATTACTTTTGTGCAGTTTATCTAAATCCATTTCTTTAACCTGCTGTTTAGTACCCGCTAAACCTTTTACTGGTTCTACATCTTCTACTTTTAAAACTTCTTTTTCAGATTGTACTTCTATATACTCCAGTTGTGATGCTATAGCTTGTACTTCTCTATATTTAACTTCTGACTCTGCTACCTTAGTAGATTGTACTTCTTCTTTTTGTATTGATTCTACCTCTATAACATCTTCATTACATGGGCTAACTTTTAAAACCTCAACTGTAACCTTTGGTCCAATTATAGTCTTAAGTTCTTCGCTTGGCCTTGGCATTATGTGATCTGAAATTAAATATTCTGGATTAATTCTTTTTACTGCTGCTGATCCAGCTTCTATAGCTGCCTTAACTGAACCCACATCCCCCGTAACTATAACTATTACAAGACCACCACCTACATAAGTCTTTTCAACAATACTTACATCTGATGATTTTAGCATTATATCAGCAGCCTCAATTGCTGTAATTAATCCTTTTGTTTCTATTAAACCAATCGCTTGCATAGGTTTATCCTCCTAGCTTTTTTATGAAAGATCCGCCCAGTTTGCTGGATATGTTACATAAAACATCCTTGCTTTATCTGGTGAACCCCAAACTACTTTAGAACCTGATGGTATAAATAAAACATCTCCTGGATAAGCTGTATATACTTTTTCATTGATTTCAACTGTTAAAGTTCCTTCTATAACATAATCAATTTCTTCATAAGTTAATTCCCAATCAAATTTTGAGTCTTGAATTACTAAAAATCCAGCGCTCATTTTTGATTCCTTTTTACTTATTAATTCTTGAAAATACACTCTTGCATTCTTATTACCAGTATCAAATGTATCCATTTTTACTGTATTTCCTCTAACAAGTTTAACTCCGCTAGGGTCACACTCAGCATCAAATAAAAGATTTTTGGGTTTTAAACTTTCCATAAGTCCTTCTAAAAGACCTTTGTCCATCATTGCTTTAAAGACATTAAGTATCATTTCACTATCAATATCTTCTATACTTGTAGTTTTTTTAACTTCTACACTTTCTACTTTAGGTTTTGTAGTTTCAAATAAAACTTTATCCTCTGTTGTAAATGTTATCTCATTATTTATTGCAAGTTCTTTAGCTGATGGTGTAATTATTTCAGTTCCATCTATATACAAGGTCTTTTCTCCACTTACTATTAATTCTTCAACATTCTTTGCACTAATTAACCTTTTCATATTTTCACATCCCGTCAGATAATTTTAGTCTTTATATTAACCCTAAAGTCCTATGACTTTGCTAAAAAAGATTGTGCTTTAACTTAAAGTGCAATCATTATCAATTATCCCAACTACAACTGCATCTACTGGAATATTGTCCTTTTCTAACATCATACGTGCAGATGATCCAGTACTCACAATAACTCTATCTCCAATACCTGCCCCCATAATGTCAGCAACAATAAACCTGTGTCCCTCACCTGTTTCACCGATATCCTCAGCTAACATAAATCTAAGTCCATTAAGTGATTCTGCTTTTCTAGTAGCCCATACGGTATCAATAATTCTCGCTATTATCATTTTAACTTACCTTGTTCCATTTTCAGTTCAATCTCTTTTAATGCAGATTCAACTGATGATGTATCCCCAAAAATAGCAAGCAAAACCATGTGCTGTGGACATGTACCTCTAATATCTTCAACGTCAACACCAACAGATTTTTCAGCAATATCTGCAACATAAATCATATCAATAAGTTTGCCTTGAATGAGTCCTATTGCATCAGCATTATCTAAATTTGCTTTGCATCCCCCACCCATTCGTCTTCTAAGAATTTCCTTAGTTCCATTGGAAGGTGATTTTATAATTCTAAAATCCACTTTTAAACACACTCCTTATTATTCAATAATATCCTGTGTACAACTTAATGCTATTCCAAGTGGTGTAACAAACATAGGGTTTTTAGGTTTATGAGTATATATCCCTGTACTTTTTTCTATAATTCCTTCAATTCCTGTTAAGCAGCAAGTACCACCTACTAAAGAAATTTCATCCACACTATAATTTCTAATATTATTAGTAATTATTGATGCTACCTTTTCAACTACTGGCTTTAGTACAGGTAACAATTCTTTATGATTTTTATTATCTCTTTTGAACTTATCTGCTTTTACAAAATCTATTTTATATGCACCTGATATAACAAGTGAAAAATGAGTACCACCTGTAGCTTCATCAACAACATGAACAACTTTTCCATCTTTTAAAACTGATATTCCAGTTGTTCCACCACCAATGTCCACAACGGCACCATTTTCAATCTTAAGTACAGCATTTGCAGCGGTAGGTTCATCTAAAAGACAGGTCAATTCAAATCCAGCTGCTTGAACTACATTTTTAATTGCTCCTGAATCTAAAGTATCTGTTCCAGGTGGAATTGCTGCTGCTGCATAAATAAGCTCAGTATTTAATTTCGCCTCTATTTCCTCTTTAAGTTCTCTAACAAGTCTTACTGCACCAATATAATCAACAACCATACCATCGCGAACTACATCAGCATATCTGTATGCGCCAGCAACTGGCTTATAATTTTCATCTAAAACTGCTAAAACTACACAGGCAGTACCTAAGTCTACACCGGTATAATATACAGAAGATTTCTTTGTAATTGGTTTTTCTATAACTTCTTCGAATTTTTTAATTAAATCATCACAATATTCAAAGTTTATTCTCTGATTTGATATTTTCTTCTTTGACATTCTTTTCCTCCTACTGCTGAACAAATCAATTGAGATAATGAATTAATTATTAAATTAACTCTTTCCACAATTTTATTTTTTACATCAGTATTTTCTGATTCAAAGGTTTCAAGTATTTCAACTTGGAACTCTTGTAAAATGCAACGAAGTATGTGCATTTTTAAAATTATCTTTCCATTTTTAAGTTGCATATGAAAATCAGTTATTTCAAAACAATCATCAACATCACTTGTAAAATTTAATGAATTCATTCCTGTGCAATCTTTAAAATAGACAGATTCAAAATCATCTCTTTTTTCTATAGCTTTTCTTATGTTTGATAATTTTTTACTTAAATTCATAATATCTTGTGCTAAAAACACATCTTCTTCTAATATTTCACTACTAGTAATAAGACATTTAGCTTCTATGGATTTTAATCTTAAACAAATCTTCTTTTTAGATTTAAAATGCGTATCTACTACTTCTTCTTTTACTATTTTATCGTCTTTATCTTTTGTCCCTTTTATTTGAAACTTATCATTTTTAGAAACATCCATCTTTATATTTGAAGCATTATTATTTATTTTTATTCTCTTATCAGATAAGTATTGAGCAGCTCCTGGTGTAAGTCGCTTCCCTTGCTCTATTTCGTAGGTCTCAAAATGTTCTTTTTTATATACATCTCTTAAATACTCTTCGGTAATAAATTTTATCATTGACCTTACTCCTTACCTTTTTCAAATCAATACTTCTTTAAAGCATCAATACTTCAATATTATCTATTAACATTAATGACGAATTACTTCTACTTTTAAATCGTATTTTGAAATCCATCCTTCTATTCTATCTAAATCTTCATCCTTTAAACTAGGATCATCCTTTATAGGATATTCCATATTTAATTGGTTGTATTTGTTTACCCCCATCTTATGATACGGAAGTAAATCAACTCCTCTAAAGTTCTTATAATCTTTATATGGGCTTAAAAATTCCATAGTTTTTTCAATGTCTTCTTTTGAGTCATTAACACCTTTTAATAAAGGCATACGTATTTTTACATTATATTTTAGACGAAGAAGTTCTTTTAGATTTTCTAAAATCTGTTCATTTCTAACGCCTGTTAATTCAAGGTGTGTATCAGAATCCATATGTTTAATATCGAATAAAAATAAATCTGTAAACTCTGCAACTTTAAGTACTGATTCTAGTTTTGCATAACCACAAGTTTCAATTGCAGTATTTATACCTTCTTGCTGACAGGCCATTAATAGACTACAAGCTGCCTCAGGTTGCATTAAAACTTCACCGCCACCAAGTGTAACTCCGCCACCAGACATTTCATAAAATGTTCTATCCTCTTCTATTATTTCTAGAAGTTCTGATATAGTTTTTGTTTCTCCTACTATTGATAAAGCTGATTTAAGACAAGCATCTTCGCATTTACCGCAGCCTATACACTCTATACCACGATTAACTTCATGCTTTAGAGTTTCCTTTGAGATACTATGTATTCCAACTGGACAAACAGGAACGCAGTCACCACAATTAACACATAAATTAGTTTTAAGCATAACTCTATGCTGCTTAATAAGTCCTTCAGGATTTGCACACCATTTACAACGAAGTGGACATCCTTGGAAAAATATTAATGTTCTTATACCGTCTCCATCATACATATTATACTTTTGAATATTAAAAATTCTTGCTTTTCGTTCCATTATACCTAAATTTCCATTACTCATATTCTTCATTCTCCAGTTTCATTTACTTTTATTTTAAATGAAATCTATAATCTACATACTAATATGTAGATTATAGATTATATAAATTTTAATTACTTTAAAGTTTTATACTACCTTTTATTAAAAGTGTGTAAGCACAGTTCTACTGATTATCTCATCTTGAACGTCTTTACATAACTCAACAAAGAATGCACTGTATCCAGCAACACGAACTATTAGGTCACGGTATTGCTCAGGGTGTTTTTGTGCTTCTATTAAAGTTTTGTTATCTAAGTAGTTAAACTGAATTTCTCCAAGTTGAAGAGTACATGCACTACGTAATAATGTAATTATTCCTTGCTCTCCTTCTTTTGTATCTAAAAGACCAGCTATTAATTTAAAGTTGTGAACCATTCCTATATTCATATCTTCACAAGACATCTTAGAAACAGACTTAATTATAGCAGTAGGTCCTTTAAAGTCAGCTCCTTGTGATGGACTTATACCATCTGATAGAGGCATCCACGCTCTACGTCCATTTGCTGTAGCTCCAGTCAATTGACCAAATGGAGTGTTGTTAGATATTGATAAAGTACCATGACTAAGAACTGAATATAATGTCTTATATTTACGATGTTCTCTTTCAGTAAAGTTAACTAGATCAGCTGCAATAAGATCTGCATAGTCATCATCGTTACCATACTTAGGTGCATCTAAACAATCTTTCTTTAATTTATCATATCCAACAAAGTCAGCGTTTAAACCATCCTTCATTTCTTGTAGTGTGTACTTCTTATCATCAAATACTAATTTCTTTATAGCTGCCATAGAATCTGTGTAAGTAGCTAAACCACTCCATATAACTCCTGGTCCGAAGTTATACATAGCTCCACCAGCTTCTACTCCCTTACCTTTTTCCATACAACCTTCATACATCATAGACATAAGTGGTTTTGGTGCAATATCTCTATGAACACGTTGAGAAATTACTGTAGCAACACTTGTCCATTTAGTTATATATTTGATTTGATCTTTAACAGCTTCTTCAAATTGCTCATAAGTTTTAAACTGATTTATATCTCCAGCATCTGGACATACAGGCTTACCATACCATTGAGGTACACCATTATTTAAAGCAAGCTCTATACATATTGGCCATTGAGTGTATCCGGTAGAAGTCCATTGATATAATCTTCCTGCCTTTTGAGGCTCAACACATCCCATTAAGCAATAATCTCTTGCATCTTCTATAGAAACTCCCTTTGATAACATCATTTTTATATGAACATCATCAAAGTGACATGCTGGGAATCCCATACCTGCACGAATAACTTGAACTATCTTTTTAAGATACTTTTGTGGTGATGATTTGTGTATACGACAAGCTAAAGATGGTTGATATATCTTAACATGGCGAACTGCATCCATTAAAAGGTATGTCAAATCATTTGTAGCATCACGTCCTTCTCTAGTAACACCGCCTATGCACATGTTAACAAATGGTTGGTAACCTGCGAAGAATTTAGATCCACCTTCACTTGTTATCCACATAATTTCAGACATTTTTATAAGCATACAACCTGCTAATTCAAATGCTTCAAAATCATTCATACGGCCTGATTCAATATCATTTTTGTAAAATTCATACATATATTGGTCAACACGTCCTATAGACATACCAGTTTGGTTTTCTTCAACTACAAGTAATGATTCTATAGTCCAAACTGATTGAACTGCTTCAAAAAACGTTGATGGTTTATGTGCTGGCACCCTAGCGTTTACTTCAGAAATCTTTAGAAGTTCTGCTTTACGAGTAGGGTTAGTTTCTTTTGCTGCAAGCTCTGCTGCGTGCTCTGAAATACGTTTAGCATATATCATAACACCCTCTGCAGTATCTATTAATGATCTATAAAAGTATATTTTCTCAATGTCTTCTGGTCTATCGTAACTAAGATTTTCTAATTTTTCTTCTGCTTCTTTTACTATGTCAAGCATACCCTTTTTCATTAATATAACGTCATATCCTGGGTTAGAGTCTCCTCCACCATTTACTGCGTGATATGAACAGTCTGAAACAAAAGATTCTCCTGAAAGTTCCCATACTCCAGCTTCACGATACTGGCTTTCACAGTACTCATCAACTGATTTACCTTCCCAAAATGGAAATAACTCTTCACGCATAAATTTCTTATCTTCTTTTGAGATATAGAATGGGTCTTGTGGACGAGTTCCTATTGTATCTATTTCATCTAGCATCCATCTCCAAGCTATATCAGGTGAAAATGATCCTGCACGTGGGCTTCCGTTTGGTGCTCCAACTATAAGCTCATGATCTTGAATTAATATTGGGGCAGTTTCACAACAACGTCTAAAAGATTTACCACGTATAACTGATTTAGGCATACCTGGGTTTTTCTTAGTCATCTCAGTTATAACTCTTGCACGGTGAGTTGTTATTGATGGAACATGCTTTAAATAGTTTTCTTTTAACTTAGCTAAACGCTCTGTTATTCCATCTGGGATTTCACCATTATTTACACCTGCTAATTTAGTAGTTGGCTCTTCATCTACCATATCTTTTGAAACCTTTTTAAACATTTCTAATATACTAGCACGTTCTACTTCTGACATGTTCTTAGTAGCTTCCATAAACTTACTTGAAAATTCTTTTGAAAATTCGTTAATATCCATTTCAATTACCTCACATTCTTTAATTTTATTTCAACACTGATTCCTACTTTAAGTCTTTTAATACTTCTTTTATGATACGTTCTAATAGCTTAAAGTCCTCTGTTTTTTCTTTGTCTTCATTAGTACTTATAACCACATTTGAGTCATCTACTGATCTTTTAAATTCATCAACTTTACGAACTGCATAACCAATTTTACGTATATATAGTAAATTCATAGGTGAAACATTATCTGATGTCATACCCTTGCCTGCAGATCCACTCCCTAAAGTCATTGAAGGGAATAAATTTGTAGTAGCTCCCATACTTCCAAAAGTTCCTGAAGTATTAACAAGTACTCTACCAACCGGCTTTTTTAATGCAAATTGCTGAATAACATCTTCATCCTTTGAATGTATAACTAATGTATGTCCATGTCGCTCACTTAGTAATAATTCTATACATTTCTCACAAGCATGCATCCAATCATTTTCTACATAAAAGGCTAGTACAGGACTAAGCTTTTCTCTTGAATAAGGATTTGATTTCGAAACATACTTTTGCTCTGAAATAAGAATCCTAACATCTTCATCAACGCTGAACCCAGCTCTTTTAGCTAGAAATTGTGGTGACTTACCAACCATCTCAAAATCAAGGCTTCCATCTCTAAAAAAGAATAGTTTACCTAAGCTTTCTGACTCTTCTTTAGTCATAAAGTACCCACCATTTTTTTGTAGTTCCCTTTTTACTTCTGTTTCAATGCAACTATCAACAACGATTGATTGCTCTGCTGCAGAAACAACACCGTAATCAAAGCTCTTACTTTCAATAATATCTTTAACCGCAGTACTTATATCAGCTGTACGCTCTATAAACGCTGGGCCATTTCCATTACCTCCATAGATTACTGGCTTTCCAGATTTGTAGGCTTCATCAAGCATTTCTGGTACACCGGTATTCATTATAAGTGAAGTATCTTTATGATTCATAAGTTCTAATGACCCATTTTTCATAACTGTATGCAAATATGCAAGAGCGCCTTCTGGAAGTCCAGCTTCCTTTGCAGCTCTAATTAGAATATCCATTGTTTTAAAAGTGGTATTCTTTGCTCTTGGATGAGGTGAAAATATAATTGCATTTCCTGATTTAATTGCAATTAAAGCTTTATATATAGTTGTGGAAACGGGACTTGTTGCTGGACAAAAGGCTATAATAACACCCATTGGTACTCCAACATCCTTTGTCATGTTTTCTTTATCATCACTTATAATCCCTACACAATTCATACCTTTAAGCCTATTTTTTAGATCCTTACACACAAAATGATTTTTGATATATTTATCTTCCCATCTTCCATATTCGGTTTCCTCATTAGACATTTTTGCAAGTTCATTTAAATGTTTTCTAATTTCCTCAGTCATACATTCAACTATCTCATCAAGTTTTGCTTGTGGGAATGTTGCTAATCTTTTTTGTGCCTCACGAGCATTTTCAACAAGAATTCTCGCTTCTTGCATGGAGAGTAAATCATTATCAATAATATTCATATTCTCTCTCCCTTTCCTTCTAACCATTATATTTTTTATTCTGCTACAAGACTTGAAAGCTCATAACGTTTTATTATCTTTTCAATATCTTGATGTGGTCTTGGGATAACCATTGAACTATAAACATTTGCACCTTCCATAGCTTCAACAGCTGCAACGCCGGCATCTACTGCCGCTTTGCAGGCACCAACATCTCCACGAACTAATACAGTTATATAACCTGATGCAACGTTTGCATATCCTTCAAGTTCAACATTTGATGCTTTACACATCGCATCTGCTGCCTCTAAAGCAAAAACTAAACCAAAAGTTTCAACTAGTCCTAAAGCTTCATAACTTGCCATCTGTATTCATTCCTCCTATATTCTATAAATCAATATCGTGTACTGAAACAATATCGCCAACTTGTCTTATAGGACGTGGCATAACATTGTGTGCTGTTAATGTTCCAATTGATGCTGCTGCTTTAGCTCCTGCTTCTACTGCAGATTTTACTGCGCCTACATCACCTTTTACCATAATTGTTACAAGAGTAGAACCAATATTTTCATATGAGATTAATTCTACATTAGCTGCTTTAAGCATTTGGTCTGCAGCATGAAGTGCAGGAACTAATCCTATTGTTTCTACAAGACCTAGGGCCTCATTTCCATAATATCTCACTTATAAATCCTCCTTCATGATCTTAGCTCATGTATATTTGTGTTTATATGTATTCTTTTGTTTATAAGTATTCTAGTAAATGTCTTAATCTAATAAATGCAAATGATATACAACTAATCTCTAATGTATTTATTAATTGTAGCGGCGCCCTCTTCATGTGCATAATAATAAACTCTTAATTGTCCATTTTTATTTAAATCTATTCTTGTTTCTTCTATAAGTCCATTTGCTTCTGCTGTCATTAGAGCATTAATTACTGAATCTCTTTTTAGGGCTTTAAAGTCGCCATAGTCACCTTTTAAAGCTTCTATAACATCATCAGCGCAGGCTTCTTCAACTTTAGTGAAGTGTTTTAAGATTGCATAATTAAGTGGTTTCATCTATTTAAACCTCCTCTTTCTTTTTTCTAAACAAATCAAGCGGATTCATAGATATTGTAACTATACCAAACATCATTACTACAGCTCCCATCCAAGCAACAGGAGGTAATGACCATCCATCTATTCCACCATATACTCCTAATACTAGTAAGCAGAATAATGGTCCAAAGAAAGAATATGTACCGTTACATGCAGTTCCAAGTCCCGCTCCACACATACTGTTTGCAGCATACCATGTCATAAATGTTAAAAATGTTAAAAGACCGCTTAATGCAAACCAAATCATTGCAGGACCACTTGTAAATGCTTGAATTGCAAGATTTGTAGAAATATTTACTCCGCCAGCCATCATTCCTAAAACAGGAACTAGTATAAATAAGTTTGCTATACCTGATGTTACTTGACGAATACAAATACCGATTTCAGGATCAATCATAGCTGTACCATATCCAGCAACGCAGCCTTCAAATCCCCATCCTAAAGCGGCAATAACAGCTATTCCTAAACCTAAAAGTAAAGTAGGTGAAGTTTCTCCTGTAAATCCTGTACTACCAATTAAGAAACTTGCGCCTACGCATATAACGATTCCAACTGCCATACGTTTATTTAATTCTTGTTTATATAAAACTTTTCCTAATATAGCAGCTATTGCAGGGCAAAGTGCTGATATTGGAACAACTATGGAACCTGCCATCTGTATAGATATAACATAAGCTGTACTAGCTATAGGTCCACCAATAAGTGCGGCCAAGATCATAATACGTCCTGGGCGAGTATTTATACATCTTAAAAAGTCTTTAAACTTTCCTTTAACTCCAGCATAGGAAAGAGCCCACACAGCGCTACAGACATCATTAATTGCATTTCCAAGTGCTGCAATTAAATAAACTACAACAAATGCTGACAACCCTTTTGTATTAGCACCATACCAGTCCCCCCAAACTCCTTTAGTCATACCCATTGTTAAAAACGCTGTGTATAATCCATAGGAAACTCCTGAAAATAAAGCTAGAGATATACCTCTTTTAAAGAAACTACTTTGTAAATTCTTTCTTGCAACAACAGCTTTTGTACTTGCCGTTTGTGAAACTTCAGCCATAAAATAAAACTCCCTTCAATAAAAATAATTTATATATTAATTGATAAAATATATACTGTATACAAACTTCCCTTAATAGAAATGTTTTTTAATAATTATATTACTTCGTGATTGTTATACTTTTTGCACTCTGCTCTTAAACTTTGTTAATAACTTTTCAATTCATATCTACAAGTTAAATTATAATCCCTTCCCCATGGGTCAATGTCAATAAATATTTCTCTAAACATTTAAACAAATCTTATTTTCTAAAAATCCACCATGAATCCCTATACTTTAAAGCAAAATCACAATCACCATCTATACAGCTTGTACCAACACATATGCCCTATATATAATTAACCCTAAGCTTCATAAAACAAAAAAAAGATATAATTTAATTCTAATTATATCCTTTAATAAAATAACCATTCTCATGAAAAACGTTATGGATTTCGCAGTATTTTCCTTATAGTCTTTAGATACTCTACCCTACGGTCAACGTTTTCACTGTCTTAAATTTAACTTTTGCCTTTAATTTTAATTAAAATCTCTGTTACAAATTTATCTATATTGTTAGTTGTCCAATAATCTGTTACATATCTTTCATAGGATTCCTCACTACATATATACCCATGACTTTTTGCCCATTCATCCATTTTTATGTATGTATCATTAATTTTCTCATATGAGCCTATATGGTAACAAGTAACTGCCATCCACCCACCAAAGTCTATACTTAACTCTTCTTTGCATTTCAAAATAGCTTGTTGCATTATACATATCTTATTGCATCTTCCATTAATCTTATCTTTAATAGATGGGAAGTGTATAATTACAGGGCCTGTTATTGCATTTTCTATACTTTCAATATAATTAGTAAATTCTATATTAATTATAGACTCCATATAATCATATTCAAAATCTTGATTTAAAAATGTTAAATTGCGATTATTTATATACTTTACAGCTACGTCACAAGCATTATTTTCGATTACCATCTCTGCCTCTACTATTAAGTCGCGCCAGTCTTTAACTGACCTTTTCTTTAGATTTATTTCCTTTTCAAGTGCATTTAACTCTTCAATTTTATTTTCAAAACTTTTTCCAAAGTAATCATATGTTGTACCTTTTAAGAATTCTCTCATTTCCTCAAGTTTAAATCCACTTTGCTTATAATATTTTATAATTGGAACAGATAACAAATTCTTCTTACTATAATATCTGTAACCACTTTCATCACATACCTTATCTGGAGACAATATTCCCATTTTGTCGTAATATCTTAAAGCTTTTGTTGTAAGTTTGCATATTTCCCCAACTTTCCCTATAGAATAAAACTCTTTACTCATACTAAGCCCCCTCGTGATAATATTAACTTATATTTTATGTTTAAAGTCATTCCTCAAATATTAATTATATATCAATTTTATAAAAACTTCAAAAAAACAGCTTCAAAATGCATAATTTTACATTTTGAAGCCTTCTTATTTATTAAATACTTATATATTTAACCTTTATTCTGTAAATTTTTCTAAAAGTATTAATAAATCTTCTTTAGTTGTTTCTCTAGGGTTTGTAGCTGTACAAATATCATTTATAGCCGCATTAACAATTTCTTCTCTCGATGCCTTTGCTAACTCCATATCTGAACCTTGTTCTTTTAATGTTTTTGGAATCATTAATGTAGTTTGAAGGTTCACAATAGCCCTAATTAAATTATTAACTCCAATGTACACATTAGGCGCACGTAAATTTAATAACTTTGCAAGTCTTTGATATTTTTTAGCTGCTAGATTATATTCAACTTTTAAAGTATCTTTACTTAAATTAGCATTATACTCAATTATATGAGGTAGTATCATTGCATTACTTCTTCCGTGAGAAATATGAAGTTTTCCTCCTACAACATGAGCTAAACTATGAGTGATTCCAAGTCCTGCTGCATTAAATGCCATACCTGCAAGGCATGATGCATTATGAAGTTTTTCCCTTGCTACTAGATCATTTCCATCAAGATACGCTTTTGGTAAGAATCTAAAAGCTAAAGTTACAGCCTTTTCTGCCATAGCATCTGAAAAGTCAGTAGCTGTATTTGAAACATAAGCTTCTATAGCATGTGTAATTACATCCATTCCCGTATCAGCAGTTATGCCTTTTGGAACAGTTTTTACTAATGCTGGATCTAGTATCGCAAAGTCTGGAAGAAGCGATTTATCTGCAAGAGCGCATTTTAATCCTTCTTGTTTATTTGTAATTACTGCATATTCAGTTACCTCAGAACCTGTACCGCTTGTAGTAGGTATAGCATAAAACTCTTCTATAGAAGAAACCCCTCCACTAACCTTTTTAGCATATTCTCTAATAGCCTTTGCTCCATCAATTGATGAACCGCCACCTAAAGCTATAAGGATTTCAGCCCCGAAGCTTTGTAACTTTTGAATACCAGCTGCCACAATCTCTAAAGATGGATCAGGCACAATATCACTATATATATAAGTTTCACAATCAACAAGTTTTCCTTGTATCATAGACGCAACGCCTGAAGTTTCCATAAATTTATCACATACAATTAATACCTTCTTATTTTTCACTTCATTCAATCTATCTAAAGAACCCTCTCCAAAATAGACCTTTGTGTTAATACTAAATTCTTTCATATTCATGTCCTCCTATTTTCAAAACATTTAAGACATAAATGAATCTAGTTATTCCATAATTTAAAACCGAGTTTAAAATAAAATTATAACAATCAAATCACGTTTAATATTATATCAACATTATCTTAATAATACAACTATTGACTCAAGTAAAACAAATCCAATCCACAATATTCATAACCTTATATTTAAATTTCTTCTTTCTTTCTTCTAAGTAAATCAAGTGGATTCATAGATATTGTAAGTATACCAAACATCATCACTATAGCTCCAACCCAGGCAACTGAAGGTAATGCCCATCCATCCATTCCGCCATATACACCTAGTAGTAATAAGCAGAATAACGGTCCAAAAAATGAATAAGTACCATTGCATGCACTACCAAGTCCAGCTCCGCACATACTATTTGCAGCATACCAACTCATAAATGTTATAAATGATAAAAGACCACTTAAAAGAAACCAAATCATTGCAGGGCCACTTGTAAATGCTTGGATAGCAAGATCAAATGAAATATTTACACCCCCGGCCATAAACCCAAATATAGGAACTAATATAAACAAATTTGCTATACCTGATGTTACTTGACGAATACATATTCCTATTTGTGGATCTATCATAGAGGTACCATATCCAGCAACGCAAGCTTCAAATCCCCATCCCAAAGCTGCAATACAGGCTATTCCAATACCTATCGAAGTGGTTTTTGAAGCTCCAACACTAAAGCCTGCACTACCAATTAAAAAGCTGGCACTTACACATATAAGTATTCCCAATGCCATACGTTTACTTAATTTTTGCTTATATAATACCTTTCCCAATATAGCCGCAATTGCAGGACAAAGTGCTGATATCGGAACAGCTATTGAACCAGCCATTTGAATAGCTATAACATAGGCTGTACCAGCTATAGGCCCACCTATAAGTGCTGCAACTATCATCATACGTCCTGGTGGAGTATTAATACATCTAAAAAAATCTTTTAATTTACCTTTAATACCTGCATATGAAAGAGCCCACACAGCGCTACAGACATCATTTATTGCATTCCCGAGTGCTGCAATTAAGTAAACCACAACAAATGTTGATAATCCTTTTGTATTAGCACCATACCAGTCCGCCCAAACCCCCTTAGTCATGCCCATAGTTAAAAATGCAGTATATAACCCATAAGCAAGTCCCGAAGATAAAGCTAGTGTTATACCCTTTTTCAAAAAATTACTCTGTAACCTTTTCTTTGCAGCAACTGCCTGAATATTTACCACCGCTAAAACTTCACTCATAAAATAAAACCACCTTCAATAAAATAATTTATATATTAACTTACTAATAAATATCCTTTACATTGTTATTTCGTTAACATTCAATTTTATAACTTGTTAATAACCTATTAATATCCTGCTGAATATATTATTATAATTAAATTATATTCTATGCCCTATAGGGTAAAGTCAATTAACACTTATTATATCTACAAATATTTTTCTAAATTTTAATAGAAAAACTTAAGAGTTAAGCATTAATTGACTCTATAAAATCCCGTTATAACGGCACTGTCAATACTTTAACAATCAACCTATATATATAAATTTCAAATTTCAAAAGTAATAAATAAAGTTCCATTTTAGCTACATATCCTTAAAAATGAAGCCTATTATTTAATAATTGTATAATTTTCATCCATAATATTCATCCTTTTCCTAACATACCTTCCTCTAAGGTCAACGTTTTCATGTATCTTCTTAAAGAATTCTTTTCTTGAGTCACTTCCACGAATTAATTCATTAAATATCTTTCCACTTCCCCTTCTTCAATGGAAAAGCTTATATTAAATTTATATAAGAACCTCTTATATTCTTTCACTTATATTTTTCTTTGCTCCAAAATAAGTTGCTATAAAATAACCACCATATATAAGGATTAATACAAATAGTGAAATTAACACATTGCTCATTGCTCCTGTGCCCCCAACTAGGCCTATTATTTTCTGGGAAAATTTTAGTCCCACCATAGAATGTATCAATGCCAAGGATAATGGCATTATAAAGTATATTGCTATTTGACTTAACAAAGATTTATTAATTTCATTTTCATCTACACCTATTTTTCTTAACAGGTTATATCTTTCTATATTTTCTGTTGATTCAGATAGCTGTTGAATGGCTAATATTGCCGCTGAAGTTATTAAAAATACTCCGCCAATATAAATACCAAGATAAGATATTATTGCTCCAAAACTTGATGTATTTGCCACTAACTCATCTATTGTAATATAATACAAACTGCCTTTTTCCTTTTGCACTAAAGGGTCTAACTCATCTTTAATTAATTTTTCTATATTGTTATTATTATTATCTTTTTTATAATTTAAGTTTAAGAAAGAACCTACAGGTGTTAACTCTTCTGTGACAGAATCATTAACTATAATAGTACATAAATTACGTTTCATCATATAATCATAAGCGACAACTTCCATTACATTAATTTCACTTGGTTTTAATTTAAATTCATTTATATTTAGTTCCTTATTAGAATCTAAAATCTTATCAAACACCTTTATAGAATCTTTTATATCTGTAAAGATTGCATATTCATTCCTGTCCAATTTAATCGTATCTTTCTTTAGCATCTTCATGATTTCATTAAATTTTGATATTCCTATAACTTGAACTGCCTGATTTGAGCTTACGGGATAATAACTTTTAAGTTTTTCTTTTCCTTCCTCTGATAAAATATCATTATATTTAAAACCACTATTATAATTTGTGTAATTTACATATTCACTAGAATATCTACTTAAATCTACTCCATTTTCCTCTAATACCTTTTCAATATTAGCTCCATTAAAATTCCAACATGTTAAATCATATTGAGTTAAATCTTTTACATCTGCATTCATGGCGCTATTTATACCAAGTCCCCCTGAAAACATACAAATTCCGAAAAATAGCATTAAGCATATAAAAGACATAGATATAAATACTGTGTTTATCTTACTATTTATTTGTCTTAATACAAACATATTTAGCCCTTTTAAATAATGTTTTTTATTAGCTTGAGCAAGCTTTAATAAAAATCCTGATAAAGAAAAGAAAAACAAAAAGGTCCCAACTGTACCTAATAATATACTTATGCCATTTACCTTAAAGTTTAATTCAGCTACTCCACCCTTTAAAGTCATATAGTATGCATATCCAATAATAATGCAGCTTATAATAAATGTTATTACTGAAATCCAAATGTTTCTTATCTTTATTTTTTCATTTTTTCTTGATGATGTTAACAAATCAATAAGGTTAACTTTTCTTATAGTTATTGAATTAAACAATAGTACAATTAAATATATACCACCAAAACAAAGTAAAGTTTTTATCATTGAACTTGATGAAAAAATAAATTTAAACTTAGTAAGGTTTACTTCAAACATTTTTGCTGTTAGCACTGATAATCCTTGTGATAAAAGCACTCCTATACCGAGTCCTATAGCTAAAGATATTATTCCAACTAATAAAGTTTCTATAAAAATTATTTTAGATAAACTTACCTTTTCCATTCCTAGCGTCATATATATTCCAAATTCTTTTTTTCTTCTTTTTATTAAATAATTATTTGCATATATAATCAAAAATCCTAAAACAAAGGATACAAATATAGATGCATAGCCCATTATAGATTCTACTTGTTCAAATGCTACTGCTTGAACTTCATTTAATTCCATCATGATACTTTGAGATTGTATTGAATTAAATGTGTAAAATATACATACTCCAAATACTAATGTTAGAAAATAGATAGTATAATCTTTGAAACTTCTTTTTAGATTCCTAAAAGCTAGCTTAGAATACATTGTTTTGGTCACCTCCAAGAAGGGTTATAACTTCAATTATCTTCTTAAAGAATTCTTTTCTTGAGTCACTTCCACGAATTAATTCATTAAATATCTTTCCATCTTTAATAAATAAAATACGACTGCAATAACTAGCAGAAAATGCGTCATGGGTAACCATCATGATTGTGGCATTTAAACTTTCATTCAAATCTTCTAAGCTTTCTAAAAGCATTTTAGCTGACTTAGAGTCTAACGCTCCTGTAGGCTCATCTGCTAATATTAATGAAGGGCTTGTTATTATTGCTCTTGCAGATGCAACTCTTTGCTTTTGTCCACCTGACATTTCATATGGATACTTATTTAAAACCTCTTCTATATTTAACTTTTTAGCTATATCCTTTACTCTTTTATCTATTTCCTTGTGATCAACTTTTAATATAGTTAAAGCTAAAGCTATATTTTCATAAGCTGTTAGAGTATCTAAAAGATTAAAGTCCTGAAATATAAATCCTAGTTCTTCTCTTCTAAACTTTGATACCTTTTTTGAATTTAATTTTGTAATATCATTTCCAGATATATAAATATGTCCACTAGTTACCTTATCTATTGTTGATATACAGTTTAAAAGGGTAGTTTTTCCACTGCCTGAAGCCCCCATCACACCAACAAATTCTCCTTCTTCAACAGAAAAGCTTATATTATCAATTGCTTTTGTGATATTTCCTTTCCTTCCATAATACTTCTCTATATTACTTACTCTTAACACTTCTCTTTCCATATTATCCTCCTCCTACTAAGTCTTTAGGATAATTGTAAGCCTTATTAATCCCTAGAGCCATAGAACAACATAACAGAAAGCTTACACTTTTGTAATATAACTATATTTAAAGTTATTTTTCAAAAATCATCATTCTATTTATAGGAAAATTTATAGATACTTTAGTTCCAACATTAATTTCTGAAGTTAAACTTATTCCAAGTCCAAGTTTTATAGCTAACTTTTTGCATAGATATAAACCTATGCCAGTGGATTTCCCAAATTTACGGCCCTTTTCTCCTGTATACCCCTTTTCAAAAGCCTTAATTACATCTTTCTCATTCATGCCAGTGGCTGTATCTTCAATGTTCAAAATAATATTTTCTCCTATATTATTTGTATAGAACTTGATTGCACCTTCACTTTTCCCCATATATTTAATGGAATTAGATATTATTTGATTTATAATAAATTCAATCCACTTACTATCCGAATAAACAACTTCCTCTAAATCCTTTACTTCAATTTTTATTTTTCTTTCTATTAATGTGTTAGCGTTTCTTTTTATAACTTTATTAATAGAGTTTTTTAAGTTTAATTCTTTTATTATATAGTCCTTTTCTAAAGCATTACTTCTAGTGTAAAAGAGAGCTTGTTCTATATAATTTTCAACTTTATCTATTTCTTCATCTATGCTTTTTGTAATATTTGATTTATTATTTTCTATAAGTAGCTTACAACTAGATATTGGAGTCTTTACCTCGTGAACCCATAGTTCTATATACTCTCTATATTCATTATTATTTATCTTTAAAGAAGCAATTTCATCGTTCATAGCTTTAGTGGCCTCTTTAATTATGTAATACAAAATCTTGCTATCTAGAAAATTCCCCTGATCTATCACCTCTGAAATCAAATATTTCTTATCTAACCTGTCTAAATTTGAAATTACCTCATTGTAATACTTTCTTTTATTAAAATAGTCATATACATGAAATATGGATATTCCAATAAGATTAAGTATAAAAATAAAAAAGATAGCATAAGAGTCTACCCCTAGAGCAGCTAGTAATATTGAACTAAATATTAGTATAGATAAACTTATAATTATAAATAATATTCTTTCTTTAATGAAATCCATTAATTCCATATTAATATATACCCTTGACCTCTCTTAGTTTTTAAATAATCTATTACGCCTATTTCTTGTAGCTTTTTTCTTAATCTATTTATATTTACTGTTAATGTATTATCATCAACAAATTCATCTGACTGCCATAAAGCTTCTATTATTTCATTCCTAGATACTATCTTTTCCTTATTTTTTATTAAAACATATAATATCTTACTTTCATTTTTGCTAAGTTCTATTTTATTATTATTATATTCCACTTCACTTATGGATAAGTTGTGTAAAAGTCCTTTGTATTCCAATATCTCTGAATCAGAATCACTATAGGTTCTTCTTATTATAGAAGATATTCTAGCTAAAAGTATTTGAGTATTATAAGGCTTTGTTATAAAGTCATCTGCCCCTAAATTCATGCTCATAAGCTCATCTACTTCACTATCCCTGCTTGTTACAACTATTATTGGCACAGAACTTCTTCTTCTTATTTCCCTGCAAATATAATAACCATCATAGTAAGGAAGATTAATATCTAATAAAATTAAATGATATTTTTCTTTCATAACTTCTTCTACTATGTTTTCAAAATTTAAAGAATAACTAGTTTCATACCCATATCTATTTAAAAATGTGCTTAGTTCCTTCCTAATCTTCTCCTCATCCTCTATAATAAAAATTTTCTTTGTGTCCATATTACCCTCCTAATAAATAAACCTATTATCTTCTTGTTTTGCATCTTATTAAAGTATATAGCAAAATTTTAT
This sequence comes from Clostridium putrefaciens, assembly GCF_900461105.1. GTDB lineage: Bacteria > Bacillota > Clostridia > Clostridiales > Clostridiaceae > Clostridium_L > Clostridium_L putrefaciens. Next base: position 937,835 of record NZ_UFWZ01000001.1, on the reverse strand, counting down.
ATAACAACATAGCTTACATATTTAGATACATCACTTCCAAAGAACATAAACTTTGATAAATACTCTCTAGCCTTACCTTCAAGTATCATAAACACTAAAGCTTATATTTTCAAGAACTAGAGTGGCATCTAGATACTTCTTTAAGTTATTAAAAGATAATTCCATCATAATAAATTCCTCTTTTCTTTCTTTACTTTTTTTATTCTTTACCTTTTTCGCCAAACTCTATTATTATAAAAATGTATTCGCACAACAAAAAGACCATAAGAAGATTTCTCCTCTTACAGTCTAAAACACAAAATTACTCTATTTAATTAAGATAAAACTAGAAATTATTAAAAATTTTAAGTAGGTATCCTTTAAGGTAGTGCTCACTGTAAGTTAAACTTAATATTAACTAACTTAAAGCTAACATCATATTAAGCTTCAAAACACTATACTACCACTATATAAATCATTAAACCTTTTCATCTTATTAAATATAAATATTTTAGTAACGTAAGTTATCTTCTAAATTGCTAATTCTATAAAAGAGTGCAACAAATACACCCTCCACATATATGTGAAAGTAATACTCTAATAGAACAGATTATTAATTTTTAGGTGAAATCAATATCTTGTTTAGCAACTAGCTGGTTTCATAACTTACATTCCTCCTTAATATATTCTTTGGCTATTGTACCATATAAAGTAATATAAGCAAATATGGTAATGTAAAATGTTTGTACCTGGTAATTTTCTGAACCTCAGAGGTGCTCTAGGTTTCAGATGGAGATGTATTCCTTATAAGCAAATTCCACCTGTGTCTAAGAATCACTTGATATATGGCAAATCCTAAAATAGCTCCTGAAACATTTAGTATAATATCATCAATATCGCAGCTTCCTAAATAGAACTGTACCTGGGTTATTTCAATTGATAAGCTTAGTATAAATGATACAAAAAATATATGTTTAATCTTTTTACATTTCTTAAATAGTATGGGTAATAAAAACCCTAGGGGACTAAATGCAAAAATATTTCCTAGTATATTTTTTACACATGTAGTTAAAGGCTCATTCCCACCTAAATAATATAATATTGTTTTAAAAGGAATGAAATTTATAGCTGATATTTTTTCAATGAAAGATCTATGTATATTAGGTATTGTAATTTTTAATGGGTTTATACCTTTTAAGACAATTACATTAATAAGAATAAATAAATATAAGATAAATAACAACCAAATAAATAATTTCAAAACTTTAAATGTATTCTTTTTCATTATTTTACTCCAATCTTTAAATTAGCAATATGCTCCTGATATTAAACGAAAAATAAAATTATATTAACACTTAAATTGTACATTAATTAACAATCACATTCAATAATAAAAACTATTACAACAAAAGGATTTCCATCTGCCAATGTATTATACAAATCTGATTTAATGTGCTATATCATACCTCATTCTATTTATAATTATATAATTTTCTATGTTCACTTATAGCATATCTATCCGTCATTCCCGAAATATAATCACATATTGTTCTAGTCAAGCCATTAATATAATTACTTTCTCTAAATCTATTATTATGATCTACTTGCAACTTATTTCTTAATTTCCCTACTGATATTTTACCGTTTACTTTATACTCATCCAATCCACCCTCTGACATTAAGTTTATATACAAACTAATAATTGTCTTATCGGGAAGTTGTTGTGGATTATCGATATATGCTTTAAATAATTCTTTTATAATATGATTGCCTACTCCATCCATTCTTTGCGCCTTAAATGAATTTAATACTCTATCTCGTAAAAACTTTTTAAAGTTTTTATCTTCTCGTTTAACTTTTGGAGAAAAATTAATTAACTGATTTAAACAGTTTTTATTACTTAAATTAACGATTTTTATTTTATTATTATAAAAATTTTCATTTGTCTTAATATCCAATGATTCCTTTAATGATTCTAATCTTTCTTGACTACTTCTAATAACATCACTAGTAAGAGTATTGACAATAATCGCTGAGTACTCTCTTAATTGAATTGATTTAGATTTATTCTTCAATTCTTCCAATCTCTTCTTATCCTCGTCAATAATACAATCTTTAAAACTATTTTTAATTTCATCCACTAATTCATCTATAAGAATTAAATTATACTCTAACCCATCTTCAATATCATGATGCCTTTGTGCTATTTCATCAGCTATATTAACTACCTCTGCTTCAACTGACCAACATTCATCAAATTTTGTATGTTGAACAATATCATTCAAATCGTTTTCATAAAATTCTAGTGACATAATTCCACTTGAATTACATGATTTTTCTTCATGAATTAAATTACATCTACTTTTATCTTTATCATTACAATAATAACTACATGTTTCATATTGTTTTTTACTATGATTTAAAATTCCCCAAAGAGTATGGTCTGTCAAATTTAATGATTCCTCTTCTAGTTTCGTTACAACCCTAATGCTTTGCCAATTATGTTTGAATCCTTTTCATATATATCATATTTTTCTCTTTCATTTATTATATTTAAAACGGGTTTAGTATTTTTAAGTATTTTTAATATATCTAAATCTAAATATTCATCAAATAAATATAAATTATTAATTAAGTTTTTGTCATTAACTAAAAATTCGTATTCAAATCGTTCATTCACATCTTGTACAGTTGGTAATTTTACTGTTAAATAATATTTATTATCTATTTCTCTCATTCGTAATGATATCTTCTTCTTTAAAAGCTTAAAATCATTAGTATCATAATAAATGTCCATTTGTGTAACCTTAGTTTTATTAGAAATTTTATATTTATCAGTCTCTTCTAATGAAATAATTATATCTTCTTTTAGTTCTTTAGGTATTAAATATTTGCTTTCTATTTCAATATGATTTCTGCTATTATAAGAATCCATTATTTGCTTTAGTTCATTTTTAAATAATTCTAGCTGTTCATAAGGTATTAAATTATACAATATATCATAGCTTATAAAGTGAATTCTTTTTTCTTTTCGTACATTTACTAAATTAGATATTTGTGATATATCTGATACAATCCCATTAGTTGATATTATCCAAATATTTTCTTTGTTATTTTTATACATAACATTTTTTATATCTTTTTCTAACCAAAAATATTCTTTTTCCATATCCTTAACCCTGTAATTGTATTTATTTAAAAGCTTAACTAAGTTCAATTTAAACTTATCTACATATCCAAATCCATTATCCATAATTTCTACCCTTTTGTATTTCTTTCTATACAAAATTGCTGCACACAATTCTTTTAAAACATTATCTTCAACTTTATATAAACTTTTAAATAAAGAAATCATCATATAATCATCTAATTCTATATAATCTTTGATATTCATTTCTTCTTTCTTTAATATTGGTATTAATTCTTTTGGAACTATCCCTGTTAACTCTCCTAAATTATATAATTCTTCTATTCTCATAAATATTTTTTCTATTATCAACTCCATTTCACACTTATTATCATGAAAGTATATGCTTTCATGCATTTGAAATCTTGATAGCAAATATGCTTCAATATCAGGCAAATATTTATCACCTATACAAACATAAAGATTTTCTTTGTAAATAGTAATTCCCATTGATTTTATTATTCTTGATATATCTATATTCCCAAATTTCACTCCTGAATTCAATGAATCACGTAATAAATAATCAAGTCTATCTGCATCCAATTGACTGCTAATTAATGAAGACATCACAAAAAACAAATCTATTTTTTGATCCCTATTCCCCTTAAACCCTTTACTTTTAATTAGTCTTTCTTTATTAATTAATTCTACTAAATCATTAGGGAAGTCATTGTCAAAATTACTCTTTAATATCTTATTTATTAAAGCTTCTTCTTACAATATTATCTTCTTTGTCCATTCTTCATGACTATCCTTTGATATTCCTTCAAAAGCATGTGAAAATGGTCCATGTCCAATATCATGAAGTAGTGCTATAGCTAAGCATAAATTCTTATCCCTATCTCCAATTACTATATTTACCTCATTAAACACTTCTTCAAAATGATCAATAATTAACTTCATCACATGAAATGTTCCAATAGAATGAGAAAATCTAGTATGTTCTGCTGAAGGAAAAACTAAATTTGCTACTGATAACTGATGAATTCTTCTAAGCCTTTGAAATTCAGGTGTTTCAATTAAGTCTAAAAACTTTTGTTCTATAAAGATATCTCCATGAACACTATCTCTTATTATTTTACCATTTAACATATCATAATACTCCTTACTTAATATAATGTGTTTTAAAACTATTCTTATATCTTATTCAACCTGTCATATAAATCATATTAACCACTTGTATAATATTCCACAAGAATATTATCTTTCCTCTTCTTTCACAAAATTAAACATTAGATACTATTCTTACCTACCGCTTTGTTTTCTTATTTTCATTAATTTATTTAAAGATACAATAAATAATCAGGGTATCTTTAAGTACATCTATTGGATGAGTGGTTAACAATTACCTAACATCATACTTAATCAATATATCAATCACTCCACCTTGCTAGACTAAATGCCTTCTTCACATTTATATGATTACTTTAAATCTCCTCACCCGTGTACTTAAGTGAAACAAGATACCCTCTTACCAATAGCTCAAATCATGATTCTTTTAGTTCACCGCATAATATTTAGCTTGAGCATTCCACATTTCGCTGTATAACTTACCCTCTTTTAATAAGCTCTCGTGATTGCCACGTTCAACAATTTCTCCCATGTCAAGTACAATAATATCAGAGCAAAATCTACAACTACTCATTCTATGTGATATATAAACACAAGTTTTATCACCTACTAATAAGTCAAATCTTTGATATATATCATATTCACTTAAGGGATCAAGAGCTGCTGTTGGTTCATCTAAAATTACTAATGCGGCATCCTTGTAAAGTGCTCTTGCAATTGCTATTTTTTGCTTTTCTCCACCACTAAACTTTTCACTTTTGCCACTGCTTCCAATTGCACTTATCATTGTAACTTCATTAATGTTTTCATAAATCTTATCCTCAAAATCATTTAAACCACTTTTATTTAAACAACGTTTTACTTTATTTTGGTCATAATCTATGGAGCTTGCTACATTTTCTCCTAAACTAAAAGAAAATAATCCAAAGTCTTGAAACACCACTGAAAATAATGATAAATATTCGTCATAATTATATTTTCTTATGTCCACTCCATTTAAGGTTATCCTTCCCTTTGTAGGTTCATAAAGTCTACATAATAGCTTTATAAATGTACTTTTGCCTGCCCCATTTGGTCCTATAAGACCAACCTTTTCATGAAGATTTAATTCACAGTAAATATCCTTTAATACATAATCATTGTTATATTGATACTTAAACCATACATGTTCAAAACAAAACTTATATTCATGATCACTTCTCTTTTCAATAGGAATTGATCCTGTTTCAAATTTATTTTCTAAATCTAAAAACTCCATAAGTTTATTCATGTATACCATTATTTCCGAAATATCTTCATTAACCGAAACCATATTAAGAATAGCTTCATTCATTTTAATAATTGCCTGGCTATATTTTAAAAAGCTCGAAAGACTTATAGCATTTGCTAATACCTTCAAAGTAACCGCTCCATAAGATAACACCGTAATAAGTGCACTTGAAAAAGCCTGTACAACAGAGCTTATATTCGAAAATGTACATTCTCTTTTATAATTCTTTCTTATTAATTTACTTGTTTTGTTAAAAGTATCGGCTACTAAATCTTCCGCATCATAGGATTGGACCATTTTAACCATATCCTCATCCCTAATCATTCTAGCTAAATAAGCAAATCTCTTTTCACTATCCAGCTTCACTTCGAATAATTCACTTATTTTATTTTGTGCCCACTTTACAACCTTCCCCATGACACCGCTTATTAAAATAATTATTATTAAGATAAACATAATTGAAAACAAAGGACTCGTAATAGTATTTAACCATGTATAATTAGATTTTCCATCACTAATACATAATTTCAAAGTTAAGGCTATGGCAAATATAAAAGAAATAACATTTTGCAAAAGCTTTGCATAATCTTTTAAAAGAGTTGCATAATTACCCTTATATCTTAGTGCCATAAAAGCGCTTGTGAAATCTTTTATAACATTACCATCTTCAACACTTGCATAATCAAGCTTTAAGGGTTTTTCATGAATCATACTTTCAATTTTCATAGAAAGAGCTGTTGATCGTACGTTAACCAATTTATTAAGGTACTCAGATAAAATTCCAAAACCACAAGTCATCACCGCCATTATTATTGAGTATTTAAATGCAACTTTGTATTGTTTATTTATAAGCTCATTTAATATAGGAGCACTAAAGGCTATGGATATAAATGGAACCAAACCTGCTACAAAAGCACTCACTATAATAAGGGGCCCCATAGAATGATCTAAGGAGTGAAATCTCTTCATTATTTTAAAGGTATCTTTATGCAATTTACCTATCTTCATATTACTTCCTCCTGATAATAATGAGCTTGTGCTAAAAACATTTCTCTATATGGTCCCTCTTCCCTAACTATCTTTTCATGGCTACCATCCTGCTTTATCTTACCTTTTTCAAGAAAAATAACTCTATCACAAAATTGTGTAGAACTTAATCTATGTGAAATAAAAAGTGAGGTCTTTCCCTTTGTAAATTCATTATATTTTAAATACATATCTGCTTCGGCTAAAGGATCTAATGCAGCTGTTGGCTCATCTAAAATTAAAACCTCAGCATTTTTATAAAGGGCCCTTGCCAGCATTAATTTTTGATACTGTCCCCCGGAAAACTCCACACCATTTTCATCTAGGTTCTTAGTTAAAATAGTTTTTTCTTTTGAAACTAAGTTTTGTACCGTTTCATAGAAACTAGCGCCTTTTAAGCTCTTATTTATTAATGCTTCATCACTATATTTTTCTAATTTACAAGATATGTTTTGCACAATGCTTTCTGGAAATACCTTGATGTCCTGAAATACAATACCAGTAAGTTTTAATACTTCCGTTGGATTAACTTTTGAAATATCCACACCATTAATAAGTATTCTTCCTGACTTTGGCTTATAAAGCCCACTCATAAGTTTCACTAAAGTAGTTTTTCCAGCTCCATTTGCACCTACAAGAGCTATCTTTTCGCCACCCTCAATGGTTAAGTTTAAATTTTCAAATAAAGGGATACCCCCCTCATAAGAAAAACTAACATTTTCAAAAACATAGGTATAGTTTTTAGACTTTGGTATTGTTAATTCATATTTACCTTCTCCAATTTCCTCTCTTAAAAGGAATGTCCTTAAATTATCTACAATAATAATATTTTCTGTAAAGCTAGCATAATGCTGAAATATATTCTTAATCCATACATTTAAACCACCAATTATCCCAAGATATAAAACAAAATCACTTATGGATAAACCCTTTGTAACCCTATACACTAAGTACCCATAGCAAATAACATCTCTAAATAATACTGCTAAAAGTCCAATTCCTTGTGCCTTAAAATTATTAACTTCTCTTTTATTATTATAAAACATGATTTTTTAACGTAAAAATCTAAATTTATCAGAAAACCATTTTTGCATTTTATAAATTCTTACATCCTTGCCTATCTTATCATCCAAGCACTTTCTGTATAAATAATAATTTTCATAAACAAGAGAATTCTTCTCATCTTGATGATTTAAAATCCATTTTCTATTTTTCACATCTTTAATAACTCTAAAAGAACCTGTTACAATTAGCACTATCATAATAAGCGGATGTAGTCTAGCAGATACAAATGCAAATATTATCAAAGAACATAAATCCACTACTAAATTTAATAGGCTTCGAGTAACCTCTTCAACCCCAATTTCATTACCTACCCCAATAGCTTCGTAGGCCTTTTCAAAATCTTTCTTTCCCTTACTACTTTCAATATATTCATAAGGCAGTTTCAAGAATTTAAGAAAAAGATGTGGCATTTCAAGTATTCTATATAAAAATAAGCTAGCATTTAATTTTTGATAACAATAGTTTTCAAAGGTACAGGAAAGTGCATAACTACTTACCATGACCATTATAATAAAAAGCGCCTTTAAAGGATCTCCCTTCTCTTCTAATATAAAAATAGCATTACTAGTTAAAAAAATCACAAAAATACAATTCAATGTTTTAAGTACTATATATAACATGGCATAAATAGGACCTAGTACACCTTCTTCTTTTCTCCACCTATTTAAATAAAACTTCGTGTTTTTAATTTTAGTCCCCATAAAATCACCTCAATATAATAGTATCATCTTTTAATTTATATAAAAAAAGCTGACGTGAATTGTCAGTTTTCCTACGTGAATTGTACATATTAAAATGGTATTGTAATCTCACTTGCAAATATCCCAGGTTCATTTTGCAAATTAAGGAACCCATTATATTTATCAACTAAAAGCTGAACCCTTTTCATTCCAAAACCATGCTCACCACGTTTATTTGAAATATAATTTCTTGCATTAAAATCTAAGTTTTCCTTAGAACTATTTTGTATTGATATATAAAATTGTGATCCATAAACATCTGCATAAATTCTAATAAAGCGTCCTTCTACTGGCACTTGAATGCAAGCCTCGATAGCATTTTCAAGAAGATTACTAACCATTACACATAAGTCCACATCATTTATCTTCAAATCCTCTGGTAAAACAGCTTTAAAATCTACCTCTATGTTATTGCGTTTCATAATACTTATTTTACTATTTAAAATTGCATCCATCATGACATTTCCCGATTTTACCAAGTTATCTACTGCATCTAAATCCTTCTCAACCTTAAAAAGATATTCATCCAACTCCTTAAGTTCATTCATGGATAAATAAGCCTTCATGGTTTGCAGATGATTATGATAATCATGTCTCCAACCCCTCATATTCATGTAAATATCCTTTATTTCCGCATACTGATGAGAAAGTAATTTTCTTTGGAAAAGCTCCATATTTCTATAACTTTCACTTTCCTTTGAAGATGCATATTGATCAAAGGCTATAACCATCATAACTATAGCAATTAAAAGACTATTAGAAGCTTCAACAAAAATCATAGACAAAGACATGAGTATTAAAGGAACAAAGGTTCTTTTAGTAACATTTTTATGAAACAATAAGATTATCCATAAACATATAAATGCAAATATTATCCCTCCGCCTACATATGGCTTGTACAGGACAATAAAGATATAAGATAAAACAAGTGGTACAAACCATCTTAGCTGTTCAATAAACACATCATTATTATAAAAAATTAAATATGTAGATATTATTAAACCCTGAAAGCCATAAATTAAAAAATTATAATACCAGTAATCCATATTCAAAAATACAATTATCTCTTTTGTTATACCACATAAGACCATGAGAACTATTCCGATAACGTAAATCCTAATATTTTTATCTAGATTTGTATTTCTAGCAAAACTATAAATTAATAAAAACAATAATAAACTTCGGATAAACATTAATGATATACCTTCCTTCTATAAGCTAAATAAGCCATCATGAGTTCTTCCCACATACCTCTAGCAATTGGAATTTCAGTAGCGTTGTTCATTAAAACCTCCGTCTTTTCTATCTTCTCGATCATACCTAAATTGATAATATAGCATCTATGGACTTTAAAAAAACTTTCCTTTGAAAGCTCTTCTACCCACTCCCTAAGTTTTGTATTTGAAACATAACTCCCCTTATTTATATGTAAAATAGTACTATGATTTGAGCTCTCAATATAATAAATATCATTTTCGTAGAGATTAATAATCCCATCTTTAGTCTTAACTATTAAAGATTTCTCAACTGAACTTAGCTTCTTAATAATTTTATTCATGAGTTTATATACACTCTCCATTTTTATAGGTTTAAGAATATATCCACAAGCATCTACATTGTACCCCTCAAAAACATAATCTTTTATTCCTGTAATAAAAGCTAAAGGTATATTTTTATCTCTTTGTCTAATAATTTCAGCAAGGGCGTAACCATTCATAGTTTTAAGTTGAATATCCAATAGCACTGCATCCACTTTTTCTTCTTCAAAAGCAAATAAAAAGGCCTCAGCACTACCAAAAACTCTCAGCGATAATACTATTCCATAGTCTTTTGATGCACCTTTAAGCATTGCAGCCAAATAATCCTGATGAATCTTTTCATCCTCAACAATTGCTATTTTCATGCCCTCACCCCTCTTTGGAACTTATGTTATAATTATACCATAACTCCACCTAAACAATGTCCTCCTATAATTTACTGGGACCCTTTGATACTAGATGATAAAAAAAGCACTTCATTAAGTTTTATTTTAATGAAGTGCTTGTATTTTGTAATTTACTGGGACCCTGGGATGCTTATTTAAAAACTGTAATATCTTTTGCATCCAATCTTACAGACTCATGTGCTGTATAATCCGACTTTCCTATAGCAATAATCATAACAGGCACATATCTTTCGGGATCAAGTCCAAAGGCTTCTGCAAGTTTATCTTCCTCAAATCCACCTATAGGATTAGTGTCATATCCATGTTGTCTTGCAACCAGCATAAGCTGCATTGCAGCAAGACTTGAATCTATTTTTACAATATCATTCATTTTTTCCTTTGGTGCATTTTTATATCCTGGCATAAAGAAATCCATTAATTCCTTTTTGACATCTTTAGTCATCAAACCTTTTTCTACGGCAGAGCCATAAATTTCTTCTGCCTTTTCATAGCATTTCATATCTCCAAAAATAAGTATCATAGCAGAAGAAGTATCATTCTGTCTTGTATTAAATCTGATTAAAGGACGTAGTTTTTCTTTACCTTCTTTTGATTCAACTACTACAAACCTCCATGGCTGCATATTTACTGATGAGGGTGCTTTTGTTGCTTCCGTTATCATTTCAAGCATCTCTTCATTACTTATTTTCACATCTTTATCAAATACCTTAGCTGAATGCCTGTTAAAAGTTATATCTTTAAAATCATTATTTTTCATTTGAATCTCCACCTTTTATAATTTCTTTTCTATATTTTCAAGTACATCAATAAGTTTTTCAATTTCCTCCTGCTTAAATGGAACAGGAAGCTCACACTGGTTTTTGCTTTGTTTTTCTTCACATTCGACAAGTTCAGACCTTGCATAATCAGTAAGTGAAACAATCACTTCTCTTCCATTTTCTTTATTCCTTTTTCTTTCAACATGGCCTTTCTCTTCTAAAATCTTGAGATGCCTTGTAACCGCTGCAGGATCTATTTCAAGATAACCAGCTATTTTAGTCTGTAGACTATCTCCATTGTCCCTAAGGTATATTAAAATCTCATACCTTGTAAGACTAAATCCTGTACTACTTTCAAATTCCTTGGTAAGTTTCTGTTCAACGCTTCTTAATTTCTGAAGCATATTGCTAAATGCTTTTAATTTCATATTCCTTAAATCCCCTAATATCCTTTCATAATAAAGACTAATTTATTCTTTAATTTATTCTTTAATTAATCCTTTCAATTCCCTATTCATCCAATCTGATTCTTTAAAAACCGATCTACCTATTCCTACAAGATCGCATACATTTCTATCAAGGATATCCATAACATCTGTGCCTTTTTTCACTCCTCCTGTTAAAATTACAGGAATATTCACTGCTTCAAAAATAGGTTTAGATATTACATCAAAATATCCAGGTCTTGTATCCTTTATAGTATAAAAGCACATACCTCCTGAAATATCAAGAACATTAACTCCCGCTTTTTCAAACTCCATAGCAGCAATTACAGAATCCTCCTTTGAAAGTCCTCCTTCCATAAAGTCTCCTGCTCCCATTCTTAAAAATATAGGGAAATCTTCTCCAAGTTTTACTCTTATTCCTTTGATAATATCAAGGTGTAATTTTATTCTTCCATAAATATTTCCACCGTATTCATCTTCTCTTTTGTTAGTAAGAGGAGATAAAAACTGATCCAATAAATAAGCATGCGCTGAATGTAATTCTACTCCATCAAATCCTGCTTCCTTTGCTCTTTCAGCTGCATCTATAAATTTATCTTTCAAATCTTTTATCTGACTTTTATTAAGTTCCACTGGCATATCAGTGCTTTTACTTGCGGGATTTAAAATAGCAGATGGAGCAACAGGATCCATTCCAGTAACATCTTTTTTTGCAGCACTTCCTGCATGGGATATCTGTAATACTGCCAAAGAATTATTATCCTTAATTACTTTTGCTAAACTTCTCATACCCTCAATATCCGAATCATCTGATGTTGATGTCTGATTATTATGAGCTTTCCCTCTTTCATCTACATAACTGTGCTCAACTATAACTGCAGAAAAAAGCTTGCAAGACGTTTTCTCCTCATAATAATTTAAGATTTCATTTGTAATATGTCCTTTATCATCCGCTTTTGCTGTAGCCATTGGTGGCATCACTACTCTATTTTTAAATTCTATATTATTGGATATAATTTTATCTTTAATATTCATAATAGATCTCCTTCTCACTTGACTAATCAATCATTGATGCCTCAAGTATACTCCTTAGTACAAAATTTGTCAATAATGCTTATGATGTTCTATAAATAAAGTTGACACCCTGGCTAATTTTCCTCGTTAAAAGTCCCCATCAAAAAATTCTGATGGGGACTGCATTTACACACTATACACTTTGTAGCTTACCTAAAAAATTAACTCTCCTGGTTTGTATCCACTAGGTAATTCTTCTTCACTTAAAAATTTGAAGTTATCATCACTCAATATTGGTAAGAACGCTTCATATGGTATCCTGGAAAACTCACAGGCATAATTACTAGCTCCGAACCATCTTTCCTCTTTACTGCTCAAATTTAAATCTCTAGCAAATTTTGTATGGTTCGAGCAATCATGAACTGCTAAATCCCAATTTTCCTCATCAGCTATTTTCATAAATTTAAGAGTTAATTCCCTACTCCAAATGGGAGATATGTACCCCTGTCTAGAAATATACATATTTTCTTCGCTATAATTGTATATGTTGTTATCATTTAAATGTAGTTCTGCACAATTGATAAAATCTAGTTTTGTATCTAAAATTGCTTGCTTTTTCTTCAAAAATTCTTCGAAAAACTCAGGTGTCATTGGAGTTTCAATACCTACATTTTGAATATATTTTTTGGCTATTTTAATATTTTCAATAACCTTGTCCGAACAATTGGCAGCCCCAAGGTTAAAGCGTATTTCATCAAGACCAGCCTCACCTAATGCTTTCAGTGTCTCTTCCGTAGCCGAAATACCATTTGTGTATAGATGCTGATAAATCCCTGCAGCTTTAAATTTCTTTATAACTGAATAGTATTTTTCAATTTCCATAAATGGTTCTAAATAAACATAGGCAACTCCAGTAGGTTTCTTTTGGATTGAAAGTAATAAGTCAATATCTTTCTCATAAAATTTTGTGCCACCAATTTCCCACATACCTTCACCAATAGGAGGAAGATTATCAAGCTCTCCATAATTATAGCAAAACTTGCACTGTGCATCGCACTTATTAGTCTTCCTTATTGCACCTAATCCAGTTCCAAATAGGCAAGAACGACATCCTTTTGAGAATTTGTTATCATTTCCTACAAAGAATGTTCTATTCTCTAAGTTTTTCAAGCCTTTTATTTGAGACATTAATATATCATTTCTATGATCAATAGTTTCCTCAATTTGTGCAAAAGTTGCATAAATAATTTCTTGCTGCTTTACCATAAGTTCCTGGTCCTCTGGAAGCATTGCAAAAAATTCAAACCACCTCAAAGCATCTTTCTTTGGTATCTTCATAATATTTCCTCCTATATTTAAACCCTAAAGATTCAGTGCAAAATAAATTCAAAAAAGATTATCACTTCTCACGGTAAATATCTTCTATGAATTCTTTTCCTTTTGTTCTTTAGAACATATAATTATTATATGGTAACATACTTTCTCTACCTCTGCAATTATCAACGTTTGAGTTTAATGAAATGCTTTTACCTGGTAATTTACTGTCCCTAAAGGTGTTAGATTGAGACGAAGTTTTCCATTTTATTCTACCCTGGGTTCCTTGTGAGTACATGCTTTTGTGGACTCACTTGCTACTAATTTAAAATTTTCAAATGAGTTTTGTAACTCACCAAACTTATTAGGCCAGACTCTAGAAAATAACCATTCTCTTAGTTCTTCTAAATTTGTTAACATCTCAACTGAAATATGCGGTTGTCCAATTGCAAGCATCCACGATGTCCAAGCATGCCAATTATTAATATCTAAAAAATCGCACCATTTATTTATATATCCTAAATAAGTTTCTTCAACTTTTTTATTATTAAATTCATCACAACTGAATTCCATTAGTTCTTTTTTTCCTTTCTTATCTTCGCTCTTAATTATTTTGACAATCTGTTCTAATATTATTTTTACACACTCATGATTTCCCTCAGGATAAATGATAGACTGTGTATAATAGTCACCTTCTAATTGCAATCTTCTATCTTTTTTTTCTTCATTTTTACATGGAATAATAGCATAGTTAGACATTCCTGATTTAGAAACTTCACATAATAACTCAATTGGTCTATCTTTTTGAAGACTACATCCTAAAAATAACATACTTTTACTTGTATAAATTTGTTTTAATGACTCAGTTAATTTAGGATTATTATAAGCTAACTCATATTGTTTCTTTGTTAATATAATTGATTCTATTGTTTCGTTAATATCCCCATGAATTTTATATAATAATAATTCATTATTTCTAAGTGCGCCATTTAACGCTTCAAAATGTCCTGGATGTGCAACCGGCAACATCAGATTATATAAACCGTATACCTTTTCAATAACTTTATCATAATTAGTAGTTATTATTAGACCTTCTTCAAAAATTGCTGGTAATAAATATGCTGGTTTATCAATAAACTGACACTTTTCTTTATGTAAATGATTTTTCGAGAAAGTTGTTTTCAATTGATTAGAAAATGATAGTTTTCCTATCTCTTTATATAAGAAGTCTGCTTTA
Organism: Clostridium putrefaciens; assembly: GCF_900461105.1. Taxonomy (GTDB): domain Bacteria; phylum Bacillota; class Clostridia; order Clostridiales; family Clostridiaceae; genus Clostridium_L; species Clostridium_L putrefaciens. The sequence continues at coordinate 922,783 of NZ_UFWZ01000001.1, read as the reverse complement.
TCCTCATAGCTCATACCATTAAATTTATTTTTTTCTGAAATATCTACAAATTTATTAAAAGTTGTATTTAAAAATCCACTCCAAGACGGATAAACATCTTTAAACAACATAGATATACCTGCACCTATATATGGTACTATTGCATTAGATTTGATTTTCTCAATCAAACTATCAAAATTTATCTGATTATAAGGAGCATTAAATGCCATAATCTTTTCAAAACTCATAACTTTGTCCTTTCTTTTTATATTTTATATCTATACATTCTTATCCATTTGTAATTATAGCATTACTAGTATAAATCTTCATTAAACATTGTATTTAAAGTTTGAGTGAAGTAAAAAGTGAGTACCTATTTTATTTAATTTCTTATCAGCCACTTTACATAGCATATTTATAATTTATCCTACGCATTTTCACCTACACTTGTAACCAAACCTTCCAAATCCTTTTAACCTACACACTTTTTTATATTACCTTTCTTCCTAAACTAACCGAGGCTCGTACTCTAGCCATCTTAGTATTTTGATTTTCTATATATCCACATGTTTCTCTAAGATTTTCATTATTATGTATTTCTAACACAGTTCCATTAATACCTCTCCAAACAATAATCATAGAAAAATTCAAAGATTTTATCCCCATCATGATTGTTATAAAAATCAACCATCAAAGTATTAAACTCTAATCTATTTTTCACTTTAATATTAAATATGCCTTGGCCATTAAATATTAATATCAAATTTGCTACAAGCCTTGATGTTGTTTTATTACCATCATAGAAAAACAGATTTAAAGCACCCCAAAGAAATATATCAAAAGCTAAATCTATATTACTTTTACTTCTTTCTATTAATACTTGTAATTCTTGCTGAAAAATATTTTCTAATTCCTCTGCTTTTGGTGGAATAAAATCCGTACCACCAATTCTAACTTGCCCATTTCTAAACATACCACTTATTAAAGCTTCGTCTTTAGCCACAATTCCATTTAAAGAATTAAATAATCCTTTATTAATGTTTATCTTATCTTTCCTTACACTTTCAAAAATAAAATTCCATCCATCTCTTATTCTTAAAACTTGTTGCTCATCACTTAATTTATGCCCACCAATAGTTATCCCTTCTAGAAGGGTTTGAACTTCTGGGTATGTAAAGGGATTTCCTTCTAAGCTAGCCATATTAAAAACCATATCAGGTAATAACTTCTTAATTAGTATTATTAACCTGTTTTTATCTAAAGCTGGGCTAAAGTCCTCATAAGATTTCGTTCGTTTAAATAACATATTTATACCTCCAAGATCTTTTAAATAGTGTTAACACTATCCTATACCTTACTCCCCAATATAATTATATCACAACATGTATGATATAAAATAAATTTATCCACAACATATAGCAATCTAAAAGAAAAAGAAGAATCCCTTAATATTAAGTATGGTTAATATATTTGCTCTCATTTTTAATATGAAAACTCATAAAAAAGGCATTTCATTAAATTTTACTTTAATGAAATGCTTTTACCTAGGAATTTCCTGGCCCTAGAGGTATTAGATGGAGACGAAGTTTCCTTCTTGCTATTTGCGATTTCTAATATTTCTACTTAAGCACAATTTTCCATTTTATTCTACCCTGGGTTCCTTGTGAGGGCATGCTTTGCTGGACTCACTTGCTATATTTTTGTTTTCATAGGCTTTTCCTTTCATAATTTTACAAAAAAAGACGCTTCAACTTTTGAAACGCCTACAACGTAAAAAAGGCACTGAATAATTGTATTCAATGCCCTATTTTACGTTCCTATTCTTCTATCTTTTTTCGTCAACTGACATGTTCCCACAGTCTAGGTCTACGTCAATTACTACTGAAACATTGAAATAATCTCCTATCTCTTTATTTCGTATTTTTTCACCCTCGCTGGTAAATACAAGATGTGGGTAAAAGTGTCTAAAATTAAGGATTTCTAGCCTTAGCGTCTTTGTAGCAACACTATCGTTTCTACATGTGGAGTATAATGCTCTTAGATATTATCAAAATGCTATTATGTAAGCATAAAAGCGCCTAAAAAGGTGCTTTTATATTGTAATTCCTTTTAAAATCATCTTTTTTTGAATTGATGTCAAAATAGAATTTTCTACCTTTTCTCTATCTGTAACTAAATAATTAGTACTTAACTTCCTAATATTGTGCTTTTTATTTAAATTTAATACTTCCATACTACTTGTAACTAATGAATTACCATTAAATCTACATTGAATAAATCTATCTGTAGTATTTCCTCTACATAATATCATATCAAATAAAATTTTTTCACTTTTTAATTTCATCTCTCTTAAATCTTCTTCAATTTGTTTAATATTATCTAGTGGGTGTCTTCGTGCTTCAGAATAAATTATAACGCTATATTCTTCATTGTTAATTAATACAATTTTATAATCCTTCATAACATCACCTCCACTTTTACTACAAGGATTAATTTTATCATATTATAATGGTTTCTACAAGCTATAATATGAATCTATTATAAATAATGTGTCAATTATATATGTTCTTGCAATACCTATATTTTCAATCATAGTAGTTGTATCTTCATCATTATCTAATACTAAATCATCCCAATGACTTAGCATATGCCTAAGGTCATAATATTGGTTATATGCCTTCTCTAAATCTTTGCATTTTTTACTATTGTTAATTTCTGTCTTTATATCATTATTTAATTCATAAACTTTACTACTATTTTTATGATAAAAACTACTTATTCTTTTAGTCCTCGTTGTTACTATTCCAAATTCTTTTAAAGCATATTTAATATGTCCCTCTAGTGCTCTAAATCCAGTTAATGGTATTGCTGTGTATTCAAACATATCTGCATCAACCAAAGAATAGTATACTGCTTGATGAATACAATTTTTTAGCTTACCGTTAATTATATTATAAGAATTCGGCATATATAACTTACCTTGTTCCCTAATAGCGTCTTTATCAACTTCAAGACTATATAACTTATTGTAGCTCTTAGGTATTTCATCTAGCTCTAGAAGCTCAATAAGCATTGCCATAGCTTCATTAAAAATCAATAATGGTTTTCCTTGTATTTGAACAGTCTTTGTATTAAAATACGTTATAACCAAATCCTCATTATATATACCTTTAAGTCTATACAGTGTGGAAGTACCTTTATTTTCTGGAATAATTATATGTTCCTTTTTATAATAGTCACTTTCTTTTAATAACCCTATTATTCCTTCAAAATCTTGTTGCTCAATGTTTTTAACAACAAACCACGTATCTTTTTTTTCATTACTAATACTACAATTTAACTTTATGTAATGAGCTAAATTTTTTTTAATCTCTACACAAGTTGGAATACCACCAAAATCTTCTACAGTAGTGGTTCCATCAGTATTAAAATGAAAGTCTATATAAAAAGTTTTGGTCTTAATATCTATGTCTACTCTTCTTCTTGTCCCACCTCTATCTTTTAATTCACCGATAGAATATTCTTCAAAATATAGAGCTAAATATTTTTTTATACTATTAACTAATTTTTCTCTATATAAATTCAACGAGCTAAACTCTTTACTCATAATACTTCCCCTTTTTACATCTTTTATTCATTATTTAAAAATAATATTGTACTTAAACATCTCATTAAATACATCCTTTATATCAATATTCAAAACCTCATCATCTATAACTAATTGAACATTAATATTTTCAATGTCTGCTATTGCTTTATTATCTAATTTCCATATTTCTTTAGCTATCTTTTTTAATTTGTTATCTGTAATTGTTTGTCCTTTAAATAATATAGAACATTGATTTTTACTCTTACTTTTATCTTCTTTTTTAATAACATCACTAAATATATCTAGATAAACATTATTTAGATGATTTACCTCAGTTTTGAAATCTTCATTAATATTATCAAATTCAGATTTTGCCAGTACATCTGCCTCTTCATTGTATGTTACTCCACTGTGAGCTTTAACTTTTATAAATCTAATACTTAAATCATTTTTAATAGAATCAATAAATTGCTTATAGCTTTTAGTTCCTTCCTTATTTGTTTTCCATATCCCAGTAGCCCATTTTTCAATTCCTTCATAATCATAATGAATATAAATATCTTTTATATTATTTTTTATAGCCCATTTTATAGCTTCTATCGCTCCTAATAATTCCCCTGCCACATTTCTCATAGATAGATTTACTTCATTATTATCTCTTCCTGAAAACTTAACAATTTCATTTTTATGTAATATAACAACACCATATGAATACATATTATATAAATCTGAATAACTTCCATCTACGTAAGCTTTAGCAATATCATTGTTATTGCTTAAACTCTCTTCAACATTAATATTATTTAATGAATGTTCTTGCTTGTCCACTTTATATATACCTGTGCTATTTATAAATTTATATGCATCATCATATGATGAAAAACTTTTATATATAGCTCCTTTATATCCATCAATTTGTTTTTTACATTCATTCCAACTATCATAAATCCCTATTTTTCTTCCGTTTTTAACAGCATAAAATTTCCCCACACTCTCACCACCTTAATTTTACATATAATTATACCATTATTAATATCTCTTATTCAAGATTCTCCTATTCTTGGTTTGAGTCAAGTAAAAGTGGGCAACTATTTTATTTGATTTATTATCCATTATTTTACATGGGGTATTTATAATTTACCCTACCCATTTTTATTCTTAATTGTAACTAAGATCTCCAAATCCTTTTAATCCACAAAGTTTTTGTATTACTTTTCTTCCCAAGGTAACCGCGGCTCCACTATAAGGAATAGGTGCGGTATGTATCTTATATTCTTTAGATTTCGTACCCTTTTTATTAACCGCGGAAGCGGATAAAGGTATTTCACGAATTACAGTATCTATAACGCCCTTCGGTATAATGTTTTTATAGATCTTATCCAAGGTACTAAATAATCTATTGCTGAACTTTTCTGCTAAAATTTTAGATAAGTTATCGGCTCCATTAATAGACCAGCTCATTTTTCTACCTTTCATTCTATGTGCTAACACATCGCAAATGTTATGTTCCATAGTCCCTAATTGCCTATATTCTATCCCTTCGGGTGCCGTAGGCATAGTTATATTGTCTCTTAATTTATATGGAACTAGGCCCTCTTTATTATGTACAAAATAGTCGTATAGTTCTGTAAGCTTTTTAAAAACAACTTCATCTTTATTATTTTCTATCATCATATTAACAATTAATTCTAATCCTTCATCAACTTTTCCTTGCCTAAATAACTTAAGTAAGACTTTCTGTTCTTTTTTTATCACTTACTTTTCGAATAATTGCTTGGCTTATATGAAATGGATCCAGTTGAAAGTGTATGTCTTGATCTTCACAGCTTGCTTTTATCCACTTTGCACCATCTCCATTTAATATCCTAGTTTCTATTTCATCAACATTATATTTTTCAGCAATGGTTGCTTCCGCAACTTTTTTAAAGTGGCTAGAACTATTAAAACTTGCACAAACAGTTTTATCAATAACAACATATTCTTTTTTACTGCCTGGACGCAACTTCCACCCTGTATAAGATACTGCTAATTTAAGTTCTTTTTTTCTATTCTTACCCTTTGGTCTATCTTTTCCCTGAATGGATAACCATACCCCATCTTGCTCCTGAAATAGCACTGGTACTTCCTTTTCGCCTTTCAACGCACCTTTTTCATTTAGTTCAATCTTACGCTTTTCTAGTTCATTTATCTTTTCTCCAACCGTTTGAACTATGTTCCAAACTCCTTGAGCACTAATTTCCTGATTACACATTGTTTTTATATTTTCAGCTGTTTTTCTAAAAGATACTTCTGACACGTTGGTTAAAATAGTTTCTACAAGATTTATAGATACATTACCTATGGTGTCCATGCCTAGATACTCATCTAAAAGGAACTTAGTAGCTGTTTTACCATCTTCAAGTTCAAACTGATAGATACGTCTTGAATATTCAACATCCCCCATAATCGTTCTTAAACAAGTCTTTTTAAGTCCCTTATTTCTATATACTTTAATATCTCTTTCTTTAAGTAACTTTTTATCTAAAGCTTCCAACACATTTTTTAAAACATTGCAGGCTTCATCACAAACCATCTTATAAATCTTTTTCTCTATCTCCTTGAAAGTTAAGCCGTTTTCATTTAAACTAACATTATACATAAATTCAACTCCATTCAGTTTTGTGTTTGCAACTTAATTATAATGGATAATTTATGTACTTAGGAGATGTTTTTGCATCTCCTTTTATTTATATAGTTTTTTATACTAGTTCTGCCTACTAAAATTATACTCTAACGTTTGAGTTTAATGAAATGCTTTTACCTGGTAATTTACTGGCCCTAGAGGTGTTAGATGGAAACGAAGTTTTCCATTTTATTCTACCCTGGGTTCCTTGTGAGGACATACTACTATCTTTTAATTTTAGTATAGATCCGTATGTTTTATTTCTGAGGTTTCTCCTTATATTGTTCTATCCAATATTCATAATATGGATTATTCCAAGTTGTACCATCATAAAAGGTTACAGTTTTAACGCAAGCTAATACTTTTGATATTCCATGTGATTCATCAAGATTCCACCCTACGTCATCTCCAAACCTATCTCCTGGAATAATATTAACGTTTAAAGCATCAGAAATTGCTTCATAAGTTCCACCTGAATAATGAAATTGTGTCTTTATATGAAGTGGATATCCATTTTTATCGTATGCTAAAAAACCAATTTTCATATCCTTTACAGTTTTTTCTGATTTATTATTCACAATTACTTGCATCATGTCAGGATAAAGTGATTTATACGTTGAATCTTGAATAGATATTTTTGCACTTTCTATAATGACTAGCTGTTCACTCTCCACCTTATCAGCCTTTTCTTTTCTTTCTACTTCTAGCTTTTCTTGCTGTAATTTTTTATAAGTTTCATTTTTAGAAGTTAAATCAGCCTCATTAGGAAAAACTGCTATAGCCTCCTCCAAGGTTTCTAATGCTTTATCGTAATCTTTATTGTTTGCAAGTTCTTCTACATCTTTTAATACTTGTTCTTTATACTCTTTTTCATTATTATTAATCTTCTCTTTAGCTTTTTCATAGTTATTATCATCAGCAATTACATTTTTATATTCATTTATAGCATTTATTAAATCGTTGTTTTTCAAAAACTCATCCGCTTTTTTAAATGCAATTCTTGAATTATTAAGACCATTAATTTTATCAATTGCATTATTAACATCGGTGGATATTAATCCTGTGCTGTTAATTGTATCAAGCCTATCCTTTACCTTATTAAAATCAATCTTTTCATCTTTAAATGAATTAACAATATCCAATGATTCACTTTTTAAGAACATATTTATCTTACTTTCATTATCTGAATCACCTTTAATCTTTTTATTATAAAGTGTAGCTACTTCTGTTTGCTTATTATTTCTAATATATCTCTTATATTTAGATATGGGATTATTTAAATAAATGATTGCAGCAATTCCACAAACTATTATTACTAAAGCTGAACATAATAAAATAACATTTCTTTTGTTTATATGAAAATTTATCTTGTCTTTAAATATTTCCTTATAATTATTTTCCTTATCAACAATATCCTTTTTCATTTCATTATTATCAATAATATCACTATCTTCAATTTCTAATTTTGAACCACATTTATTGCAAAATAAACTTTTATCAGAGTTTTCACTCCCACACTTTGGACATATCATTTCTAATCTCCCCCTTTATTATTCCATGCAATTTAATTGTTTTAATAAATTATTTAAAAGGTAAATTACTATAACAAATTTACCTAGTCGATATGTAAAACCTTTCATATGTTTTCTTATACTTTTTAGTACTATTGATTATAAATATTATGAATGAATCAAATTCATCACTTGCTTGCTACCTGAAGTGCAAATTTTCTTGTGCCATAAATTAAGTACCTACATTTATACATTTTCTATGAATTTTTCAAAGCTATCTGTTTCTTTAAATATAGTTTCATTACCTAATGCTGCAAAATGTTTATATCCACATTGAATCTTTTTATATTCTCTTTCTCTTAGTTCCTCTGCCAAAATATTACCCTTGGTTTCTACTACAAAATATAGTTTTTCTATATTATCTTTTTCTATTAATACTCCCCAGTCTGGATTATAACTTCCTAGTGGTGTTAATATCTTAAACCAATCTGGTAACTTTATATACATTTTTACACTATCATTTTTCTCAAACTTTTCAGCAAACTCTGCCTCTACATCTGAGTCATAAATAATATAATCATAAACAGATTTTTCACTACCTATCATATTCTTTGATAAATATCCACTTAACTCCTCAGTTTCAAATAGTTCTTGAGCATAGTACTCGTCATCACCTACTTTTTCATACTTAATACCATCAACTATCATTAACCTCATCTTTCTTTTGATGATACTAGCTACTTCATCCATAAACTTTTGAGGATTCTTTTTAAAATCATCTAACCTTTTTGATTTTTTTAGTATCTCTACTAACGTCCTTCTTGTTAAATTTGTTTGATTTTGTAAAAACGTTATTATATCAGGTAATACAAAATTAGGTTCTTCTATATCAATGCTGTATCTATTATTCTCTTCAGTGACTGTTCCAGCTTTAGTTATATCTACTCCAGCCTTTGAATAGATTAATTTGGCTTTACTAATTATAAGACTATTTTTTATTTCTTCTACGCATTTACTTACAAGTTCATTAGAATCAAATTCAACCGAATATGTTGTCTTATATTTTATTTTATCCCATAATTCTTTAAATTCTGGACTTAAGTATCTCATTTTATTTAATTTTACTTGCTTTTTATCTTCTGCATTTTTTACATTTAAATTTCCAGCTAGTTTTTTAAGATTAGAAATTATTTGAGGCTCTATTTCTTTAAACTCCTCTGGTACCTGTACCTTTTGTTGTTTTAAATCACTTCTTAATTTATTCGTTATCTTTCCTTTATTATCTATATATTCATATTTCTTTAGATGGTCAAATATTTTTTGAGAGCTTTCTTGTTCCAAATAAGTATATTCTCCATCTTTGGATATTATAACATTAGCAAAACTATGCTTTTCAACAACACCAAATCTAATACCCTCATCTTCTTCATATTCATTTTGTAGCTTTCTAACAAAGTCTTCATAACTCTCATTGGCCATTACAGTTAAAGTGTTTACACTAAATCCATAAACTCTTTCCCCCTCTTGATTAACTGCCAGTCTAAGACCGCTACCTATTTCTTGTCTTTTTTTTGTTTCTGATTTTGTTTCATTTAGAGTGCATATTTGGAATACATTTGGATTATCCCAACCTTCTTTTAATGCTGAATGAGAAAATATAAACTTTAACTTTGTATCAAAGCTTAATAACTTTTCTTTGTCTTTCATTATTAAGCTATAGGCATCTTCATCAGCAGCCGTTGAACCATTTGTGTCTTTTAATGCTCCCTTTTTATCCTGTGCAAAATATCCATTGTGAACTAATTCAGCCTCGGTTTCTATATCCACATCATTAAATAAAGTTTTATACTTAGGATTTTGTATAGCATTTTTATATTCTTCTTCAAACCAAATTGCATACTTTCCTTTTTGCAGCTTACCCTCTTTATCTGTTTGAGTCAAGTAAAAGTAGGTAACTATTTTATTTAATTTATTTAAATGCGGTTAATACACCTGCTGTCACCTTTAGCATAAAAGTTCATAAAAAAGCACTTCATTAAGTATTAGTGTAATGAAATGCTTGTACCTAGGAATTTCCTGGCCCTAGAGGTGTTAGATGTATACGAAGTTTTCCATTTTATTCTACCCTGGGTTCCTTGTGAGGACATGCTCTGCTGGACTCACTTGCTTAATTGAACGCCTTAACAGAACATTTAAATTCTCTTATAGGGTTACAAACGGCTTTGGTAGTGAGGAAGGTTCCAACACGCACTTGGCCTTATTTGTAGCATATTACAACTTTCTTCGACCGCACTCTTACGCTTACTTTGAACCATTAAACCCCATCCCTGAGCTTGAAAGAATTTCTACCATGCCAGGAAAATGGCAAAAGTTAATTGAACTTTCACAACAACTTATAGTAAAAAATCAAGTTGTATAGATAAATCTACGATTTATCCATTGATATAATCAAATTATTTTCACCTATCAGCATTTTGTTAAAAATAAACAGTCTGAAAAGGTGTATTCTTGTTGCTCTTTTTTAATTTTCCAGAATAAATTTAAAAGTTCTGGTGAAAGAAAAAGTAATATCTCATTATTTTAGAGCACATTTTCACTTTTCAAAGTGTAATTTAAAACTAAAAAGTTTTAATCTGTTTTTTCATAGAATAGTTAACACTATCTTTGAATGGAAAGTTAAAAATTCCCCATTCTTCATTACATCAATATCTTTCCAAGCAATAATCATAGAAAAATTCAAAGATTTTATCCGCATCATGATTGTTATAAAAATCAACCATCAAAGTATTAAACTCTAATCTATTTTTCACTTTAACATTAAATATCCCTTGACCATTAAATATTAATATCAAATTTGCTACAAGCCTTGATGTTCTTTTATTACCATCATAGTAAAACTGATTTAAAGCCCCCCAAAGAAATATATCAAAAGCTAAATCTATATTACTTTTACTTCTTTCTATTAATACTTGTAATTCTTGCTGAAAAATACTTTCTAAATCATCTGCTTTTGGTGGAATAAAATCCGTACCACCAATTCTAACTTGCCCATTTCTAAACATACCGCTTATTAAAGCTTCGTCTTTAGCAACAATTCCATTTAAAGAATTAAATAATTCTTTATTAATGTTTATCTTATCTTTCCTTACACTTTCAAAAATAAAGTTCCACCCATCTCTTATTCTTAAAACTTGTTGCTCATCACTTAATTTATGCCCACCAATAGTTATCCCTTCTAGAAGGGTTTGAACTTCTGGGTATGTAAAGGGATTTCCTTCTAAGCTAGCCATATTAAAAACCATATCAGGTAATAACTTCTTAGTTAGTATTATTAATTTGTTCTTATCTAAAACTGGACTAAAGTTCTCATAAGATTTTGTTCGTTTAAATAACATATTTATACCTCCAAGATCTTTTAAGTTAAAAATTATAAACATCAATTAAAACTATTTATAATCCTCAATTCTATATTTTCAATTCTCAATTCTCTAGTCTTTTATCATTATTTATAAACTTACACCTACTCGACTTCATTACATAGGTGTAAGTTCCACTGGCCAAATATAAAATTTGGAGTCTCACTTAAATAGCAATTTAAGTGACGATCTAAATCTTCGATTTAGCTAACGGAACTTACTCCTACGTAGAGTAGCGAAGTAGGAGTTTCCTTTAGTTTATCCGATGGCTGCCATCCGTAACACCCCTCTCCTCTTCAAGGTGGGGGGGTGACGGCTGCTATGCCCCTGGATAAGTTCTTCTAAGACTCAGATGGAGAGATGTATTCCTTATAAGCAAACTCCACCTGGGTCTAAGAATCAATTGATGATACTATAAGCATCCTATATGATTTACTTTAAAACATACTTTTATTTTCTTCAATAAAGTCCTTTTGCTCATTTATATAGTCTACTAATGGTTTTACGTTCTCACTTGTAGAAGATCCTAAAGCTTTTTTATATTCACTTGAAGTTTCACCATTCATATACTTTAAACCTAATCTATTATCTAATAATTGTTTTAAATATATGAACCTTCCTATCCTACCATTACCATCTTGAAATGGATGAATTGTTTCGAATTCTAAGTGAAATCTAGCAATATCCTCTATTGTAACTTCCTCTAAAGAATAGAAGTTATTTATTAAAATATTTAGTTTATCTTCAACTTCTAAGGGGTTAGCAGTATCAAATTTAGCTCCTAATATCTTATTTTGATACTTTTTAAATACTCCTGCAAGTCCTAAATCGTACAGTTTAGTTCTATACATTAGACTACCATGCCAACTTTTTATCATATCCAAGGTTAAGTCATTGTCTATACTATCTATAACTAAATCAAAAGTATAAAATGAGTTAACTGTTTCTTGAACATCATCTAACGTATGTGTTCCAGTAACAATATTCTTTTCAAATAACATTTGCAAAGCTTCTATAGTAAAAGCGCTACTCTCTATTTTATTTGAATGGTATATAAAATCATATTTCATGAATTCATTCAATGCATTATGAATTCCCTTAGTTTGATTTAGTATTTCTAGAAATCTATTATAATCTGTTAAGTTCACCACTTTTCTATCAATCCTTCTGTGCCTATAATATTTACTATATTTTTTATTTCAATTCATGTTCAAATATACATCATTATTGAGCTTATATTCTTTCTCAATCTTCATATTCCTTCATCCTTTCCTATATGTTACTCCCTAATATAATTATATCACAATATATATTATATAAAGTAGACTTATCCACAACATATAGCAATCTAGAAGAAAAAAAGAAGAACCACCTGATATTAAGTATGGTTAATATCTTTGCACTCATTTTTAATATGAAAACTTATAAAAAAGGCATTTCATTAAATTTTACTTTAATGAAATGCTTTTACCTAGAGTTTACTGGGACGCTGGGGTGCTGGAGGAAGCAAGGTGACACTCTTGCTATTTGCGATTGCTAATATTTCTACTTAATCGCAGTTTTACATTTTATTCTACCCTGGGTTCCTTGTGAGGGCATGCTTTGCTGGACTCACTTGCTAAACTATACATAAGGGTTCCTCCTTTGTTTTAGTGATGTCTGATAACTACATTTTAACAAAGTTGGAGCCCTTTTTCTATAGTTTTTTCTTCACTTATTAGGTGAAGAACTAAAAGCAGTAAAACCTAGTGAATTCAAGCTATTGATGCTATATTATTAAATTGTTGTGAATAATTCAGGATTAATTATAACAAATTAAATAAGTGGCTTTTTTCTCGTTCATTTATTTTTAAAGATTGATAGAATTAATTAGAAAACAAGTAGTATCTTTTTTATTATTTCACATAGTTTCTGTAGATATATAAATTTTTGTAGTTTTCTTAATAAAAACTTCTACAAATTAATCTATTTAAAATATAGATTTTCTAGTTTATTAATCTATATTTAATTGGAAAAGGAAATGGAATAAATAATAAATTTTTACTTTTTTAATTATAAAACATAGTTTTTGTAGGTTTTAATATATTATTTTTCTGATATATTAAACCTAATTACATCATAATCTATTTATTGTACATCAACTATCTTAACACATAGGGCTATACATCTGGATTATATCTAGATGTATAGCCCTATCCACTTTATAGAATTTTCAAAATAACCTATTTTTCTTTTTACACCTTCTTTTTTAGTTTTACTTAACTATATTATATAATGTATTAAGACAATCTAAAATAAATAAAAGAAAAAAGGATAAAGCATAAAACACACTCTATCCTTGTAATATCAATTGTTCTGTAAATTTTTTATGAATTTGTCATAATTAGCATTAAGACAAACTCATTAATAATAAATTGAGAAAGATTAACCAGGGTAAATATATATTAAGAAATTTAACAATAAAAATAAAAGGAGGTCAAATGATGAAAACCGGAGTGGAAATAAATATGGTAGTTGAAATAGTTTAAAGGCATTAGAACTATATGAAAAAATATTTAAGATAAAACGTGTTGAGGTTTCAGATTTCCCAAAAGGTGAAAATGAAGTTATTTTTACTCTCTATGGAGTGTGTTTTCATATATTAGATTAAAATCCAAAATTTGGACTAGAAGCATCTACTATTAGAAAATGGGTGATAAGATACAATGAATCTAGTTCCTTTAATATTGATGATAATAAAGCAGAAGAGGAAAAAGATTTAATTGAACTTAGAAAAAGAGTTAAACAGTTTGAAATGGAGAATGATATTTTAAAGCAAGCTGCACTACTACTAGGCAAAAAATAGATATTATCATTTCCAATAGAGAGAAATACGGTATTAGTGCTATGTGTAGATTTTTAAATATTGAAAGAAGCTTAGTGTACTATCATTTAAATAAAGAAGATTCCACCTCTTCAAATGAAGAATTAATAATTACAAAACACATAAAGAATATCTTTAAGCGTAGTAGAAATAACTATGGAACAAGAAAGATAAAAAAGGAATTAGATAAACTAGAGTATAAAATTTCTAGAAGAAGAATATCTAGAATTATGAAGGAAAATTCTTTAGTATCTAACTACACAGTAGCTTAAAATAAAATTCATAAAACTGCCTGTAATGAGTCAACTAATTCAAGCATAGTAGATAGAGAGTTTGGCAATAGAGACAAGCTAGAAGTAGATGTAAGCGATTTAACTTACGTCAGAGTAGGTAACAAATGGAACTATGTATGTACTTTAATAGATTTATATAATAGAGAGATTATTGTTTATTCAGCAGGTGCTAACAAAAATACTGAGCTGATAGAAACTGCAATATTAAGATGTAATTATTCTTTAAAAGACATAAGTATATTTCACTCAGATCGTGGCAACGAGTATAATAATAAACTAATAGACGGCATCTTAAATACTTTTAAAATAGATAGATCTTTAAGTAGAAAAGGAAATCCATGTGATAATGCAGTGAGTGAAGCCACTAATAAAATACTAAAAATAGAATTTATATATCAAAGAAAGTTTGAGACTTTGGATAAACTACAATTATAGTTAGCTGAGCATATTTATTGGTATAATATCAAAGAATACATGGATCTTTGGATTATATGACAACAATTGAATATAGAGAATTAAATTCAATAAAACTAGGGAAAGCATCATAGATGCTAAATAAAATCTGTGTTAAGTAAGATTTTGTCTAAAAAAGCCTTTAAGCGATTAGAAATATTCAAAGATGTTAATGAGTCTAAAATATAAATTCTATTTTTTCCATATAACATAATATTTAATTCTTGATTTTTTATATGAAAATTAAATTTTTAAGTTTATGTGAAAAATAACTTCCCGAGATTAAAAGCTTTGTCAAGCTTGTTTTTTAGCTCTATAATAAATGTTGAGGGCTCCTTTTTAGGATACATCAGCATTTTTTATTTTCAAAGAAACGCTGATGTATCCTAAAATTCTTTGCAATTAAAGTAATAAGATCAAGACAAAAAGTTGATATCGGGTCAAAGTTTTTATATAACAAAGGGGTGTCATTGTAACAAATTTAAAAGAATAGTTAAATTAAATCGAAGTTTATTTTAAAATTCCAATTGATAAAATCTTCAACCAAGTCTCGAGTCTCCAGATATCCTTCCCACATATTTTTATCGATGTATTTAAAGGACATGCTAGAGACAATAAGCTCTAGTATATCCTTGTAGATAGAGTTTCTCACGAAGTACCTGATATTCTACTTTTCACAATAAAAGTGCTAGAAAATATTTTACAATGTGTTAAACTAAGGGACGATGTCAATTCTAATACATTATCATAGATATGTGTGTTTTTTTATACATATCTTGTAACATCTTTCTTCCCAAAAGTGATGATTATCATTAATAAGTTTCAGTTTGTTATACAATATTTTTGGGCTTTTGAAAACATTCGAGTCCGATTTCAGTAAAAACTAACCCCGAAATATCGAAGATATTTTAAGCGTAGCAAGTCCATTATTTAAAAAAATTCGAATCGCTAAACAAAGAGCAATATCAATAATTAAAGGTGATATTTTGGTATTATGACGACTTGAGAAATACCTATTGTTTAAAAGATAATCTCCATAATTTCCTACAAAACTCTTCTTTTATAGATTATAGGACAAATTTGAATCGGTGAATTAAAGAAGGTCTTTTGGTTGTTGAAATCTCGATGATTTTGATAAAAGAATACTTCGCTATATCTAAAGATTTTGAAAATAAAAAAAAGGAATCAGATTTTTAAAATACCTGACCCCGATATTTGACAATAGAAACTTTTTTGCATAACTACTGTGATTTGAATTGTGATAATTCGGAAATCGTAAGTTTTTTTAAAGAATATACAAATATAATTATTTATTTATACTTATTGAGCTTTATTAACTTTAATATTTTGTATCCATCACTAGTATAATTATTATTTTTTATTGGAATAACTGTAAGTATAAAACCAGCTAATGCAAAATTTTTTGTTATAGTAATCAATGCTTTTAAACGAAAGATTCCCAATAATAATTCATTACCTACATTTTTATTTATGAGCAATAGAGTTAAGAGAATAACTAGAGAAGCAACTGGTCCTCCAGCACTAATTATTATTTTTTTATTTTCTGTAAGCTGAGATTCATTCCAGCTTGTCCACCCTATAAAAGGATTAAGACTACTTATCACAATGCTTAATCTTCCTATTCTTATTATTTTAAACTCTTTATTATCTTCACCCAATCTACCTAAAGTTATTTTCACTCGATCTTTTGTTAATACTAGCGCTGGTATAGCATGTCCAAGTTCATGGATTATTGATGTGCCACAACCAATCATAAAGCTTATGACAATAACCAAAATAACTTCCATTATAATTTTAAAAATCTCCATATATTCTCCTCCCTAATATTTATACTTATGTCAACCCCAGAAATACACATTTCATTAATTATCTTCAGAATAGATTAAATTGTATTAAAGCCGTTTCTGCCTACAACAACAGATTTAGATATTTTTTGAAAAATAAAGGTTTCTCACTTATTTAAACCTAACATAATAATATCATATCAAGAAAGAGCAACAAAAGTCTACTTAATAATTGTTAGCTTTTGTTACTTCTCGAATAAATTTAATTGTTTTTCTCTTGCTTTAAAATCATAGTTACTAGCTCTGCCGTTTCAAAATTTTGGTTGTTGATTAAGTTAACATAAATATCACTTATAAGTTTTTTATTTCCTCTCTCTGGAAAGGCAACCCTTTATATTTAAAATTTCATCACAACAAGTTGCAACATACTCATTATGTGTGATAAGAATAATAATTTTATGTTTTTTTATGCTCTGTAAATAGTCTATAAATTTTTTGGTTGTTTTTAAATCTAAAGCAGATGTTGGCTCATCGAAAATCATTACTTCAGGGTCTTTAAACAACACTTTTAAAATAGAGATTTTTTGTTTTTCTCCTCCAGATATATTTGTATTATTTTCGTTTATTATGAAAGAAAGATTATTTTCATCAATAAAACGCTGCATATCTAATATTTCCAAATAATCTTCAAGTAATAACTTTTGATTTTTTTTACACTCGCGGGTATCTTTAATGGAAGAATTTGATATAGGTTGATTTATTTGGTCTATAAAAGTAAGATTATATAAAATGCTATCATTGATTAACAAGGGTTCCTGCTCTGCAATTCCTATTAATCTTTTTCTTGTCGAAACCATATCTATTTTCCGAATGCACTGGCCATCATATTTTATTTCTCCAGTATATTCATCCGCGTAAAGTCCCGTTATTAAATTAACTATCGTAGATTTACCAGTTCCGTTAGAACCTGTTATTGCATATATATTTCCTTTCGAAAATTTAGCACTGAACGAATGAATTACATTTTTTTCTTTAGATTTTGAATTTTCTATATCTTCCTTTTGAAGATCGAATGAACTATCAGTATCACATAAATTGTTAATAAGCTGGAAATTGTTATAATTAAAGCTGATATCTTTCAGATCAATTATATTTATTTCGTCTATAATTAAATTACCATTAGTTTCTTTTTTGAACTTTAAGATATCCTTTATTCTATTGTAGGAAGCTCTTGCACTTTGGTATGTCGACCCTAATCCGAAAAAATATCTACTAGCTTCAAACATCATCTTAAAATAACTGCTAAATATAGTAAACATTCCTATAGTGAAATTCCCATTAATCACTTGTAATCCACCGACTACAAATAAAGTGATTTGAGCGAAAGAAGCCACAATGCCATCCAAGCTGTTATAAACAAAGTTTGCTTTTTGGCTATATATAGCATTTTCCTTAAATTCAAAAAAACTATTTTCTGCTCTTTTATTAAGTTCAGGCTGAATAGAATTCAACCTGAGCAACTTTATATACTTTAATTGTTCATATAAGCTTGAAAAAAGCTTTGCTTGACTTTCTTTAAATGCAAGACCAGCTTTATAAAGTGTTTCTTTTAGCAATAAATAAAGAGTGGTATATATAAAAATAAATGCGATCATAATGACTGTAATCAACGAATTAAGGGACAACAATAGCACAAATGGAAAAATGAGAAGTATAAGATTTAATATAATATTCTGCAATGTTGTTAAACAGAATATAAAAAGGTGATAAGAATCTCCATTTATGCGTTGATTTAAATACATACCATCTTTATGATTAATAAAGGACAAAGATAAGCTTTGAATATGTCGAATAACATCAATATTTAAGCTATAACCCATCTGAATTTGCATCTTTGTGTATAACATTGATGTTGCATAATTTTTGAGTATTTTGATTAGACTAAGCCCTCCAAAAACAATGCAAAAATGAGAGATAATACTTGTATCTGCACCTTCGATTAGATTGTCCACAAATCCACCTAGAACATAAGGGGAAACAATACTAATTGCTGATGATAGGAGAGTTAATATAATATAAAGAAAAATATTATATTTTTGTGAAAGCAAGTATGATTTACAAAATTTAAAGATTTCCATTTTATCGACCCTCTAATATTTTAGACATAAATAGCAAATTATTACCTATAGACGCTCTTGTTAGTTTCATGATAGATCTCCTTTTATTGTTTGTGTGGTTATTTAATCCAATAATAGTTAAATTCTAAATTATCTAGGAATACTTCATCTGAATAAATCCCACATGCCATTTCTACTTGTTTTGTTCTAGCAGAAATTGGACACCCACCTAAGCATACAAACTTGTAAGCGCAATCATTGCATTTTTTATTTTGAAGAACACTTCTATTTAAAAGATTAGATATAGCAGTTTCATCAAGGTTAATATTGGGATAGAATGTACCAACTATACCGTCATTTTCATCAAAGCAATCACAGAAATAAATATTCCCATTACAAGAGAAATAATATTTTGAGAGAAACTCACTTTCACATCTTCGGTGTTTTGGGAGATAAGGCTCATTCTTAGACCTAGAAAGAACTTTAAATAATCTTGAGTAGCTTGGGAAAAGAGGAGGAGCTAATTGGTTTTCTATTAAATGACTCTGTATTGCTTCAATATCAAGCTTACTATTAGAATCTTCCATAATATCTAACGGATGATGATAATCAAGTGTTATTCCAGGAAGTATTTCACAATAGGGGGAATCTAAGATGCCCCTTTCTTCTAATAATTTTTTAAAATCACCAACTTTCAAATAGTTTGTCTTATCTAAAACCATTTTTATCTTTACATTTACCTTATCAGATATTAGTTTTTGCACACCAGAAAGTATGTTTTCATATATATTGGTATCGGGATTGATATTATTGTAGCGACGATGAATATGTACATCTTTTGTACCATCTAAGGAAACATGAACTTCTCCAAACCTATCAAGAGGAAGTTTATCATAATACTTTAACAAATTCACTCCGTTTGTAAAAAGTAAAATTTTTGCTTTTTCCCATTTTGAAGCGATATAACTTATAACATCTACAGTATCCTGATTAATTAATGGTTCACCACCGGTGATTCGGATATATGGTGTCTCATAAATTTTAATTTGTTCATCCGCGTATATGCGATAAAAATCATAAATTGCATCAACGTGTTTTTTTGTCATGCTTTTACCTTTGTTTAAACGTGAATGAGCATAGCAATAAGGACAGCTCATGTTACAGAACCTTGTTAATTCAATCGAAAAACCGTAATCTTTTGCATATTTATTTTGTATATTAAAAAAACCCATCTCAACTAATTTATTTTCGATTTCACGACGTGCACTATTTGTCAAAAATTGTTTTTCACTGATTAGCTTCTCATATAGAGCTTTTTCTTCAATAGAAAAAGACTGGTCTTGATTACTCATGTTTTTTACTAGAACAGCCTCATAATTACTAAGCAATCTTCGCCGACCAGAAAGTAAATTAACCAAAAATGGTTGAAACTTATCTGAATTGTTGTTTATTAGTAAATTATTAAAGATTAACATTATAATACCTCTTTTATTTTTTTAGTTTGATTCTATTACACAAGTCTCTCTAAATAAAGATTAGAATAGATATCCTATGGCGATGATATCTCCAATAAAACAGATTGATAGGAACAAACATTAAAAGCTTACAGCCAGACAGCATAATATAGTTAAGTATTCTGCTTAGTATTTAATAAACTTAGTTATAAATTATGTAATTAATTAAGGGTAAATAGAAAATGTATTCTAGTTTCAATACTAAGCAGAGATATATATAAGTATACAGATTAATTACTACTATTTGTTTTTTGGATACACAAGAGCGGAATTCAAATATGCTTTATAGATTCCGCTCACTATTTTTGTAGATTTAAAAAGTTTATCTACGAATATGCATCCAAAAATCTACAAGTTTTAATAAGTATTTAATTCTATAAAACTATTTTAGAATTAAATTTGCTAAAATTAATTAGGGCAGACCCACTTTGTAAGAACAGATGGTACACTACAACAACAAGCGGTTGTTATTCCACCACCACTACCACCACCACCACCAATAGGATCATCCTGTGTAGGTGGACCTGTTGCTGAAGTAACAGAAATTTCTTCCTCCATTGTCCACATAAGATCTAGGGCTTCATTCATGTTAGAATTTTTCATGGTTTCACCTCCTTTGCATGGTTAAATTATAATTAATAGGACCTACTATTATTCAACAATACCAGGTAATCCAACTGCAAAACCAAGAAAGGTATTCTCTATTGTATGAGTAAGTCCAATTAAATTATCGATTTTATCATCACTTTTCATTCCTGCTCCAAGAGCCACAACTCCAAGCCCCAAATATTCTGCCATCAAATATAGGTTTTGACTCATATGCCCAGCATCAAGATAAATAAACCTATAGCCTCTCTCTCCATATTTTTGCATAGTTCTTTCAAATACCATGGAAAAGAAGATTATACACGGAGCGCTAGATACAAATTGTTGATCTTCATAAAAGCCATAGATTTTTTGACTGTAATCACCGGATTTTATAAACTCCAATGCATTATCAACAACATTATAGTGATAAATTCCTAACTCCATGTCATTTGAACGTAAAACTACGGGATAGACTTCAATTGGGTAACGAGCACCTGCACTAGCATACGTACGGAAAATATCACTTGATGAATTTTGATTCCGCAATCCAAAACTCAGAGGCAATAATTGTGAAAGTTCCTTTAAGTTAATGCCGTCCTGTTTAAAGTTTCGGGTGCTTTTTCGGGACAACAATATTTTAACGAATTCATTTGCCTCTATTTGCTTATCCAAAGTAATAGTTGTTAATTCAATATTTGGAGCACTAGGATATATTTTGTACTGTATCTTTGGATTAAAAGGTAAATTTCGGGGTAACTCTTTTGAGTTTTCATGATATTCTAATGCTAAGTTACGCTTAGGAAACATATTTATCATAAAAGCACTACATCCTTTCTAGTATGAGTTATGGAAATGGGTGCGGAGCATCATTTATTGATGTATTGTATTTTTTTTGGTATTTCCGCAGTCTTTTATTTTTGAGTAGCCTTATCTGGTGTGAATACTCTAAGTCGTTATATCCACTTACAATAGCTCTAACTACGCAAAAGCCACACTCTCTTATTTCATTTCGGGTAACATCTGCTATAAATACTGGCTGATTTTTTTCTTTAAAGAGGTTTTTTAAATATTCTAGAGCTTCCTTATCTGAGCCCTCAAACAAATCTTTCATATCACTTAATTGAACTTGACAGTCAGACTTAGAGATAAAGTCAAACTCATGACTACGTCTACCTGTGCTATAGTATAAAGTATGTTTGAACAAATCCGTGATTTCTTCTTTCTCCAAAGCTTGGCATTGTTTTTTGTTTTTTATTAATTCAGTGTATGCCGCTAATTGAGTCTGACATAACTCTTCAAGCGATTTTAGAAGAGCTTTTTCGGCGCTAATGTCCGACGCAGCTGAAGTGATAAGACCAAAGGAATCAGGGTTATCATTTCTTATAAAGGTCAGAAAGGTATAAATACCTTCTGTTCTGCTAATATCATAAATAAATAAAAAATCATCTCCCACTAAATGACTGCAAATATGTTTATATAGATCAGATAACTCTTGGTTTTGAATATGATCTACAATAACTAGCTTTCCAGGTAGTTTTAATTGCCATGTTAGCATAAAAGAGTCACGTTCTACGACCTCGTATAATGCACTTAGGGTAGCCCTGTGGTAATCCTTTCCGCAAGCTAAACCTGTAGATAACCATGTAATGTGTGGACGTTCTCCTCTAAGAAGTTTGATACCTAAAAAAACCTTTTGTGCTGGCAGCCATATATCTTTTCCATCAATAAAGTCTTTCCCTTTAACCCATGAAAGAGTTTTATCTTTAGTGTAGTTTGAATAAAGAAATCCGGGTTCATCATATAGATCGTCATCAAAATGAATTAAGTCAGTAAAGTCAAGACAGTTCGCTTTTGATTTTAGATTAATGTAAGAATCAAAAATAATATCTATATCATGATTATTTTCACTATTATTTCCGCAATATCTTTCGATAAATTCACCATAGGCTTTAACTAAGCTTTTCTTTCGAGTTAGGGCAACTCCTCCTCCATCCCATGTCGTACAATTCGTATTTTTAACCTGCGTGTTAAACATAGGAATTACATTTCCGATTGTGTAAACATTAGAATTATCGGAAATATTAATGTGATCTAAATCTTGTGTAGTAATCATGTTTGCTAAACCATATTTTGGCGAATAAATTTTCTCCATGGATTCTAAAGTTTTGTTGAGGTCTAAAATGTTTTTAGAAATATGCATCTCCTAAACTCACCTTCTTTCAGAACATGTGGGACATGAATGGTATCTGAAAATTTTTTCTTTCTGTACTTCATAGTCATCACTATTGATTCGAACTACTTGACTAAGTAAATTACAATCTATCCCTGTGAAATACTTCATGATTTCTGAACATGCAATACCAGAGACCAAGTGATTAAAATGGTAAATAGAATACAATCCAATTTGAATATTTCGCTGTTCTTCGTGAATTTTAGAGTTTTTATCTAAATCATCAAACACATACATATCTTCTGTCATGTTTGACACTTCTCTAATATTTAAGCAGGAATAACAGCTTGTTATATCAGGGATAAATAGTGGTCCAATCTCTGAATAATTTCCATCAATCATAATACGGACCCATTCTTTGTTCCTTTTTAAACAGGCCTCGTTTACTCGATTGTATAGATAATGATCGCGATAGTTACTAGACACAATGATAAAATCACTTTTCTCTACAAAATCATCTAGGCATTTCGCTTCTGTTATGTTTGGAAAATATGTAATACTTGCTGTGGGTTCTTCTTTGTAAGTATTTAGACTATCAATCCTATCAGTCACTCCGAGATTAAAATTTAGAAATAAACCTCCATTTAGCAATTCATACAATAAACAATCTATAAATTGCTTGTGCCCGATAATCCCAATATTCATAGAATTCAATTCGTCGACCAAACTCTCTAATGTTTTTTCTCCTATGCTATAATATCTTATTTTTTCTAAGTAATCTCTACTATACATTTTTAAATGTTCTGAATAGCTCTCATCAATTAATACTTTTTTATCGATAAGAAGACTGATCAATGATTTTAGAGAATTTTCTGAATATCTATCTTTTAATAATAAAACAACTTCGCTAATCGAAATTGGTGACGTAAAGTAATCAATAATATCTCTAATGGCTGTTGATATATTATCGCCTTTCACTTGAAATCTTTTAGTAGTCGCCTTTATTACTACTTTACTTGAGTCGATAAAGCTTATGTAATTTGATACATCAAATATGTATCTTTCGATATCCATCATGAACACCTCCGTTAAATTTGAAAGTATATTGTTTTCGTCATCATATATATAGTTAATAAATTTTTTAATTAGAATTTGTGTTTAGAGAAGATGAAAAAATTACAAACGGCATATTGCAACTACTGATTGATTAAAATAAATTTAAGTTAAATTTACTCAAACTTCGCAGTTGATTTTTCTAGTCAAACCTTGTAGTTTCAATAGTTGACTAAACTTAACTTAAAGTTTGTAGATACACAAGTGTATTTTAACCTACACAGGATTTATTGTATCTTAAACAGTGAAATTTGGAAATACTTAATAAATCTATGAGGTTAATTTGTATAAAGATTAACATACAAGAAGATTAGAGTCCACTTATTTCGTTCTACTATTTTCGACAAATATCAAAAGAAACACAGGTTTTAACGGACTGATATTGTTTTTTGCTATCTCTAGATCTAATTGTAAGGCGTCATACAAGCAAAAATGAAGTGTTTTTAAAAGCAATATAAGGTATATATAATTCTGGTCAAATATTGAATTTTCAAGGTTCATAAGGAAATATTTATATGCGAAGTTTGAGTTAAATTTATTTTAATTTTTTCGTTGTTTAATGATTATTTTTGTACTATAAAGTAAATCAAATTTCTAGTACCAATGCTATCAATAATAGAGGAAGATAGTATATCGTTGACAGTAAGAAATCTCTTTTGAAAATTAAGTACGCAGAAGCGTTTGTTTTTTAGGTGTGTTCCACTATACCAGAATATTAACCTTTACATAAGAAACTAAAATATAGTATTATCCAAAAAAATATGTTAGTATATAAAACTAATAAATACCATTATACTTTTACTAAAATCATGAATAGATTTGAGTTTGTCATAATTCTTATTAAGACAAACTGGATAATTTCTAACTTATGTTTTATGACGTATTATGTTATAATTTTATTAGTTACTTAAACTTCGCACATAATTTATCTAAATAAACCTTGGAAATTCAATAATCCACAATATTAAAGATAGTTCTATTGTAGATTCTCATCTGCTAAGTTTAAGTATTTAGTCTATTTAATCACATTGTAATAGTAGAATCAACAAATCTAATCCTACAGTTTGAGTCAAGTAAAAGTGGGCAACTATTTTATTTAATTTATTATCCATTACTTTACATGAGGTATTTATAATTTACCCTACCCATTTTTATTCTTAATTGTAGCTAAGATCTTCAAATTCTTTTAATCCACAAAGTTTTTATATTACTTTTCTTCCCAAAGTAACCGCGGCTCCACTATAAGGGATAGGTGCGGTATGTATCTTATATTCTTTAGATTTCGTACCCTTTTTATTAACCGCGGAAGCGGATAAAGGTATTTCACGAATTACAGTATGTATAACGCCCTTCGGTATAATGTTTTTATAGATCTTATCCAAGGTACTAAATAATCTATTGCTGAACTTTTCTGCTAAAATTTTAGATAAGTTATCGGCTCCATTAATAGACCAGCTCATTTTTCTACCTTTCATTCTATGTGCTAACACATCGCAAATGTTATGTTCCATAGTCCCTAATTGCCTATATTCTATCCCTTCGGGTGCCGTAGGCATAGTTATATTGTCTCTTAATTTATATGGAACTAGGCCCTCTTTATTATGTACAAAATAGTCGTATAGTTCTGTAAGCTTTTTAAAAACAACTTCATCTTTATTATTTTCTATCATCATATTAACAATTAATTCTAATCCTTCATCAACTTTTCCTTGCCTAAATAACTTAAGTAAGACTTTCTGTTCTTTTTTATCACTTACTTTTCGAATAATTGCTTGGCTTATATGAAATGGATCCAGTTGAAAGTGTATGTCTTGATCTTCACAGCTTGCTTTTATCCACTTTGCACCATCTCCATTTAATATCCTAGTTTCTATTTCATCAACATTATACTTTTCAGCAATGGTTGCTTCCGCAACTTTTTTAAAGTGGCTAGAACTATTAAAACTTGCACAAACAGTTTTATCAATAACAACATATTCTTTTTTACTGCCTGGACGCAACTTCCACCCTGTATAAGATACTGCTAATTTAAGTTCTTTTTTTCTATTCTTACCCTTTGGTCTATCCTTTCCCTGAATGGATAACCACACCCCGTCTTGCTCTTGAAATAGCACTGGTACTTCCTTTTCGCCTTTCAACGCACCTTTTTCATTTAGTTCAATCTTACGCTTTTCTAGTTCATTTATCTTTTCTCCAACCGTTTGAACTATGTTCCAAACTCCTTGAGCACTAATTTCCTGATTACACATTGTTTTTATATTTTCAGCTGTTTTTCTAAAAGATACTTCTGACAAGTTGGTTAAAATAGTTTCTACAAGATTTATAGATACATTCCCTATAGTGTCCATGCCTAGATACTCATCTAAAAGAAACTTAGTGGCTGTTTTACCATCTTCAAGTTCAAACTGATAGATACGTCTTGAATATTCAACATCCCCCATAATCGTTCTTAAACAAGTCTTTTTAAGTCCCTTATTTCTATATACTTTAATATCTCTTTCTTTAAGTAACTTTTTATCTAAAGCTTCCAACACATTTTTTAAAACATTGCAGGCTTCATCACAAACCATCTTATAAATCTTTTTCTCTATCTCCTTGAAAGTTAAGCCGTTTTCATTTAAACTAACATTATACATAAATTCAACTCCATTCAGTTTTGTCTCGATAATAAAATTATAATGGATAATTTATGTATTGGGGAGATGTTTTTGCATCTCCTTTTATTTATATAGTTTTTTATACTAGTTCTGCCTACTAAAATTATACTCTAACAGCAAGAGGTTAACTTCGTTCCCACCTACACCTGAGAGGCCCAGTAGCAAGTGAGTCCAGCAAAGCATGTCCTCACAAGGAACCCAGGGTAGAAGAAAATGGAAAACTGCGCTTAAACAGAAATATTAGAAGTGGCAAATAGCAAGAAGGTAACTTCGTCCCCATCTAACACCTGGAGGTCCAGAAAATTACCAGAGATAAGCATTTCATTAGAGTAAAACTTAATGGAGTGCTTTTTTTATGAGTTTTCATATTAAAAATGAGAGTAAATATATTAACCCTACTAAATTGGTAGACCAATTACTTTGAAGCTATAAAGGAATTAATGGTGAGTTAAATCAAAGGTTGCCTGACTTTACTTGGCTGAAGCTATGGGTTTATATGGCTACTTCTTTGGTTAAATATGGTGTATAATCATAATGATTAAGCTTATTAGATTTTTGATTAATGTAATTTAAAAATGATATTTATTAGGGGGAAATACATATGTGGGGTAAAGTCATGAGTAAGAAAAGGGTAATAATATCCGTAGTGTCACTGATAATATTAATATCGCTGATAATATTAGTTTCAAGGCTTACAGGATGTTTTGCTACAAGCTCAAAAGATATGGTAAAGATGATAGATAAAGGTGAAACAATAACATTAGAATTAGCAAGTCCTAATTATGACATTGAGGAAAATGGAAAGCAACAGGAGGAACTAGATTGGGTACAATTAGACCAACTTAAGACATTTAACCAAGGGTTTAGGCAAGAGTTTGACGAGTTGTTCAACATTAACATTGTAACGGAGAAAGGTGTAAATGGTAAGTCAGGCTGTTTATATGTAGACGAGGCAGGTGACAGAGAAGGCAATACAACCTTAGAGGACGCATTTAGAAATAAGACATTCGTTACTAAGTATTGGGATAGTAGTGAAGTAAAAGGTAAGCTAGTTAAGCTAGGGAATGGAGTTTATACAGATGTAGCTGACAGTGATAATGACGCAATAGCGGCATCTATAAATGCCTACTATAATTTAATGCCAGATGCAACTAACCCTGAATCATTTAATGGCACACAGTCATTAACAAGAGAGCAGTTCTATGAGTTAGTATACAAGACAGAAAACGGAGTACAGGAGATAGAAATAGATAAGAACTTCGAGACAGCAGTTGGTGGTGCTACAAGTCATACAAAGTTTGCACAAGGCGTAGATGAATATGGTTTCTTATCAGTAGAGAATAAGAGTTTAGATGGTAATTCATATAGTGGTAGCATATCAAGGTCAGAGGCCATCTATATGTTAGTTAATAAACACTTCAAAGATGAAATGTCAAAGGTGACAGGTAAAGAGAAGGCATTTAAAGATAATAAGAATGCAGGAGATTTAGCATTAAAGGCGGGTTTTAAGTATAAAGACAAGGAGAGTAAAGAGATAGTAGCGAAGGATAGGTGGCAATCATATACACTAGCCTATATGTTAAAAAACAACAATAAGGGTATGCAAGAAGAGGTTTATAAGGCAATGGTAGTAGCTAAAAACTTAGGATTATTAACATCGGACGAATCAAGATGGGACGAACCACTAAGTAAGTCAGAATCAATCATGTTAATAGCAAATACACAGTTAGCTAAAAACAAAGCTTATGGATATTTAAGTGAGGGAGAGTATGGTAAAATCAACTTAGATAAGTTTAAGGTATCAACAGGAAAGCCAGAGGTATTAGGGGTAACAGAGGAAGGATTAGAGTACGGTAATGATTGGATAGAAACAGAAGGTATGCCATCTGACCCTAACAAGGTATTGAGTGTGGGAATCACACTTTGGGAGGCTAAGCTACAGTATGATGCAACTAAAGCAGCTATAACAAAGTTAGGCATACCACAAGCAGAGATAGATAAGATATTAAAGGAAACAGCAGAGAGTTTAGGAACAACAGTCTTAGAGATAGAGAGTTTACCTGATACACCACCAGCACCACCAACACCAAAGGTAGTGCCAAAGCAAGAGAAACCAGCACAAAAGCCAACACAAGCACCTGTTGAAAAGCCAACACCACAACCAAGTAAGCCAGCTAACAATGGTGGTGGAGGAAACAGCGAAGTAGACGCAGATGGATACAGTTCTAATGGAGCAGACGATTTTATAAAGGATATGATGGAGAAGACTGATGGTTTCACACCTTATGATGGTCCAGGCTTAGGAGATGGGAACTAGGCACTAAGGTAAGCAGGTAAGAGTTTATAGGGCATAAACGATAAGATAAGGAGGTATGATATACATGAGGAAGGTTAATAAGATAATATCCACCTTACTGTGTTTACTTCTAGTGTTAACATCAGTTCCAATAACAGCACTTGCAGATGGTGCAGGAGTTGGTGACAATGATAAGGGTTATGGGAATACTTTAAGAAGTGGTTCCTAAACAATGAAGGTGGATTAGATTCAATAGAAACAAGTCCACCTTACCACTTATATACACCCTTCAGTAATTCTATTTCTCTTTTATGTCCTTCAAGTTCATTTGGAGTTTCAAGAAAAAATGGTAGATGGCATAACCTCGGATGATTAATTATATTAGATATAGCATCTAATCCTATGTATCCCTCTCCTATTGTTTCATGCCTATCTTTGTGGCTTTTAAATGGATTTTTACTATCATTTAAATGAATAGCACATAATTTATCAAGACCTATTATCCTGTCAAACTCATCTAAAACCTTATCTAATTCATTTACTATGTCATATCCTGCATCATGAATATGGCATGTATCTAAACATACACCTATATGATCTTTTAGACTAACCCCCTTTATAATTTCAGCTATTTCTTCAAAATTTCTTCCTATTTCAGTTCCTTTTCCTGACATGGTTTCTAATAGGACCTTTGTTGTCTGCTCTTCTTTCAAAATTGAGTTTATAGCATAAACTATATATTCTATTCCTGCTTCCACTCCTTGCTTCACATGATTTCCGGGATGAAAATTATATAAGTTATGCGGTATATATTCCATCCTATTTAGATCATCCTTCATTATCTCTATAGCGAATTCTCTATTTCTATCATCAGCTGAACATGGATTTAATGTATAGGGTGCATGGGCTAAGATTTTACCAAAGTTATTTTCCTTTGCTAATTCTAAAAATTCTTTAACATCCTTTTCGTCTATATCCTTTGCTTTACTTCCTCTTGGATTACGAGTGAAAAACTGAAAAGTATTGGCTCCAATTTTCAGGGCATTTTCACCCATGTTCTTAAATCCCTTTGACGAAGACAAATGACATCCTATATTTAACATATTTATATTCCCTCCGTACTTTAATTTATTTTACCATTTCCAACTTACCTTTTAAATAAAGTATAATGGCTACATCAATTGATATAGTAACGATTATAATAATCGTCTTAAAAGTTGTTGATAATGTGAAATGACTACCTATCTTAAAGAAGATTAATGCTGTTAATACACATACGACTAATAATATACCACCTAAAATAGCGAATTTAACAATTCCAATTTCCTTTTTATATTTAATGACATCCTCTGCTTTAAAAAGTATAATAGATATCCACAAAATAATATTTCCCCATTCTTTAATCCCGATAATTCTAGCAAAGATAAAAAAAAGTATTGCAAATGCTATTATAAAAGTTTTGTATTTTCTTAATAATTTCATATTCTTTCACCCTTTTCCTATTTTATCTTTTACCTATATATAATTTTTATCCCTTAATATTCTACAAACATATAATAGGTTTTAGACTTCATATATGTCATATTATAGCATCAATCTCAATATAACGTATATAAACAAACTGATATCATTTTCAATCAAGTAAAAATGGACAACTATTATATTTAATTAGCAATGTATAATTATACTATAATATAATCACTAATGCAATCATTTACACATTAACTAATATAGAAAATGCGAGGTAAATATGAGTAATATAATTAAATCTGATATAGCACACAACGTAGAAGGTATTACCATCAAGTCTATTGATACAGGCGATAAAAGTATAATTAAAAATGAGATTCTTAAAGCTAGTGAAGCTGGTCTCATAAATAGCTTAATAGATTCAAATCTAGCTTTAACTCCAAAATTAATAGTAAACGACTACTCAAAGGGTAGCAAAGTTTTAACAGAAATAATTTCTGAGTTAACTAAGTGCAAGGAGTTTTTTATATCCGTTGCCTTTATTACAAGTAGTGGTATAACACCCTTACTTGAAACTCTTAAATACTTACATGAAAAAGGTATCAAAGGTAAGATATTAACTACAGATTATTTGAACTTTAGTGAGCCTAAAGCCCTTAGAAAACTACTTGAATTTTCAAATATTGAAATTAAACTATATAGCAAAGAAAACTTTCATACTAAAGGTTACATATTTAAATATGATGATCACTATAAATTAATTGTTGGTAGTTCAAATTTAACTCAATCAGCCTTAACCAAAAACAAAGAATGGAATTTAAAAATTTCTTCTTTAGAGGAAGGTTCTTTAACTGAAAATGTTATTGATGAGTTTAATGGACTTTGGGATGATGCCTATGATCTAACTTTAGATTGGATAGAAACCTACCAGGATATTTATAAAAAGCAGATTGAATACGCTAGGAAAAGTAGTGTTCCAAGGCTTTCACAATATAAGCTTAAGCCAAATAAAATGCAGGTAGCTGCCATACAAGGATTAAATAAGATCCGGGAAGATGGCTCAGATAAAGCTCTTTTAATTTCTGCTACAGGTACTGGAAAAACCTATTTATCTGCTTTTGAGCTAAGAAATTATAATCCTAAAAAGGCTCTATTTATAGTACATAGAGAACAAATAGCAAGGCAAGCTTTAAATAGCTTTCAAAATGTATTTGGTGATACTAGGACCATGGGCATTCTATCTGGAACAAGGAAGGATATTGATAAGGATTTTATCTTTTGTACAGTCCAAACACTATCAAAGGATGATGTTCTTAAAAGTTTTAGAAGGGATGAATTTGATTATATTATAATCGACGAGGTTCATAAGGCAGGAGCTAATAGCTATCAGAAGATAGTTGAATATTTTACCCCTAAATTCTTGCTTGGTATGACAGCCACGCCTGAAAGATGTGATGACTTTGATATTTTTAAGATGTTTAACTACAATATCGCCTATGAAATACGTCTTCAAAAAGCCTTAGAAGAAGATTTGCTTTGCCCCTTCCATTACTTTGGTGTATCTGATATTAGCGTGGATGGTGTGGAACTTGAAGATAAGTCTAATTTTAAAGCCTTAGTAGCTAAAGAAAGAGTTAATCACATAATAGATAAAATTAATTTTTATGGATATTGTGGTGAAAGGGTAAAGGGATTAATATTTTGTAGTGATAAGAATGAGGCCCGTGAGCTTTCAGATATATTTAACACATATGGATATAAAACAGTGGCTCTAACTGGAGATAATACTCAAGATGAAAGAGAAATAGCAATTCAGCGCTTAGAACAAGATGAAATAGATAATTCTTTAGATTATATATTTACTGTAGATATCTTTAATGAAGGTGTAGATATCCCCTCTGTAAATCAAGTTGTTATGTTAAGGCCAACTAAGTCCTCCATTATCTTTGTTCAACAATTAGGTAGAGGGCTTAGGAAGGACAAATTTAAAGAATACGTTGTTATCATAGACTTTATAGGAAATTATAACAGTAACTTTTTAATTCCTATTGCTTTATCTGGAGATAGGACTTTTAACAAAGATAATATTAGAAAGTATGTTATGGAAGGCACAAGAATAATACCTGGTTGCTCCACTATTAATTTTGATGAAATATCTAAGAAAAAGATATTTGAGTCTATTGATAGGGCTAACTTTAATGATATTAAGCTAATTAAAGAAAGCTACAATACTCTTAAGCAAAAGATTGGTAGAATACCAAATTTAGCGGATTTTGATACCTATGAATCTATTGATCCTTTAAGAATATTCCAAAGCAAAAGTCTTGGCTCTTATTATATATTTCTAAAAAAGTATGAGAAGGAATATGAAATAAGACTTGATGATTCAAAGGAATTATTTATTGAATTTATTTCTAAAAAGCTAGCTTCTGGTAAAAGAATTCATGAACTACTTATGCTTAAATACACCATTAACTATGAAACTAATCTAATTTACAATCTCAAAAAGGGATTAAAAGAAGATTATCATATAGACTTTAAATCTAGCACTGAAACCAATGTGGTTAACGTTCTTACAAATGAATTTTTATCAGGCACCGGTAAAAATACTTATGAAAAATGTATCTTCTTAGAAAAGTCAGATTCTGATTATAATATTTCTAAATCATTTAAAGCACACCTTGAAAATAATGATTTTAAATATATGGTTGAAGAATTAATTGATTTTGGAATAGAAAGATACAAGAAGTTTTACAGTAACAGATATATGAATACTAGCCTTCAGTTATATGAGAAGTATACCTATGAGGATGTTTGTAGACTACTAGAGTGGAAAAAAGGAGAGGTTGCTCTTAATATTGGTGGATATAAATTTGATAAGACCACTAAAACCTATCCTGTATTTATAAACTATAAGAAGTCTTTGGATATTACAGATACCATTAATTACGAAGATAGATTTCAATCCCCTTCTCAGTTAATTGCTATATCAAAGGTAGGTAGAACAATAACTTCTGATGATATAGTACAAGCTTATAGTGCTGAAGAAAATGGTGTTGAAATGAGCTTATTTGTTAGGAAAAATAAGGATGATAAAGTTTCAAAAGAATTTTACTTCCTCGGCAAAATTAAAGCTATAGGAAAACCCATACAATTTATTATGAAAAACACTAATAAAACAGCTGTAGAAATTAAATATCAATTAGTTACTCCTATAAGAGAAGATATTTATGACTATATAACTTCTTAAACTAAAGGGATTTTTCAGAATAAACTAATCCTTAATTAAATGTATGAATTATCCTTATATTATGCATAGGTAATATAAGGATATAATAAATTAATAACAATATAAATATTAGTGTACTACTTAGCTAGTACCTTTTTCTTGTATCTTTTTAAATCATTAATAACCAAAACATCAGCTGGAATCCATTTTTGACTATCTAATTCATGAAAGGTAATCCATTTAGCTGCGTTATGGACATTTAGGTTTAACTCTCCAGAAGAAATCTCACAAATAAAGCAATGCATAGTAAGATGAAAGTTTGGATAATCATAATCTATTGTAGTTAAAAAGTCTAATATATTTATATCTAACTCTAGTTCTTCCTTTATCTCACGTATAAGTGCCTCTTCTTTAGATTCACCCTCTTCTATCTTTCCTCCAGGAAATTCCCACATATCAATAAAATCACCATATCCCCTGCGTGTAATAAATATCTTTTCCTCCTCTTTTATTACAGCTGCTACTACTTGTATTGTTTTCATATGATTCTCTCCTTTATGATTTCCTGTTCCCTAAATAAACTTGAAACCACTTGTTCATAATCACTTAACCTTTGTGACTTCTTTATCTTCTTAGCATACTTTTCATTATTTGAAAATATGTGACTCATGTATCCCCATAATTCTTTCATTCTAAACATTGCATTTCTTTCTTCATTTAAGAATTCTCTATATCCACTAAAAATTTCATCATGGAAATCTTTAAGTACCTCTTTATCTAAATTAGTATTGTTTTTGATCTCATTTATAAGTCCTGGATTAGCTATTATTCCTCTACCTATCATTATTTTATTTACCTTTGGAAAGTCCTTTATTAACTTTTCATGATTATCAGTAGTAAAAATATCACCATTATAGCATATCGGATTAGAGCTTAAAGATAGTGCATCTTTAAACACCTCTAAATTAGGCTTATTTCCATAAAAGTCTTTTTGTGTTCTAGGATGAATGATTAATTCCTCTATAGGATATTTATTATAAATTTTTATAAGCTCATAAAACTCTTCTGGACTATCCTTTCCTATTCTAGTTTTTATAGAAATCTCCATATCATCCATTTTGAATATTTCCTCTAAAAACATATCAAGTTCTTCTCTTTTAGCGAGAAACCCAGAGCCTGTATTTTTTGAAACAACGGTTCCTGAAGGACAGCCTAAATTTAAATTAACTTCATTATATCCTAAATCCTGTAATTTCCTAGAAGT
Source organism: Clostridium putrefaciens (assembly GCF_900461105.1). Taxonomy (GTDB): domain Bacteria; phylum Bacillota; class Clostridia; order Clostridiales; family Clostridiaceae; genus Clostridium_L; species Clostridium_L putrefaciens. The sequence continues at coordinate 887,794 of NZ_UFWZ01000001.1, read as the reverse complement.
ATTAATAAAGCCTTCCGAATCATTAGTAAGTAGTTGAGGCACAACATTCATACCCTTATTGTTTTCAGGTAACACATCCCTTAGTTCTTTAGTTTTAAGACTTCTACTTTTATTTGTTACAATAAAAGGTGTAAAGTATTTATCAATGTTATGAAAGTATTTATCATAAGCATTTCTATATATATGTCCTGTAATTCCTTCCATTGGTGCTAAGTAATATTTCATTTAAGGACTCCTTATATTCTAATTTTACTTTAAAGGTAAGTTTAAATTTATTATATTACCTTACCTTTTTTCTTTGCATCAGCATCTAGTCCTGATCCTACTCCGACACCCACTGCCATACCAATAGGTAGTCCTAATGCTAAATTATGAAATAGCGTTAGTCCGAAGATGAGCCCCAAACTAACTCCTATACTGATATAAATGCTAGTATAATACCCTTCAGGTACTAATTTATGCTCTTTTTGTAGATGTAATTTCATAGCTTCAATTTTCTTAATATGCTGTTTTAGTTCCTGTTTATCTAGCAAACCTTTCTTATTCCTTAACTCCCTAACTTGATCATCTAATTCATTAATAACTTTATTACATTCATTACAATCAAAAGAGTAGAGCCTTTTATAAATTCTCTCTAGTAAATCTAATTTTAACCTCACTGCCGATTTCTCATCTACTTCATTCCTAAGGAGTTGAATATTTGCTAAAACTTCATTAAAATTTTTACTATCCATAATATGCCCCTTCCATTTAATATAATTTGAGAATAACATATTTTATGGGCTAGGACAACTACCTTACCACCTAGGCATAGCTGAAATAATAGATGCAATCTTAATAATATATATTGCATTATAGTTTTTCAATACCCTAACCTGCTATTACTAGAATACCTTCGACAGTTTTTGTTAATTATAGTTAGAGTATACTTTTAGTAGGCAGAACTAATATGAAAAAATAAAAAAAATAAAAAACTATATAATCAAGTAGGAGCTAAATAATTAATTTATTTAGCGACCTCTCACACCACCGTGCATACCGTTCGGTACACGGCGGTTCAATAAGAATTAATGTTTTAATAAATATGTTTTAGATATAGAAACTAAACCTATCCTTTTAAAGTATTTATTAGTTAGTACTTTGGATAACATTGGCCTATTGGATGCTGTCTAGTAGCTTTCCCTTGTGTTTGCATATTGCCAAGCTTTATTGTTTGCAGGCCTAACTTAACAAGGTTTTCGTGCTTTGTTTTGATTTTTTCCCATCGTTTCCAAAAACACATTCTATTCCTTTGTCTTAAGCTATAACCTTGGCACTGTTAACCCGTGCTAGGGACTTTCACCCATTATATTGCGCCCATGCCGGGCGCACAACAAAAAAGCCCTTGAAATCAAGGACTTTGTATTGTATCACAATTCAAGTGATCATTTGATGGAAGGGAATAGTAGATAGTTAAATACACTATTTCATATCTCTTTCCTTCATTCATCAACTAATACTTTTATTTTCAGTTTGCAATGAATAAGATTTTAGAAAAGGCAATTTAATGTATGTAATTGTATTTCACTACCACCTAACCCAAATCCTTATGTTTCTGAAGTAGCATCTACAACCGTTACTAGGTTAATAGTCTATATTCTCACTTTTTGTCCTGTTGTTCCTTTCTTTTCAAAAGTAATTATCCTTTCATTCGTAAAAATTAGAACATCACGGATAAGTTTAAACCTCAATGCTATGGTTTATCCTTCAATCAAATACATACCGAATTCATTTTGAAGTTGTTGTGGTGTAACCTAACTCAAATTCCCCAATGCACCTTGTACAATACTATTAAATAACCCCATCAAAACAGTCTTCTTTTCATATTATTTATTCTTCTTAATCTCCCTATTTAATATACTTTTTTATCTTGATATCTTATACACACTTAAAAAAAACGTGTTACTTTTCATCTATCTTTTTGTAAACTTCAATAATTTCCTTTGCTAAATCTGTAAATCCCATTGAAGTCATTAAGTGATCTTGACCATGTACCATCAGTAATGTTACCGCTATTTGATTCCCTTGAGCCTCCTTAATTAACATTTCTGTTTGTGCATGGTGTGCCTTCGCCAATGAAGCTTCGGCTTCATTAATTTTAGTTTTAGCTAATTCAAAGTTTCCAAGCTTTACAGCTTGGATAGCTTCCATAGCATTACTTTTAGCATCCCCTCCATACATAATTAACTCCATAATAGTTTCTAAATTTGTTTGTTCTTCCAAAATAAAAACTCCTTTTCAAAGTAATTGGTTTACAAAAACTAATCATTCATTAAACTCATAGCGTGTTCTAATACCTTTTCTCCATTCATCATTCCGTAATCTGTCATTTTTATTACATCTAATGCAATGCCTAATGGTACAACTTTTTCCTCAAATTTATCTTTCATGAAACGTACTTGAGGCCCTAACAGTAATACATCAACTTTTTTCTCTTCCAAATAACTATCTGCTTCACTAGCTGAAATAGCAAATATCTCTGCATCAATACCTTTAGCTTCAGCTGCTTTTTGCATTTTAGATACCATTAAACTAGTGCTCATCCCAGCAGCACATACTAACATAATTATTTTTCTCATTTCTCATACATCCTTTCTGCGAATAGTGTAATAATTTTTCTATAAATTTATTTTGAGATATAGGAGGGCAAGTTAAATTCTAAACTAACCCTCCTATTCTTTTAACTATCTCACCTTTTATTCAAATGATTAGCGATTAATTGAACGAGCAACCATTGATACAGTATGACGAACACCACGAATTGCCTTACTCATAGCAAAAATATTTTCAAAAGGTGCAACACCACCGTAACCTGCATCACCAATATGTTGAATATCCACACCACAAATTTTGTTTCGAATTGCAATTTGTTTAATAGTGTCTTCATCAGAACTTTCTTGGCTAGTGCCAATTGCACTTAATACTAGTGCACCATTACGATGTGCCACTTTAACTACTTCTTTTAATTCCATATCATCAAAGCCAGGCACCGTGCCTACTGCTGGAACTAGAATAATATCTGCACCTGCCTCAATAAATGATTCTACTACTTTTATATCAGCAACAGGTTCATCAACACCAGCTCCATGCATTTTACCAGCAATAATCAATCCTGAAAAGTTCTCTTTCGCTAAGCGAATTGTCTTTTCTATTTCTATATTTGTCACTCCAGTACCTGGATTACCAGTCAAGCAAACGAAATCCATACCAAGTTTTTCAATTTCTTGAATTGTCTCAAGGTTAGCTTGTCTACCTTTACTAATTGTTAAACGATCCTCTTCCATATCTGCCTTTAAATCTACGGGTTCCAAGTTTACTCCGATTGGACGTCCTACTAAACGATGTAACTCCTCTACAAATGATCCTTCTGTAACTTCTAATCCAAAAATATATGGATTTAAAACATCTACCCCGTTAAGTAGAATTAAATCTGCTCCAAAAGCACTGGCAATTTCAGAATTGGTAATATCACCGATAAATGATTCTCTTGGTGCCACATTCTCCGAAAGAATGGTTCTACCTTCGCTTGCTTTAATACTTTGTTTCAATTCTGCTGCGGTCATTTTCAATATTTCCGAAGCATTTGCACTAATTAATCTTTTACCCATAAAATACTCCTCCAAAACTTTTCAACTTATTATACTACTATTTACCCTAATTAGCCTCTTTTGATTCTAGGGCTAAATTTTGTTTCTCAACTGATTGATAGAAATACCAATAAATTGCTACGTCAATAATTATACATACCAATTGTAAAATAGAACCACTTATGTGACCTCCTGTTGTAAGGAATCCACTAATAATTGGTGGCATTGTCCAAGAAGCAGCAATACCTGTAGTTGTAGAAACTAAACCTGAGGACATTGCTACATATGATATTACAGCATTTGCTATTGGTGCTAGAATAAATGGTATTAATAATGAAATGTTCATTACAACTGGTAACCCAAACATTGCCGGCTCATTAATATTAAAAATTCCCGGTGTTAAAGTTATAGGTGCCATAGCTTTACTAATTTGGCTAGCTTTCTTACGTCTTGCAACAATTGCAATAACAATTACTAAACCAATTGTAGCACCACCACCACCCATGTAAACAAAGTTGTCCATAAACTGTGCCGTAATGATATTTGGTAAATGTGCTGCTTTATCTGCTTGAAATATTAAACGGTTGGCATCAGAATTCATTAACCAAATTGGATTAAGAATACTATTTACAACGTTACCCCCATGAATACCAACAAACCAGAATAAACTATTTAATAAGATTGCAATAACTGTTCCAAAGATGTTATTACCAATTAGTCCCAGCGGGCCTCCTAAAACTTTCAACATTAAATCATGAACATTTCCAATATTCGCTATATCAAAAACCGCATAAATAACTAACCATAAAGTTATAATAGCTACCCCTGGAATTAAAGCACTAAAACTTCTCGAAACTGCAGGTGGTACAGAATCTGGTAATTTGATTTGAATATTATGTTTAATAAACCACTTGAAAATCAAAGCTGAAGTAATACCAATAGCCATGGCTACAAATAAACCTTTACTTCCCATATATCCAATTGGGATTCCTGCACCTGATTCTCCCTTTACAAACGGTGTTACAACAATGAAAGAAGATAATGCTATAATACCTGCTGAAATACCATCAACTTTATGCTGACGTGCTAGACTATTAGCAATTCCAAAACTTGCAACTAAGCCCATCAATCCAAAACTACTATCTACCCCCTTCCACAAGTAAACATCGATTCCTACATTAGTTAACCAAATAGTCCATGCATCGATTGGAAAACTTGCTATTATAAGAAATAATGAACCAATAATAATTAAAGGCATACTCAATGTGATACCATCACGTATTGAAATTAGTACTTTGTTTGAACCTAGCTTTGCTGCAATAGGCAACATCTTTTCTTCAAGGATTTCATTAACCTTTTTCATATTTACCTCTCCCCCCATGATTGATTATAATTAGCAATCTACATTTCCACTAAAACCTTTTCATAGTATAGTTTGATACTAAATAATTATTTATTACCTAAATAATACGTTAATTATTATAATATGTCAATAATTATTTATAAATAAATACCTTTTCTAATTAATCATTTATTAAATATACTTATTTGTTTATAATTTATAATTAATGCTATATAATATTATTAGTTATAAAGGAGTAGAATTATGGAACTTACAAAAAAACAACAAAAGCTACGATTTAAAATTTTAGATACAATCTATGCCGAGGGACCTATTTCTAGAATTGATATTTCAAAAAAGACCAGTATTACACCTGCAACTGTTAGTGAAATTACTAGTAATATGATTCACGAAAAACTTATTCATGAAATCGGAGAAGTTATCCCAGAACAAAGTACATCCGGCCGCAAAAAGATACTTTTAGGTATATCTTCTAGCCACAGTTTTTATATTGGAACTGAGTTATCTCAAAAATATATTTCTTTTTGTTTAACCGATAATACGGGTAAAGTATTTTCAAAAAAGGTTATTAAATTAAATACTTATGATTTAAGTGATACTTCAACCGAAACATTTTATGTTAACGAATTACAAGACTTCATAATTTCTTGCCACAAGTATAACCCATTAGGAATTGGGATTGCCATTCCTGGCCATTTTGATGTGGTAAACAAATCAATTATTACTAATAATTCCTTTTGGGAAAATTTTAATATTAAAGTCTTATTAGATAGAATCGATCTACCAATTTATTTTGAAAACAATGTTAAATGCATGACATTATCAGAAAGGTTATTTAGCTTTAATGGCACTGACAACAATTTTATATTCTTCCATGTTGGTAGAGGAATGTTTTGTTCCTACATGTATAATGGTGAACTTTATGCCAAAGATAATTTTCTTGTTGGAGAAATAGGCCATATAATTGTTCACCCAAATGGTGAATTATGTGAATGCGGTAAAAGGGGTTGTCTTCAAACTTATGCAAGCGAGGCATGGATTATCAAAAAGTCTCAAATACTTTTTGACAATTCAGAAACTACATACCTAAAACAATTAGTTACAAAGAAAAACCAAATAACAATAGAAACTATATTAAAAGCATATATTTTAGGAGATGAAGGGGTAAACAATATACTTCATTCCGCAATTAAATATCTTTCAATTACTATAAATAATTTATCTATGATGATTGATTCAAATAAAGTTATTATTCATGGAGAGTTATTCACCGAACCTTTACTATCAAATTTGTTGAAAGAATATTTAATCCAAAATATCAGCCTATTATCAATACAGAAAGAAAGAAATGTTATAGTTAAAAGCTACCATAACTACAATGGTGCTTTAGCCGCTTCTAGTCTTTGTGTATCAAAATTTTTAATTAATCAAGTAAGAGATAATTAATATTCTTATTTACAGACTTCTCAACCAAGTAATCAAGTAGGAGCTAAATAATTAATTTATTTAGCGACCCCTCACACCACCGTGCATACCGTTCGGTGCACGGCGGTTCAATAAAATTGTATTTCAAACTTACCCACAATCATATGCCTTTTATGCCTTTTATGTAGTTTCTGTTTGTCAGACCAGAGTTTGGCCGCAGACTTCCTTCAGATTCCACCTCGCGGTGTTAGATTGGCACGAAGTTACCCTCTTGCTATTTGGGATTGCTAATATTTCTGCTTAAGCGCAGTTTTCCATTTTATTCTACCCTGGGTTCCTTGTGGGGATTAACAAAAAGTGTTATGATATCAATGTTAAACTTAGTATTAAAGAGCTTATTTTTGTAGGCTCTTTTTTAATGATAAAGAGAGGGGCTAATATGATAAACGTTGATAACTTATCCTACTCATTTCCCAAAAAGGATCTATATAATAATATTTCATTTACATTAGAAGATGGACAGCATTGTGCTTTCATAGGAACAAATGGCAGTGGAAAAAGTACACTAATAGATATACTTATTGATCCAGAAAAATATATGTTTGATGGTTCCTTAGATAAATCCCCTAATTGTAGAATTGGGTATGTACGTCAATTCTCAGAGCAGGAGGCAACAAAAGAAATTACAGTCTTCGAATATATCGGAGAAGAATTTATTAAACTACAAAATCAAATGACATCTATTTGCAGCGAGATGGAAACATCCACCGATGTTGATACTTTACTAGAAAAGTATCAACAAACTTTAGACGCATTTGACGCAATTAATGGTGATGATTTTGAAAAAATTATTAATAAGAAACTAAATCTTACAAACTTAATGAAGTATAAAGATACAATGATATCTTCCCTTAGTGGTGGTGAAATTAAGCTTATTCAAGTAATTAAGGCAATGCTAAATAGTCCTGACTTAATGATTATGGATGAACCAGATGTGTTTTTAGACTTTGAAAACCTTAATTCTCTTAAAAATCTAATTAATTCACACAAAGGAACAATGTTAATTATTACTCACAATAGGTATCTACTTAATCATTGTTTCAACAAAATTATCCACCTTGAAAATATGGAAATACAAGAGTTTGATGGAAGCTATATTGATTATAACTTCTCATTACTTCAAACTAAAATTGAGTTACAAGAACTAGCTACTGTTGATAATGAAGAATTTGATAGAAACGAAAAACTAATAAACAAACTAAGAATTCTCGCAACTGATCATTCTGAACCTGCAAAAGGAAGGGCTCTAAATGCTAGAGTTAAAGTTCAAGAAAGATTAGAAAAAAGTAGAATAAAGGCTCCCTTTGTAGAAATTAAAGAACCTTATATAAATTTATCTGCCTATAATGTAATGGATGAAGCCACTGTTTTAAAAGTTACTGATTACAGTGTTGCCTTTGATGATACACTTCTAGAAAATGTTAACTTTGAGATTAAATCTACTGATAAAGTAGCCATTGTGGGACCAAATGGTACAGGGAAAACTACTTTACTAGGAGAAATCTTAAAAGACAATAATGATTGTATTGAGCTAAATGAAAATGTTGAAATATCATATTTATCTCAATTACAAAGTAAAACGCTAAATAATTCTAATACCATACTTGAAGAGTTTTTCGATGTTGGTTTCGAAACTCGTGAAGATATTTTATCGCATATTTCATGCTATGGTTTTGAAGAAGAAAGAATTAATCAAAAAATAGGCACATTATCTGGTGGAGAAAAAAATCTACTTCAATTAGCTAAAATCTCTGAAAGTAAATCAAACATGTTGCTTCTTGATGAGCCAACATGCCATTTAGATACATATTCACAAATAGCACTTGAAAAAGCTATACAAAATTATAAAGGTGCTATTATAATGATTTCACATGATTTCTATACTATAGTAAACTGTATGGATTATGTTTTAATCATTGAAGATAAGACAATTAGAAAAGTAAAGATGAAAATTTTTAAAAGGATGATTTATGCTAATCATTTTGGAAGAGACTATTTAGAAATTGAACAAAATAAAAGAATAGTTGAAACAAAAATACAATTAGCTTTAAAATATAATGATTTTATCCTTGCAAAAGAATTGTCTGAAGAGTTAGAAGAGCTGATTAAGTTACTTCAAATTTAGTGATTAGTAAGGGGCTCACCACCTGCCCCTCTAACAATCTCGGTGACAATATCATCTAGCTACGAATATATTAAATTGGTATAATATAAATATATATCCTGGATAGGAATTCCACCCATTTTATTCAAGCCTACAAATCTTATTACTTAAAAAAATGGTATTTTAAAAACAACCACTATAACTACATAAATACCAAAAGCTCCTATGAAAATTAGAGATCTTAAAAAATACTTTAAGACTTTTTCTTTTTCTCCTTTAATAATACTTTCACAAAATAAAGATAAATAAATTACTCCTATAATTGCTGCTACTATAGCTACATATTCTAAAACTTTAAACATATGGTTTCCTCCTATTTACAATATAAAAATTCAGTCCAAATTATTTTAATAACTTTAAACCTAAACATAATTATATCATAAATTTAAAAGTTTAATTAATTTTTTTCCACACTGTTTTCCTCTTATGTATAAGTTTATACACCTTTACAAATACTAAAATCAAACTAATAGAGGTGATAATATGACTTCTGAAGAAAAAGCTTATATAGCTGGAATTATAGATGGTGAAGGTAGTATTATGCTTTTAAAATTTCATCATAATCAATTCCCCTCTCCATGCATAAGCATAAGTTCAACTACTATAGAATTATTACAATGGATAAAAGACGTAACTAAGATTGGAACAATAAAGGCAAAGAAAAATTATAATATAGAAAAGCATGCAGATTCATTCACCTATACAATAAAGTATAACGATGCTATCAATCTTCTAGTTGAGATCGAACCATATTTAATCATTAAAATCAAAAAGAAAAGAGCTAAACTAATAATTCAAAAATATAAAGATGTTACCCCTAGAAATGGAAAATATTCTGATGAGATGCTGAAATTAAAGGAAGACTTTTACCAGGAATTCATGGGTCTAAATTTGCAATAAGTAAAAATCCACGATATTTCTATCGTGGATTTTTTGGTGGAGGCGAGGGGACATGCTCTTCCATCATTTCTGAATGGCACTGACTATGTGTTAAACTTAATATTATTAAGTCTCCTGGCGTATTATGAAAGCCATAATTTAGTTATGCTAAGCTTCCATCCTAGTACCTCATGCTAACTCTTAAGAATTAGTTTAGAAGCCTATAAGTCGATACGAGGCTGTTGAATTTCTTCACATACCTCTCGGCATTGCCGTCACCTTAAAGTGTTACGGGTTCACCGATAAAGCCAAGTTTTCACTTCTAGATCACTCTAGAAGGCGACCCTATTTATGAATCGAACCCCTGTCCGAAAGTAGATAGGCTTTAGCATCTCCGAGTGCAGTCTATTATTTAAAATTCCCTCTGCAAAGCGCCAATAGACAGGCTCTTTACTTCAGTAGCTTCATAATTTCCGTTCCTAAGTCAAAGCTTTCTTAGGCTCGGTTCCCTACTAATCGGCGCCCTATCCTAGGCCGTAGGACTCCCAGGTAGAACGAACAGCTATATTAAGCTGCTAATGCAAAATTATCTTCTGCGTTTACATTTTCTTCTAGTTTTTTAAGGCGGGCCCAGAAGGTCCCTCCACTCGCTTCTAAAGCTGCTCCCACCCCCGTCGAAGCCATTACGCCCCCATGTCATAACATGATACTCGGTTAAGAGTGCTTTAAGTAAACTATTAAATTTTAATTTTACATCAATATAGAATTAGATTATATCAAAGCTATCTATTATAGTCAATGATTATTTATATATCCGATGTATACAATGATACATCAGTTAATGTTATTTATCAATAGGTTATGTATATATATAATGTTACTTTTATAATCACTTGCTATCTTTTAACAAAGTTATAGGTGCTAAAATATACCTTTAGCACCTTCTAAACTCGTCTTTTTATTTATACTTTTCTTTCATTTCTCTATCTATATCTCTTTTATGATCTCTTTCAAGCATGGAGTCTCGCTTGTCATAGTTCTTTTTACCCTTACCTACTCCTAGATGCATTTTAACTCTTCCATTTTTTAAATATAAGGATAGAGGGACAAGTGTATATCCATCTTGAGATGCTAGAGCATCTAATTTATATATTTCACTTTTATGAAGTAGTAACTTTCTATCTCTTAGAGGATCTACATTAAATATATTGCCTTGTTCGTAAGGACTTACGTGAAGATTTCTTACGAATATCTCCCCATTTCTAACCTCTGCATAGCTATCTTTTAGATTTGATCTTCCGTTTCTTATAGATTTAACTTCTGTTCCTACAAGCTCTAAGCCTGCTTCAAAGCCTTGTTCTATAAAATAGTCATGTCTTGCTTTTCTATTTTCAGCTAATACCTTTTCTGATTTACTTTTAGCCATTTACCTCACCCACCTTAATTATCCGTTATAACTTAATCTTAATTATATACTTATCCTTTATTAACTTTCAATATTACCTTATGAATTAATTTCCTAGGCAATAAATAAGATCCATAAACCAAAACCTTGTTTTGAAATCCTGGTATTATGATTTCTTTACCTTTTTTAAATCCTTTGTAGGCACTTATAGCAACACTTTCTGCTGTCATCATAAACCCTTTTGCACTCTTTGCCTTTTCAACCTTAGCTCTGCTTTGAAAATTAGTGTCTGTAGGGCCTGGGCATAGAGTTGATACATTTATATTATAAGGGCTAAGCTCTAGTCTTAAAGCCCCTGATAAAGACAGTACATAGGCCTTTGTTGCATAATACACCGACATCATAGGTCCTGATTGGAATGCAGCGGTAGAAGCTACATTCATAATGCCTCCACCACCATTTTCAATTAACTCTGGTATAAATAGCTTTAATATATGAGTCAAAGACTTTATATTTAATTCTATCATAGTAAGATCCTTATCTTTATCTACCTCATGAAACCTTCCAAAGCTTCCAAATCCGGCATTATTAATTATATTTTCTATAATTATATTATTATATTTAATATCCTGATAGATTTCTATGATACCTTTTTCTAATGTAAGATCTACTCCATATATGATTACTTTTATTTTATATGTGCTTTCAAAATGTAATTTAATCTCTCTTAGCTTTTTAATATCCCTTGCTACAAGGCACAAATTATGATTATTTTTAGCAAATACTAATGCTAATTCATAACCTATACCACCTGTAGCTCCTGTTATAAAAGTATATTTATCTATTTTATATTTATCCACTTTTACACCTATCCATAAGAACTTTTAAATATTAAATCTTTATCTCTTATTATTGTTCTTATTCTTTGTAGTAATCACTTTTAACATCTTCTATTATATCACTTTCATCCTCTTCATCATCTTTGTCTTCCTCATCTAAATAGCTCATCTTCTTTGTTAAAAGAGCTTTATCTTCTGTATTTAAGTTCTCTTTTAAAAGATCAAAGTATATCTCATGATTTTCAAGGTCTACTCTAGCTACTTTTATTTTTACTAAATCTCCTAGTCTATATATATTTTTTGTTCTTTCTCCTACTAAACTAAGGTGTCTTTCATCATATATATAGTAATCATCATCTAGTGTGCTTATATGGACTAGGCCTTCTACGGTGTTAGGTAACTGTGCGAAGAATCCAAAGCTAGTTACTGAAGATATCACCGCATCAAACTCTTCTCCAATCTTTTCACTCATGTATTCAGCTTTTTTCATATCGTCTACTTCTCTTTCAGCTTCTTCTGCAGTTCTTTCTCTTTCAGAGGAGTTCTTTGCTGCATAGTCTACAATAGGAACAAGCTTTGCAGCTCTTTCTGAGTCCACATTACCATTTATAAACTCTTTAATTATTCTATGAATCATAAGGTCTGGGTACCTTCTTATTGGTGATGTAAAGTGACAATAATATTTAGCTGCAAGACCAAAGTGTCCTACTGATTCAGGTCCGTACTTAGCTTGCATCATGGATCTTAAAAGAAGAGTACTTACTACACTTTCTTCCTTTTCGCCCTTAACTTTGTTTAATACCTCTTGAAGTGAACTTGGATGTATTTCTTTACTCCATTTAATTACATAACCTAAGTTGTAGATAAATTCACTAAAACGTTGCAGTTTCTCTTCATCTGGATTTTCATGAATTCTATAAATGAATGGGATATTAGCCCAGTACATATGCTCAGCAATAGTTTCATTGCATACCAACATAAATTCTTCTATGATTCTATTTGATATTTCTCTTTCATAAGGTCTTATATCAATTGGTTTACCCATCTTATCTAGTATAATTTTAGATTCATCAAAGTCAAAGTCTATAGCCCCTCTATCAAGTCTTTTCTTGTTTAATATATTACAAAGCTCTTCCATAGCTTTAAAGTCATCATAAAGATAATCATATTTTTTTAATATGTCATTATCTTCTTTTTTGAGTATCTTTGTTACCTCAGTATAGGTCATTCTCTCACTTGTATTTATTACACTTTCAAATATTTCATGTTCTAAAACCTTTCCTGATTTATCTATAACCATAAAACAGCTTAAAGCTAATCTATCTACCTTAGGATTTAAAGAACAAATCCCATTAGATAACTTTTGTGGAAGCATTGGTATAACCCTATCTATTAAGTAAACTGAAGTAGCTCTTTTTAGCGCTTCTTTATCTAGTGGATTATTTTCCTTTACATAGTGAGATACGTCTGCTATATGAACTCCTAGTTTGTAGTTTCCACTTTCAAGCCTTTCTATAGATACAGCATCATCTAAATCCTTTGCATCTTCACCATCAATTGTTACCATTCTAACTTCGCTTAAATCTTTTCTCTTCTTATATTCAACCTTTGGTATATGCTCTTCTATATTTTCTGCAAAGTTTAGAACCTTTTCTGGAAATTCTTCTGGCAATGAATGTTTTTTAATTATTGTTAATATATCAAGACCCTTGTCACCTTTTTTACCTAATATCTCTAATACCTTACCTTCAGGATTTCTTCTCTTTCCTGGCCATTCTGTAATTTCTACTATAACTACATCATTATCATCTGCGCCATGCTTTTGGTTCTTAGGTATGAATATATCATTTTGTATCCTTTTATCTTCTGGAATAACGAATCCAAAATTACTACTACTTTCATAAACTCCTATGATAGTATTGTTTTTCCTTTCTATTATTCTTATAATTTCGCCTTCTCTTTTCTTTCCATTTAAGTCTTCTCTTGTTACTTTTGCAACAACCTTATCACCATTCATAGCTCCATTTATAAATGAACTAGGAATAAATATATCCTTTAAACCCTCTTCATCAGGTATAACAAATCCAAATCCCTTTTGATGAGCTTGAAGTCTTCCCGGAACTAAACCCATCTTTTCAGTAAGTCCAAGCTTATCTGTGTTGGTTTTTACTATAAGCCCTTCCTTTTCCATTACCTTTATTACTTTTTTAAATTCTTTATATTCATTTTTATTTATATCAAAAACTGCAGCTAATTCTCTAATTTCCATTGGCTTATACGCTTGATTTCTCATAAAATTAATAATGCTTTCTTTAACGTTCATATAATCGCTCCTCTTATGTTTAAATACTATTTTAAATATATATTATTATATTTTGCCCTTAATTTCTATGTTAATTCCAGTATATCTAAGTTATAAGACTAATTATATCATGAAATACATTTAAAAATTATTATGTTTTGTTTAACAACTTTAAATTGCCCTTAAATAAGTTTAAATTAAAAGTAGGCTACTATGATAACATAGAAGCCTACTTTTAAAAGTCTTTTTTTACTTAAACATATTTATTAATATTCCACCATATTGTACTATAACTGGTGCAAACACTAATGAAACTATAGTCATAAGCTTTATCAATATATTCATGGATGGACCTGAAGTATCTTTAAATGGGTCTCCTACTGTGTCTCCGACAACAGTAGCCTTATGTGCATAACTTCCCTTACCACCATGAACTCCGCTTTCTACGTACTTTTTAGCGTTATCCCAAGCTCCACCTGCGTTTGACATCATTATAGCCATTAAAACGCCTGTAGCTACGGCTCCACCAATAAGTCCACCTAAAGCTTCAGCTCCTAAAAGTATTCCAACTAAAATCGGAATTACTATTGCAAGTATTCCTGGAAGAATCATTTCTTTTAACGCAGCTGCAGTAGATATTTCAACACATCTTGCATAATCTGGTTTAGTTGTTTCTTCCATGATTCCTGGTATTTCTCTAAATTGTCTTCTAACTTCTTCAACCATTTCATTTGCAGCCTTACCTACGGATTCCATAGTAAGTGCTCCAAACAAGAAAGGTAACATAGCTCCTATTAATAATCCTACTAATGTAACAGGGTTTAATAAGTCTATATTGTTTAGATTAACTGCTTGAGCATAAGATGCAAATAATGCTAATGCTGTTAATGCAGCTGAACCTATAGCAAATCCTTTTCCTATTGCTGCTGTAGTATTACCAACAGAATCTAATTTGTCTGTTATTTCTCTAACTTCAGCTGGTAAATGAGCCATTTCTGCTATACCACCAGCGTTATCAGCTATTGGGCCGTAAGCATCTACAGCTACTGTTAAACCTGTTATAGATAGCATTCCTATAGCTGCAAGGGATATTCCATAAAGTCCCCTAGCGGCATCTCCAAATCCACCCATAACAGAATATGAAACAAGTATACCAATAGCTATTAATATTATTGGAACTACTGTAGATTTCATTCCTACAGCTAAACCAGCTATTATAGTAGTAGCTGCGCCTGTCTCCGCTTGATCGCTTATATCTTTAACTGACTTGTAATCAGAAGATGTATAAACTTCTGTAACCTTACCAATTATCATACCAACTACAAGTCCTGCTGCTACTGCAAAGAAAGCTTTATAGTTTCCAAATACAGTTTTACTTAATACTGCAGCTGATATAATAACTATTATTCCACCTACATAAGTTCCTGAATTTAATGCTTTTTGAGGATTAGGGTTTTTGCTATTTCTAGCTAATAAAGATCCTATGATTGATGCTATTATTCCTATGCCCATTAATACCATAGGATATAAGATTCCTTCTCCAGTTGTAAATACAACTGCTCCTAAAGTTATAGCGGATATCATAGATCCTACATAAGACTCAAATAAATCTGCTCCCATACCAGCAACGTCTCCAACATTATCTCCAACGTTGTCTGCTATAACTGCTGGATTTCTTGGGTCATCTTCAGGTATTCCTGCTTCAACTTTTCCTACAAGATCTGCTCCAACGTCTGCAGCTTTAGTATAAATACCACCACCAACACGGGCAAATAATGCAATTGAACTTGCTCCAAGACCAAAACCTGTTAAATAAACTGAGTTACCACCAAATATTAGGTATAATATACTAAATCCTAGTACTCCAAGACCTACTACACTCATTCCCATTACAGCTCCACCTGAAAATGCAATTTTCAAAGCTGGGCTTTGACCATGTCTTGCTGCTTCTGCTGTTCTAACATTTGCCTTAGTTGCAACTATCATACCAAAGTATCCTGCAACCATAGAGAAGATAGCTCCTACTACAAAACAAATTGCAGTCTGCCAGTTTAAAAACATAACTATAATTGCCGCAACAATAACTATAAATACTGCAAGATATCTATATTCCCTGTTCAAAAAAGCCATAGCTCCTTCGTGTATGTATCCAGCAATCTCTTTCATTCTATCGTTACCAGCATCTTGCTTGGATATATCCTTAGCTAGAATAAAAGCAAATATAAGAGCTAAAATTCCACTAAACGCTACTAAATAGATATAAGTATTATTCATAAAAAAACCTCCTAATAAAATAATTTATATTTATTAATTACTTTTATGTTAAAAAGTGCATTTATCTTAAACTTAGTTCAACTTACTACTTAAGCTCAGACCAAATATTTTATCTTCCTTTAAACAAAAGTAAAAATAAATCATTACAATAACATTGGACTAATAAAGTCAAATGCTCATAAAAAAAGCTGCCTCTAAGATAATAAAGTCTCTTTTACTAAAGGTTATTTGCCTTCTAAAATCAACAACATTATAAGCAGCAATAAGGTTTATGTGAATCTCATAACCCTATGGTGACAACAAAATCTTAAGTATACACTATTAACTATAACCTTAAATTCAAAAGATTTCTTTGGTAATATTGATTACTATTACAATCTACACTATGTTTAGTGCTATAGTAGTAATTGCAAATAAAACTGCTGTAACTACAGTAAGTTTTACAAGTAGCGCTTCTTTAGTTCTAGACTTATTTTTACTGAAAAATGTTTCTGATCCTCCAGTTATAAATCCTTTTAACCCATCCGCCTTACTTGGTTGCATTAAAACTACTATCATAAGAGCTAATGCTAATATAAATTCTAAAACCAATAAAAAATTATGCATTATAATTCCCTCCTAAAATATATTACCTTTTATATGTAATATACATAAAGCCATTTTAGCATATTACAATTAAGTTTACAACTTTTTTAATCCTACTTACAATCTTTTTTATATTATTATGTGAATAATGTATATAAGCTAGTATATTAAGGTTAAAAATAAGCCTACTCACTTTTTTAGAGTAGGCTTATTAATTCAATATAGCTTATTAAAATTACTTGCTTTTTATCTAATGGCTACCATCCGTAACACACCTATCATCTTCATGGTGGAGGTTTACGGCTAATACGCCTCTAGATAAGTTCTTCTAAGACTCAAATAGATAGATGCATTACTTATAATCAAACTTCATCTAAGTCTAAGAATCACTTTATATTACTAAAACCTTTATTCAAATCATCTGTGTTATTACACAATAACTTAAATATCAATTATCTGTTTTTAATATTATTAAAAGCTTTCATTCCTCTATATTCAGCCATGTCATCTAATTCTTCTTCTATTCTTAATAGTTGATTGTATTTAGCAACTCTTTCACTTCTAGCTGGAGCTCCTGTTTTTATTTGTCCTGCATTTACTGCTACAACAAGGTCTGCTATTGTAGTATCTTCTGTTTCTCCTGATCTATGAGAAACTACTGCAGTGTATCCAGCTCTTTGAGCTCTTTCAATTGCATTTAAAGTTTCTGTTAATGTACCAATTTGATTTAACTTTATAAGTATTGAATTAGCTACGCCTTTTTCAATTCCCATGTTTAATCTCTTAGTATTAGTTACGAATAAATCGTCTCCTACTAGTTGAACTTTATCTCCTATCTTTTCAGTTAGAAGCTTCCATCCTTCCCAGTCTTCTTCTGCCATACCATCTTCTATTGATATGATTGGGTACTTACTTGCAAGTTCTACATAGTAATTAGCCATTTCTTCTGGAGTAAGTATTCTTCCTTCTCCCTTTAAGTTGTAGTTTCCATCTTCAAAGAATTCTGATGAAGCTGGGTCAAGAGCTATAAAGATATCTTTTCCTGGTTTGTATCCAGCTTTTTCTATAGCTTCTACTATAATTACAATTGCTTCTTCATTAGAACCAAGGTTTGGAGCGAATCCACCCTCATCACCTACACCAGTATCATATCCTTTAGATTTTAATAATGTCTTTAATGTATGATATACTTCTGAACCCATTCTTAAAGCTTCGCTAAAAGATGAAGCTCCTACTGGCATTATCATAAATTCTTGAAGGTCTACGTTGTTATCAGCATGTTCTCCACCATTTATTATATTCATCATAGGTACTGGAAGAACCTTTGCATTAACTCCACCTATATATTGATATAGTGGAAGTCCTAAGTAGTTAGCTGCTGCTTTTGCTACTGCTAGAGATACTCCTAGTATAGCATTTGCACCTAGTTTACCTTTATTTTCTGTTCCATCTAATTCTATCATAAGATTATCTATAGATACTTGATCAAATATATTCATACCTATAAGTTCTGTTGCTATGGTTTCATTGATATTTTCAACTGCTTTTAAAACACCCTTACCATTAAACTTAGATTTGTCTCCATCTCTTAATTCAACAGCTTCAAATATTCCTGTAGATGCTCCTGATGGTACTGAAGCTACTCCAACAGTTCCATCTTCTAATGTTACTTCCACCTCTACAGTTGGGAATGATCTTGAGTCTAATATTTGTCTTGCGAAAATGTCTACTATTTCAACATAATTTTTCATTAATTATACCTCCTATTATTGTTAAGTATTTATTTATATTATTGCTATAAAAAAGATATATAATACACATGTCTTCTTTATAGATATATATCTATTATATTATCAAAGATTCTGCTGTCATTTCAACAGGAGCTTCAAGTCCCATTGCTTGTAATATTGTAGGGGTTATATCCGAAAGTCGTCCCTCTTCTCTAAGAGGTGTTGCATTATTTGATATATATATAAATGGAACTTTATTTGTAGTATGAGCTGTCATAGGATTCTTTGTTCCATACTCTACCATTTGTTCTGAGTTTCCATGATCTGCTGTTACAAATAGGGAACCATTCTTTTCTAGTATCTTATCTGAAATTTTACCTAAACATTCATCTATGACTTCGATGGCCTTTTTAGTTGCTTCAAATATGCCTGTATGGCCTACCATATCTGGATTAGCGAAGTTTAGTATTATCATATCATATTGATCTTCATCTATTTTTTGTATTAGCTTTTCAGTTACTTCATAGGCACTCATTTCAGGTTGTAGATCATAAGTTGCGACCTTTGGTGATAATACTAAAACCCTATCTTCTCCTTCGTTTGGAGCTTCAACTCCACCATTAAAGAAAAATGTAACATGTGCATATTTTTCAGTTTCAGCTATTCTTAGTTGTTTTTTTCCACATTTGCTTACATATTGTCCAAGAGTATTAGTATATATCTCTGGTTTATATGCTACTTCTACTCCCTCTAATGTCTTGTCGTATTGTGTCATAGTTACATAAGTCAAATTTAAAGCAGACCTTGGAAAACCTTGGAATTCCTTGTCATTTAATGCTCTAGTTATTTCTCTTGCTCTATCTGGTCTAAAATTGAAAAATATTATAGAATCATTGTCTGTTATCTTACCTACAGGCATTTCATCTTTTTCTATAACACAAGGTAATATGAACTCATCTTTCTTATTATCCTTATAAGATCTTTCTACACACTGAACTCCTGATGCAGCTCTTTCGCCTTCACCAAGTACCATTGCATTATAAGCTAGTTGAATTCTTTCCCATCTATTATCTCTATCCATTGCATAGTATCTACCACTTATAGTAGCTATCTTGCCAAGTCCTATGTCATTCATATACCTTTCCATATCTGCTATAATTTCAATGCCTGATGTAGGCGGTACGTCTCTTCCATCTGTAAATGCATGTAGGTAAACCTTAGTTAACCCTTTGTCTTTTGCCATTTGCAATAAGGCTTTAACATGATCTACATGGGAGTGAACTCCACCATCTGATAAAAGACCTAGAAGATGTAACGCACTATTATTTTCCTTTGCCTTATCCATAGCTAAGTTTAAAGCATCATTCTTAAAAAAGTTACCTTCTTCTATTTCTTTTGTAATCTTAGTAAGCTCTTGATAAATTATTCTACCTGATCCTATATTTAAATGTCCTACTTCAGAATTACCCATCTGTCCAACTGGTAATCCTACATCTAGTCCACTAGCATTTAAGTATGTGTGGGGATAATTGCTCCATATTTTATCGTAATTTGGTTTATTTGCTGCAAGTACAGCATTTCCTTCTACTTTATCTGTAGCTCCAAATCCATCTAATATCATTAGCATAACTGGTCTTTTAGTCATAATACTCCTCCAAATTCTTTATTTATAACTCTTTTATAATTAGAATCTTATATTTAATCAATATAATAATATATCCTACTCTAATATATAAAAGACATTCAGTTGATAACAATTATCTTTATAATTATTATACTACTTATGTATACCTAAGACAATAGAACTGTATATGCTACCCAAGTTCCAAACAATATAATACTTTTCAATTTTTAAGTTCTATGCTTAGGCTAATGTATTTAAAAGGAATAATTAGTAATTAACTATGGCAGAAAACTCTGTGGAAACTAGGCTAGCTCCACCTACTAAGGCTCCATCAATATCTGATTTTGCCATTTGTTCTTTTATTGTAGATGACTTAACTGAACCGCCGTATTGAATTGTTACTTTATCTGATACGTCTTTTCCATATAATCCTTCTACAACTTTTCTTATATGTCCTATAGTTTCATTGGCTTCATCAGAAGTAGCTGTTTTTCCTGTTCCTATAGCCCAGATTGGTTCATAAGCTATTACAATGTTTTCTACCTTATCTTTACAAATACCCATAAGGCCTAACTTAATTTGAGATCCAATTATTTCATTTGTTATATTAGCTTCTCTTTGAGCTAGTGATTCTCCAACACATAGTATAGGAATTATATTATGATTAAACGAAGCTTTTAATTTCTTATTTACGCTTTCATCTGTTTCATTAAAGTATTGTCTTCTTTCACTGTGTCCTATTATAACGTAATCTACGCCCATAGATTCTAGCATCCCTGGAGAAACTTCTCCTGTGAAAGCACCTTTTTCTTCAAAGTGCATATTTTGAGCTCCGACCTTTATATTACTGCCTTTAGCTGCCTTTAATACTGCATCTAAAGATATAAATGGTACACAAACCACTACATCACATTTGCTATTTTTAACTAAAGGTTTTAAATCTTCTATAGTCTTTACAGCTTCATCTACTGTATAGTGCATCTTCCAGTTTCCTGCTATAATTTTCTTTCTCACTAAAAACACCTCTTTCTTTTAATTTTCAGAGTAATTATCTGTGAACTAAATATTATTTATATAGGTACTCATTTACACTCTCTATAACATTTATTATTTATTATCTATCACTTAAAGCCACTATTCCTGGCAATTCTTTTCCTTCTAAAAACTCTAAAGAAGCTCCACCACCTGTTGATATATGTGTCATTTTGTCTCCAAATCCTAATATATTAACAGCTGCCGCTGAATCTCCTCCACCTATTATAGTTACAGCATTAGATTCTGCCATAGCCTTTGCAACTTCAATAGTTCCCTTTGCAAAGTTTTCAAATTCAAAAACTCCCATAGGTCCATTCCAAATCACAGTTTTTGCCATCTTTATTTCATTTGAAAATAACTTTGAAGTCTTTGGTCCTATATCAAGTCCCATGTACCCTTCAGTTATATTTTCGTCTTTTGTTATAATAGGGGTAGCATCTTTTGAGAATTTATCTGCTATTACATTATCTACTGGTATTAATAGTTTAACATTCTTTTGTTTAGCCTTTTCCATCATTTCTTTTGCGTAATCTACTTTATCCGCTTCAAGTAATGAAGTTCCTATTTCATATCCCATTGCCTTTAGAAAAGTAAATGCCATTCCTCCACCAATTATTAAAGTATCTACCTTATCTAATAAGTTATTTATAACATTTATCTTATCTGAAACTTTTGCACCTCCAAGTATTGCTACAAAAGGTCTTTCTGGGTTTTCTATAGCGCTTCCTAAAAATTTCAATTCCTTTTGAATTAGATATCCACACACTGAAGTTTCAACAAACTTTGTAACTCCTACTGTAGATGAATGAGCTCTATGAGCAGTTCCAAATGCATCATTTACATATATATCAGCAATAGATGCTAATTCCTTTGAAAAACTATCTTCATTTTTACCTTCTTCAGGTCTGAATCTAGTATTTTCTAAAAGAACTATATCCCCTTCATTCATCTTTGATATTACCTTTTTAGCGTTTTCTCCTACAACTTCATCATCTGCTGCAAATACTATTTCTTTTTCTAACAATTCACTAAGTCTTTTTGCTACAGGAGCTAAAGTTTTTGTTGGATCTGGTCCTTTAGCTTTTCCAAGGTGTGAGCATAATATAACCTTAGCGCCATTTTCAGCTAAGTATTTAATTGTAGGTATAGCACCTAAAAGTCTATTTTCATCTGTTATAACTCCCTCTTGAAGGGGAACATTAAAGTCACATCTTACTAAAACCCTTTTCCCTTTTACCTGAATATCTTCTATGGTTTTTTTATTAAATTTCAAAACCTTCACCTCTTTTTATATATTTATCCGATGGCTACCATCGGTAACACCCCTATCCTCTTAAAGGTCGGGGATGACGGTTGCTTCGCCACTAAATAAGTTCTTTTAAGACTCACTTGATATAATCAACGATTTATAAATTAAAATAGTCTGGCCTTATAGCTTTAATTAACTACAAAACCAGACATGTATTAAAACCTTGTTTAAAGCTATTCTTTATATTTAATATAAAACTTCAATTTTAAAATTATAAGCTCTTTGCAATCTTTGAAGTGAGGTCTGCAAGTCTATTTGAATATCCCCATTCGTTATCATACCAAGAAACTACCTTTGCCATGTTTCCTTCTATAACCATAGTTGATGGTGCATCTATTATAGAAGATCTAGCATCTCCTCTGTAATCCATGGATACTAATGGTTCTTCTTCATATCCAAGTATACCCTTCATGTAAGTTTCTGATGCTTCTTTAAATGCTGCATTTATTTCTTCAACTGTAGTATCTCTTTCTAGTTCTACAACTAAGTCTGTGCAAGAAACAGTTGGAGTTGGAACTCTAAGTGAGAATCCATTTAATTTTCCTTTTAATTCTGGTAATACAAGTGCAACCGCTTTAGCAGCTCCTGTTGTAGTTGGTATCATTGATTCTGCTGCTGCTCTTGCTCTTCTTAAATCACTATGAGGAGCATCTAATATCTTTTGATCATTTGTATATGAGTGAATAGTTGTCATAAGACCCTTTTTTATACCAAACTTTTCATGTAATATCTTAGCAAAAGGTGCTAAACAGTTTGTTGTACAAGATGCATTTGATATAATATTGTGCTTAGATGGATCATAATCTTTATCATTAACACCCATAACTATTGTTATATCTTCATTTTTAGCTGGTGCAGATATAACAACCTTTTTAACTGATCCTTGTGCCATATGGTCCTTAGCTTTTTCTCCATCTGTAAAGAACCCTGTAGATTCTATAACTATGTCCACTCCCATTGAAGCCCAACCTATGTTCTTAGGTTCTCTTTCAGCAAATATCTTTATTTCTCTTCCGTCTACAACTATTGAATTATCTTTTACTTCTACGGATTTATCATATCTACCAAATAATGAGTCATATTTTAAAAGATGAGCTAATGTTTTAGAATCTGTTAAATCATTTATTGCAACCACTTCTAATTGACTACCGTAATTTGCTACTAAAGCCTTAAAAACATTTCTCCCTATTCTTCCAAATCCATTTATCCCTATTTTAACCATTTGTAATCTCCTCCTAATTTATACTTAGATTGTTTATTATAAATATTTATACACCTTAGTTAGATATTTAAATTTTTCTAGTCAAACATTTAAATTGATTTTATAATTTTAAACTTGTGTCTAAAATTATTAATGAAGTGTATAAATAAGTTTATAGCTCTTTTATTATTGCCATAATACCTCTAGCAGCACCCTCATCTGTAATAAGCGTACTATTAGAATTTCCAAATTCTGTTGAAATAATAGCATCCGCTTTACTTGAGCCTCCAGCTACGGCTATAACAATAGGTATTCTTTTTGTATCGCTTAAGGTTACCCCAACAACTGACGTTGAGCATACAAGTTTACCTTTCTTGTCGAAATAACATCCAAAGGCTTCTCCTTCTGCGCCACTATCTACTATGGATTTTACCTTGCTAACTTCCATACCTCTTTTTAATGCCATTTCTTCTGCTTTTCCAATTCCGTATATTAAAACATCTGATGACTTTATACTATCTAAAACATTTTTCACATCTTTTTCTTTTAGTATACTTTCTAGTATTTTGTCACTTATATTATCTGGAACGTGAAGCATTTTATAATGGCCATTTACTTTTTTAGATAAATTAGCCGCTAGTGTATTTGCTTGAGTCTCTACATTTATACCCATACCACCTCTAGCTGGAACAACTAATACATCTTCTATATTATTTATCTTAGATAAACTATCTACTACTTCTTTTATTGTACTTCCACCTGTTAAGGCTATGGTATATCCTGATTTTAGAGTGGACTTTAAAATATTTGCTCCTGCTCTACCAATTTCCTTAATTACTGTCTTGTCTTCATCCATATCTCCTGGAACAATAATCACACTTTTAAGACCTAATGCCTTTTTTATCTTAAGTTCAATTTCAGATAAACCTTTTATTTCATGAATAAAGTTTTTGAGTTTATCTATTATTTCTTCTCCTTCTTTTGTAACAGTCATTCCTGGGGTATTTATATCTATAAGGTTTTGAGATTTTAGAAAGTTTATTTCTGTTCTTACTATTCTCTCTCCTAGTTCTAAGTTATTGGCAAGTATCCTTCTTCCAATAGGCTGATTATAATATATAGTCCTTAAAATATTATATCGTTTTTCTAAAAGTTCAATTAATTCAGGAACTATCTTTTGTTGTAGCTTTAGAATTTCTTCCAAAGAAAACACCCCCTTGGTCACCAAGTGTCCCAGTTTATTTTTTCCTGTCCCACACTTACTATTATATGTTATTTTCTTAAGATTTTAAAGCATGTTTTGAAAAAACATGTTAACAAACTGTTAACTTACATAAATTTAAGATCTAAGTTAAAATCTTTTTCTTTTGTTTGATGATTTTATTTGTAACTCTTCTCTATATTTTGCCACAGTCCTACGTGAAATATTCATACCATTTTCACTCAATTTTTCACAAATGATTTGATCAGAAATTGGTTTCTTTTTATCCTCTTCTTCGATTAATCTTTTAATTTCTCTTTTAATGTTAAAAACAGAAATGTCTTCTCCTTGGTTTAAACTATAAACTCCCGTGATAAAAAGATCCTTAATTTTAATCGTTCCTTTATTTGTATATATATATTTATCCTTTATGGCTCTACTTATAGTTGACTCATGCATATTTAAACTTTCAGCTATCTCTCTCAATGTCATAGGTTTTAAATATTCTTTTCCAAACTCAAAATAATCATATTGAAGCTCTATGATCTTTTCTATTACCCTATATACAGTGCTCTTTCTTTGTTCAATACTTTTAATTAAGAAGATGGCACTATTTATTTTGTCTTTTACAAATTCAGTAGCTACTTTATCCTTCTCATCATTTAATATATTTTTGTACAATGAATTTATAGAAAGTCTTGGTATAAGATTTTCATTCATCTCTATAATATATTTTCCATCAACTTTTCGAATATAAGCATCTGGAGATACATATTTAACTTCTTCTCCTGTGAAAAACCCACTTGAAGGTTTAGGTTCTAATGTTTTTATACTATCACCACAAATTTGAGCTTCTTTTACAGTAATATTTAATGACTTTGCAATGTTTTGATATCTATTTTCTGATAAGTCTTCTAGATGATTATCAATAATCTTACACATATTATCATCTAACATATGCTTTTTTCTCATTTGAATTTTAAGACATTCTTTTAAGCTTCTAGCACCTATACCATCTGGCTCAAAGTTTTGAATTATTTTCAATACCTTTTCAAAAACATCTATGTCTATCTTAAGTTCTTTTGCTATATATTCACTAGGTAAACTTAAATAGCCTTTGCTATCTAAACTTTCGATTGTATACTCACAAAGAGTCTTTATGTAATTACTTTCATTTAATTCAGATACCTGTTCATATAAATATTCCTTCAATGACTTTTCATTAGCTATAAAATTAAAAGGTGATACTTCTTCATGTTCATCATAATTTTTGTAGCTTTGCGAACCATAATTATCAAATTCTAAATACTTTACTAACTCTTTGTAATTAATTTTATCCTGTGTTTCATATTCTTTTTTATTTTCATAATCCATTTCCAAAATGGGATTTTCCTGGAATTCATTTTCTATATATTCTTGAAGATCATAACTAGACATCTGCAAAAGCTTTACAGAAAGTTGCATTTGTTGAGTCATTATCAACTTTTGTTCTTGGGCTAAATTTAAGCTAAAATCCATTTTCATATTATTCAATCACCCTATTTATTATTTTAATTAGTAGAATTATACCACGCTAAATCACTTTGTAAAAGTATAGAACTTCATCGTAATTCAAATTTAGGCATTTTCAAAAAGCAACACCCTACTGGTTAGTCTTTTTGAAAATGCCTTAAATCATTGTATCTATATTTTATTATCTCTCACCTTTTTTATATGGAACTCCGTCTGCCAGTGGGGCTTGAGTCTTTCCAACAAATCCAGCAAGCATTATCATTGTTAATAAATATGGGAAGGCTGCATAGAATTCTCCTGGAATACTCCACCCAAAACTCTTTGCATATAATTGTAATGTTTCAGCAAATCCAAATAACATACATGCAAACATTGCATTTCTAGGCTTCCAATTACCAAATATCATAGCTGCAAGAGCTATAAACCCTCTACCGCTTACCATGTTCTCTCTATAAAGATTCATGATTCCTATAGATAATGTAGCTCCACCAAGTCCACCTAATACACCTGATAGTAATACAGATAAATAACGTACCTTGTATACACTTATCCCTAATGTATCTGCTGCTTTTGGATGTTCTCCAACAGCTCTTATTCTTAAACCTAGTGGTGTTTTATATATTACATACTGTGATACAAAAACTAATATCAATGCAATCCAAACAAACCAGTTTAGCTCTGCTAAAAGAGGTCCTATTAATGGAACCTTAGCAAAAGCTGCTGAAGGATACGGAAGTGCTGTTACTGCACTAGTTTGTGAAGGTGTTCCAAAAAACTTATATACAAGATATCCTACAAACGCTGGTGCAAATACGTTAATTCCAACACCTGATATAACTTGATCTGCCATAAGGTGAATACTTAAATAAGCATGTATTGCTGCAAATAGCATTCCACCTACTATGGCAAATAATATACCAATCCAAGGACTCCCTGTAAGATAAGCTCCAAGTACCGCAAAGAAGGCTCCAGCTGTCATTATACCTTCTAATGCTATATTTACAACTCCGGACTTTTCAGAAAAAATTCCACCTAACGTTGCAAATATAAGAGGTGTTGCTAACCTTAATGTAGCAGATAATATACCAATAATCGTTAAAAACAACATGCTATTCATTTACAATGGCCTCCTTTTTTCTCTTTTCAGAAATCCATTTAAAGATGTATTCAGCCGCTATAAATAATATTACTATACCTTGAACTAATGCAGATATAGTCTTAGGTATTCCATAAAGCATTAATGTACCTGAACTTAGATTCAAAGCACCAAATAATAAGGCTGAAAAAATAACGCCTATTGGATTACTCTTAGCAACTAAAGCTACAGCTATACCATCCATCCCGAAATTCGGGAACGAGAATAATTGAACTGATTGATGTTGCACCCCAGCTATGTGAATTGCTCCACCAAGTCCTGCAACCGCTCCTGAAATTGCCATAGCAAGTATTATATTTTTCTTTATGCTTATTCCACCATACTCTGCTGCAAATGGATTAAGACCTACAGCACGTATTTCGTATCCTATAGTGGTCTTCCAAAATAGAACATATATTAGCACTGCTAATACTATTGCTATAAATATTCCTGTGTTTAATCTATAGTTATCTCCTAAAAACCTTGTAAGATAAGCGCTTTCTTTAATTGGGAAAGTAGATGCACTATCTGGCTTATGAAATACACCCATAGTGAAGTAATTCGCTAAGTTCATAGCAATGAAGTTCATCATTATAGTATTTACAACTTCATTAGTTCCAATCTTCGCCTTTAAATATCCAGGTATCGCTGCCCAGAATCCTCCTGAAATAATTCCAACTATAAGTATTAATAAGATATGTAGTCCCCTTGGTATTCCGGGTATAAATCCTACCATGGTAGCTGTCATCATTCCAATTATAAATTGTCCTTCAACACCTATATTAAATAGTCCTGTTTTAAATGCTATAGCATGAGCAAGACCTGTAAATATAAGTGGTGTAGTAAATACTAAAGTTTCTATTAGTTGTGACTTTGACCCAAAGCTACCTGCCCAAATAGATGAAAAAAGTACCTTAGTTGATTCACCAAATCCTGTATTTAATGCTATCATTACAAAAAATATAGAAATAAATAAAGCTACGACAATTGAAAAAATAGAAATAGAAAACTCTCTTACAAATCCCGGTAGCTCTTTCTTTTCTTTTTTAGGATTACTCACGACTCTCTCCCCCTTCCACTTCTTTCTTTAATGTACCACCAGCCATTAATATGCCTAGTTTTTGTTCTGTAGCATCTTTTGCATCTAATATGTCAACTATTTGACCATCATAGATAACAGCTATTCTATCTGCAAGAGAAAGCACTTCATCTAGCTCTAAGGATACTAAAAGTACTGCTCTATTATTATCCCTTTCTTCAACTAATCTTCTGTGAATATACTCTATAGCTCCTACATCTAGTCCTCTTGTAGGCTGAGCTGCTATAAGCAATTCTGGATTCTTTTCAATTTCCCTTGCTATAACTATTTTCTGCTGATTTCCACCTGATAGTGAGGATGCAGTTACCTCTTCATTAGGCGTTCTAACATCATAGTTCTTAATTAGTCTTTTTGTATAATCTTTAATTTCTTTATAATTCATCATTATACCTTTTGCAAAAGGTGATTTGTAATGAACCCCAAGTATAGAGTTTTCATATAAGGAATATTTTAATATAAGTCCTCTTTTATGTCTATCTTCTGCTATGTGGCCTAAACCTGCTTCTATAGCATCTTTAGAACTTTTCCCTGTTATATCTTTGCCGTTTAACACAACTTTTCCACTAAGTGGTTTTCTAAGTCCTGCTATAGCTTCTATAAGTTCAGTCTGACCATTACCATCTACCCCTGCTATAGCAAGTATTTCCCCTCTTCTAACTTCTAAGTTAACACCTTTAACTGCAGGTATTTTTCTATGGTCTAAAACCTTAAGATCTTCTATCTTTAAGACAGTTTCACCAAGTTTTATGTCACCCTTTTCTACTTTTAAGTTTACTTTTCTACCTACCATCATTTCAGCAAGTTCATCTATATTAGTTTCTTTTGTTTCTATAACACCAATTAGCTTACCCCTACGAATAATAGTTACTCTATCACTCATAATCATAATTTCTTTTAATTTATGAGTAATAAGTATAATGGACTTACCCTCTTTTACAAGATTTTTCAGGATTACCCCTAATTCTACGATTTCCTGTGGAGTAAGAACTGCTGTAGGTTCATCTAGTATAAGTATTTCTGCTCCTCTGTAAAGAGCCTTCAATATTTCCACCTTTTGCTGTTGTCCCACTGTCATGTCTTCTATTATAGCTTCTGGGTCTATATTGAAGCCATATTTTTGTGAAAGCGCTTTAGTATCGGTTATAGCTTTATTTATATCTAGATTTATCCCCTTTTTAGGTTCATTACCTAATATCATATTTTGAGCTACTGTAAAGTTATGAACTAACATAAAATGTTGATGAACCATACCTATTCCTAAATCTATAGCTTCTTTTGGATTCTTGATGCTCACCTTATTCCCTTTTATAAATATATCTCCTGCCTCTTGTGCATAAAGGCCATAAAGAACATTCATCAAAGTTGTCTTTCCAGCTCCATTTTCTCCTAGTAAAACGTGGATTTCTCCTTTTTTTAAGTCAAAATCAACATTTTCATTAGCAATTACACCTGGAAATACTTTAGTTATGCCTTTCATTTCAACAACTTTTTCCACGAAATCCTCTCCTTCCTATTTTATTTGAAAAAGACTAGATGCGGTGCATCTAGTCTTATTATATTTTAAAGTTACTTAATTTCTACTGCTTTAAATTCCAAAAGTTCAGCACGTGTACCAGGAACTATTATTTTACCATCTTTTATTTCTTGTTCAGCTTTTTTAGATAAATCCATAGCATCTTTTGGAACATCAGGATGTATAGTTGGAGCTATACCAACAGCGCCTTCTTTAATTCCTAATATCTTAAGCTTTCCACCTTCAAATTTATCAGCTTGAATATCTTTTATTGTATCTATAACTGCAACATCAACTTTTTTCTCCATTGAGAATATTATAACATCTTTGTAGTCTTTTGCTGTAGGTGTAACTGCTTGGTCTGAGTCAGCACCAATTGCAAATTTACCCATGTCTTTTGCTGCTTTAAATACTCCAAGACCTGCTCCACCAGCTGCATGGTAAACTATATCAACTCCGCTACCATATAAAAGTTTTGCAGCTTCAAATCCTTTACCTTGGTCATCAAATGAATCAATATATTTAATGTTTTGTCCTGGTGTTTTTTCATCTTTAGCCATTAGTAACTTACCTGCTTCTTCGTTAACGCTCATAACTCCAGCTACGAATCCAGCTTCAAATCTACCAATAACGTCTCCTTCTTTACCACCAACAAACCCAATTTTATTTGTTTTTGTCATCTTACCAGCTATTACCCCTGCTAAGAATGAACCTTCATGTTCTTTAAATTTTATAGATGATACATTAGGATTTTTGGCTTCAGCATCAACTAGCAAGAATTTCTTGTCTGTAATTTGTCCTGATACATTTTTCATTGCATCTTCCATCATAAATCCACAACCTACTACTAAGTCAGCTTGGTTTGACATAGTCTTTAAGTTTGGTTCATAAGCATCTTGTTGTTTTGATTCTATAGCATTTAATTTTTGTATTCCTAAATCTTTACTTGCTTGTTCTATTCCTCTTCCTGCAGACTCATTAAAGGAACCATCATTAACTCCTCCTTGGTCTGTAACTAAACCAACCTTAATCTTTTTAGTATCTCCCGCTGCTGGCGCTTTATCCCCTTCAGTAGTTTTGCTAGCACAACCTGCAAATAATGTAGCTACCACTGCAACTGATGCTAATGCAGCAACTAATTTCTTCTTATTCATACTAATACCCTCCTATTTTTTATACTTCCCTTACAACATAAAATTCTAGAAATCTTTTAAAAATCCTTTTAATCTTTACGTGAAGTAAATATTATTTTCACTTTCACATATTCAATAAGCAATTATACGTTTACACTAGGTAAAGGTACTAAACCGCTTACATACTCATTATAAAAACTAAACTTTTCTTTAAAACATTTTTCATAAATCATTATCTATGTTGCAAATATATTATATCATAATATATTTGTAAATGGAATACAGAATTTAAAAAACATATTTTTTTTAGCTGTAGTTTAATTTCAAACTACAGCTAAAAATTTTTATTTTATGACTTAAACCCTGTTTTAACTAATATTTCTTCTGCCTTAGTTCCTTCATCTTCACCTACTAGCACTATAGGTCCTGTACACCCCATACCACTTTCAGAGTATATATTTTCCTTCCAAAGAGCTCTGCAAGCATCTTCAAGTTCCAATATATCTATTCCAGCTATAGAATAAGTTACAACCTTTTTAGGTGGCATCTTAATGTCTTCTTCAGCAGGTTTAACTTTTTCTTTTGTGTTTTTTGCTATTATGTCTTTTAGGCCAGCCTTATTAGCTTTCTTAAACTCATCTTTTGACACATCTATTAAGTTATTTGCTGCACAAGTAGCTGAATATCTTAAAGCTTCACAAATAAGTGGTGCTCCTGATGCTCTAGAAACTATATTAACTAATTTAGTATATCCTTCTCCAACACCTGGTCCATAACCAGCACCTACTGTTTCGTAGTTACCACCTGTAGTAAATGATGAGAATAGTTTTACTAATATATTACCTGTAAGAGAATCACAAATCATAATATCTGGTGTTGCAGTTAAAAGATCATTACCTCTCATTACTGAACCACCGTCTGCTCTTAAAGATTCTGCAAACTGGAATTCATATCCGTTATCTTTAAGCTCTTTCAATATACGTTCAACTTGTCTCGCTCCATCAATATTTAATATTCCAAGTGTAGGTTTCTTAATTCCTAGGGATTTAGCTACTGCTATTCCCGAAATGGCGTTTAAAACCATTCCCTCTACTCTATTAGTTGATGTTGTTCCTGTTGTAGTTGCTATTATAAGATCTCTTCCAGTAGCTGGTGTTGAAACCTTACCCACTGTGGAAACTCCTATTGGGAAATCGAAGTGTTGAGTTACACAGCCTTGTATTTCCCCTGAATCTAATAATTCAACCATTTTCTTATGGCCTTCTTCAGCATTTTCAACTTCTACTATGTTAAAGTCTCCATCTACCTTAGGTCCAATAAGCACTATTTCAAAATCATTATATTTATTTTTTGCGAGTTCTGCAGCTTTAACCATTTCTTCTACGCCATGTTCACTACCAAATGTAGTAAGGCCTATTTTAACTTTTTCTTTAAAATTTCCGCTTTTTATTCCTTCTGCTATATCGTTAAACACATCAGCTATCATACCTTTTACTTTTAATTCTTCCATTACACTCACGCCCCTTAATTATTCATTAAGTAAGCTGCAAAATCTTTCATTGCATCAGCTACCATAGATTTAACTTCTTCTTTTGAAACGCCCTCTACTTCTGCCTTTGCTCCAGTATTTTTCTCAACTACTATAGATACTCCGTCAAATAGGTTAGTCATTCTTCCTAAAAATAAGCTTCCTTTTCCTATTACCATAAATTTATTCATTTCATTGTTAAGCATATGTTCTCTAGCATGACCAATTATAGGCACTCCAGATGGTATATGTCCTTGTGTTGGTGCATATCCTGGATATCCATGCTCAACTACAAAGTTTCCAATTTCTTTTCTATCTAATTGACCTTTTTTAACAGCTAAAGCTCCTATCATTTTATAGTTTTGTGTAGGAACATCTCCAGCGCCTGCTGTTTCTGTTAAGTCTGGTGTTTGCATTTCTGGTGCAAACTTATCTATATCTGTTATTTGTAGTCCTGCTCTTTCAAGAGGTTCTGAAACAAGTGCTTCAAGAACTGCTTGTGGTGAAGATCCATGTCCTATTGTATGTCTTCCAACTATATCAGTTCTTAGAACTGGGTTTATCCCATCATTTTCACCTATTAATACTGCAAATCCACCAATACAGTCTTCTAGAATGTTAAGTCCTTTTTTTATGTGGTCTTTTCCATTCATTCCAAGCTTAGCGGAAGATCCACCACCTACTACAGCTACTGTTTTATATACTCCTGATTTAACTAAAGCTGCTGCTGTTATTAAAGCGTGGCTAGGTCCTGCACAAAAACCTCTAAGGTCAATTCCAGTAGCTCCTGTAAACCCTGCTATTTCTCCTAGACCCTTAGCAATGTTTCCACCACCTCTTTGATTCATATCTCCAATAGCCTCTTCTGAACATTCAATTATATATTCAACTTCAGTATCTTTTATATCACAATCCTTCATAAGATGCATTAATGATAAAACACCTGAAGCTTTTACTACTAAGTTTTCTATGATTATATGAGAAGTCAAATTTTTGTCGAACTCATGAGCTCTTTTTACACAACCTACAAGAGTTTCTCCTTCGTATAATCCTTCTGCTATTCCATTATCTACTAGTTTATTTATATCTTCTATATCAGAACCTTCTTTTAAATCATTAGCCTTACTTTTTAATATAGGGTGATTTAAAAACTTTTCTCTTACCTTTTCAGTAAAAGCTTTTTCTAATAATACAAGATCAAATGAATCTGAAAGTTTTATCATTCCATAAAACTCATCTTGTGGCATTATCTCACCGAACTTACCATATCTTCTAGCATTCTCTATTGTCTCATTGTACCAAGGTCTTGGACGTTCTTTTAATTCTTCTGGTGTCATATTACCTATATAAGTTTGGTTTGGAGCGTACCCCACTACCTCTTCGTAACTTCTTAAATTATCTTTAATTTTTGTTAGGTATTCAGAATCTGGATGTGTTTCTCTCTCTAATGATTGAGTTGTACCATTATGTATTACCATATCTGGTGCATTAACTAAGATATATGCTGCTTTTTTTATTACCGGAAAATCCATATAGAAAACCCTCCTTATTTTTTTAAATCATTTAAACTTTTTAAAATGTTAAAATTAACATTTAAGAATTAGGAAACATCATTATAATCCCAAATTCTTAACTCTTAATTATTAATTTTATAGGGGCAAGTCATATGACTTGCTCCTATAATTTTAAGTATTTTAAACTTCAAATACCTTTTGACCTTCTACTGGTGTTTCAAGAGCTTCTAGAGCCTTTTCAACCAATTTGTATCTAAGCTCATACTCATCTTTAGGAGTTAATGCTGGGTTTCCTAATGGATGTGGTATAGCTATAGTAGGAACTATTCTGTTAGCTCCAACTGTTAGAGATATTGGAACTACCGTACACATATGAACTACTGGTAATCCAGCTCTTTCAATTTCTTTAACTAACGTTGCACCGCAACGTGTACAAGTTCCTCAAGTAGAAGTTAATATAACTGCATCTACTCCATCAGCGATTAACTTTTTAGCTATTTCTTCTCCAAATTTCTTTGAAGATGCAACTGCTGTTCCATTACCAACTGTAGAATAGAATAAATTATGAAGTGATCCGATTTTTCCTTCCTTTTCCATGTTTCTTAAAACATCTACAGGAATTACTCTATCTGAGTCATCATTAGCATAAGTTGGATCATATCCACCATGAGCTGTCTCATAAGTGTCTTTTGTTAAATCCATTACTCCTTCTATGTTATACTCACCGTATTTAGAAGCACTAGATGATTCTATATGATCTGGGTTTCCTTTTGGAACTGTTCCCCCAGATGTTACTATAGCAATTTTAGCTTTAGTTATATCAGCTACTGGTGGTAATGCTTCTACTCTATCGAATACTGGCATTTTGAATTCACTTTCGAATTCTTCACCTTTAAGCTTTTTAACTAATAGATCAACTGCTCTTTCAGAACCTCTTTTTGCATTGAAATAGTTCTTTCTTATGCCTCTTTCAATGTAACCATCTTCTGATGGTAATAATATCTCTTCACCTTTTGCAAGTTTTAAAGCTAATTTAGCTACTGCTGGAAGAGCCTGTCTCATGCCAACTGCACTATTTCTTGTTTCAACAATATATACATGCTTTTTGTACATGTCTGATCCAGGGTTTTCTGGATACATTGCTGTAAGCACTGGTATATTTAACTTCTCTTCAACAGCTTTTGCTACAGCACCGCAAGCAACACCGTATCTTCCTGCATTAAATGCTGGTCCCGCTATAAATAAATCTGGTTTAAATTCCTTCACCATTTCTATTATTTTAGCTTCAGCCTCTTCCATATTTTCATTAAAGTATGAGTCTCCACAGATTATAGTTCCAACTATGGTAGCCTCACCCTTAAGTAATCCATTAAGACCCATACCAGGTCCTATGAATCCTTCTCTAGATTCTGGTGTTATATCTGCTTTCTCTTCTCCACCTATTCCAGCGTAAAATTGATTAATATAATGTACTACACGTATCAAAATTATTTCCCCCCTTCATGGAGTTTATTATTAGTTTTTTATTTTTTTAATCTTATTTATTGAATTTAGAAAATTGATCTCTTACACCTTTAACTTCTGATATTATAGTATCTACATCTAAAACCATTTCCATCATTCCGCATTGCTCATCATAAATTTCTGCATTGCATTCGTCTTTGATTTCAGGTTCTACCATGTGGTAAACTCCAAGTCCTAGCTCAACTCCTGCTAAAGGACCTGCAAATGTTGGGTCTCCAGCAGCAACTGTTTCTGCTGAAAGTCCTGAAGCTTCTGCTTCTGCTCCACCTATTATAACTATTAAATTTTCTGGACCATGCTTTTCAGAAAGGTCTTTTACTCTTTGTTGGATCTCCAGATCCATAGCTCCTGCAGCTGTTCAAACAAAGCATTCTGTTGAAACGAAAACTACTTCTGCTCCTGCGGATTTTACGCAAGATTCTATAGCAGGACCTGGTATACCGTCTCTATCTCCTATTGCAATAACTTTTTTTCCTTCTAACATATTATTCCATCCCTTCTTATATAAACGTTTTTAGTTTTAGTAACCCTTAGCAGTTAAGTAGTTAAACCCAACTTCTGAAGTAGCTCCTGTTATAACTTGAATTTCTGCATTTATAGATCCATCTTCTCTTAGACTTCCTAGGTATCCTCCAGCAATTATATTTGCAACTTCTGGGTGACCTATTACTCTCTTCATTGGAGGCAATGTTATAACTTCATTAGCGTTTCCGCCTGTAACTATCGCATCTCCTTTTGGAGTTGAGTCTGCAAGTGATTGTGAACTTCCATCTTGTCCTGCATATTCATCAGTAACAAGTACTGTTTTTATGCCTTTTTCTGTTATCTTGTTACAGTTCATAACTAAGTCAGCATCTGGATTACCAAATCCTTCTTCTGATATTATAACTGCTTCTGCTCCTAAGAATTCAACTAATTTTGCAGTCATACTTGATGATCTTTCTTTGTCTGCAAGATATACGTTTTCATTAGTTATAACACAACCTAAGAAGTTATAATCTTTACCATGTCTTGAATATAAGTCTTCAATTATAGGTTGGTTTAAATGAACATAAGTTGGATTCTTATCGCAAGCTGAAACACAGTTTCCGCTTACTACGGCTCCATCAAATACTTCTGTTGGGTAGATAAATGTAGGAATTATCTTCTTAGCATCTACTCCATAAACATAGGTATCGTGAAGTAATCCTTGAGTTTGAAGCATGTAAACATATACAACCTTTGGTAAGTCTGGGTACTGTTTAACTTGCTCTAACAATGGTAATGTTTCAAAAGTTTTTACTTCGTCAGGCTCTACATTTTTCCCTGCCTTACCTAAGTATGTAGCTGCTTTAAATCCTACCATTCTTACTGCTTGCTCATGATCATGTTGAAGTACGCCTTCTTTTGGCTCAACTATTATAACTAAGTTATTAGTTTTTGAGAATGGAGTGTATTTAGCACCCTCTCCTGCCATGTCAATAATCCCTTCTTGGAACCCTACAATTTTACCTGTAGTAACTACAGCAGCGCCTTTTAATACATGTGTTCTTCCTGATCCTACAGTATCAACTTTACTCATGAAGCCTGGGAATATTCCACCCTTACCTTCAACTTTTACTCTAGGCTCAATTACGTCTTTTACAGGTATAATTCTTACTTCTTCACCTGGTCTTGCGATATCAAAGTCGATGCTTTGAATTCTCTCATCTCCAGACACTTCTTGTAACAATTCTTCTTTATTTACATAGAGTACACCATTTTGAACTTTAGTCTCTGGTCCAAATTGAACATCCTTTATGAATATATTTCCAATTTCTAGACGCAAAGCGTTCACCTCCTAAATATTCTTATATTATCCAAGCTGCTATGAAATATACACAGTAACTCAGTTTGGAACTTAATAAATATTACTTTTATTTCAGATGAAGCTTTAAACTTCATCTGAAATTTAAAGATTACTATTTAATGTCTTTAATCATTAATTTAATCCTAAATAATTAAGTTTTTGACTTATAGACAATAAATAAATTATAGTGTATCGTATACTGATTTTATGAAATTTTCTACATCATCAATGGTGCCTATTTTATCTGGAGTTATAACTTCTGATCTCTCACCATTTTTGTATATTATCATTGTTGGTAATCCCAAAACCTTTTGTGATATAGCAAGTCTTCTAGAACCACCAATGTTTAAGCTAGCAAATTTTATTTTATCACTATATTTTTCCTCTAACGCATGTACTCCTGGCATAAGCTCTAAACATATTTCACACTTATCTCCCCAAAAATCAACGAATACAGGCTTTTCTGTATAGTTAGTTACCTCTGCTTCAAAGTTCTCTTTGTTTAATTCTAACATTGTAAATCCCTCCACTTTCTTTATTTTTGGATCTATTTAAATTTTAATTAATCCTCAAAATTAGCTTCTACATATTTTTCTGCTGTAGTTGCTGCAATAGCTCCGTCAGCAGTAGCTGTTACTACTTGTCTTAAAGTCTTTTCTCTTATGTCTCCAGCTGCAAATACGCCTTCAATGTCACATCTCATTTCCTCATCAGTTATTATATCGCCTCTATCATTTAGCTTAATTTTTCCTTTAAACAATTCTGATATTGGAAGATATCCTACAAATACAAAACATCCATCTACAGTAAGATCAGTTACTTCATTTGTTTTTACATTTCTAAGAACTAATCCCTCAAGAATTTCATCGCCCTTAGCCTCTTCAACTACTGTGTCTAATATGAATTTTATTTTTGGATTCTTTTGTGCTTTTTCTAAAGAAGTTTTAGCTGCTCTAAATCCTTCTCTTCTATGAATTATAGTTACACTATCTGCAAACTTAGTTAAGTATATAGCTTCATCTATAGCAGAATCTCCACCACCTATAACAGCTACATCTAATTCTGTAAAGAAATCAGCATCACAAGTTGCACAGTAAGAAACTCCCTTACCTCTAAGTTCAGTTTCATTTTTGAATCCTGAAAGTCTTGGGTAAGCACCTGTAGCTATTATTATAGTTTTAGCTTCATAAGTTCCCTTTTTACAAATTATCTTCTTTATCTTTCCTTCTAATTCAACTTCTAAAACCTCATCTTTTAAAAACTCAGTTCCAAATTCTTCTGCTTGCTTTCTCATTCTCTCTACTAATTGTGGTCCTGTACAGTCTGGAGCTGATCCTGGATAGTTTTCTAATTCATCTGTAGTAGCTGTTTGACCACCAAACTTACCTCTTTCTATTAAAAGAGTTTTCATCTTTGATCTTGAAGCGTATAATCCTGCGGATAAACCTGCTGGGCCACCGCCTAGTATTATTGTATCATAAATTTGAGCCATGGAAATTCCTCCTTACATAATTTAAGTTAATGATTCTAATTATTTATACAATTTATTTTAACATAAATCTTATCCTAAATTGGATTTAATTTATAGCATGATGTATTAAATCATAATCTATTAATTGAAAGTCCTGTAAAATTTCCTCTGTCCAATTTGGTGTATCAAAGTCATTAAGAAATCTTTTTGTAGTATTTATAGAATTTTCAATAATATTTAGAGAATCCATATCTAATTGTTCTAACTTGTCCCTTGATATTAATACTGTTCTAAATGGAGTTTCGTTAGGCTTTATACTACTCATAAGGGGATGGGTTAATAATCTATGTCCAAGATGTATATAATCCCTAACCTTACAAAGCAAGTCTAAAGGTGCAATACTTAAAAATTCTACACTGTAATGCTTTTCCAGGTTTTCTTTACTTAAAGTGTTATTTGTAATTACAATAAACTTTTCAATA
This sequence comes from Clostridium putrefaciens, assembly GCF_900461105.1. Taxonomy (GTDB): domain Bacteria; phylum Bacillota; class Clostridia; order Clostridiales; family Clostridiaceae; genus Clostridium_L; species Clostridium_L putrefaciens. The sequence goes on along the minus strand of NZ_UFWZ01000001.1, from coordinate 848,033 downwards.
ATCATATTAATTCCTTCCTAGTTATGAAATTTAAAAATCTTTCTTATATCCCTTTTGATTCTTTAAAGCCCTTATTTTGAATTGTTCGTCTTATTATTTTATAAAAAAAGACAGAGAAAAAAGGCTTACTCCCTTTTCCTCTGTCTTTTTACCTGAGAGAATTACTCCTTCGGTGCTATCGCTTTCCAGAGATGTGTCAGTATTCGGTCCTTTTGCCTGAGAGATTCATAATATATGGGCTATATTACTTACTCCTTCGGCTACCTTTTTTATAAGGTTATCTCCCGAAAACTTCATTCACTTATATATTAAATTTCATTTAGCTTGTTATTTTTTTCACCCTTATTGTAACCCATAAAAGATAAAAGTTCTACTGTTATTTCAAATATCTTCTATAGTATTTTTTTATAGCACCTATTATGAAACCGTATAGATTGACAAATTTATATTTATTTCGACAAAATTCTATTTAAAATACCATATATATTAAAAATGTTAATTTAATTAATCTACTATACATAAGTTTGCATTATTTCATAACAGGAAAATCCATCTGCCTTAAGGCTTCATAAGCCACTATGGATACAGTATTTGAAAGATTTAAGGACCTAGTTGTAGTGTTAATCATGGGAATTCTTATACATTTATTAGGATCGCTATCTCTTATGGAATCTGGAAGCCCCATAGATTCTCTACCAAATACTATAAAATCACCTTCTTTAAATTCTACTTCATGGTAAAAATATTTAGCCTTAGTAGTAGAAAAATAAAATGTCCCATCTTGATATTTCTCTCTAAGCGCCTCATAACTTTCATGAATTTCAATATCTAATAGAGGCCAATAATCAAGACCAGCTCTTTTAACATGTTTTTCATCTAAACTAAAACCTAAAGGTTTTATAAGATGTAACTTAGAGTTAGTTAATACGCAAGTTCTAGCTATATTTCCTGTGTTTTGTGGTATTTCTGGTTGATACAATACTATATTTAAGTTCAATTTTATTGCCTCCGCTATTTTAGAATTTTAAATAATATAAAAACTTTTCAGTTTTTATATAAAATAATGTTTCTATATTACTTTATTGATTTTTACTCTTTTATAATATAAGTTTAGATTACTATACACATTATAATATAAGCTTACATCACTATATATATTATAATATAACTATATTACATTTATAGTGAATTTAGTATGAATTTTTCTATAACTTTTGCAACTCCATCATTATCATTAGTATCAGTTACATAATCTGCCTGCTCTTTTATACTACTAGGGGCATTTCCCATAGCAACACCAAGCGCTGCAAATTTTATCATAGATAAATCATTTTCGTTATCTCCAATACAGATTATCTCTTCAGGCTTAATATTATAATACGCCGCTAAAATCTCTACTCCTCTTCCTTTAGATACTCCATTTGTCATTATTTCAAAGTTATTTTCATAAGAGCTTACAACTTCTATGCCTTTAACCTTTAACATATCAATTTTAGCTCTTTTAACCTTCTCTACATCTTCATCTATCCCTATACACTTCACTATAGACTCTTCATTTTTTTCAAATACTTCATCCCAGTTATCTTTTATTATGTTGATTTCTATTTTGTTATCCTCTGGTAAATCTTTATTCATATCATCATATATCTTTGCAGAAAAAACTAGTTTGTCTGAAAATAATGAACTTGGTGTATGGAAATGGCCATGAATATTATGTCTTTTTAATATTTCAAGTAAAATCTTGCAATTTTCTTTACCTAAAACATTTTTATATATAACCTCTTCCTTGCTCCTATCTCTTATAAATGCTCCATTAGCTGAAATTATAGGTGTCTTTATATCTATCATTGATGCATAATAGTTTGCCGAATTAAACATTCTTCCTGTACTTAAAACTACATGTACCCCCATTTCATCCGCTCTTTTTATAGATTCTTTTGTTTTGTTACTGATTTCTTTATTAGTATTTAATAAAGTACCATCCATATCGGTACATATCATTTTATATTTCATACAACTTCTCCTTCTAGTTATCACCCTTTATCTCTAAGGTTAGATACTCATACACATACCATTATATCAAATTTTAAAAAAATTAAAACCACCCCTTAATCTAAGAATTAGTTTTAACCCTAAAAAATATAATATTTCTATAAAGATAGTAGCTTATTCCTTGTGTTTTTCTTAAATAACTTTCTAAATTAAAATAAAACCTTTCCCCTTTAAACTCCGTTGATTTGTAATCTCCATAATAATCTTTATATAAGAATTCTATTAACTCTATACATGTATCTCTAAGCTTAATATTACTAATCTTATTTATATAATCCTTTTCTGTTTCATTGTCTTCTCTTTTTATTCCTATAGTTTTAAGTCTTCTTTCTAAATAGAAATAAGAATATTTATAATCACCCTTTAATATTTTGTTTTTTCTTCTATTTTGAGTAACTATGTTAATACCAAGGTATATAAATACTGCAATTATTACGTTAATTAAAATATAATTACCTTTATCTCTATAATTTAAATTAGTATTTATGTCATTTCCCTCATCACCAGTATCTTTATCAATTATATCTTTACTATGGTCTTGCATTAAATTCTCATCAGAAGCGCTATTTATGTTAACTTCAGGCATGTTTTCGCTTAAGGAACTTTCATATTCTCTAGCTGTAGGAGCTGAATCTTCTATAGTCCATATCATATTTTTAGAATCTACTAGTATTTCTGTCCAAGCATGAGCATCTTTATTCGTAACTAAATAAAAGTCTTCATAATTCTTCTCCTTTGGCATATTAAACCCTTCCACATACCTTGATGGAACCCCTGCTATCCTATTCATAACAGTTGATGCCGTTGCAAAATAGACACAATAGCCCTTCTTTTCTTCAAATAGAAAGTAATCTACAAAGTCTTTATCTAAGGGAACATCTTTAACATCTAAAGAATAGTTATAATTTGATTCTAAGTATTCGTTTATCCTTTTTGACTTTTCTAATGGATTATCCGTTCCCTTTACTATATCCTCTACTAAAGCTTTAGTTCTTTCAGTTATGGAGTCTGGTAACTGAGTGTAGTTATATAAATCTTCCCTAGCATAATCCGTACCCTTATTAATTAATATAGGTTTCATTCTATACTCATCTATAAATTCTAATTTATATACTTCTTTTATTATATTAGAAGATTTATAAATGTCTGTACTTTCGTCTTTATAAATACTTTTACTTTCTGGATAATTTATATCTATGGTATAAATCGGAGTAAATAACGTGTTGGTTTTAATATTAATAGTCTCTATATACATTTGGTCTTTTTTCATTTCTCCAAAATAACTTATATACCTACTATTTGTGTCCCTATTTTTAAACATATTGTGTAATTCTTCATATTGTACAAGCCAAGAATTCCCTGTATAAATAGTTTTTACACTTCCCTTTAAGTGGTAGCTTTGATCAGTCTTCACCTTAAAAGCTTCTTTATTATCTAATTGTATTTTACCACCTAGTTTAAAGCTACTATCATTATATCCTGAAACCTTTAATCCATAACCCTTTTCATTTAAACTACCTTCTATATTTTCACTAGTTATGGCACTATTTATTTTAGACTTTAATATGTTTCCATACCTACCTTCAATATTTACTGGATACAATTTAATTAGCATTGCTATTAAACATCCGTAAAATAAGGTTTGTGTAATTACTGAGGTGCTATTTATATCTTCTCTTATATTGTGTGTTCTCATCTTTTTCATATTGTGTATATTAGATGATACAGAAAAATCAACAACTACAATTAAAGAGTAATAAAATAAGCTTGCCTCAACTGAAGTCTCATAACCTAAATACCATAAAAACAGCATAGTAAAGGTGATTAAAATCAATAAGATATGAGTAATTCCTTTGTAGAAAAATGAAAATATCACTAAACAAAATATAGGAAGTATAACAGTTATTATTCTTTTATAATCGTTAAAGTTTGTATCCTTTCCACTTGATATAATTGTATTTAATAAATCTAAATCTTCTATAATAGACTTGTTAAACATAATAACACTTTCTTTATTAAAGTATATGAATATTAAACTTACTATGATTATTAAACTCCAAACTGCTACCTTATACCTTTTATACACTAAAATTTCTTTATATACATAAAAGAAAATAAAAGTTATTAATATCAAAATAGTTATATATGTATAATTAAAGTTTATAATCTTATAACTATTTATTAATAACTTAAAAAAGAAAATTATGTTTAAATAAAATATAATGGCCACCCATCTTATATTCTTTAATCCCATAATATCATCACCTACCTTATGGCCTTATACTAATTTGTGTTTTAAAAAGAACTATCATGAAGTTCTCTAACCATTAGATTAATATCTACTAAGTTTATTCCATTAACCAATAAGTTTTCAAAACCTTCTTTAGTTTTTTCCCTTTCTAAATAAAAAACTGTTATATTCTTTTTATCTTTACCTATTTTTAATAAAGATTTAATTAAGCTTCCTGTAACCTTGCCTGTTATCATTATAATAGTATTATTCATTAGTTCCTTTGATTTTGATACTATAAATTTATTATATTCTCTAACTCCATCACTTTTATTTTCTACAAAAAACTCCATAAGATTAGAAAACTCTTCTTTATTTTTTATAGTTATAATTTCTTCATTTTTAGCATTTATATAAAGTTTAACTCTTATATTTTGATTTAAGCTGTATCTTACCCATGAAACGCATATATCTATAAGATTTTGTTCCTTTAACCCTAATTTATCTTCTTCATAGATAGATTCATCCATATCTAATAGCACTATCACCTCTTTACAGGATAATGCTTCATAGTCTTTTACAACAAGCTTATTTGCTTTAGCGCTTACCTTCCAATTTATTCGCTTTAAATTGTCTCCTTGCCTATACTCCCTCATTTCCTTTACTGAATATATATCCTCTAGAAATCCCCTCTTTAAAAATGAGTTTTCATAAAACTTGTTTTTAGAGGACATTAACTTTTTTAAGTCATAAATTTTAGGATAAACTTTTATTGAATCTTTATTTTTAATTTGCTTTTTTACATTTATTATATTAAATATATCTGAAATAATAATCGTAAAGCTTTTCAGGTCATAATTTCCTCGAACTTTAAATTTTATACAATAGTTATACTCTGATACTCCAAAGTACGGAATGGAAATAGCTTCACCTTCATATTTATCTTCCTTTAAAGAAAACATTTCTCCTCTAATTGTTAAATAAGGTATCTTAAATATCCCTTTATTAGAAGCTATTAATTTAACCTTTGTATTATCTTTAACGTAAAATGTATCTTCATTTAGCTCCACATTTATATTTATAGAAAAATAGTATGATATGCAGGTTATAATATCTATTATAAATATAGATAAAAAAATATATAATATAGTGTACAATAGAGCTCCACCTTGAATATAAGCATATATAGATGTTATAAGTAGCAATAAAATAAATTTAACATTTATTTTGTTTATCCTATGATCTATTTTCATCACATAGTTACCTTTGGGACTTCTATATCTTTCACTATATCTGAAATCATATTTTCTTTATTATATCCGTTAGCCACAGCCTTAGATGATAATATTATTCTATGAGATAGTACTAAACTTACATTTTCTCTTATGTCTTCTGGTATTACATAATCTCTTCCTTTTATTAGCGCTGAAGCTTGACCTATCCTTTGTAGTGACATTACAGCTCTTGTACTTACCCCTAATGATAAATACTTAGAATTCCTTGTTGCCTCTGATATAGCTACCATATAATCTAAAATTTTATCATTAACCTTAACTTTTCTAACTTGCTTTTGAAGATATAATAATTCCTCTTTATTTATAGCTCCATCCATATACTGAAAGGGCTCTTTTTCTTTATATAACTTTAATATTTGTTTTTCGCTTTCTTTTGATGGATATCCAAGTCTCACCATAATCATAAATCTATCTAACTGAGCTTCTGGGAGTGAAAATGTCCCTTCATACTCTATAGGATTTTGTGTTGCTAGCACGAAGAAGGGTGTTTCTACCTTGTAGGTATCATTTCCTTCAGACACTTGATATTCTTCCATAACTTCTAAAAGTGCTGATTGAGTTTTAGGAGAGGTTCTATTTATTTCATCTGCTAGGACTATATTTGAAAATATGGGTCCCTTATTAAATTGAAACTCCATACTCTTTTGATCATAAATTGAAATGCCTATTATGTCTGATGGTGATAAGTCTGGTGTAAACTGAATACGACTATAGTTTAAGGACAAGGATCTCGCTAAAGCTTTAACTAGAGTAGTTTTACCAACACCTGGTACATCTTCTATTAATACATGCCCTCCAGCTATAACAGCCTTTAAAACATTGGTTATTTCATCTTGCTTACCAATTATCACTTTTTGTATATTATTTAAGATTTTATTTATTAAATCTACTTCTATCATAAATTAACGCAAAAACTGCTACCTCCTTACTAATAATTCTATTTTTCCTTATATAAGTATATCATGATGTTCTGACTACTGTTACTCTACCTCTTAATTTAAATAAGTTTAGAATCTTGTTTTATTTTTATGCTATTTAACAGTCAATGGGACATTTCACCATAGCTCACATTATACCCAACTTGTTCATTCCTTAATCAAATGTATAAAAATAAGGAAGTCTTTATACTTTACCGCTTAAAGACTTCCTTATTTAAATTAATAATTTATGGTTTTTTAGTTCCTACTCTTACTATTCCATCTATAGACCTATAAGTATCATTAGATAAGAATTCAGTATCTATTAATGTTCCATTTTCATAAACCTTTCTATAAACCTTAACCTTTGTCCCATTTATAGGATTCTTTTCTACAACCGTTTGTCCCTCTAAAAGATTTGGATCTTCTACATTTTTAACTCCTGCATTTATTGTTTCATAAGCCTCTGATACAATTTCGTAAGTCCTTCCTGTAGATGCACTATTGCCGTATATGTTAAAGCTTAGTACTCTATCTTTACTAGTTACGCCTTCTATATATATAGGTGAATTAAATGTGTTTCTAAACTTGTAATCTAAAGAGCTACCAAAATCTACTGTAGCATCTAATCCAAGTGGCACATAACTTGTACCTAATGAATGATTATATCTTTCAACAGACTTAAGACCAGTTCTTAAAACTGCTTGATACAGTGTACTAGATACCTGGCATATTCCACCACCTAAGTCATCTTCAACCTTATTGCCAACTATTACAGGAGCATTCCTATATCCCTTTGCCGCTGTTCTTTTACCTACTACATCGTTATAACTAAAGGTATCTCCTGGCATAAGAAGCTTGCCATTTATTGCATTAGTTGCAATTTCTACATTAATAGCCCTGTCATTAGTAGAGTTATGTGAGTACCTAGTTGAAAAGGACGCTATTTTAGAATTAATCTTACTTAACTCTGAGGCTACTACATTAGGCTTTATTTCATCTACCTTAGCCTCAATTTCAACCTTTTCGTCTACCTTGCCATTAATATTTGATATTATATCAGTTTTTAGTTTCTCTTTATCAATCTCATAACCAGGTTTATCTTCTGATACATTAAATTTACCACTAGATGCCATACTAAGCTTTGCATTTATTGGCGCCACGTTAACTTCTGTAGCTATAGTTTCAATAAATTCATCTATATATGTTGGGTCATAGGTAAAATCTAAATTTATTTCCTTACCGGAATGAGTTTTAAGCATTCTATATTTCTCTAACATCTTGCTACTTTTTCCATAATCAAAGGATTCATCTACAACATCTTCTATATTATATTTAGATTCAAGCTTACCATAATCCATATCATATATGTTTTCTAAAGCCTTAACAGATAATTTTTTATTTAGAATTGCATCACCATAATTTTCTTTTAACAACTCTATGGCTTCTTCCTTAGTTTTTCCTGATATGTCTACTGATTCTACTTTAACACCTGAATATATATAATTATCCCAACTTAAAGTGTATTTGTACATATATGTTAAGTAAGCTGATAATGAAAATATAATTGCTAAAACCACAATGGATATAATTATAATACCTTTTTTATTTCTATCTTTTTTTTCAGTGTTTTCCACTTGTTGTTCCTCTTTATGTTCCTCTTGTTGATCCACTTGTTGTTCCTCTTTTTGTTCCTCTTGTTGATCCATTTGATATCCCCTTTCACATACATATGTTGTACTCTAAATTATACGTAGTTTAAAACATGATAGACTCATAATTGTTAATATTTATTTAAAGATTATTTTTAGTTACTTCATATATTATACACACTTTTTATAAAATTGTTTAATTTTTAGCAAAATTTATGTTAAAATTTATATTAGGTGCTTTTGAAATAAATAAAGACCATATTCAAAGTCACCCTATATTAAATATACACTAAGGAGTGATATTATGTCCATTAATTACAACAAAGATAGACTAACCTATTATCTTGAAAACATCTTAAAAATTTCAAGTCCTACAGGGTATACAAATAATATAAATAACTATCTAAAAAAAGAACTTAAAGATTTAAAAGCAAATTTTATTGAAACTACTAAAGGTGCTTTAATTGTTACTATAAAAGGTTTAGATGACTCTTATCAAAGAACATTTTCTGCTCATGTAGATACCTTAGGTGCTATGGTTAAAGAAATTAAATCAAATGGTACTTTAGCTTTAATTCCAGTTGGAGGCTACATGATGACTGCTATAGATGGTGAGAACTGCACCGTGGAAACATTAGATGGTAGTAGCTACACAGGTACTGTACAAACTATAAAGCCTTCTGTTCACATAAGCGGTGATGAAGCTCGTGAACTTAAAAGAACCCCAGAAAATATGGAGGTTATCTTAGATGAAAGAGTAAGCTCTAAATCCGACACAGAGAACCTTGGAATAAATGTAGGGGACTTCATCTGCCTTGATACTAGAACTACCTTCACTGAAAAAGGATATATAAAGAGTAGATATTTAGATGATAAGGCTAGCGTTGCAGTATTACTTTATACTATAGAATTAATGATAAATAATGATATAAAACCAGCTCATACCACAAACTTTTTCATAAGTAATTATGAAGAAGTAGGACATGGCGCAAAGGCCTCTATTCCTGAAAACACAAGAGAATTTATAGCCGTAGACATGGGTGCACCAGGTCCTGGCCAAAACTCTTCTGAATATGCTGTTTGCATCTGTGCAAAAGACTCTTCAGGTCCTTATGATTATAATTTAAGAAAAACCTTAATAGATGTATGTGTAGAAAATAATATAGACTATAAAATTGACATATATCCATATTACGGTTCAGACGCTTCAGCAGTATTAGGCGCTGGTTGGGACGTTAAAGCAGCCCTTATAGGCCCTGGAGTATTTGCTTCACATGCCTATGAAAGAACCCACATGGATGCTTTAATAGCAACTTTAGACCTAGTTATTAAATATAGCTTATGTAAATAAAAATATTCAAACAGTAAAACACAATTTCACCATTACCCAATACAATAAAAAAGACTTTAGTTGATTGAATTAATCTTACTAAAGTCTTTTTTTGTCTATTAAAATTAATATACGCCCACAAGTATTTGTTTTAATATACCACTAAGCTTAATGTCTTTAGAAATTCGGATATATTTTTATAGTTTTGAGTTAGTTCATACGTTTCAATGTCCAATGGAGCTTAATGTCTTTAGAAAAATTGCTAATTTGTGCAGCCTTTTGGCCGCTACATCATGTTTCAATCTCCAATGGAGCTTAATGTCTTTAGAAATTTTCCCCGCCAGCTATTCTGCGGATCAAGTCCAAATTGTTTCAATCTCCAATGGAGCTTAATGTCTTTAGAAATGGTTGACTATATCAGGTGACATAGAGGACGGCTCGCGTTTCAATCTCCAATGGAGCTTAATGTCTTTAGAAATATTTGGTTGATGGATATATCAAATATATCCATCTGCGGTTTCAATCTCCAATGGAGCTTAATGTCTTTAGAAATGGAGCATGGGAAAAGGCTTTTATAAATTTAAAGATTGAGTTTCAATCTCCAATGGAGCTTAATGTCTTTAGAAATTGTGTAAAGTTTTAGGTCCCTTGTGGTTTGCTTAAGTTTCAATCTCCAATGGAGCTTAATGTCTTTAGAAATAATCTAGCGGTATTACTGTAGTCCAAGCTACAGAAGGTGTTTCAATCTCCAATGGAGCTTAATGTCTTTAGAAATTTGTGTATTATCATCCAAAGTTGAAGGAAGTATCGAAGTTTCAATCTCCAATGGAGCTTAATGTCTTTAGAAATCAAGCCATTCAGCTCTACCTTTGCCATCTGGAATTGTTTCAATCTCCAATGGAGCTTAATGTCTTTAGAAATTAAATAATATTGGAATGGTTACCGTAGGATTTAGGACGTTTCAATCTCCAATGGAGCTTAATGTCTTTAGAAATACCCTGCTATCAATATATACAAATTATTTCCCTTGCGTTTCAATCTCCAATGGAGCTTAATGTCTTTAGAAATCTAGCATACCAATACATACTTGTATAGTGTCAAATGTTTCAATCTCCAATGGAGCTTAATGTCTTTAGAAATAGATAATAGATGTATTAGAAAAAGAACAAAGAGAAGTGTTTCAATCTCCAATGGAGCTTAATGTCTTTAGAAATTATATTAAAGCCTTTTGTCTCCCTCTATCATCTATAAAGTTTCAATCTCCAATGGAGCTTAATGTCTTTAGAAATCTCTGCTTGTCCGCCTCTAGCGTGTATTAAGGTTTCGGTTTCAATCTCCAATGGAGCTTAATGTCTTTAGAAATGGGTGCTTGTCTGGTCTGCTTTCACACGCCCTCGATGTTTCAATCTCCAATGGAGCTTAATGTCTTTAGAAATTGCCGTAGCTTTATTAAATATGGTAATGTGCAATAGTTTCAATCTCCAATGGAGCTTAATGTCTTTAGAAATTCCCAAATCCATACTGTATTGAGTAGGCATATTGTGTTTCAATCTCCAATGGAGCTTAATGTCTTTAGAAATTTTACCCTGCCTTTGCCCAGATCCATGGAGTTCATTGTTTCAATCTCCAATGGAGCTTAATGTCTTTAGAAATCAAAGGAATAAAAAATTAGGAGGCGGGAACCTATGAGTTTCAATCTCCAATGGAGCTTAATGTCTTTAGAAATGCATTTGCTATGCGTGTAGCCACTCTTACAGATGGATTGTTTCAATCTCCAATGGAGCTTAATGTCTTTAGAAATATTGATAATTATTTTTGCTCTTATTGTATTTTCATCATCGTTTCAATCTCCAATGGAGCTTAATGTCTTTAGAAATCCACCATGCCATTAATAGCCTCATCTATTTGCTTGGTTTCAATCTCCAATGGAGCTTAATGTCTTTAGAAATTAGTTTTGACTATTCTGTTCTTAGTTCCAGTAGTTGTTTCAATCTCCAATGGAGCTTAATGTCTTTAGAAATCCATATAAATACCTCCTTACCTTTTAATTAATACAGTTTCAATCTCCAATGGAGCTTAATGTCTTTAGAAATTAGATATCTTGCTTGACTATATATATAGTATACCATGGTTTCAATCTCCAATGGAGCTTAATGTCTTTAGAAATATATCACATGTATTTATACTTTGTAAAGCTTTTCCGGTTTCAATCTCCAATGGAGCTTAATGTCTTTAGAAATGTACCATTTATAACCGATAAATTATCCCCTTGCTTAGTTTCAATCTCCAATGGAGCTTAATGTCTTTAGAAATACCATTAACGTTTACCAATTGCAAGCTTTTATCTATGTTTCAATCTCCAATGGAGCTTAATGTCTTTAGAAATTGCTCGCGATTTAGGCCTTGTAATCACTGGTCTCACAGGCCTCTTTTCGCAGGGGTACTATTTCTTCAATAAAATATTTTGTGAATACTACAGTAATCCCTGCTAAAGTGGCTATTTTCAAGTATCGCCAAGGTACCGTGTTTTTCAATACACACAGGCTTGCGATTTAATAAATCATATTTGTAACATCTAGTGGAACAAATGAACCTTTTCTTATAATTTTAGATTCACAAGATGAACATATAGGATATACCATAATACTATCCCCTTTTTCAATCTTTATCTTTCTAATATTGTATTCAAGTTCAACATACTTTTTACCATCTAAGTCACATTCAAAAACACTATATTGGTTTCTAGATCCAAAATTCTTTAGCATTTTATGAAGTCTATATCTCTTTTTATCATCAACTATATCATAACTAACTAAATATATCATACCATATTCACTTCCTTTTATCTAATTAAAAATGGTATATATTCAATTTCTTCCATCAAAGACTTACTAAATAATCTTGCTTGCATATGAAAGCACTGTTGGTATGTAGTTTTATATTTAAATAGAGGATGATATATTTCATCATACTTTTTACCTTCATATGCTTGAAGAAACTTTTTGATAGCTTTTTTAGTCATTTTTACTTCTCCTAAAACATTTTCAAAATCATCCGGTTTAAGTATTTTATTATTTACTATACTAATTACCAATCTATCTATAAACAAAGCTCTAAATTCTTCCATCAAATCAAGCGCTAGAGATGGTCTTCCATATCTTAATCTATGGAGATATCCTATATTAGGATCAAGTCCTACACTTGAAACTGCTGAAGAAATTTCATTTGCAAGTAATACATATCCAAAACTTAACATAGCATTTATAGGGTCTTTCGGGGGCCTTTTGTTACGATTCTCAAAGGTAAAATCACCTTTTATCATTTCAGGAAAAACAGAAAAGTAAGTTGCTGCTGCTCTTCCTTCTATCCCTCTTATAGAATCCACATTATCTTGGTCTTCAAGACGTTTTTCAAGTCTGCTTAGCTCATCTATAGCCTCTTTAAACTCTTGACTCTTTTCTTCAACACGGTTACTTTTCATAAGTATAGTTCTACTATTTTTAATCTTTCCTGATATAAACCTTTTTGCAAAGTTTACTGATCCATTATCAATATCTATGTGATTCTCATATTGCTTCAATCTTACAATAACATTTTTTGAAACTTCCCCCTCCATACGACCTATAAACTTTCCCCACTCTGTTAAGTAGCATAAAGTTATTTTATTTTCAGCAAATAGCCTTATAGTTGAAGCTGTAACTGTCACTTCTCCAAAAATAACAACCTGCTTTATCTTAAATATAGGTATATCAATCAAAAGTTCTTTGCCCTTATATAACTTTAATCTTTCATCTTCCTTTCTCAACATAGTATATTGCTCTGTTACGTAAAGTGTACTCAATTTACTAATCACCTCCTACTACTATATAAATACTTATCACCTTTTCATGGCTTTGATTATACTTCGTTCTCTTGGCAGACATATGTTGTTTATACTACAATACCTACACCTATTGTCATCCACGCCCTCAGGTATTTTCATAGACTTATATAGATTTCTTATTTCTTCAACGGTCTCAATTACTTCTTGTTTAAGTTTATTACTTATTTCAAACTCTACCCTCTCTTTTGAACCAACATAATAAATGTATCCTTTATTTACAGGTCTACTAAGTTTTTCTTCTAATAACATAGCTTGTAATGCCATCTGATATTTATCATTTTTCCATAGGCCCCTTTTACCTTTTTTATATTCTACGGGGTATATCATCTCTCCATCTTCTTCAACTGTATCAACTTTAAGCACTACGCCGTACTTATCTGATATAAGTTTAACCGCTTTATATATAATCTTACCACGCCTGTCCTCTTCCCCAAACTCATCCACATTTTCATGAACTTGATCACCAATAATAGTATGAGCGTTACTTTCAAATTCATTTTGAATATATTCATAATAACAACGTCTAGGACAATAAAGATAAGTATTAACAGCACTAGCTTCTATATAAAAAGAATCCTTATCTATTTCTTCAACACTATACATTGTCCCATCCCCATTCCTGTTTTATACCCTATGCCTACATAAGAAGCTAATACAAATAACTTTTCTAGGTTTCTTTGAACTTCTTCATCTGGAAATTTCAAGTTTAAAGTTATCTGACCTTTAAATCCTGTTATATCAAACTTCTTATATCTTGCTACTTCTGTATTAATGTTAAGTCCTTCTATAACTACATACTTTTCAAGTTGTTCAATAATCTCATCATTCAAAAGCTCTTTTCCAAAGATATCTAAATAAGTCTTACTTAAACTTTTAAATATCCTCTTTGGATTTGGCAGTGGTGAATTGACAGGATTTATTCTAAATGTTGTGGGGCTTATAAAATTCATTATCCCTCTTTTAATCCTGTATGTGTCCAAGGTTTCTTCATCTATAACCTTAAAATGTATTTCCTCTATTAAAAGCTCAGTTTCTCCATAATTAAAGCTTTTATTCTTTTTAATAAATTCAAAAAGTCCTTTATTAATTTCATCAGTAAATAATGATATATTTACTTTTAATGAAGAGTTTTCACTAAAATATCCTTTATTGACTCCGTATTCACTAAGTATTGGTGATATAGAAAAAGATTGCTTACTTAGCTGTTCATGATACCTTGTTGAAATATCCTTATCATAGTCCTTTAGTATCTTGAAGAATATTCCATGCCATATTCTTGCTGTGTCCATAGTATTTTCAACTTTATCCCTGTTCCTAAAATGTATAGTATAATAATTTAACATATACCCTCCAACTATCACATGAATATGCCTTATGAGTAATCTCATAAAAAATCTTATGCACCACATGATTTTTTTGTTCTCGATTAATTTATATAAAGTTATATAAATTAATATATAGATTTATCATAACCTTCTAACGTATAAAACTCTCTTCTTTTATGATATCATTCTGTATCTTTACCATTTCGCTATCAACAATAATGCTATTAGTCCCAATTATCACAAGATAATCGCTTTCGCTATCAGAAAATTGAACTTTTAATTTTTGAATGAATATAGGTTGGTTTTTTATCTTCTTTCTTATCATATATTCTTCTTTTGGATCCTTTGGAATTGTGTATATTGGTATATAGCTTTCTTTGAACGCTTTAGTTATCTTTTCTGGCAAAGCTATTCCTTCTCTTCCTATACTCGTATATTCATATCCCACTAATGTTAAGTTATCTATAGCTTCAACCTTATTTATATACTTTTCTTCAAATCTACTCTGTGTACCATAAAACCCATATTCCCAAGTAATTTCTATAGCATTTTCTCGAATTCCATTAACTATTATAAAAACATCTATATTCTCTACTCCATTTATTTCTTGCTCATAATCACTAAGGTCTACTTTTGCGGCTTTTTCAAAATCCTTTTTACTTTCACACCATTCAATATCATAATATCTTATCAAATGAAATATATCGTATACAAATATTTGATATTCCTGTCCAAACTTATAGTATTTATCAAAAATTAGAGCTGGCGCATTTATATCTGAACCTCTAAAGTTTAGTAATGACTTTGTCTTAGCTATCTCTGAATTTATATAATGAATCATTTCTTCTTTCACATCTAATTTTAAAATCTTTATCTCATCTTCTGAAAAATCATCAAGCATTGAGTCATCTATAATTTCTTCATCCTCTTCGTCTTCATCTTGTGAGTAACTTTTATAAAAGTCAATGAAGAGATTATTGTCTATATTTTGTACTACTTCTTCTTTTTCACTTGAACTTGTATACTTATCAATAAAGATACATTGTTTTTTATACTTATTTATCCTTGATAATAGCCATTTAAAATTCTGCTTACTCTTTGGTGCAAATACCGATATAACCATATTAAATAATTCTTCTATAACAAACTTATTTTGATTGGCCATCTTTCTATACATTTCACTAATTGGGAAACATAGTTCCAATATTCCATTACTCTTTATGTACCTTTTCATTATATTTCTTTCTGGCATAGCTTTTTTTATAATACTTTTAAGTTCAAGTCTTGATATTTCTCTTGCTTCCTCTTCAAATGCTTCATATACCCCATCCGTAACACATAATATAACTTTGCTTCTCTCATGTTGGATACTTTTCCCTAGTATCCTTCCAGCCCTACCTAATCTTTGTAGTGCCTGATCACAGGTATTAGCTTCTGTTATTACCTCATCAATATTTTGTCCTTTTTTATCTTCCTTTTTGAAATTATACCCTATATCAACTGTTGGGGTTGCCAATATAAGTGGTTTCTTTACAGATCTCTTTCTTTCTTCAGACTTTATAGCACCTGTAATAACTCCGATGTTTTCCTTATTAAATCCATCTTTTAAAAGTTGTTCTTTTAGTTTATTAACTCTATATATTGACTGACTTATAACTAAACAATCATTTTCTAATTCATTATTTTTATACTTTTCGCAAAGAACTTCTTCTATGCTTGCATTTGTAACATATAAATCTAGCTCAGAAAGTGTCTTTAAACTTTCATAACTTGCGCTTTCTAAATCCTCATTTTCATTAGATATTACTTTGTATTCAATACCTCCTAATTTTAAATAATTCTCCACTAGTTCATCTGGAGTAGCTGTCAATATGCATATTTTTCTTCCATGTTCAAAATAATTAAATTCTTTAGATATAATCATAAAAAATAAGAAGTTAGTTAATTGCTTTGCATTGTAATAGTGAAATTCATCAATAACTATATAATCAAACTTTTTTATTATGATATTCATTAAATTACCCTTATCATTGTTACCATATAATGAATAAAAACAATAGTAAAAGATATCTGGATTTACTACTACGATTATAGGCCTTTTACCTTCATACTCTAATTCATCTATACAAAGTTCTCTCTTGAATTGTAATGGGTTACTTAGCACTTCATATAATGTGGCACCTTTTCTGTGATCCCCTCTTATCTTTTGTATAACACTTGCATCAATCTTTACTACTATATGAGGTAAATCGGACTTTTTAACAAATTCTTTTATATCTTCTGCATGCTGTCTTAAAAGTTCATTTGTAGGTGCAATAAATAATGTGTCTATATTCATATTTTCTTTTAAATATAATAAAGATGATATGGTTTTCCCAGCACCTGTTGGATAAGTATTAAATACAACTGAATTTTTATTTAGTTCAAAAAGTGTTCTTTTTTGATGATATAAATAAGGAGAAAAGGGATCCTTTTTCAAGGATTCCCCCTTTACAGTATAATGCTTCATATCTTACCCCCAAGTTTTACTTCACAAGGATAAAAAATTTCACCTTGCTTAGTTTTTATCTTGTACATATTACCTTCGCCTCTTAAGTTTTTAAACAAAGAAACTGGCTGCATATTTATAAGCTCAAATCCCTTAATTTTAAAATTGTCACTTAAATCTACAGTGTTAATTAATCCATAGCATTTTTTATCTAACTTTTGAATCTCAAAATCACATCTTTCATAGCTAACTTTAACTTTACCAAGAAACTTTCCAAGACGAATATAACTAACTTTATTTAATTCTTCCTTTGAAAATATTAATCCCTCTGCTTTGTTGCCTGAAGACAACACCTTAATCTTACCTACCTGAGGATAATTAACTAAAGCTCTTTCCATCTTATGATAGTATTTATCTGACAAAGCATTGAATGTAGATATATTATATTTAGGCTCTTTTATATAAGCTGGTGTAATATATAATCCATTATCATTAACTATTTTAAAATCTTCTTCGTAACTAATATAATTTTGATTATATTTAGATCTACACCAACCCATAGCATAACTAAGTGCATAATTGCCAATAAAAGGTTTGGTAGAAAAAAGAGTGTCTATCTCTTGACTTGAAAAGAATACTTCCTCCATAAATTCTAACGTATATTTATAAATTTGCATTTCTATTCACCATACTGCTTTGATTGTTCTTTAAATAATTCTGATGCTTTTTCCTCTCCACCTTCTTGATAGATACCTTTTATATATTCTAATAAGTCATTTAACTCTTGGCAATTAAGATCTTTTACATTACCAAATATACCTTTTTCTAAATCTTCAAATGACACTTTTGCATACTCTTCAACCTTACCCTTTTCAAGAGGAAACTCTACTTTAGAAGCATTTACTAATTTATCATACACACTTTGAGTTAATTCAAGATTTGAAAAAAGCTCGCAATCTGAAAAGGCCACCTTCAATATTGTATTATTCATCTTGCCTATCCTACTAGATATAGCACCATATCTCTTACTTCTAAGTATATTTGATATACCATATATGAATTCAATAAAGGTTACATCCTTAAATGTTATCATGTCCATAAATACTGTTCCAGGCTTTATATATTCGTCTTCATTTATTGATGTTGAAGCTTTCCCCTCCTCATCTCTCATTGTTCCATTGTCATAAAGTGCATTAAACGTCTTAACACCTGTTACCATATTAAATGGTAGTATAGAATAAGCATTATCATATACCATTCTTGATTTTTGTGCACCACCATCACCTACTGCATATCCGTTAGTCATACAATCTAAACATTTCCCACAAGGAGTGTTTTTGTTTAAGGCGCATAGATTTTTATCTTTAGTAACACCTAATAAATCATTAAGCCTTAAGTACTCTCTCCCTGTTCTTCTCTCCACTGCACTTTGCTTTCTTTTACTTATAATTGCTCTAAAGTCTTTTGTATCATTTTCTATGCCAAGACAAACTCTTTCTTTATTTAACCCTTCCCCGGAACCTTCTGTTCTAAAAATGCACTCTGATTGTGCTTCTCTTAATACGGCTACTGTAATATATTTTCCCTTTGGAAAATGTGTATATTTCTCCATAAAGTTATTTTCTTTGTCCTTAATTATATCTTCTTTTCTCATAATTATATTTCACTCCCATTTTTATTTGATTTTATCATAGCCAATCTATAGTAATAACTATAAGTAGATAGTATATTTTTCTTTTCATTTTCAAGGCTGTATAACTTACCATCTAGTGAATCATCTAAAATCTTTTCCATAAACAAATCAACGTAACCTTCTACTGCTTCAATCTTTTTCTTACCATAGTAAGGATCTACTCTTTCAAAATACTTTTGTATTTCCCTTTTACATAAAGCAGTTATATCTTCCTTTGTATATAGATTCTTATCCCACCTGCATAATATATCAATTATAATATTAAGCGGTTTATTTATAGCATTATCCTTTATGAATCCACCATTTATACTTCCTCTTATATAGTTTTCATTAGCAAATATGGCTAACTTTTTAATGCTTGACACTATTTCCTCCCCCTCCTTAACATAACTTAAGATTTCATCTATAAAATTATTAATTTCTTTAATCTTAAAATTAGGATTATCATATTTAGTTTTTAACTTTTTATATATGCAATGTATAAAATTTGTTCGTCCCTTTGATAAAGCTTTTAATGAGTCATAAACTATATCTGATTTTTCACCCATAGTCTTAGCCATTGTAAATAAGTTTACAAATAACTTTGTTGTGCTTACACACTCTTCTTTAGTCCAACTCTTTTCAAATATATTCTTAAATATTACCGGAACATCACCAACATATATTTCTTCCATCTCATCTTGATTTAATATAGGTACAGGGAATTCACTTATAACTACCTTAGAGTCAAAATATATATTGAAAGTTAGAGCATATAACAATGTAGAAATCCATTTTGATGTTTCATTATCTTTTTTAACTAAATGTATAGGTAAAATAAAATAGTTTGTTAAAGTCTCTGAATAATTAGGTATCGCTATACCATTTACTTTTGCTTTTGTAAAAAGAGGCTCTATATCCTGAATATTTTTATTTGCTTGCTGTATAAATGTATTATATTCATTGAAATATAGTGAACTTATATCTTTGTTTTTAAATTCACTAATACTTTCCCTAAATGCTCTGATATAAGCCCTAGTATTAAACCCCCTAGGAAGTATGCTTAAATACCTCCTGCTTACCTCCATATTAGATGTATAAGTAACTTTATGAAGTAAATATTCTATATTACATATGGAGCATACATTTCTTTTAGGTTCACTTACACCTGCATTAATCTTATTTGAAAAGTTCTGTATCTTTAGCTTGTAAGGTACATCAACCGCCATCCAACTTTTTGTCTCATATTCACTACTACATAAACAGCATTTGCTACCCTTCTTATTTCCATAACTGCTTAATATATTCTGTTTCTTGAATACATTGTTATTATAAAATGAGATAATTATATTATTATTAAGATAATCTTTTAAATCATTCCACATACTGTCTTCAATTTCGTCTTCTTCTCTTGATATATTATCTTCCAAATAACGTATTATCTTATTTGTTAATTCTTCATCCTTCATCTTATAGTCATCATATATCATCTGACCTAAAATGTAGGGTCTTATATATAGTCCTTCAAATATATCTAGGTACTCTCTATCTATTTCATTAATTTCAAAAAAATCATATACCTTATTCCAAGTAAGTACAGTATCTTTAGATACCAAATACATGTTTATAAAAGTATAAAAAGATCTTATAAACTCTGAAAATCTAAGCTTGTCTTCATTACTGTCGATTAAATAAGTCTCATTTTCTTTTCTTTCTAAAATGTATTTACTAACCCTTTGTGCTTTTAGAAGTAATGTATTTTCCTTTAATAATTTATTCAAATTACTTAAAGCCTTCTTGTCTTTTTCTGTAGTAATCTTTATTTTTAAACTTTCTACAACTTCCTTGATATCTTCTAATCCTTCACTAGAATAAATCCCTATATATTTATCTATAACAACTTGTATGCTATTATTTTTCTTCTTAATATCAGGCCTCTTTGATTTCTGACACCTGTTTTTAATTTCATAAATAATACATTCTATTGACGCAATTTGTAAACACTTTTTATCTACTTTTATACCTGATTGAACATTTTTAATATATATTTTAAAGTCGTTGAAAATCTTGCTTTTAATTGAGTGGCTGCATCTTTCAATAAGTCTTTCTCTATCCTCCTTTGAGAAAACGATTTTCTTATCCTCAACTAAGTAAATTACCCCTTCCTTGTAATAAGCAATTGGAATAAATCCTTTTTCTTTAAAAAATATTGCTATAGTATTGTGGCATATGTTAGTAAGCATCCCTCTGTCTTCAGTTATAATATGATGAACTATCTTATACTGCTTACCTTTATGCTTTGTTGCATTATTAATGTTATTTAAGAATTGTCTCTTTTTTTCCTCTTCATCCATAGTTTTTGATAAATCTAGTATATCTAATGCTCTAATTATAGAAATTAAAATTTCTATCTTTTCTTCACCTAGTTTATATCTTTCTGGATTACAAATTAAATTTTCTGCAAAAGAACTTGTATGTGCTGAATGTTGACCTATTATAGCTCTTATATCCTCAATATATTCCTTATACTTAGGAAAGAAATCTTCAATGTTCAATACTTCACACTCTCTAAGTATATTTGCATATTCACCTTTTTTATTTTGCTCAGATATAATACTTAAATATGACTTTTCAGCATTTGTCTGTATTTTATTAAGATCATGTATTGTTATTGCCACCATCAATACCCTTAATTCAACTTCACTCACTGGTAAAATGCTCTGAATTTCATCTAAAACCCCAATCATACTAACTATATGACTATACAATGTCTGATTCTTTTTCATTCCATACTGAACTATCTTTTTATATTCTTTTAAATTCTGACTTACTACCTTTTCATAATAATCATTAAATACACTTATTTCTTTTAAAGAAATTAATCTTAATTTAAGTATATCTTTTATACTTTCCTTACTAATATTCCCACCCTCTCCCTTAATCTTTACTTATCTTTTTAATATAGCTTAAATTGTTTACCTGTACCTTATACATATCCTTGATTATATGTCACAGTTCTTTTGTTAATCACATTATACTCTTACTAAAATAACAATTACAATCTAAGTGTGTTATAAATAAATATATCGACACACATGTTGTCGATATATTAGTATATAACAATTAACTTTTTAATCATATAATTCAATCGCCATCTTTAATTCTTCTTTTATCTCTTCTTTTAACCATATCGGCTTGATAACCTTTACTTCACTTCCAAAGCTTAAAATCCACTTTTTAAATTCTATATTTGAAGATGTTGTTCCTTTAAATATAATGTTTCCTTCGCATTTTTCTATTATTTGCTGATTTTCACACCATTTCCTTTCTCTAATATTGTTAACAGATATACCACAAAATAAAATTTCAAAATCAAAAGGTTCCTTAGATTTCTCAACCTCCCACGTATATTTGTAATATTCCTTTAAATCAAATTCTTTTGAGATTTCATAATAAATATCCTCTAGCGAACATTCTATAATCCTATCTATTCTAAACATAAGTATTTTATCATTTTTATGACAATAGGCATTTATATAATAGGTTTCCTTTGCTAAACAAAATCCATAAACATCTATAATCCTGTAACTATCATTCCTCTTAGTTCTATATTTAATTTTAACACTTCGTCTTTTAGTAAAGGCTTCAAGTAATAACATAAATATTTCATAACTACTAAAGCCTTTATTACTTATAATTTCATATCTTCTTTTAACTATAAGATTTTCTTTTATACTATCTAATAGGTCTTTATCCATTGGTGATACCAGCTCTTCTATTTGTTCAAGTATTTCACTAATAAGGTTTAAGTCCCTTCCAAATGCACTAAAAGATATTAAAGAAATATAAAGAAGATTTATCTTTTTCCTTGATAAATAAAAAGGTAAGTATCCATCATCCGTATTTAGATAGTATTTTGTTCCATCTCTCCATATAGGTAAATAACTTTCTTCTAATTCTTTTATATATCGTTCACAAGTTCTTTGATTTTTCCCAACTAACTGCGCCATTTCTTTTGTTGATAATCTTTTACCTTTTAATAGTTCATATGTAATATAGATTATAGCATTTCTTTTTTCTTCTCTTAAGTATATATTTTTGTTATTCATTTTTACTCCTTTTATATAAATATAAATCTACCTATTAATTTATATTCTTTTTAACAGTAAATCCTATTTCTAGTTTCTTCAAAAATTGTATAAATCCTTTATTCTAAAAGTTAATATACATTCAATATATAAAAATAAAGGATTTTCTTAAATTTTTAGAAAATCCTTTATTTTTATATGCTATATTTTATTTCTTCTTTCTTCTATGGAATACTGAATTATATTTTCTAAAAGCATTTTAAAGTCCATATTAACTCCTGATGCACTTTTAGGAAATAAACTGTTTTTAGTCATGCCTGGTAATGTGTTTATTTCTAAGATATAAGGAATACCTTCCTTTACTATCATATCTACTCTAGCGTAAACACTACATTTTAATTCCTTCCAACAAGCAATTGCCATCTCTTCTACTTCTTTATGAAGTTTCTCAGTTAGATTTACTATAATCTCTTCTGCCCCACCATCTTCATACTTTGAAGTATAGTCAAAAAAGTTTGATTTTGGCTTTATAGCAAGTACTGGTAACATTTTACCCTTTAATATACAACAGGTTATCTCATCTCCCTTTATATATTCTTCTATCATAACTTCTGTATCATATTTAAAAGCTTCTTCTACAGCTGCTTTAATATCTTTTTCTTTACTTATTAAATTTGTAGCAACGCTAGATCCGCCACTATTAGGCTTTATTACTACTGGGTACGCTAACTTATTTATTTCATCATAATTTAACTCATCTAAAGAGTTTAAACTAATCCACTTTCCAGTTCTTATATCTGCATATTTTAGTATCTTTTTTGTCATATCTTTATCCATACATATAGCGCTACTTAATGAATCACATCCTGTGTAAGGTATATTCAATGTTTTTAATACTGATTGAATTGTTCCATCTTCCCCAAACTTACCGTGAAGTGCTATAAATGCAAAATCTATATTTTTTACCTTTTCTATTAATTCTTCTGTATTATTTATTATAATTTCGCTTACTTTATATTTCTTTGAATTTAAATTCATAGCTATTTCTTTACCTGTTTTAAGGGATATTTCTCTTTCTGATGATATTCCCCCCATTATTACGCCTATATTCATAACCTACCTCCGAATTTTTGTATTTTTAATTTTACTTTATATTACATATTAATTTATTCTTCTTAGTTTAATTATATGCGAAAAGCATCTTTTATAAAAGAACCACGTATACTCAAATACTTCTTAATAATTCAACCACTAAAACTATTAAAACAACACTAAATCCAATAAAAGTTTTCGCAGTAAAAAAGACTTGTATAAATACAAGTCTTTATAGAGGCTTAATCTTAGATTAATACGGTTGACTAAAGTATAAATCCTCTATCATTATATCACTTAACTACACAAGTAAACAATAAGAAACAAAATATTTATTTATTATTTACAATTAACTTTATAATATTTAAGTTTTATTACTACCAACCTCCAGAGCTACCTCCGCCTCCAGAGCTTCCGCCACCAAAGCCACCTAGGTTAATGCCTCCGCCGCTACTGCCCTTATTGCTTCCATATCCTCCTGATCCCATATATGTGGGAATGAAAATACCTCTTTTGTACCTTCCGCCACCTCTACCACCAGGACCACCTTTATTATTTCTGCCTCCACGGTTTCCAAATACAATCATAATTATAAAGAAGATTATTATGCTTACTATAGAGGATGAATCTTTTCCAGATGAGTTTTGATCTTTGGCATCCTTAATCTTGTCTAAAGGTATTTTAACGTTGTTTTCTAATGTAACATCATATTCTGTGGCTGCTGCACCAGCAAATATTGCATATGAATCTTTTATTCCTTTAGCAAAGTCACCTTCTTTAAAGCTAGGTCTTGCTACTTCATCCATTATCCTAGCAGAACCTACATCTGTTATTGCTCCCTCAAGGCCTTTTCCTACCTCTACAGCATACTTTCTATCCTTAACTGCAACAATCATAAGAAGCCCATTATCTTTAGACTTTTCTCCTACTCCCCATTTAGAAAACAATCCATAGCCATACTCTCTTATGTCTTTTCCATTTAAACTGTCTATGGTTACAACCACTAGTTGTGCTCCTGTTTTATCTTCTAATTCTTTCCCTAAAGATATTATGAACTCTTTAGTTTCATTATCTATAGAGTTTGAGTAGTCATTTATATACTTAAAACTTGTAGGCTCTGGATATTCTTCTGCTGCACTTACCTGTATACCAAGACATAATAAAAGAATAAAAGAAAGAACTATATTTTTTTTTAATAACTTTTTCATCTTTCTTCTCCTTTTAAGCCTTATTTTTTATTATTAAACTCTACCTTTGGTACTTCTTTTGCTGATTCATCGGCTTTAAAGTAAGGTTTTTCTTTAAATCCAAACATGCCAGCTACTATGTTTCTTGGGAATCTTTTAATTGATGTATTATATTCACTAGCTGCATCATTAAAATTTTGTCTTGAAACTGATATTCTATTTTCTGTACCTTCAAGTTGAACTGTAAGGTCTCTAAAAACTTGATCAGATTTAAGCTCTGGATACCTTTCTGATATTGCAAGAAGTCTTCCTACAGCACCTGTTAATTGCTGATCTGCTGCAGCCTTTTCTTCTGTTGTAGTTGCACCTGCAAGCTTAGATCTAGATTCTGCTACCGCTGTAAATATGTCCTTTTCTTGAGCTGCGTAACCTTTTACTGTTTCTACAACATTTGGTATAAGATCTGATCTTCTTTGAAGCTGAGCATCTATATTAGATTCTGCTGTATTTACTTTTTGCTCAGATGTAACCATTGAGTTATAAGATCCTACAAAAGGAATAGTTATAACTAATATAACCAATAAAACTGTTAACAACACTTTCAATGATTTTTTCATCTAATTCACCTCCGAAATTATTTAAATATTATATTTTATTATAATAATACTATTTTTCTTCTTCAATGTCACCATAATAATCACAATAAACGTTAATAATGCATCTTTCACAGTCAGGTTTTCTAGCATAACAGCATCTTCTTCCATGAAATATGATTAAATGATGAGCTAAGGACCAACTTTCTTTTGGTATACATTCTTGAAGTTGTTTTTCTGTATTTAAAACATCTTTAGCTTTTGCAAGTCCAATTCTATTAGATACCCTGTATACATGTGTATCTACTGCAATAGCTGGAACTCCAAAAGCATTTGACAATACAACATTAGCAGTTTTTCTTCCTGCACCTGCAAGAGATGTTATCTCTTCCATTGTTCCTGGAACTTCTCCATTAAAGTTTTCTTTAAGCTGTCTACACATAGTTAATATATTTTTTGATTTATTTCTATAAAGTCCTATGGTTTTAATCTTTTGTTCTAACTCTTCTTTAGTTAATTCTAAAAAGTCATCTACTGTAGGATACTCTATAAATAAATCTTTTGTAACTTCATTAACCTTTTTATCTGTAGTTTGTGCAGACAATATTGTAGCTACTAAAAGTTGAAAAGTTGTCTTATGATCAAGTTCACATCTCGCATCAGGATATTCCTTTTTTAATAGTTCAATTACCTTTAAGCTTTTATTATTCATTTTTATAAATTCCTCTATATTCCTCTGGTAACAAAGAAGCTATAGATGTCATTATATAATTTAGAATTCTATCCTCATATTCATGCTTATCCTCTTCACTATTTTTAGAAGGTAGATTAAACTCTTCACCTATATTCACATTTACTTTAGCATAATTAAAGCTTTCATGTGACATATCCCCACCTTTATTTATAGGCAAAAGCTTTTCAGTTCCTGTAAGTCCTATTGGAATTATAGTTGCCTTTGTAAGTCTTGCTATTAATACAACTCCTTTTTTCGCCTCTATCATACTTCCTTCCCTACTTCTAGTGCCTTCTGGAAATATGAATACATTATTACCACCTTTTAAAGTCTTAACTACCTTTGTTAAAGCTTTTTTATCTGCTGTATTTGGCTTTATAGTTATGTTTTTAACTATATTAATACCCATATTAGTGATAGGATCATTAGATAGTTTAGCTCCTGCCACAAATGTAACATCATAATCCTTTAAAACCTTGTTTAACACAAGCCCATCAGAATTACTTAAGTGATTTCCAACAAAAATTATTGGTTTTTTGCATTTTTCAATATTTTCAAATCCATTAACTTTTATATCTGCATATTTATCTACGTAACGATTCATTACCTTTTTAGAAAAAAAGATAAATACCCCCTGTGGCATTTTTGAAATAAGTCTAACCAAAGTTTTTGATATCATAAAAATCTCTACCCCTCTATATTAACCTTTAATTTTTTATATAAGTAATTATCTATAGTATATTATAATTTTCTTATTTTTAAAAGCCTTATGGCATAGTCTTTAACATAGGGTGAAGCTATACTATCTATATCCACCTCTTTATTGTTTTCAAAATTTATGAATCTTATGAGTGCATTTCTTTGAATTAAAGATTTTCCTCTCCAAGAGGCTGAGGTATTTTTCAAAGTTTCTTTAAAATCTTTATTGTTTATATATATAAGTTCTTTTGTTTGTATATTACTAATAAATTCTAAAGGCCTAAATCCTTCTAAATTTGAAAACTTTACTTTATCATTGTACGGACAAGTCTTTTGACAAGAATCACATCCAAATATCCTCCCTCCTAAAACTTTAAACCACTTATCTTCTATTTGTTTTTTTTGAGTAATATAAGATAGACATATATTAGAATTCCGTAGCTTCTCGTTTATAGCCTTAGTTGGGCATTGCTTTAAGCAAATGTCACAACTTCCGCAGCTTTCATATTTTTCGATATCTGAAATTTTATTTTCTTTATGGTTTATTTCAATATCCATACTTGTTATTATTTCTCCGAGAAAAACAAAAGATCCGTACCTTTTAGTTATTATCATATTATTTTTTCCTACAAATCCAAGTCCCGCCTTATATGCTATATAACGCTCTGGTAAGACGTTGCTATCTACAAAGGCCTTTGCTTCATGACCTTTTTCATTTAAAAATTCAACTATCTTATCTAAATATGATCTAACTACAATATGATAATCTAGTCCTTCAGTATATTTTGAAAAGCCTGTATCATTATTAAAGTTATTGTTATAAAGATAAGGAAAAGCTATAGATATTATAACTTTTCCTTTTTCCATTAACATATTAGGATTTATCCTTTTTTCTATATCTTGCTCTTCAAATTCATTTTCTAATCCATTTATCTTTCTATACTCTAAAAATGATCTTAGTTCTTCAAATCTTTTTGCTTTTATAAATCCAAAAGTGTCTAGTCCTAAGGATCTTATATAATTTTCAAGTTCAGTTACACTCTTCATAATTTAACCTCTTAAATAACCATTTCATTATATATAGATTTTTTTCTTCCTTTATAATCTTTGATTTCTATTATAGTGGGTGCGCTTTTAAAATTCAATATCTTAGCTGGAATTCCTACTGCTGTACTTTGAGATGGTACATCTTTTAAAACTACTGAATTAGCTCCTATTTTTGCCCCACTTCCTACATAAATAGGTCCTAAAACTTTGGCTCCAGTTCCTATTATAGCACCATCTCCTATGGTTGGATGCCTTTTACCTTTTTCTTTACCTGTTCCACCAAGGGTTACTCCATGATATAAAGTTACATTATCGCCTATCTCTGCTGTTTCTCCTATAACTACACCCATACCATGATCTATAAAAAGTCCCCTTCCTATTTTAGCTCCTGGGTGTATTTCTATTCCAGTAAAAATCCTTCCTGTTTGAGAAAACATCCTTGCAATGAAAAATAGGCGTTTTTTATAAAAGAATCTAGATATTCTATAAAAAATTAATGAGTGTATTGAAGGATATAAAAGTAGCACCTCTATAAAACTTTTTGCTGCTGGATCATTTTCCATTATATTTTTAATATCATATCTTATATTTTTAAACACTGCCCCCACCTCAATTTTAATTATTCGTAGATACCCATGGAAATATACTTTTCTCCACCATCTGGAGCTACGGTTACTATTTTAATATTCTTTCCATATTTCTTTGCTAGTTCTAATGATGCATGAACATTAGCTCCAGAGGATATACCTATTAACATTCCTTCTTTTAATGCTACTAATCTAGCAGCTTCAAAAGCCTCTTCATCTTTAACCTTTATTATCTCATCTACTACAGATCCATCATATATTTCAGGTATAAATCCTGCTCCTATACCTTGGATTTTGTGTGGTCCTGGATTACCACCTGATAATACCTGCGAATTTTCTGGTTCTACTGCAATTACTTTTATATCACCTTTTAGTTCTTTAAGTCTTCTTCCAACTCCAGATATGGTTCCGCCAGTACCAACACCTGCAACAAATATATCCATATCAGGTACATCTTTTAATAATTCCTCTGCTGTAGTTTCATAATGCTTTTCAGGATTTGCTAGATTTAAAAATTGTTGTGGTATGAAGTATCCATCTTTCCCTTTTGCAATTTCTTCAGCCTTGCCTATAGCACCCTTCATCCCTTTAGTTCCATCTGTTAGTATTAACTCTGCGCCATATGCCTTTATGATATTTCTTCTTTCTACGCTCATAGTATCTGGCATAACAATTATTACCTTATAACCTTTTAATCTTCCTATCATAGCTAGTGCTATTCCAGTGTTTCCGCTTGTAGGTTCCACAATAGTGTCCCCTGATTTTAGAAGTCCTAATTTTTCTGCCTTTTCTACCATACCTAGTGCTGCTCTATCTTTTATGCTACCTGCCGGATTAAATTTTTCTAGTTTTAAATAAACTTTTCCAATGTCTTTTCCACCCAAGTTTCTAAGTGCTAATAAAGGTGTGTTACCTATCATTTCTAAAGCATTATTAAATATCATATATTATTCCTCCTAATTTCTTGTTTATTCGAATGTAGATTTCGTCTTATTAAATTGTTTAAAACATTGTTATTCATATAAAAAAACTTCGCCTCTTTTTAGAGACGAAGAACACTTCGTAGCCCACTCTAATTAAACCTAGAATTAACTCCATTCGAGCACTAATATGCTCTATCGCTATAACGGGCGCTGCCGGAAAACCGTACTAAAAGTTCAGGTTTCTACTACAAAGGGCACTTCACATAAACTCTAGTAGGAATATTTCACCATAATTCCCTCTCTGTAACCTTTATATATGTTACTTTCCTTCTTCAACGTATTTCCGAGTATCTTGATATGAATTATAATACTATTATATTACGGATTTACGAATTGTCAACCCTCTTTAATAAATATGCTTTAATATTTATGATTCATTTATGATAATGTCTTAATAGGCCACATGTAGTCAAATACATTTAAGGTAAACCCTTAATCTAATTCTGAATATAGGTTTACCTTACTGATGATTAAATAAATTTTCTATCTAATTACAAAATCTATGTTTTCCTATAACCTTTATTAAGGGTCTAGACCATATCCATTTATTTGTGCTTGTAGCAGGGTTAAAATAATAAACAGCTCCTCCTGATGGATCCCATCCATTTAGAGCATCTCTTGCTGCATTAATAGAGTTTTGTTCCATATTAGCATTAACTTGACCATCTACTATGGCTGTAAAGGCTCCTGGTTGATATACCACACCGGCAATTGTAGCTGGGAACCTAGAATCTCTAGTCCTATTCATTATAACAGCCCCTACTGCCACCTGACCTTCATAAGGTTCTCCTCTAGCCTCTCCATTTATAAGTCTTGCCAAAAGCATTGTATCTTGGTTATTATAATTTTTCGAAGAATTCCCTTGGTTAGATGCAGGTGAACTCACTATCCCTAAAGCTGCTAAAGTGGCATCACCTACAACCCCATCTACATTAAGACCATTTTTACCTTGAAACTTCTTTACTGCGTTATAGGTTTGATATCCATAAACTCCATCTGCAGAGCCACTATAATATCCCCACCTCTTTAAACGACTTTGTATATCCGTAACTACATTCCCTTTTGCACCATAGCTATAACTAATAGCACCTACCTCTTTATAACTTATAGGCAAAACTAAAGATGAAATATAATATGTACTTAAAATCATTATTATATATAGCACCATATATTTACCTTTGAATACTCTTTTAAACAAAATAACCTCCTCCTTTCTCTTAAGGTTATTTTGTTTCATAATAGAGAAATTAATACATCTTTAGTGATAAAAAAATAATTTCATTTATATTTTCTATATTTTTCCTATTATACTCTAGATTTACTACAAAATAACTTTATTAAATACTCCTATATATAATAATAAGCTAGCGAGTTCTTTATCTTTGTTTGCTATTATGATAATATAATTCTATATTTGAAACTATAATGAAGCTTAAGTTTATAGTTTAAACTAATATTTCAAATTAAGATTGGAGTTATATTTTATATGGAACTTGCAAAATACTTTTTGCCTATATGTAAAGATGATATGAAAGATAGAGGAATAGGTCAGTTAGATTTTATAATAGTTTCTGGGGATGCTTATGTAGATCACCCTTCCTTTGGTACAGCAATAATAGCTAGAACTCTTGAGTCTGATGGTTTTAGCGTTGGTATAATAGCCCAGCCAAACTGGCATAATTCAGATGATTTCAAAAAGCTAGGTAAGCCAAAATATGCCTTCCTCATCAATTCAGGAAATATAGATTCTATGGTTAATCATTATACTGTAGGAAAAAAGAAAAGAAGAGATGATCTTTATTCTCCTGGAGGAATAGGTGAACAAAGGCCGGATAGAGCTGTAATAGTTTATACAAATAGAGTAAAAGAAGCCTTTAAAGACGTACCTGTAATTATAGGTGGCATTGAAGCTAGTCTTAGGAGATTTGCTCATTATGATTATTGGGATGATAAAATAAGAAAAAGCATTATATCAGACTCTAAAGCAGATCTCTTAATTTATGGTATGGGAGAAAAAACTGTCCTTGAAGTAGCCAATCTTTTAAGATACGGCATGGATATTAAAAACATAGTAAATGTGCGAGGTACAGTGTATCAAACTAAGGACATATCAAAGCTACAAGACTTTATAAAGGTTTCCTCTTTTGAAGAGGTTTCTACTTGTAAAAAGGCTTATGCTGAAAACTTTAAATTAGAATCCTATGAACAAGATCCTGTACGAGGTAAGACTATAGTAGAGCCTAGTGGCGATAAGTACATAGTCCAAAATCCTCCTCAACATCCTTTAACTGAAGCGGAAATGGATGCTTCTTATAATCTACCTTACAAAAGAACTTATCATCCTATTTATGAAGATAAAGGTGGTATACCCGCTATAAAAGAAGTTGAATTTTCTATAACTAGTCATAGAGGTTGCTTTGGTTCTTGCTCTTTTTGTGCCCTTACCTTCCACCAAGGAAGAATGATACAAAATAGAAGTTCAGAGTCTATTGTAAATGAAGCTAAACTACTTACATCTTTAAAGGACTTTAAGGGATATATCCATGATATAGGTGGTCCAACAGCAAATTTTAGACATAAATCTTGTAAATTACAAGAAGAACATGGAACTTGCAAGACTAAGCAATGTATGTTCCCAAAGCCCTGTAAGAACTTAATTATAGATCATAAAGAATATCTAAGTGTTCTAAGAAACGTTAGAGAATTGCCAGGTATAAAAAAGGTATTTATTCGTTCTGGTATAAGGTATGACTATTTAATTTATGATAAAGATAAAGAGTTTTTTGAAGAGTTATGTAAACATCATATAAGTGGTCAACTAAAAGTAGCACCAGAACATGTAAGCAATAAGGTATTAAAACACATGGGAAAGCCTACAAAAGAGGTTTATAATAAATTTGCTAGTACCTACTTTGCAATTAATAAAAAGATAGGTAAAGATCAATATTTAGTTCCTTACCTTATGTCTAGCCACCCTGGAAGTGATCTTAATGCAGCCATTGAGCTTGCCTTATATATAAAAGAAATGGGGTATACACCAGAGCAGGTTCAAGACTTTTATCCAACCCCTGGAAGTTTATCTACGGTTATTTATTATACGGGTATAAACCCTATTACAAATGAAGATGTATATGTTCCAAAGGATATGAAAGAAAAGAATATGCAAAGGGCCCTTTTACAGTTTACAAAGCCTGAAAACTACAATTTAGTTAAAGAGGCTCTTATAAAAAGTAACAGGGAAGACCTTATAGGTAAAGATAAAAGTTGCCTAATAGGCTGGAATGAGCCACGAAGGATTAAATATAAAAAAAGATAAAAAAAGAGTGTAGACTTAGAATTATTTAATTCTTTTGCCTACGCTTTTTTATTTTTTCTTTGTTTTCACTTGGTTTTTACTTAATTATTTAATTCCTAGAACTTTAATTCCATCATGAATACATTCTATAGTTAATGGGAAATTAGGTCCTCTTTCACCGTCAATATCTGTAACTATATTTTCTCCACATTCTATTTTTATCTTATCACTCTTAAAGTAAACAATAGAATTTTGCCCCTCTAAATGTTCTCCTCTCATAATCTTTATGAAAAGAGGAATTAAATCTTTTAATGGAACTGCTTTTATAATTATAACATCTAAAAGTCCATCATCTAATTCAGCCTTATAAGCTAAACTAAATCCCCCTGCAGTTTGACCATTAAATACTAACATAAGATACATATCTCCATGAAACTTTTCTTCTTTTGATTCTACCTTTATGTTAATTTTTCTAAAGCTTGGTAATTGCTCTATTCCTTTTATGTAATAAGCAAGCTTACCTATAGTATTTTTAACATTTACATCCGTCTTTTGTGATACATCAGTAAATAGACCTGTACTTGCAACATTTATAAAGTACTTATCATTAATTTTCCCTATATCCATACATTTAGGTGTACTAGATAATATATCATTACAGGCCTTTTCAATATCTTCAGACATTCCTATAAATTTCGCAAAGTCATTTGCTGTACCAACAGGTAGTATTGCTATAGGTAAATTTATGTTTTTTTGTTTCATACAATTTACAACTGTATCTACAGTGCCATCTCCACCAGCTATAATTATATACTCATAGCTTTCATCCAGATCTTCAAAAGCTTTTTCTATATCTGTATCATAGCTTATTCTATATGGAATCACTGTATATCCTTTTTTTTGGTGAGTTTTTATAACAGTATCTAGGTCTTTTAATATAGCATTCTCACCGGAAAAAGGATTGTATATAAATTTCACATTTTTCATTTTTATCCCTCCTAGTTTTTTTAGAAAACTATGTTTTAATTATATCATTTAATATATACACTGTCGACAATATGAATTTTACGGATTCATATGTCTTAAAATTTGCGTCCTTTATTATTAATAATCAGTTAATAGTTTAAGTAATAACTATATGGAAATTAGTATATTACAAAAATTATAGCCAAAAAGAAAGATTTAAGCTATACTTATTAAGTATTCATATAAGTTTTTAGGAGAGGATTAATTATGAAAAAAAGTTTTTTGCCTAATTTGTTTACTTTTGCAAACTTAGGTTTTGGTATCATGTCTTTATTAATGAATTTTAGAGGTGACTATAAATTAGCCTGTATCCTCATAATCATAGCTGGTTTAATAGATAGGTATGATGGTACAATAGCTAGAATGCTTGATGTGTCTAGTGATCTTGGTAAACAACTAGATTCTTTATCAGATCTTGTCTCTTTTGGAGTAGCGCCATCTATGTTAGCTTATAATATGTACAACTTTATTAATTTAGGTATCTTAGGATATGCTCTATTGATAATTTTCCCAATTTGTGGTGCATATAGACTCGCTAAATTTAATTCAGTAGAATTTAAAGGATTCTTTTCAGGTATACCTATTACAGCCGCAGGTTGTATTATGGCCATATTCGGTCTTTTAACTTTAAAAAGTGAAATCAATTTTATTTTGCCCATACTTTTAATGTCTGTATTATCTTATTTAATGATAAGTACTATAAAAATAAAGAAAATATAATATAAAAAAGATATTACTACTCTTCTTTAGTGTCAGTAATATCTTTTTTTTCGTTTCCCTTTTGGGCTCTATTTTCATTTCCCTCTTTACTACCCTTTACCCCACTACCTTTTAAACGAAGCTCTGGAAATCTTACTTTTCCCATACCTTCATTGTTATTTTTATACTCATAATTATCATCTATTTCATCTAAAATATATTGTGTATTAATTTTACTTTTCAATACCTGAGATTTAATTTTACAATAATCAAGATAACAATCCTCACAACATTCTAATGTATCGATTATATTTCTAATTAAATCATTTAATTCATCAGCAGTTTTCAAAGCTTCTTTTATTTGCTTTTTTTCTACTAATGCAACTCCATTTAGTTCATGAGCACCACCTACCATAGCCCTATAGGAGGTTACAAGCTTACAAAGTATATCTACTAAGTTATTCATATCTGCATAATGGCTTTCTATTAAAGATCTATTACCCAATATACCACCTGCTTTTCAAATACTCTTATTATAAATATATTGCTTATTATTTGCGTTAATTACTTAATCCTTTTTAATATTAAAATCCCTCTAGAAAGCTAGAGGAATTTTAAATCTATGTGCCACTTCTATCTATATTATTCTCCAAGAATTTGTTTCTTAAGTTCTATACCTGCAGGTGTAACTGCAAGACCACCTAATGCGGTTTCCCGAAGTTCACAAGGCATGCTCTTACCAATCTTATACATAGCTATTACTGTATCATCAAAAGGTATCTTACTTTCTACCCCCGACATTACTAAATCTGCTGCTGCTAAAGCACTTACAGCACCTGATGCATTCCTTTTTGCACAAGGTACTTCTACAAGTCCCGCAATTGGGTCACATACAAGCCCTAATATGTTTTTTATTACAATTGCTCCTGCATGAAGACTCATAGCTGGACTTCCACCCATCATTTCAACTGTTGCTGCTGCTGCCATAGCTGCCGCTGACCCACATTCTGCTTGGCAGCCACCTTCTGCACCTGAAAGAGTAGCATTTTGAGCAATTATAAGACCTACTGCCGATGCAGCAAATAACCCTATTACCATTTCTTCTTCACTTTTATTTAAAGCTTCTCCAGCAGTTATTATAACTGATGGAATTATTCCACAAGAGCCTGCTGTAGGTGAAGCTACTATCCTACCCATGGATGCATTAACCTCTGAACAAGATAGTGCTCTTGCCATAGCTTTGCCCATAATATTACCTGTTAAGGAATTCCCTTTTTTTAAATACTCATTAACCTTAAAGGCATCTCCACCTATAAGTCCACTTACAGACTTTGTTACATGTGTTAATCCATAAGATGCCGATTCTTCCATTACCTTAAGATTTTTCAACATTTTATTCATCACAGTTTCTCTATCCATTTCTGACTTTTCCATCTCGAATCTTATAGCATATTCACTTAAACTTATGTTTTCTGTGCCACATATTTCTAGTAATTCTCTTCCTGTGTTTGCAAACATATTATTCACCTTCCTTTACTGGGTTAATTGCTCTAACTCCTATAACATTTTCTACTGCCTTTATCTTTTCTATTGCACTTTTAGGTATTATATTATCTGTTTCAAATATCATAGTAGCTTCTGATCCCTTTTTACTTCTAAATACACTCATAGATGCTATATTAGTTCCCTCTTCATATATTAAAGAAGTAACCTTTGAAATTAAGCCTAAAGCATCAATATGCTTAACTATAAGAGTTGGATACTCCCCTGTAAATTCAAGTTTTTCTTCATCAACTTCTAATATAATTATATTGCCCCCACCTATAGATGAACCCATAACTGTAACTAAATTATCATCTTTAAGTTTAATTAAAAGCTTAACTGTATTAGGATGAACATCTCCTAAATCTGCTTCTCTAAAACTTACCTTAATATTCTTTGTTGTTGCTATTTCTAGAGAGTATCGAAGCTTTTCATCATCAGGGTCCATACCTAATATTCCAGCAACTAGAGCTCTATCTGTACCGTGACCTTTATAAGTTTTAGCAAAAGACCCATGTAGCAAAAATACCACTTCTTTTATTTCAGGTCCTGATATTATTGCAGCTATTTTTGCAAGTCTTGCAGCCCCTGCTGTGTGCGAACTAGATGGACCTATCATTATTGGCCCTAGTATGTCGAAAACTCCAAATCTACTCATGTAATCACCTTATCCTCTTCATCTTTAGTTAATCTATAAATATATCTTTCTAGTACTTATAAAAACAGCTTCCGCCAATAAATTCTCTTAATATAGAGCTTTCCGGCACCATATTTGTATCTACTTCTTTAAAGAAATTCAAAAAACTTATAAGTCTTAATGCTTCATAGTATACAGGACTATCCTGGTTTATCTTTGAAAGTTCTTCTATTGCATACTTTTTAAGCACGCACAGTTCATATACTAGGGTAGAATTAAACATAACATCTGCCTCTTCTTGAAAGGTAAATATATTCTTTTCTTCTCCCCTTCTTATAGAATTCCACATCGAAAGAGTATTTTCTCCACTATAACCCCTTGATAAAAGGTCTCTTACAATCCTTCTTATCATCCTAACATCTGTTGTTGATATTCTATTATGATTATCAATATTTAGCTGCGTAAGAGCACTTATATATATCTTAAACTTATTATTAGAATCTACCCCTTTAGTTAGTTTATCATTAAGACCATGTATCCCTTCTATTATTATGATTCCATTTTTAGGCATACTTACTTTGTTTCCTGTCCACCTTCTTTTTCCTTCCTTAAAGTCAAAAGTTGGTACACTTATCTCTTCTCCTTTTAACAACTTATTTAGATGCCTATTAAAAAGTTCTAAATCTAAGGCTTCAATAGATTCAAAATCATAATCGCCATTTTCATCTTTAGGTGTAAGTTCCCTGTCAATAAAGTAATCATCTAAGGATATAGGAATAGGTATATGACCATTTACTCTAAGCTGTATTGCAAGTCTATTTGCAAATGTTGTTTTACCTGATGATGTGGGACCCGCTATAAGCACTATTTTCACTTCTTCTTTTTCACTTATCATATCAGCTATATATGCTATCTTTTTTTCATGAAGAGCTTCTGCAACCCGTATAAGCTCTAAAATGTTTCCACCCTTAACCTTATCATTTAAAGCTCCTACATCTCCAATTTCTAAAATGTTATTCCAATGTTCTGTTTCAGCAAATATTTTTGATAACTTCTTATGTTCTATAAACTTAGGTATCACTTTAGGATTCTTTGACTCTGGAAATCTTAATATAAACCCTGGCTTATAATAAATTAGCTCAAACATTTGCAAAGCACCTGTAGAATATACCATTGGCCCATAAAAATAATCATATCTACCATCTAGCTCATATAGCTTTACCTCTTCATTATTTATATGTCTAAGAAGTCTAAGCTTAT
The DNA here is from genome assembly GCF_900461105.1 of Clostridium putrefaciens. Lineage (GTDB taxonomy): Bacteria > Bacillota > Clostridia > Clostridiales > Clostridiaceae > Clostridium_L > Clostridium_L putrefaciens. Next base: position 809,721 of record NZ_UFWZ01000001.1, on the reverse strand, counting down.
CTTCCATGCCATAAGACTCAAATATTTCTGTTGCCTTTTTTTTTGTAACAGAAATCTTGTTTATAGGAATATCATTATCTATTATCTCTTGCATTCTCTTTCTTATAGCTATTAAATCCTTTTCACTTAAAGGATCTTCTTTAGCAACCTCCACAAATATCCCTTTACTAAGAGAATGTTCTATATTTACTTTTGATCCCTTAAATAGATCATAGACTGCTTTTATCATAACAAATTGGAGACTCCTAGCATAGGTTTTCGCTCCTATATCGCTATCTAGCTTTACTACTTCGAACTTTCCGCCCTTTTCTAATTTAGTATTAAGTTCATAATAATCCTTATCTATTTTAGCTAATAACGCTTCTTTTGTATAGTCTAATTTATAAGTATCAATAACCTTTTTTATAATTGTTCCGCTTTCAACTAAAGCTTCTTTTCCATCAATAAAACACAAGTTTATATCTCCCATATATTGATTCCCCTTTAGCTTATATTTAATCTTAAATCTAATCTTAAATTCAAGTACCATTATACTTCATAAAATTTGTTTTTGCATATAGCTTATAATTTATATATTTTTTGACAACATATATATAAGGAGGCGCTTAAATGTTTATAGTATTTTTTAGAACAATAATATTATATGTCTTTGTTGTAATAACTATGAGGCTTATGGGTAAAAGACAGATAGGTGAACTGCAACCCTTTGAACTTGTTATAACAATTATGGTATCTGAGCTTGCTGCTTTGCCTATGCAAAATGCTGGAATACCTATAATCCACGGAATAATACCTATCATAACGCTTTTGATCTTGCAGGTAGTACTTTCAGAAATACAACTTAAAAGCGATAAATTTAGAAGCTTAATCGATGGAAGACCAAGTATACTTATAAAAAATGGTAAAGTAAACATAGATGAATTAAAAAATCAAAGACTAAGTATAAATGATCTTTTGGAAGAATTGAGAATAAAAGGTGAATTGGACATAAGTGAGATAGCCTATGCTTTAATTGAAACTGATGGTCAAATGTCCGTTATAAACAAATATCAATATAATAACGTAAAGAGAAAAGACTTAAATATAAAGGAGGAGCAAATAAGTCTACCTGTACTCTTAATTTGTAATGGTGAAATAAAAGAAGATGGCCTTGACTATTACAAAAAGGATAAAAAGTGGATAAAAGATATTCTAACTAAAAACAACATTAACTCAGAAAAAGAAGTTTTTATTGCATTAATGGATTCAAAAGGAGAGTTCTTTTATCAACTAATGAAAGAAAGGTGATTACATTTTATGAAGAACATGATTATATCCTTCTCACTATTTGTGGTAATGATTTTATCTATGAGCTTTTCTATAGTATATCTAAATAAAACCTGTAAGTCACTTCTTGAATGTTGTGACAAACTTGAAGAAGATATATCTGATGAAAGGTGGAATAATATTTATGAAGATAGCCTAGACTTTCTTCATAAAGTTCAAAAAGACTCTAAGACATTATCAATTTTCATAGATCATCAAGAACTAGATAATATGTCTAATGAACTTTATAAGTTTACTCAATATACAAAATGGGAAAATAAAGAGGAGTCTTTAGCAAGCCTTCATGTAGTAAAGTTTTACTTAAATCACATAGAAGAACTACAAAAAATTAATCTTCAGAACATATTTTAGCTAAATGCTTTTAAAATTATACAAATAGTTTATAATTTAAGTATAGAACTTTTTTGAAAATTGTTCTATAATGAGTATATATTCAAAAGTCCCAGTGGGACGTCTTAGGTCCCCAGACTTATATATTTAATTAATGAAAGGTGGTATTTTTTATGGCATTAGTTACAACGAAAGAAATGTTTAAAAAAGCTTATGAAGGCAAATACGCAATAGGAGCTTTCAATATTAACAATATGGAGATAGTTCAAGGAGTAATGAGAGGTGCTAAAGCTAAAAACTCTGCTGTAATACTTCAATGTTCAACTGGAGCTATTAAGTATGCAGGTCCTGAATATATAAAGGCAATGGTAGAAGCGTCTGTAAAAGAAACTGGTGTAGATGTTGCGCTTCACTTAGATCATGGTCCAGACTTAGATGCAGTTAAACTTGCAATAGCTAGTGGATTTACATCTGTTATGTTTGATGGTTCTCATTATGATTATGAGGAGAACGTTGCAAAAACTATAGAGGTTGTTGAATATGCACATAGCCGTGGAGTTGTTGTAGAGGCTGAACTAGGTGTTCTTGCAGGCGTTGAAGATGACGTTAAGAGCGACGTTCATGTATATACTGACCCAGATCAAGCTGTAGATTTTGTTAAAAGAACTGGTGTAGATTCCTTAGCTATAGCAATAGGCACAAGCCACGGAGCATTTAAATTTGCAGGAGAAGCTAAATTAAGATTTGATATACTAGAAGATATCCAAAAGAAATTACCAGGTTTCCCAATAGTACTTCATGGTGCTTCAGCTGTAGATGCAAAAGTTGTTGCAACTTGCAATGAATTTGGTGGAAACATAGCAGGATCAAAGGGTATTCCTGAAGATATGTTAAGAAAAGCAACATCTATGGCTGTTTGCAAAATTAACATGGATACAGATTTAAGACTTGCAATGACTGCTGCTGTAAGAAAAACTTTTGGAGAAGATCCAAAAGAGTTTGACCCAAGAAAATATTTAGGTGCTGGAAGAAGCGCAGTACAAAAAACAGTAGAAGATAAAATAGAATTTGTTTTAGGCTCTACTGACAGTATGAATAAATAATAATCAATAACTAAAATGGTGGTACTACCTTTAAGGGTGAGTACCACCATTTTTATATAACTTTGCTTCTACTTTTCTATAGGTTACTATTTTTCTATATAATTAATTACATGTTTAATAACTATATTGATGCTTCCATCACCATTTTTCTTAATCTCAAATCTATCTTTATCATGATAAGCCTCTTCACTTAAATAAAGATCAATGTCTTTATCTATTTTAAGCCTTGTTCGTTTAAGCTTTTTATCTACCCACTGTTTATCTATAGTTACTGTATCCTCTAGCCCTTGAGCTTCTACGAATTGAATAAAACTTTCTTTTGCTAAAGGCTCTTCTTTAAATAGTTCAGTAGAAAGATCTTCAACATTAATAGTTTCCTCTTCTCGTAACTTCTTTTTTACAGTAGTTCTTATTGTTTCTGCCTTACCTGCATCTTCACTTACATTATTTCTAGTCCAGGTTTCTGTTGCATTTAATAGGTTTTTAGTCATATCTCTTTCATTATCTACAAGGCTACAGCCTAAATAATTGGAAATAAAATAGTTAGATCCATATTGCTCTTTTTCCTTAGATTTACTCTGTTTATCTAAAACCATAAGATGAAACTTTTCATCTTGTCTTATTGGCTTAATAAAAGCACACTTTTGAATCTTTTGACCGCTAGATGGAAGTCCTGATGTTTGAGATACTATATTTATGTCTATGTTATTTTCTTTAAAGTCTATTTTATGCACATAGTTTTTTATATAATCCATCTTCAATATGGCAAGCATTGGACTGTACTCTGTGGATATTGACACCACTATAAGGTCGCAAGATGGCACATTCCCATTAGATTTCATTAATGTGAAGAGTTGATTTGCAATGTCGTGGGATATAGTTACTATATCATTTTCTCCATTTAGATATTCTTGTGTTGACTCTTTAACTATGTTTCTTCCAGAATTAAATACAGCATACTTAAGCTCTTCATCTTTTAAGAGCTTTTCCATATGTTTTAATAAAAACTTATATATCTCTTCGTTTAAATCTAAAATAAAAGAATTAAGCAGTGGCTCCCCAGCATTATTGTCTAGAATGTGTATTATAGCCTCATTTATGTGTATATCATTAATATATTCCATGTATTCACCAACCTAGTATATTTTAATTATGCTTTTCAAATGAAAATCTTTTCATCTTATATAAAGACTCATTGACTCTTTTATTTCCCATAAAAATATAGATATTTACAATAAAGTATTATATCATAATATGTAATACTTTTAAACAAAGGAAGGTTGATAACAATGAAGGAACTAGAAACTAAAATATTAGACATTGATTTAGATGAAATAAGAAATAAAATTAAAAATTTAAATTTAGAAAATGTAAAATGTGAAAATCAAGTAAATAACTTATTTGATTTCCCAAGTAAAACTCTCTTAGCTAAAAAGGGTTACGCTAGAGTGAGGTTTGTAGAAGATTTATTAAATAATAAGGTTACATATTATATGACCACAAAGAAAATGATAAGCCAAGATAAATTTAAGGTCATGGAAGAAGTTGAAATAGAAGTTAGTGATGGCGATGAAGCCATTAAATTATTTGAATCTTTGGGCCTTGAACTTGTAGGATCTGTAAAAAAGTACAGAGAAAGTTATAAATATAAAAATTCTTTAATCGAAATCGATATAAATGATGAATCTTTTTGCCCTTTTCCATATATAGAAGTTGAAACTTCTACTGAAGAAGAGTTAAAAGAAGTCGTAGAACTTTTAGGTTATACCATGGAAGATACCTCTTCAAAAACTATATACGACATATTAAATGATAAGGGTATAACGCCTAAATCTCCTTTAGGAATCTAATTTTTATCCTATGGGACTTGGATCGGTATTTTCAGGTTCAGGACACAATACTCCTTTTATGGTATCTAGCCTTATATCAAGGTGGGGAGTTCAAATTCCACTTATTTACATAATGGTTCGAGTCCTTAATCTACCCATAAATTATATATGGTCAACTTTTTAATTACACATCTATAATTATTTATAGAATAAAAATTGAGAGATAGGTGATTATTTTGAAACTAAAAAAAAGGCTACTAATATTCACAATTGTATCTATTATTATATCAATATTTATCATATCAACATTTTATATTTTCAAAAGTAGAAAAAGAGAAGTAGCCTTTTATGATTTTATAAACAATATTAATGAAGAAAGAAAGTTTAACGTATCTAACTCTACTCCTTTAGATATCTCAAAATATATGGAAAATAAAAATATAAATGAAGAGATATTTACAAATGAAGATTTAGAAGAACTTACAAACTATAAATACGTAAATGAGAACATTTCAAACAAAATCTTAACTCTAAATGAAGCTAATAAAGATATTGAATATACGTTTAAACTACTTAAATATGTATATGGCCCTTATGAATATTTCGGCGGAGATGGAGTTTTTCTAAAAAAAGAAAATGAAATTCTAAATGAATTGGCTAATATAGAAAATATAAAATATGATGATATTAAAAAACTACTATTAGAGGAATTGAGTTTTATAAATGATGGTCATTTCAGTATTTCTAATTCATCTATTAATATAAACAAAAACTCCATCTATGTATATAATGAAGATTATATATTTAGAAAAGATACTAAGGGGTATTATACCACTATTAACAATACTAAGTGGTATGCAACATCTATTGATGAAAAGCCTTCGGATAAATATATGAAATCTACAATAACTAAAGATGGAGAATTGGCCTATTCAATTGGCATGTTATTAAATAATAGTGGAGATATTTATCCCCTAAACATAAGTCTCACAAATAATAAAACAAATGAGACTATCGATAAAATTGTTAATTTAAAAAGAAACCTAAAAGCTAATAAAACACCTGAAGCCTCTGTAACTGAGAAAACTTTAGATAATATTCCTATCTTAAAAATTATGAGTATGAGACCAACAAACCCTAATGACAATAGTTTATATGATTTTGTAGAGAGTGCTGAAAGATTGAATAAAAATAAAGTATTAATTATTGATTTAAGAGGAAATATTGGTGGCGCTGAATCCTTATGGAAAAAGTGGTTAAATGCTTACATGGGCCAGGATATGGAAATAACCCAAAGTGTAGGGAAAAAGAATAGTAAGGCAAAGCTTTGGGCCTATAAAAAATATATTGAGAAGTTTAGTTCTGATAAAGAACTATTAATTAAGATAAATAGTAGCATTAATAATGAAGATTATGGATATTGGGATTCATATTTATTTAACGGGAAATGGTATGAAAACGAAAATCTAGTTTTTGTTTTAGTAGATGATGATGTAGCTTCAGCCTCAGAAGGATTCTTAAGCTATCTTAGAAACATAGAAAATATAATTTTTGTAGGATCTAATTCAAGAGGATGCCTCCTAGTACCAGATACCTCTGAGTTTAGCCTTCCTAATTCTAATATTATTTTAAGATTTGGAACTGGTATCGCATTTAAGAATACCGATACTAATATGGATGGAGTAGGATTTGAACCAGATATATGGGTAAATAGTAGTGATGCACTTGATAGAGTCCTTAAGTTATGCGAAAGATACAATATCTCTTCAATGAAGCATATGAAATAACATTTAATAGTCTGTCAAGCATTTTTGAAAATGTCCCAAAATATTAAAAACATTAGCACCAGTTTTTTCTGGTGCTTTTTATATTAGTTTTAGTTATTAGTTTTGGTTATTTAATGAATGTTGTGCAAAGCGGTTAAAAGATTACCCAGTAGATTTGAAGTTTTTCCAAATATATTTTAGCCGTAGGCTTCAAACTTTTTATTCATGAAAATTGAAAGATTATTTTTGGGTTCAATTAATAAACCTTTGAAGGTTGTGTTTTTCAAAGGACTAAAATAAGCATATTTTTAGTGTTCCTATGCTACATTATTGTTACGGTGAGCCTGTTTCTTTAGATACTGCTCAAATGAATCTTGTTTCCAAGGATGACTCATTGGTGGTATGTAGCGTTTTCTAGGTTGGGCGTTTGGAACAGCTAAATCAAAATTCTTGGAGGAAAGTTCATGCCCAGGTAATAAATCTAGTGCATAAACCTTTTCGTCTACACACAAGAAGACTTCGCCATTAAATGATTGAATTACCGTTCCGACTGTTCCTTTGCGATAATGTATAGGATATCCATTGCAATCAACAGGTAAATAGTAATTCTTTTTAAATTTGATACAACTTCCATTATCCACCTTCCTACTTGTTAATACAGCAAGCATTAAGTTGATTTTTTCAATATCTGGTTGTATTTCAAAGACAGATTTGATATTATCAATAGGTAATGCAAACTGAGCATTGAATTCTTTTATGTAGGAGTTTAAGAATTCATTTGCTTGCTCAATTGTGTTTATACCAGCTAGTCGCATTTCCAATGGGAGGCGTGATTGTAACGTTTGAAACATTCTTTCTACGCGTCCCTTGGCTTGTGCAACACTACTGGTTTTAATTTCTATACCCAATTGTTTACATGCATAGCTAAACTGTGTAAATGTATCCTCTTCAACTGAAGGGGATCTTTTTTGTTTATATTCAAATACAGTACGTCTATCGGTTAATAACATGTAGGGAATACCATAGTCAGTAAGTACTTGGTATAGTACATGATAGTAGCCATTTAAAGTTTCTTGTGAATCGAAATAAGCCCCTACAATAATTCCAGTAGCATCATCTACTGCGATATGCAACTGGCTTTTCTCATTACCGAACCAAAGATGTACCGAAGCATCCATTTGGAGCATTTCGCCTGAATAAGCACATCTTGGACGTCTAGGGTGTGCATCCTCGGCAGCAATTATGGAACTTTGGATTTTAGCAATTTCTTTTATTGAATTAGTTGATTTTTGTAGTTCTTTTAATTCAGCCTTGATTCTTTTTCTTGTAGCACGCTTCGCCTTAGGAGACAGGATGAACTTCTGTATAAGGATAGAATGAATGGTGCTAGTAGAAACTGTTATATTTTCGTGTTTTTTTAGCAATTCAGAGAAGTGAGTAATATTAGCTTCACAGTATTTAGTGCAGTATAAATCTAAGATTAACTGCTTTGTATTAGCATCAATAGTATGTGCGGGCTTTCGCCCTCGATTACCATGAATAAAGAATTCCTTTCCACTTTCTTTATATCCCTTAATCATTCTGTTAATATGCCTAACTGAACAATTGAGAGCAATAGATGCTCGGTTTTTATTACCATCCGTTTCTATTAACCTTTTTATAGTAGAGTACTTATCCAATTCTTCCATAGTTAAATTCACCTTTCTCATTATCAGCACCTCATTTCTAGTCATGAGGTTTATTATACAATGTTTTCGTATTTGGGACATAATCAAATGTGGTATATTAAGACATTATCATAAATGAATCATAAGCATATGAAATAACATTTAATAGTCTTGACCTATTCATCTAAGTGTTTTATAATAGCATGTATAATTAAACAAAGATGCAATGATTAGGAGTAGTAATAATTAGTTTAGTCTAAAGAGAGCTGTTGTTTGGTGAAAAACAGTGATAAACTTTATGAACTCGCCTAGGAGTAAGCTTGAGGAAATGCGAGCAGGGTAAATCCCTTATCTTTTTAAGAGAGGTTATTTTATTATAGCCTAATCAGAGTGGTACCGCGGAATATGCTTTCGTCTCTTTATAAGAGATGAGGGCTTTTTTTAATTCCCAAATATATAAATCTAAAATCATATATTCAAGGAGGAATTCAAATGGCTAAATATAATATTTCAGTAGATAAAAGATGGCAAAAAAAATGGGAAGATACTAATTTATATAAGTTTGATGAAGATAGTTCAAAAGAGAAGCTATATGTATTAGAGATGTTTTCTTACCCTTCAGGTAGTAAATTACATGCTGGTCACTGGTTTAACTATGGTCCTGTAGACTCTTGGGCAAGACTTAAGCGAATGCAAGGATATAACGTATTCCAGCCCATGGGCTTTGATGCCTTTGGACTTCCAGCAGAAAACTTTGCAATAAAAACAGGTATACACCCTAAGGATTCTACAGTTAAAAATATAAAAACCATGGAAGAACAATTAAAATCTATGGGTGCAATGTTTAACTGGGATCATGAAGTTGTAACTTCTGATCCTCTATATTACAGATGGACTCAATGGCTTTTCTTAAAACTTTTTGAAAAAGACTTAGCTTACAGAAAAAAAGCTCCTGTAAATTGGTGCCCTAGCTGTAATACAGTGCTAGCAAATGAGCAGGTAGTTGATGGTGTTTGTGAAAGATGTGAAACAGAAGTTACAAAAAAAGAATTAACTCAATGGTTTTTGAAAATAACTGATTATGCAGATGAGTTATTAGAAAATATAGATACCCTAGATTGGCCTGAAAAAACAAAATCAATGCAAAAACATTGGATAGGTAAATCTACTGGGGCTGAAGTAACCTTTAGGGTTAAAGACTCAGATTTAAGCTTTGGAGTATTCACAACTAGAGCTGATACGCTTTTTGGAGTATCCTATGTAGTTTTAGCCCCTGAAAACCCATTAGTGGATGTCTTAACATTAGATAAATATAAAGTTGAAGTTGAATCTTATAAAATTCAAGCTAAAAAACAATCTGAAATTGAAAGACAATCTATAACTAGAGATAAAACAGGAGTATTTAGTGGCTCCTATGCAATAAATCCTATAAACGGTAGAGAGGTTCCTATTTGGATTGGTGACTATGTCCTTGCAACCTATGGTACTGGTGCTGTTATGGCTGTTCCAGCCCATGATGAAAGAGACTTTTCTTTTGCTACTAAGTATAATCTTCCTATTGAAAGAGTTATAGAAGGTGGAAAAGAATTACCTTATACTGAACATGGAACTATGATAAATAGTGGAGAGTTTAATGGTTTAACAACAAAAGAAGGTAAAGACGCTATAGTATCTAAGTTAGAATCTTTAAATCTTGGATCTTTAAAAACAAATTATAGATTAAGAGACTGGCTTGTATCAAGGCAAAGATATTGGGGTGCTCCAATTCCTATAGTTCACTGTGAACATTGTGGAACTGTCCCTGTTCCCGAAGATCAGCTTCCAGTGATATTACCTTATGATGTGGAGTTTACTCCAGATGGAAAGTCACCACTTGCTAAATCAGAGGAATTTATAAATACAACTTGCCCAAAATGTGGCGCTGCTGCTAAAAGAGAAGCTGATACCTTAGATACCTTTGTATGTTCATCTTGGTATTATTTAAGATATGCAGACTCTAATAACAGTGAAAAGGCCTTTGACATAGATAAGATAAATAAAATCTTACCTGTAGATAAATATGTTGGTGGACCTGAACATGCTTGCATGCACCTTCTTTACGCTAGATTTATAACTAAGGCTTTAAGAGATATGGGCTATCTAAACTTTGATGAACCGTTTAAATCATTAACTCATCAAGGTTTAATACTAGGACCTGATGGCCAAAAGATGAGTAAATCTAAAGGAAATACCATATCACCTGATAATTATATTAGTGAATATGGATCTGATGTATTTAGGATGTATTTAATGTTTGGATTCTCATATATTGAAGGTGGCGCTTGGAGTGATGATGGTCTTAAATCTATAGCTAAATTTGTTGAAAGAATGGAAAGAGTTATTGATTCTGCAAGAGAAGCTATAGAAGATAACATAGAAGACAAAACTACTATGGATAAAGCCGAAAAGGAATTAAACTACTGGAGACATTTTGCTATAAAAAATGTTACCACCGACTCAGAGATACTTCAGTTTAATACCGCTATAGCAAGAATTATGGAACTTACCACTGCTTTATCTAAATATATGAATGAAACAGAAAAAAATCTAAGTTTACTTAAAGATACATTAACAGATTTTATAAAACTTATAGCCCCATTTACCCCTCATTTTGCTGAAGAACAATGGAACCTTTTATATAAAATAAAGGATTCAGACATAGACTATTCCGTGTTTAATCAAAAATGGCCTGTGTTAGATGAAAAAGCCTTAATAAAAGACGAAATAGAAATAGCTATACAAGTTAACGGAAAAATAAAAACTAGAATAAATATAGCTTCTGGCTTATCTGAAGATTTAATTAAAGAAGCTGCTTTAAGTGACAATGATGTAAAGTCTTCTATAGAAGGAAAGTCTATTTTAAAAGTAATAGTTATAAAAGGACGACTTGTTAATATAGTTGTTAAATAATGCTTTCTATCTTGACAGACAATAATTACTATTATAAAATATTTTATATAATATTTATTTTATCTATGGTTATACTATTATGTATTACTATAAATAATAGTAACTCTATATTATAATTATTTTAACTAAAATAACTTAAGAAAAGAGGGATACACATGGGTGTTATTAAAATAAGTGATGTAGCTTATGATGAATTCAAAGGCCTACTAGATCAAAACGAACTTCCAAATTATGTTATAAGGATTAACTTAGCTGGTATGGGCTGAAGTGGCCCTTCATTTAATATTGTTCTGGATGAACAAAAAGATACAGATATAGTTGAAACAGTGAAAGACATTACTTTCCTTATAGATAAAAACCTTATAGAAGATTTTGAAGGATTTAGAATAACTTCATCTGCTGAAAATGGCAGTGGACTAATGCTAGAGCCTACAAAAGATTTAGGTGAATCTGGTGGTTGTTCAAGTTGCAGTAGTTGCAGCTAATATCACTTTAATAAAGATGGGTAGAAGATTTTAAAATCTTCTACCCATCTTTAATTTATATATATTATCTTGCCCAGTCATGCAAAAGTTCTCTCATAACCTTTAAACCATAGCTAGTATCTGAATCATAGTATCCCTTTGATTTTAAGTTTTTCACTTCTCCATAGGTTCTTTTTAAGGATATCTTTTCATTTTTTCCTGTCAAAATCCAAAGTGTTCTATAGTTAATAGGCTTTATACTTAATTCCTCTTCACCTAGTCCATCTGTAAAATATATAACAAAAGATCTTCTAAGAGCCTTTTTGTTTATATATTCAAAAACTGGAGAAAAGGCAGTACCTCCCTTCTTTTGTAACCTAGGTTTTAAGTCTTTTCTAGAGTTTAATTTATATACTCTTCTAATTTTGTCATCACATTCAATTACAGTAATTTTTATATTTCTATTTTTAACTATTCCAAATACCTCTATAAATATTTGTTCTATCTCTTTATCGGTAATACTGCCACTTATATCTATAGCAATTATTATCTCAGCTACATGATTTTTTAATGTTCCTCTAAGGTCTAACCTATTTGGTTGCCTTCTATCTTTTCTAGTAATAGTCTTCCTACTTCCAGAGGGCATAGATTTAATTATACTTTTAAGGTAATCTACCCATTCAATTTCAGGAACACTATTTAAGCTTGATAATATTTCTTCAAGTCCTCTAGGTGACTTCCCCTTATTAGCATTTATTGCAACTCCTTTAATAAGTTCCTTTGAGTCTTTCATATTTAAGCCTTGTGAAGAGTTTATAAAAGAATCGTGAATACTTTCTAAATCTAAATCTTTTAAATTAAGATTTTTCTTTCCTGATGCCTTTGAAATATCTTGTATAGCTTTATATATTTCTTTTGAATATTCCTCTATAGTAGAGTCCTTATTTAGTTCTACATTTAATGCTAAGGATATATTATCAATTTTTGTTGCATAGGAAGGTAGGCCCTTTATGAATTGATTAACAGATATGTCCATAGCTATATTCACAGGTACTTTCCCATACTTACTGTACAAATCTTGAGCTCTACCATGATGACCATACATAATGTGATATATTTCATGCTTTACAAGTGCCTCCATTTCCTGAAGGCTACAATTTAAAAACTTCCAGGGATTAAAGTACATTATGAATCCTAATAGATCTATCTCTGTACTTATAGGCCACTCTATCTCAAAACTAATATGTCTTTTAGTCTTCATCATAAAAAATCCAAAAAAGCTATCTTCCCCCTGCATTAATGAAAATACAACACCCTCTATTAACTCCTTAAACCTTCTTTTAGTTTTATCTTTAAAAGCTTTATTCATAACAATCTTATCTTCTTCTTTATTTCCTGTATAAACCTTAGAAAGTTCTTTAAGAAGATTTATTCTTAATGTTTCCACTGACCCTTTTTCCATTTATATCATCTCCAAAGAAAACAAGAAAAGAATAGTTCAATAAAATCATCATTATCTAAAAGCCCAGTATAAAGGCTCCCTTCGTATTCCTCTCGTATTTCTTTCATTATTCCCATTCTTAAATCCATAGGATATAGCTGTAGATATTTTGAAAACAAAGATAATTCTCTTTCACTATAACCATTTTCATTTAAATATACTAAGGAGTTTTTAGCTATAATGTAAAGTCTTGAATGACTTTCGAGGCTTACTCTTTCTTTAATATTTTCTGAAATTACCTCGCTATCAAACATATCCTTAGGTTTTATAGATATGGATTTATAATTTTTTATAAAAGACATAAAATCTTTGGCTATAGCTGATCCTACATTACCCTTAACAACATTATAAAATATGTTATCAGAGTATATGTTCCTAGACTGTAGATATACCTTATACGCTCTAGATATCCTCTCCCAGCTCCTTGGGGTTGCCTTTATACTATCCATAGCATCTGGTCTATGTAGGTATTCCTTGAAGGTAGAAATAAATTCTAGTACATGTTCATGTATTAGGCTATCTTTGCCCATGCCCCACTTTATCCATTCATTCACATCTGAATCCATTTCTATCCACACAAATCTGTTTTCCTGCGCAGGATCCATGTCTACAACTTGATATTCACTATTTTCAAAGGAATCATATTTATTAGATGGATTCATAGCTGCAATAACTTGAACACTTTCTGGGAGTATATATCCATTTATTTCTTTATTTAATATTAAGTTCATAAGTTCTTGCTGAACACTATGTTCACATCTATTTATTTCATCTATAAATAATATTATCTTTCTATCCTTATATTCTTTTGAGGCTCTTTCTATATCTACTAATTTGGTATGAACTGCATATACTGTCCTTTTTCTCTTTTCTATGCTTTCTTGTTTATATACCTCATAATCCTCTACTGTTGGAAGCCCTCCTATTTCCCCTTCTTTTAAAAGGTTTGCATCTATGGTTACTAAATAATATCCTTTTTCTTTACTTAATTTTTTAACCAAAGAGGTCTTACCGATTCCACTTTCTCCTATTATTAAAGGAACTGCTTCACTTTTTAATATTAAGTCTACTGTTAATAAAGCTTCTGAAAACTTCAAATAAATACTTCCCTTCCTTATGTTTATACATATAACCTAACTTATGTTTTTAGCTTATAATCAATTAAAATCTTTTTTGCCTTTTTACTACCATAGTTATATATAAACTTAATCTTATCTATATCTAATATTTCTAGATTCAAAAAATCTTTAACATACTTATCTTCTATATTATCATCTTTTAATTTTTCCATTAAAATTTCATCTATAATATCTTCAGTAACATCTTCATATATATACTTTAAAATATTTATGTTTACTTTTAAAAACTCTTTAATTCTTTCTTCATTATAAATATCTATATATGTTATTGCCTCTTCACTTTTCATTATAGCAATCTTTTGTGATTCAATAGTCGGTTTTTCTATATATTTAATAGCCGACCAATGATTTTTAACTGCCTCTTTTTGAACCTTTTCACTAGGATCTTTTATATATCTTATTGAATCATAATCTTTTTTTACTGCCTCAATTTGCATCATTAAAGAAGGCTCTTTTATAAATTGTATTGCCCAGCCTTTAGAATTAATGGCCTCATGTTTAGTTTTTTCTGTGGGACTTTTTATATATTTTAAAGAATTCCAAGAACCCTTTACTGATAAAACTTGTATTTCTTCTAAAGGCTCTTTTATATACTCTATTGAATAAGGATTAGATTTTACTGCCTCTTTTTGAACCTCTATAGTTGGATGTTTTATATATTGTATAATAGAACCATTCTTCTTTACAGCTATAAGCTGCATTTGTGTATCTGGCTCTTCTATATTTTTAATGTAGAATGGATTGTCATAAATTAGCTTTAAATCTATCTCTCGTTTTGACATTATTAGCCTCCTTAAACTATAGTCTCTTATTTATTAATAATGATTATTCTTAACAAAATTATATCACATGTGTTTTAATTGCGCATTATCAAAAGAGGAATTATTAAAATAATTCCTCTTTCATTTATATTATATATTTATTTAATCTTTAAACTTTTCTACATCTCTTTTTATTGAAAAAAGTAGGTTATTAAGCTCCCAGACCTCGCCTTCTTCTATAAGCTTATTTAATTGAATTTGATATCTACTAGATTCAGCTATTTTACCTATATAAACTAAGCTAAGTATATTATTCATTATATTAGATATTATATCTGATTTAACTTCAAATAGTTTTTGAGCATCTTTTATTTCATCTTTTATTTCTAACATTTGTTCATCAAGCTTAAATGCCGAATCAGCAGCATTTTTAAGTTTACCCTTTATTTCATAAGGTATTTCTTGTTTATACTTATAATTTAAAGAGTGCTCTACTGTAGCCCAAAAATTCATAGCTAAAGTTCTTATTTGAAATTCAGCTAATATATCCTTTTGTCCTTCAGCCATGTTAACTGGGTATTTTATTATAATATGATAGCTTCTATATCCACTTTCTTTAACATTTGCCACATAATCCTTTTCATACATTATTTGCATATCTTTTCTTTCTCGTATAAGCTCTACAACTTTCTCTATATCATCTACAAACTGACACATAACTCTTATTCCTGCTATATCCTCTATCTCATATTGGAGCCTATCTAAAGGAATATCAAATTTACTTGCCTTTTCTAATATACTGGATATTTCTTTAACTCTTCCTGTTACAAACTCTACTGGGGAGTACTCATTTTTTCTCCTATATTCTTTTCTTATACTTCGAAATTTAACTTTTAATTCCTCCACTGCTTGTTCATATGGAGTCAGAAAGGATTTCCATTCTTTTATTGCCATAAAATCACCCTCTATTTATATCTATTATATCCATAGACATTATAACAGATAAGTAAGGTAAATATAAACAATATTTATATTGTTTAATGAATGTTTCTACCTCATATGATATAATTTAAAATGTTATTATATGAAAATAAGGGGGAATATTTGTGGCTTTCTTTAGAAAAAAAGAGAATAAAACTATAAATGAAATTAAGTTAGAGTCCAATGAACCATATACCATTAAGGAGGATTCAATAACTCAAAATCATGAATCCGAAAATAAGGTACATATAACAAAAGAAATTTCTATATTAAAAGATAATATGGAATATGTAGCAGCTACTTCCTCCGATATAAATTGCTCTATATGTCAAATGTCTACTAGTAATATATCTCAAAGTAATGATCTATCCAAAGTTTCTAATATACTTAAAGACTTTCATAAAGATATGGAGAGCCTTGCTGTAAACGTAGTCAATGTTCAAATAAAGGTTATAGACAGCGATAAGGATGCTAACAAAGGTTTAGAAACTATAAAAACACTTGATTCTTCTTTAGGCCACCTTGAAGATGCTCTTAGAGTCTCAAACTCTACAGTTAATGACTTAGTCCTAAAGTTAGAGTCCGTTAACACTATTACAGACTCCATAAATCAAATAGCAAGTCAGACAAACCTTTTGGCTCTTAATGCAGCAATAGAAGCAGCTAGAGCTGGTGACGCTGGTAAAGGTTTTTCCGTAGTAGCTAGTGAGGTAAGAAAGCTTGCTGAAAACTCTAAAATTGCTGTTCAAAATATAACTAAAATACTTGAAGAAATAAAAATAGATATCTTAAGTACTTCTTCTGCTATGTCTAGCGGTAATGATGCACTTTTAACTCAAAAGTCTACTATTAAAGAAACAAAAGATACCTTTTTAACTATTAAGAGTGAATTAAATGAATCTGTAGATGAAATAGAAAAATGTATAGTTAACCTTACAGATTCTTCTGCAAAAAAGGATATTATAATATCTTCTGTAGAGGATATAACTTCTTTATCTGAAGAAAACTCTTCTTTATCTGAAGAAATTGTAGCAACTATGCACTCACAAGACTCAACAATACAATCAATTAATGAAGGTATTGCTAATATAGAAAATTCTTTTAAATAATAATCAATATTTTTATACTATATTCTAAAACACAAAAAATAGTCAGTTTCAACTGACTATTTTTATGTTTATATAAATAGTTTTACATTAGATTTCTCATATATATTATATTAATTTAGCCATCTTTATTATTTCAGTTCCAAAAACCTTTTTATTATAAATTAAGCTATAATCAATCTTTTTATAAAACTCAGCTACATATGCATCTTTTGCTAGTAATGTACATCTCGAGTATTTATTTGTTTTCGCTAATGTCTCTGCGTGATCCATCAAAAGCTTTCCTATATGAAGCCCCTTTGCTTTTTCCGCTACAGCTATATTAGCTATATAAAGGTCTCCCTTGTCGCATTCTTTAACAGTTATAAATTTTAATTCACTTATTATAAATTTAAACTTTTGATTAATTCCTTTAAGCTTTTTTAGTATAGCTACACTAGTTTTTATATTAGAATACCCTAATTTATTATATGGTATTAACACAAGAACTCCTACAACCTCACCTTTATATTCAGCAACTTTAGCAAATCTACAGCTATATCTAGAATCATGGTTTTTAATAAGGTATTTTATTAACTCTAAGTTTTCTTCTTTGTTACTACCTCTCCATACCTCTTCTGGATTACTTTCTGTAGTATAAATTAACTCTGCTATAATATCACAGTCACTATCTTGAGCATCTCTAATGCTCTTATCCATGGTTTTAACCTCCCTGGTTATTAAATAAATCACCTTTTAGAATTATATATCTCTTTATATATAGTATATGACTTTAATATCATATTTTTAATCCATACTATTGCTTATTTTGTATACACAAATTACACTTATCTTAAATAAACTTTTAATGATAAAATCACAAATTAGTACCTAAAATAACCCTAAGTAGTACTTGTAGATTGTAAAATACATAAAGTTCTAATAAAAAAAAACAAATTAAAACAAAGTTAAATTAATAACTCCCTCTTAATTTGTCTATTCCTAATATAAAATTAATAACCATAACTAGTTAAATATTGAATTTTTATTGTTTTAAGTTATTAGCTAAAAAGCTCTAATATAATTTTAAATCAGGTAAAATGTTCACTGGATCAAAATCTATATAATCACAAGAAGTCATTATATATTCTACCCCATCTTTATCTCCATTTAATACCTTAGACAGTGCTGGTCCATGCAAATGGCCATATATAACTTTAGACACCTTATATTCTTTAAATATCTTAGTAACTTCTGACTCCTCAAACTTTTCATTAGTTGGTGGATAGTGGATCATCACTATTATCTTCTTATAACCTTTTTTAACTGCCATGTCTAATGAAAGTTTTAATCTTATAAGCTCTCTTTCATATATCTTTTCATCATGTTTAGTGTAATTATCCCCACCAGGACAAGTCCATCCTCTAGTACCACAAATGGCCCAGTCTTCATAATTAAAAAAGTTATTTTGGATAAAATCCATATTATCGAACATAGCATTAAGTTTTGTAATGCTATTCCACCAATAATCATGATTACCTTTAATGAATATCTTTCTTCCTGGAAGCTTATCTATCCATTCTAATTCCTTTTTGCTGTCTTCCATGGTCATAGACCAAGATATGTCTCCAGCAATAAGTACAGTATCTTCACTAGAAACCTTCTTTAACCAATTTTCTTTTATCTTTTCATCGTGCTTAAACCATTGTTGCCCAAACACATCCATAGGTTTATCTCCACTTAAAGCTAAGTGTAAATCAGATATTGCATATAACGCCATTATTCACTCACCTTTCTCCTAATACAGCATCTATATCTGTAATATAGGCTATTATCTCAGCTATAGCCTCATAAAGTTCAGAGGGTATGAATTCTCCTACATCCACATTATTTAATAAGTCTGCAAGTTCCTTATTATATACTATTGGCACATCGCTTTCTTCTGCCTTTTCTATTATCTTATCTGCTATATCTCCCATACCCTTAGCTGTCACCATTGGTGCATCATAGGATTGATCATATTTTATTGCAGCAGCCTTTCTTGTTTTCTTCATACTTTACTCTTCACCACCTTAATAGCTATAATTAACACTTACAAATTCGCTTTGAATTTAATAATAAGTTTGCAACTCCTAGTATAACTTTATAGAGAACCTTTATCTAATTTTACACCATAACATTCAAAGATGTAAAATCGCTATCATTAAAAAACTCCCTACAACTTACTATATTAGAGATAACCTCTTTTTTAGAAACCTTAAGATCACAGCTATATCCTAAACCTTCTAAAGACTCTTTCAATAGTTCCTTTTTGATATTTAACATTTTTATAGACTTTTCATCACATTTTATCTCTAAATCCATAAAATCATTTTTAACCTTTATAAACCCATCAACCTCGCCTAAAAACTGTGTTCTTACTGTAACCATCATTTTAACATCTTTAGAATCAATCTTTTTTCCTTCTTCTCTTCTATCCTTTATTATTACCCTACAAGGATATTCTTTATGATTCATAGATACAGGTAAGTCCATATAATAATATTCATTGGAAATTGTATTATATAATTTAAAGTCATTTAAATTATCTTTTATGAAAGATAATATATTATTCATACTATCTTTCCCTTCTAAAGACTTATTTAATATATTATTTATTATATTTTTCATATTATTAAGCTTTATATCTATTTGACTTTTCACCATACTTGCACTATCTTTTATTTGTAACTCACCTTTATTTGTAATCCTAACCATATCATCATCCATAATTGAGGTTAGTATTTCTTTAATTTCAGCTTTAAGGTTATTAGAATCACCTTTTCCCTTATCTTCTAAAAGATTCATTAGAAATCTTGTTGTTTCGTTTAAATAAACATTTTCTTTACTAACCAAATTCAAAATGTTATCCCCATTTAAATTGTTTAAACCCGAAACACCCTCTGTAACCTTTTGGGAAACACTTAATATACTTTGTTTGAATTGCGCAAAAGATTTTGATTCAGTACTATGTTCTATTGCGTCTATTAAATTATTTATTTCGTTTTCTGTTAATGTAAGATCCTTTGGTAATATTTCCTTTACTTGACTTTTCAATTGATCTTTATTATTTAAAATTTGTTCTTTTGATCCATCTATTAAGGATGTAAGATTTTTAAAGCCTTCTTGGTGAAGTTCACCGCTTAATACATCCTTTAACATAGCATCTATATTTATTTTATCAAGATTTACTACTTCTTGTATACCTTTTAAAATATTTTCTTTGCTGAACTTATTTAATGAAGATGTTAAAGCTCCTATATCATCTTTATTAATGTTAACCTCCATATTTAAGGTTTCCTTTATTGCATTAAGCAAGATTGTTTCCACTTTATCTTTATCAAGATTACCCATCTCTAGTGTATCAGACGACATTAATAATGATTTATCTATATCTATTTCTTTTAATAAGTCATAAAGCTTACCATTTTCTTTAAACATATTTTTAAAACTTTCCATAGTTTCTTTATCTAAAGGTAGATCATTTTCTATCATAAACATTATATCATCTATAGATAAATCTTTAATCTCCTGAAAAGACTCTTTTAAGACCCTCTCTATAGCTTTCCCTTGTTCACTACTTATATCTATATGTTTACTATTTATATATTTAAATATAAAATCCCTTTCTTTTGAAGAATCAGGTAGTATATTTTCTTTCAAATCTATTAATGTTTTTGCTTTTAAAATATTTTCTTTATTAAGTTCTATATTGTTTTTTAACATCTTAAGTAACATTTTGCTGTCTGATTTTGTAAGGCCATTTTCTTCTAGTATCAAATCAATAGACTTTTTAATATTATCTTCTGATGTTACCTCCACCTTTAAGGCTTTTATCTTTAGTTTATTATTTTCAAATCCTTCTACTACAAAGCGTGTTGTTCCTTTATAATCTAACCCTATATTTCCATCTATTTGTGCATCAAATTGCCATCCATCTATCATCCTTAAAGAAACTTCATTTTTAGAATTTCCATGTCCAACAACTCTTGCCGAAAAACTTTCTCCCTTTTGAAATGTAAGCTTTGAGGTAATCTTCTTATCATCTACCCCATAAGGATTATTTACATTAATTATACTTCCCATATTACTCTCCCCCCTAAATTTAAAATTCCACCAATATATCTCAGGCTTAACACCTAATTTTACCCCATCTTTATCACTATTAATACTCTTTTAAATATTATTATTAGCGTTAATAACTTCTTTTTAGTTTCAATATATTATCGTTCAAGCTAAGTATTTCTGAAGATTCTATGTTAGGTGGGCAAAGAAACCTACTTATACAAGTAAAATAAACTACCCCTTAAAAAGCAAGTAGTGTAAATTTAACTTTGTAAATTTTTTTCATTATAATCCTTATTATTTGTTTATAATATATGTTAAAATTTAAGTTTTACATATATTAATCCTTTATTAGTATGTTTTAAAACTAATATCTTTCCATAAAACGAGATCTCTTTGTTGTAGATAATCAGCTTTTTACCTATATATATTTCTTGATGAATCATTATGATTACGTACTTTTCCCCTGTTGGTAATTCTATCTCTAAGGCTGTACCTTGAGTTGGTGTTAAGGGTTCTGACTTTCCAGCTTGATATATACTCTTAACCTTAACCTTCATGTTCTCTTCCTGTAAGCTTCCGTATAAAACATCTACACTAATTCCTATATCTTTAAAATTATTTTTATAAACAAGAGTTTTGGAATTATGTATCTCATTATACTTTCTAGACACATAATCATTTTTAATGTAAACCTCACTTGCAAATAGTGGAATCAGTTGAAGGTTAATATTATTCTTGCTCATTATGTAACCCTTGCCTTTTGACTCAATCTTAACATCCCTATCCATATGAGTATATCTACTTACATAGTTTTCACCCTTTTTATTTACAACATCACATATTATCCAAAGTGAAGGCTTTATATATATAAACTTTCTAGTAACAATATAATATTCTTTAGAGTTTTCTACCATATAAACTCCTTCTATATAACAAATATCATTTTTAAATTTATGATAATTATTCATAGATTTTGCGACGCTATGATACCCCCACGAACCCTTGCATTGTGTGAAATCTTCGTCATTAATAATAATACAATTGTGTGCCTTAGGACTTTTAAAATATGTTCTAAGCTTATCTTCTTCTACATAAGTATATCTACCAGGATCAATTATAAAATTTTCACCAAATGGGCTTATATTATAATGAAGTAAATCTGCATGTCCATGACCGCTTCCTAATGTACCATTATGAAAATAAGCAAAACTTGCCTGTTCACTCCAATCTGATCTTAAATAATAGTTACCTGAATCTAAAAATGCCTTATCTAGTTCTCTTGAATTAATTGAAATTAGCTCATCATATATTTTTATATATCTCCCCCCTAAAAACCAAAATGTACTATAATCTATTCTCGCATAAGATTTTTCTTTAAATTCGCCCTTATTTAACACTAGGGCTGACAAACACATAATATCTCTAGTATCTGTATAGTCACTATCACTTTGCATAATTTGATGATGATCTGGAGCCGTAGAATAAATTAATACATTTGCTAGAGCATAAGCTTTATCTTTAATAGTGTTATTTAAAGTAAAATTAAAAGTTTTTGCTATATACAACATTTTTAAGGTACTTAATAAAACTTCTACATGATACATAGGGGACTGTTCCCAATGTACACCATCTTCTAAAACTTGAAGTTCAAGTTGTTGTACTAATACCTTTTCTGCCCAGTTTATTAAGTCCTTATTTTCTATGCTTTCATAAAATGCCATTACAACTGTTAAAACCCCTGTAGTTTGCAAAATGCCCCAATTGCTTAACATATCCTTATCCTTAATATTATCCTTAATAAATCTTACCTGACAACATAAACTTTTTAATATATATTCAAACTCCTCTTCTTTTAATATATCTAGAGGTAATATTCTTATTAAATCAAATGTCCAGCTTAAGCATCTGATGCCCACCTCAATAGTTCTCCATGCCATTTCATTAGATGATGGTGTATTCTTGTTTATCCAATCACTTATTATTTCAATCCACTTATATATATACTTTTTATCATATGTTAGATAATAAGCTATTACTAAATCTTCCAAGTACTCATGTCTATTTAGCATAAATATCCACTCTTCATCTCCATTAGGAGCATAATCCCAAGTTATATTTTCAAATTTATACGGTACACTAGTAGGCTCCATGTCCCAAGGTCTATTAAATAAAAATACATTATTTAGTATTCTATTAGCATTTTCTAAAGACATTTTCATTTTTTCACCATAATTATCTTTTAGAAAAGATACATAACCTTCATTTTTAAAATCATTATAGAAACATTCAAACTTTTCCATATAAAAACTATACCCATATACTTTATCCTTACTCATCTTATCCCTCCTACTATAATACACATTATTATCTTTTTATATTATTAATAGTTTTGATGCTTTGCGTTCTAAAAGTTAAAGAAAAAAAGTTATTGACTTGCAATAACTTTTTTTCTTTATTTTTATTTACATATATAACTCTTTCAACACTATAGCCTCTTTTATATCTTAAATATATTCAATGTGACTTATTAAGTACCCCCATAATTGACTGTATATCCATATCTACATATATCCCCTTAGATATCTCTACAGATACTTTGTTAGCATCTATTGCATATATATAACCATATATTCCTGACAAAGTAATAATATGATCACCTTTTTTTAATTTGCTATGAAAGTCTTCTATAGTCTTTTGTTGATTTTTAGATACCTTCTTATTTTTACCTTGTATAATTATAAATATTATGGCATATACAATCATTATGACTATTACAATCCATAAAGTTATATTTTTCATATCATATACCTATAATATCTTGAAGATCATAAGATTCTTCCTTGCTCTCATCATTACAAAAATCTTCTAAGCATACAACGCTCATTGTATCTTTTATATTATCTAAGGATGTATTTATCTTTTCTAATATATTCTCTTCTTCATTTAATATTATAATTTGACTACATATATCTAATATTAATGCTAAAGATACCCCCGATATAACAAATTGTTCTTTAGATTTTTCCATTTCAAGGACTTTTCTTGTAACTATTTGACTTGGTGCTCCACCTAACAAATCTGCAAATACTATGAGCTTATCATATTTATTTAGATATTCAGTTATGATATTTTCAAACTCCTCATGAGTTATGTTTTCTGAAAGATTTTGCGCATGAATTCTATCACACTCACCAATTAACAAATCTAAAGATGATTTTATCCCTGTTGCAAAAGTTCCATGTCCTACTATTAAAATATTATACATCCTTTTCACCTCTATGCTTATTATTAACCTAATATCCCCAATACAGATCCTAATATACCTATAATTAATGTTAAAACTATTAATTTATAAGTATTCCATTTACGATTTCTAACTAAATAGAATATAAATAGAGTAAACAGTGCTGGTAATAAATTGGGTGTTATTTTGTCTAAAATTGTTTGAATCGCTATTTCATTTACTTTTCCATCTGCCATTGTAGTGGCATACTTAATGGGTATACTTACCTTAACAAAACTTACAGCGAGTCCCGACACTACCGAGATACCCACTATAGATGATAATCTTGATATACTAGACATTTTTTCACTTAAGGTATCTATAAAGCTAGTCCCTAGCTTATATCCATAATAACCAGTTAATATTTTAGTACTTAATAGTGATAAGTTTATTCCAAGAAAGAATAGGATTGGTCCAAGAATCATCCCTTCAGCTGCAAGTCCTGCTCCTATACTTGAAAAAAGAGGAGCAAGTCCGAATTGAAATAATGAATCCCCAATTCCAGCTAAAGGTCCCATAAGAGCCATTTTAATTGAACGAGCATCTTCTGGTGATTCACCTGCATCTAATAACGCAAGTTGTATGCTAGTTACAAAAGGCAAAACCTGTGGATTTGTATTAAAGAATTCTATATTTTCAATAGCAGATTCTTTAAGCTGTTCTTCATTATTCGCATATATCTTCTTTAAAGCGGGAAATATAACGTTCGCATACCCTAGCCCTTGATAATTCCCGTAGTTAAACCCTGATTGTAAAAGGAAGGAACGTAAACTTACATTTAAATAATCTTTCCATTCTAATACTCCTGTTTTAGATTCCATCTTTAAAGTCCTCCTCTTCTAATGTATTATCTCCCACTACTACAGCTGCTGGTTTATTATAATAATCATATAATGCAAATACTAATGACATAAATGCTATTCCTATTACTGGTAGCTTTAAATATGAAACACATACAAATCCTAATACAACAAATGCTATATATTCTTTTTTAACCATTACATTAAGTATCATAGCAAATCCTATAGCAGGTAACATACTTCCCGCAACAGTAAATCCTTTTATAAGCCACATTGGTATAGTATTTATTAAAGCAGCTGCACCTTCAACGCTCATAGCTGATCCAAAACCTATAATAAATCCTACTACTATAAATGATAAATAAGTAGCGTTTGATAAAAATTTAAACTTTTTATAATTCCCTTTTTCTAATGCTTTTTTTGCAAGTGAGCTATTTCCTGATAAAAATGTGTATGTAGCTGTAATAACAAACTGAAACGCTACAGCAAATGGAAATGATAGAGCTAATGCTGCATCTATTGCCATTCCTGAACTCTTAAGAGTTATAGCCATTAATGTTCCAATGATTCCAGGTCCTAATTGATTTGGTGGTACTGTTCCACCTGCTCCAACACCAAAACCCATAAAAGCTATTTCAGATACAGCTCCCATTGCTAATGCTGTTGGCACATCACCTAAAATAACACCAACACCTAATGCAAGTACTAAAGAACGATTTGTGTAAATACCTAAAAGTTGTCCTGATAAACAAAATCCAGTCCATAATCCGATTATTATACCTTGCCAAAGACTAATTGTCATAACATTCACTCCCCTTATTAAATATTTTTATTTTAAATCTACTTTATATATATTTTGTTATATCTACTTGAGATGTTCCGTCATTTCCAAGTGGAGTAGTTTTTGTATTAAATATAATTCCATAATTATCTTTTAATTCTCTTAAAGCTTTCTTATCTTGTTCATCTAAATAAATTGATCTAGTTATCTTCTCTTTACCTTCTTTATTATGTACATTACCTATATTAATTTCTTTTATTTGAACACCTCCAGCTATTAATTTTAAAGCATCTTCTGGAGTCTTACATACTATAAATATCTTTTGTTGTGGAGCTGCTTTACTAATAATTTCACAGGTTCTTTCTATTGAAAAAAATCTCATTCCAATAGATTTTGGCACTACTGTACTCATCAATGTTTGTTGCATTTTACTAGTACTTACCTCGTCATTTGCTACTATAACTAAATTCACACCTAAAGAACTTAACCATAGTTGTCCTTGACCATGAATCAACCTCTCATCTATCCTCATCATTTTAATGTCTGGTACTCCCATTTTCAACACTCCTCTTTTTAATAGTTTTTACCAGTAAAGTTCCCAGTCTTTATAAAATCTAATTAAAGCCTCTAAGTAAAAGTAGTCTCCCCATATATTGCCTTCATCTACACCTTTTCCTGAGTGCCATGAATATACTCCATGAAGCAATAATGATTCTGAACCCTCTTCTTTCTCGAAGGTATAATTATTTATTAATGATCTTAATATTGAATGCATTGCATATTTATAAGTTTCTTTATCACTATCTGTTTCAGGTAAATATTTATTCATCTCATGCATACCACATACTGCTATGGCTGCAGCAGAAGAGTCTCTAGATTGTTTGTCATTGTCTCCAAATATTAAATCCCAATAGCAAACATGATCTTTTGGAAGTCTATTTAAAAAGTAGTTTGTCATTCCTTTATATAGACCAAAAACTTCTTCATCTTTAGTGTAATTATAGTTTAATGGCAATCCATAAATTCCCCATGCCTGACCTCTAGCCCAGGATGACTCATCACTATACCCTTGTCTTGTAGCTCCCTTTATTGGATTCCCTGTAATATTATCGAAATAGAATGTATGAAAGGCTGATGCATCATCTCTTACTACATTATTACAAGAAGTTATATAATGATTGTATGCAATGTCATAATATTTCTTATTACCAGTCTCTTCAGATGCCCAATAAAGTAAAGGTATATTTAATAAACAATCGATAATTAATCTATAATTATCTTCCGCCCCAAGCTTTCCCCAGGCCTGTATAAACTTTCCTTTTTCTTGATATCTTAAAGTTAAATATTCTGCTGCTTCTAAAGCTGCATTCTTACCTATCTCATTTCCGTCAATCTTATACGCTGAAACACAAGATAGACTATATAAAAATCCCATGTCATGATGATCAACTTCTACTTTGTCCTCTATTCTCTTTTTGAAAGACTTAACATTTTTTTCTGCAAGACTTTTAAATCTATCATCTTTCTTATATTCATAAGCAAGCCATAAAAGCCCTGTCCAAAATCCATTAGTCCATTCTATATTATCTATAATTCCATACTTATTATCAGTAGTAGCTGAAGTTGGATAATTTTCTTTAAATTTATCCATATTTTTAAGTATTAATGTAAGTGAACTTTCAATGGCTTTTTCTACTTCTCTTTTAGTAAGTAATACATCTTCTTTAAACCTATTTGGATTTTTTATTTCTTCAATAACTATTTGTTTCATGAAAATCATTATTCCTTTCTTTCGATTATCTTAATATGCCAAAACCTTGTTGTTCCATGACTTTATATATTTCATCTTCACTTTGTAATATACTAGAATCTCCTAAAATTGAATGTTTTAAAACTGATGATGCTAGTCCAAAGTTTATAGCCTTTTCTAAATTACTTTTATTTAAAAGTTCATATAAGACTCCTCCAGCAAATGCATCTCCTGCTCCAACTCTATCAATTAAATCGAAAGTATATTTTTTACTAGTAATGATCTTTTCACCATCATATCCTAGGGAGATTAAAGAATTTTTGGTAGTTGAATGATTTTCTCTTAATGTAGTAACTACATTCTTTACATTAAACTCCTCTTTCATATATGTAAAAACCTTTTCAAAATATTTATAATCTATTATCCCATCATATTCAAGTGGAGAATAATCTTCTATTTTCTCTTCTTCAATCCATCCAAAACATAAATTTGCATCCTTTATTATTTCTTTCATAATTACTTTAAATTCACCATAAGTTCCAAGTAAACTTCTATAATTTAAATCTACACTTATTTTTACATTGTTTTGTTTTGCTACCATAATAGCTTCTTTTGTTATATTGTAGCAACCTTCACTTAGCATTGGTGTTATTCCAGAAATATGAAACCACTCAGCACCTTTAAATATCTCATTAAAATCAAAGTCACCTTTTTTTGTGTTTGCCATAGCTGAATCTTTTCTATCATAGATCACCTTTGCATTTCTTGAAGCTGCACCTTTTTCAAAATAATATAAACCTAAGCGATCTCCTTCTTCGATTATATATCTAGTGTTAACATTATTACTTTTTAAGAATCTTATAGCTCGCTTTCCCATATCATTCCCTGGTAACTTAGATATCATATAGTTGTCTACACCTAAATTTCCAAGTAACACGGAAACATTAGCTTCTGCGCCTCCAAAATCCATATTCAGTGTATCCGATTGAAGTAATCTTTGATTGTTAGGGGGAGATAGTCTTAAAATTATTTCCCCCATTGTAATGATCTTGCCTGTCATATATTTCACCTTATTCTCTAGCTTTTTTAACTTTTGACACAAATTCTTTTGCGATAGACGTAACCTTATCATAATCCCCAGTTTTAGCTGGAGCCGTTAGACATCCGCCTACTCCAACAGCTACACAGCCATTTTTAATCCACTCTTCTACATTCTCTAGAGATACTCCCCCTGTTGGCATTATAGGTGCCTGTGGAAGAGGTGCTTTTATGTCTTTTACCATACTAGGTCCAAATACTGAACCTGGAAATAGTTTTATTACATCTACCCCATATTCCATAGCTTTTATAATTTCTGTTATAGTCATACATCCCGCCATATACGGAATTTGATATCTATTACAAAGCTTTGCTGTTTCAATATCAAATCCTGGACTTACTATATATTCTGCACCCTTTAATATAGCAATTCTAGCTGTCTCGCTATCTAGCACCGTACCCGCTCCAACTATAATCTCATCACTTTTAAATTCCTTTTTTAATGATGATATAACATCTTCTGCTCCTGGTACTGTGAAAGTTACTTCTATAGCATTTATACCACCTTTTATGGAAGCTCTAGCTATATCTATAGCTTCTTTTGAACTAGAAGCTCTTACAACCGCTACAACACCTACATCAATAATCCTTTTTAAAGTTTCTATCTTTTTTATCATAATATACCTCTATCTAACAAGCCAGCCACCATCTACAGCTAAAACATGTCCATTTACATAATCTGATGCTTTACTACAAAGAAATATCATTGTTCCCATCAAATCAAAAGGTGTTCCCCATTTACCTGCTGGTATTCTTGATAAAATTTCTCCATTTCTTTTTTCATCTGCCCTAATTGGAGCTGTATTAGCAGTAGCTATATATCCTGGTGCAATAGCGTTAGTTTGTATATTGTATTCTGCAAGTTCACTTGCAAAGGCTTTAGTAATACCAACTACTCCATGTTTACTCGCTGTATAAGGTGGAACAAATTTCCCTCCTTGGAATGATAACATGGATGCTACATTAACTATCTTTCCTGATCTTTGCTTAGCCATAATACTTGCAACTTCTTTACTTAAATAATAAACAGAATTTAGATTTATATTCATAACAGCTTCCCAGTCTTCATCCTTATACTCAAGTAACGGTGCTCTTCTTATTGTTCCGGCATTATTTATTAATATATCTATTTTTCCGAAATCCTTAATACAACCTTGAACAACTTTAGTTATATCTTCTTTTTTTGTAAGATCTGCTTGAATAAACTTTATTGTTCTTCCTTCTTTTTCAACTAATCCTCTTGTTTCATCCCAATTAGTATCATAAGTTGGAACATATATATCCGCTCCAGCTTTAGCTAAGGCTACTACATACCCTTGTCCAAGACCTGTATTACCTCCTGTAACAATTGCAACCTTACCCTTTAATGTGAAAAAATCCATTGAAAAATCTTCTAACGAAAAATCCATTTTAATTCACCTCTAACATTTTATTATTTTAAGTCTGACATTGCCACATGATCCATATCATTAAAAGTTTGATTTTCTCCACACATTCCCCAAATAAATGTATAGTTACTTGTACCTACTCCTGAATGTATTGACCAACTTGGTGATATTGTAGCTTGTTCATTTTTCATTACTATATGTCTTGTTTCATTAACCTCACCCATAAAGTGGAATACTCTTGTATCCTCTTGCATATCAAAGTAAAAATAAACTTCCATACGTCTTTCGTGAGTATGACAAGGCATTGTATTCCAAGCATTATTTGGTTCAAGTTTTGTAAGTCCCATTAGTAACTGGCAACTTTTACATACATTTGGATGTACATATTGGTATATTGTTCTCTTGTTTAAATTTGTTTCATCCCCTAAATGTACAGGGTTTGCATTGTTTATATCTATTTTTACTATTGGATAACTCTTATGAGCTGGTACAGAATTTATATAAAATTTAGCTGGATTTAAAGAATCTTTAGATTTGAATGTGATTTCTTTAATACCCATTCCTATATATATTCCATCTTGACTTTTCATTTCAAATTCTTCACCGTCAAGTATTATTGTGCCTTCTCCTCCGACATTTATGACACCCATCTCTCTTCTTTCAAGAAAGAAATCTACACCCATCTCTTTTCCTGCTGTAAGTTTTAAAGTTTCGTTGACTGGCATAGCACCACCAAATATTATTCTGTCTACATGGCTATAAGTTAAACATATATTGTCTTTTGAAAATATCTCTTCAACTAAATAATGTTCTCTTAATTCCTCTGTAGTATATTTCTTAGAATCATTAGGATGATTCGCATATCTTATATTCATTTGTATCTTCCTCCTCTTTCTTACTGTTCCACATAGCGGAATGGTATTCCGTTTCTGTTTATTTTCATTGTAAACCATTTACACGCTTTAAGTCAAGTATATAAATAAGAATTTTATTTATATTATTTTTTTAAATGATTATATGATATTATCTACTTATACTAATATTAAGGAGGTAAAAATGGCTAACAATAATAATTTTGTTCAATCCGTTGAAAGAGCCCTAGATATCCTTGAAACCCTGGCAGAAAACCCAAAAGGATATGGCGTAACTCAAATATCGAAGGATCTAAATTTAAGTAAAACTACAGTACATAGATTAATATCAACCATGAAAAATAAAAGTTTTGTATCACAACCGCCAAACTCAGATCAATATATTTTAGGATCAAAGATTCTTTATCTATCTAGCTGTTTAACAAATAGCATGGATATAGTAAGTATTTCAAGACCTTATATACAAGAATTTGTAGATAAAGTCGATGAAACAGTACATTTATCTGTTTTAGATGAAACTTATACAAATATAGTATACATCGATAAAATTAAACCTGTTAATCCTAAAAAAAGTGTTAGTATGTCTTCACGTATAGGTAAAAAGGTCCCGTTATATTGTACTGCTTCAGGTAAGGTTATTCTTTCGCAGTTTGATGATAATAAAATTCGAGATATTATGAAGGATATCGAATTTATACCATATACACCTAAGACCTTGACTGATATTGAAGGTTTTATAAAAGAAATACATGAAGTTAGAAAAACTGGCTATGCTTTAGATAATATGGAACATGAAGATGGTATAAGATGTATATCCGTTCCTATATTTAACAGAAACAAAGAAATAATAACAGCTATGAGTCTTTCAGGCTTAGTTATATATAACGAACTAGAAACTATGCTTTCATTAAAAGAAGATCTAGAATCCATCGCAAAAGTAATTAGTTCATTGCTTGGATATAAGGAATCTAATTAATATTAAATATAAAAAAGAGTTCATGAAAACTTAATTTCATAAACTCTTTTTCTATTATACATTAATTTAACATTTAAAACCTTTTTATGTTAAGCTGCATACTTTTGTAAAAATAGAGGCATCTCACTATAATCACCGTTTATATTTATATAAAACTCCAACTTATAATTGTAAGCCAACTTTTCCATCTTCAAAAATAAATGTGCGGCATCTTCTAAATTTCCAGAAATAATGTTACATAAACTATCTATAAAGATAGTTTCTATATCATAGTCTTCTGAAAGTATGCCGCACAAAAAACCGTACATTTCATTATAATCTTTTAGCTTAAAGTCATCTGTAATTATCATCCTAATCCTAGAATCTAAATTAAACATGGGTCCCCTATCATCGTCTATATATATAACGGTACCTTTTGCTTTTTCAGCTTTAGTATTTGCAAGTTTTATTAATGATTTGGTTTTCCCTGTACCTCTTTGGCTACAAAATACATGTATCATTTTAAACACCCCTTTATTATATTTCAGAAAAAGTCACCCTGTTAATATAATTATATAATATTCAGAATATTTAATCAATATCGCTTCAAAACTTAATAAATTATTTACATATGCTCTATACGCTATTTAATCATAAAAAAAAGATTACTTCTTTAATTAGAAATAACCTTTTGTTTTAAGTGTTGTACATAACTTTGTTTTTACCTGACCTTTTACCTTTATATAATAATCTATCTGCAGCTTGAAGAAGTTTTATTATATCTCCTCCATCTACAGGATAAAATGATATGCCAAAGGTTGCCGTTACACACTTATAATCCTCTATTAATGAATATTCATTATCTTCTATAGACTTTCTTATATTATCCACTGTTTTATAAACACTCTTAAAATCTTCTCCTTGATCTATATATAAAACAATCTCTTCCCCACCATACCTAGCTACAATATCCTTTATCCCTAATCCATTTTTTATTTCTTTTACAGTGTTTAGTAAAACTTCATCACCAAATTGATGTCCAAAAGAATCATTAATCTTTTTAAAGTCATCTAAATCAATCATAACTATAGCAAAATTACTATCTTCATTTTGAAGAACCTTACCATTCACAAAATCTATAAAATACTTTCTTGTATAAATCCCAAGTAGCGGATCCACATTTATCTGTTTTTGTATCTCCTTGTATAAGATGTTATTTTCAATAGCAATAGCAATTTGATTAGCTATAGAAGATATAAACTTCACATGGCCTGGTGTGAAAAAATTACAAAGGCTATGTTCTAGGATCATATATCCCATAAGCCTTTCCCTAAGATTTATAGGTACCCCTATTATAGAATGCATATTACCTCTGTTTCTAGTATTAAAAATTGTTTCCTTACAATTTAGTATAAAAGGTCTTCCACTTTTTATCTTTTCAATATAAAAACTTTCTTCAAATATTAAGTATGCTTTCTCCATATTACTAGCCTTTATTATAATCTCACCTTCTTCTTCTAAATAAATAGAAGAATAAGTTGCCCCTAATATACCTATTATCATATCATTTATCATAGGTATTAGATTTTCATTACTTAAATATGAATTTATATATTTGCTTATTTCTACAATATTAACTACGGCATCAAGGCTCTTTTCTAGGATTATATTTTTTTCACTTAGCATTTGAATTTGTGTTTCTGCAAAGTTTTGATATATTTCAAATTCTTCTAGTGATTTTTCATACTTTTCTTTATAACCTTCCATTTCTTCTTCTCCTAAATTATGACTATCACTAACCTTATACATGGTTTAATGATAAAATAATTTATTTATCTATAGTTAATAAACTGAAGTTCTATTCCAAAATCTTTCCCTCTTAATAAAGCCATAACAGCTTGCAAGTCATCTTTGTTTTTTCCTGTTATTCTTAACTCATCATCTAATATTTGTGTTTGAACCTTTATCTTACTTGATTTTATTTCATTTACTATAAGCTTTGACTTTTCTTTTTCTATGCCATTTACTATCTTACCCACTTGTCTTACTGTTCCCATACTAGCATCTTCCACTTTTTCAAAGTCTAAAGCTTTTGCTGAAATCCCTCTTTTAATAAGCTTCACCTTTAATATTTCTATTACTGCTTTTAGTCTAAAGTCATCTTCAGATGCTATTTTAACTTCATTTTTTACAAGTTCAACTGTAGACTTACTACCTTTAAAATCATATCGTTGACTTATTTCCTTTAAAGTTTGATTTATAGCATTGTCTACCTCTTGCATATCAACTTTTGATACTACATCAAAAGAATAATTACTTGCCATATGTTTTCCTCCTCTGCATATTATAATATTACCTAATACCTATAGTTTAAAATATTTCCAATATATAATCAACCATTTATTTCTTTAATTATAGCATATAAGCTTTTATTATTGGAAATTTACCTATTAATAATAGGTTGAATATTTAATTAACTTCATATTGAAGTATTTCCCTCATGTGTTATAATATTATCATGAGCTTTGACTCTATATATTATATGGGTTCAATTTAACTAGATAATTTCACTTCCTTTTATAAGAGGAAGAAGTTATCTATAAATTAGCCCTTTGATCACAAGGAGGTTTGTAAAATGGAAGATAAAAATATCATATGTAAAGATTGTGGACAAGAGTTTGTTTTTACAGCTGGAGAACAAGAATTCTTTAAAGAAAAAGGATTCGAAAACGCTCCTGTAAGATGCCCCGATTGTAGACGAGCTAGAAAAGCTGAAAGAAACAATAGATAATATAATGTAACATTTACCACATTATCTATTATAGGCCTAATTTATTCATAAATTAGGCCTCTTTTTTTTTAGATACCCACTACCACACATAACCTTTTATGTTATCTTGTGAGTTTCTATTGCCTTTATTAAAGGTAATGCAATTACTATACCTACAACAACTTGTAATATGTTTCCTGGTATATCATAAGAAGATACTATAAGTGCATTCATAAATGTTATTCCCTCACCTAAAAACAACATCTTTATTAGAGCTCCTGATAAAAAGTATGCACCTATCATAAATACTCCTGACATTAAAAATGCAAAAGCATATTTTAATGTAGATTTATTATCGCCTCTTTCAATTATCCATCCTGCTATAAGTACCATTGAGCCTTTAATAATAAATGTAAAAGGTGCCCAATAAGTATACCCATGAAGTATATCAAACAAAAACATTCCTAATGCTGAAGATATAGCTCCTTTCTTTTTTCCTAATAATATAACCGAAATAAATATAATGCTATCTCCTATATGTATAACTCCATTATATGAAGGTATAGTTATAAGAGAAGTTCCTAGAAGAACAATTGACGACATAAGAGCCATATAAATTAAATCCCTTACTTTAATTTGCGTCTTTGATACTTGATTACTTCTTTTCTTTTCCATAATCATTCCCCCTAAAATAATACTTTAGTTTCATATCCTTCTCATTAATATATTATATTCCTAATATTCCATCTATTCAAGCTAATGTCGCTTCAATTTTAAGATCATACTCTATAATTTATTTATTTATCATTGACATAATTATTAAATAGTACTATTATAAATTCAATACAATTAACATTGTATGTTTAAAATTTAAATTATTTAAAACTTTAAAGAGAAGTAAGTAAGTTTAAAAACAGATTTTAAGAGAGTTATGGATGGTGGAATCATAATAGTCATGTTTAAACCCAATGGGTCTCTTTTGTGCTTAGATGAATTTTAGTACTTTAAGCCGTGCATCTTACGTTAAAAGGATAGAGATATGATAGTATCTTTAAGAGATGAGGACTACTCCTCAAATTAGGTGGTACCGCGGTTATACAAGCGCCCTATGATTTTTTCATAGGGTACTTTTTATATACAAATATATATTCTAAAAACTAGCCATTCTATATTTAGATACATTATAAGTTTTTCTAATGTACTAAATATAATAATCTATAAAACTTAAAGGAAGTGTAACTTATGGAAGATACAAAAAAGATTATATTCAGTGGAATAAAACCCTCTGGAGATTTAACACTTGGTAATTATTTGGGAGCTATAAAAAACTGGGTAAAGCTTCAAGATCAGTATGATTGCTATTTTTGTGTGGCAGATCTACATGCAATTACTGTAAGACAAGATCCTAAGGATCTTAGACGAAGAACTTTAGAAATCTTATCTATATATATATCCTCAGGCATAGATCCAGAAAAAAACACCCTTTTTATACAGTCTCATGTTCCTGCTCACTCCGAAGCCTCGTGGCTACTAACCTGTTCTAGTTACATGGGTGAACTTGGCCGTATGACTCAATTTAAAGATAAGTCTCAAAAGTATGGTGAGTCTATAGGGGCTGGACTTTTTAATTACCCAATCCTTATGTCATCAGACATACTTTTATATAATGCAGATTTAGTTCCAGTTGGTATAGATCAAAAGCAACACTTAGAACTTGCAAGAGATATCGGCGAAAGGTTTAATAATTTATATAGCCCTACTTTTACTATACCCGATGCATATATTCCTACATCTGCAGCAAAAATAATGGATCTTCAAGACCCCACTAAAAAGATGTCCAAATCTGAGGATAATCCTAATGGGTATATTTTAATAATGGATCCTGTTGAAGTTATTAGGAAAAAGATAAGTAGAACTGTAACAGATAGTATTGGAATAGTTAATTACTCTGATGATCAACCTGGGGTTAAAAATTTAATAAATATACTAAGTTCTATAAAAGGCATTTCTCCTAAAGACATAGTTAAAAACTATGAAGGCCTTGGCTATTCAGAATTAAAAAAGGATGTTGCTGAAGCTATAATCACTGAGCTTTCACCTATTCAAACTAAAATAAATGAATTACTAAGTAACAAAACTTATCTCGAAGATATATATAAAAAAGGTGCAGAAAAAGCTAACTATGTAGCTAATAAAACCTTAAGAAAGATGCAAAAGAAAATAGGTTTAATTCCTAGATAACATTGTTAACTAAATTAAAACATGAAATATAAATATAAGCCCACTAAATATCTAATAACTTTATATTAAATATTTAGTGGGCTATGTTATTTACTATTATTGAAAATTTCTTTTTTAACTGTTATAATTACTGTGTTTAGAATTAAAACCTTAACCTTAAATGGTCTAGGGTATAATCCTTGAAAATATAAGGAGGATTTTATAGTGAATCTTAAAGAAGAAATAGAAAAAAGACGAACCTTTGCCATAATCTCTCACCCAGATGCTGGTAAGACTACACTTACAGAAAAACTACTATTATATGGTGGAGCCATAAGACTTGCTGGTTCCGTTAAAGCCAGAAAGGCATCAAAACATGCAACTTCAGATTGGATGGAGATAGAAAAGCAAAGGGGTATTTCAGTAACTTCATCTGTAATGCAATTTAATTATGATGGATACTGTATAAATATATTAGATACACCTGGTCACCAAGACTTTAGTGAAGATACTTATAGAACTTTGATGGCTGCTGATAGCGCAGTAATGGTAATTGATGGTGCAAAAGGTGTTGAAGAACAAACAAGAAAGCTCTTCAATGTTTGCTCCCTAAGAAATATTCCAATATTCACCTTCATAAATAAAATGGATAGAGAAACTAGAGATCCTTTTGAGCTTCTAGAAGAACTTGAAAATGAACTTGGAATAAAATCTTATCCTATGAACTGGCCTATAGGTTCAGGTCATGACTTTAAAGGAGTTTATGAAAGAGGCACTAATACTATACAAGTTTTTAATGGTAGCAAAAACCATGGTCAAACTAGAGTTGAATCAGTAAAGGAAAGTATAGAAGATGATATATTTAATGATCTTTTAGGTAAAAACCTTCATGATAAATTAATAGAAGACATCGAACTTTTAGATATTGCTGGAGATGAATTTGATATAGAAAAGGTAAAAAAAGGAGAGTTATCCCCTGTTTTCTTTGGTAGTGCTATTACGAACTTTGGTATTGAGCCATTTATCAAAAACTTTTTAGAATTAACTTCTCCACCTTTATCAAGAAATTCAAATGTAGGAGAAATAGATTCCTTCTCAGAGGACTTTTCAGCTTTTATATTTAAAATCCAAGCAAATATGAATCCTGCTCACAGAGATAGAGTTGCATTTATGAGAATATGCTCTGGTCAGTTTAAAAAGGGCATGGAAATATTTCATGTGCAAGGTAATAATAAAATAAAATTATCTCAGCCTCAACAATTTTTAGCTCAAGATAGAGAAGTTGTTGAAGAAGCATTTTCAGGAGATATAATAGGTGTATTTGACCCAGGTATATTTAGTATCGGAGATACTCTTTGTAAGGCAAATAACAAATTTAAATTTGAAGGAATACCTACTTTTGCCCCTGAATTCTTTGCAAGAATAAGACCTGTTGATTCAATGAAGAGAAAGCAATTCGTAAAAGGTATAACTCAAATAGCTCAAGAAGGCGCTATTCAAGTATTTAAAGAACTGTTTATAGGTATGGAGGAAATAATTGTAGGTGTAGTTGGTGTTCTACAATTTGAAGTTCTAGAATATAGACTTAACCATGAATATAATGTTCAAATTAAAATGGATAGACTAGCTTATAGATTTGTTAGATGGATAGAAAATAAAGATTTAGATATGGATAGTCTTAACTTAACTAGCGATACCAAAAGGGTAGTAGATTTAAAGGATAGACAGATCCTTATATTCCAAAATGATTGGGGTATAAATTGGGCCTTGGATCATAATAAAGGACTTATACTATCAGATGTAGGTAAGGCTGACAACTAATCCTTTTCTAAAGCAAATAAAAATACCCCTTAAAATTATATTTTAAGGGGTATTTTTATTAATTATTTAATCTAAGCTTTCCATAATCCATGAAGATTACAATATTCTCTTACAGATACTATTTCTCCACATACCTTGAAAGTTGCTTCTGGCTTTTCACCTGGTTTTAAGTGTTTTCTATATACTTTGTTTTCTGTTATGATCTCTATCCACTCTATGTAGTGCTTATCCTCCATTGGGTGCTCTACAGATCCAACTTTAACAGTTACAATATCTCCATCTTTTTCAACTACTGGTACATGCTTTTCTTTTGCTGCATCTACAGTATTTTCTTCCATAAGCTTCATAGGTTCTCCACAACAGACTAATTCACCTGCTGATGCATGAACCATTTCAACAATATTTCCACACACATTACATTTATAAATTTGATGTAACTTTGCCATTTAAACTACCTCCTTAATTAATAATTATTTATACTTTCAATTATACATGATATTTAATATTAATAAAGTATTCCTAAGGTAATTCTTTAAGTATTCATATAACTTTTACATCAGCTACCTTTTTTATTTAACATTTCCATCTTCTTTGTATTATTATTTTAGAAATATTCCACATACTAAGTACAGAGGTGATAGATTATGAGTAAAAAATCTAAAGTTCCCTATCTTCCATTGGAAAGAGGTTATTTAGAACAATCTTCTAAAGATTTAAAATCCTGTTCTAACGAAAATAAAGAAAGTTGTTCTAAACTTCCAGATCCTGTTGAAGATCCTATTGTTTGTAACAATATAGCTTGGATGGAATTCGACTATACCTCAAGAGATCAGCCATAAATTGATTGCCGTGCTAGCGTTATATCATGTAGCATAGTAAAGAAAAAAGGTTATCGTAAATACGATAACCTTTTTTTAGATTTAATTCATATAATATTTTTCTTTTTATATAGTTTTATTACATACATTATATATATACTACTATATTTTGTTCTCCTTCTTTAAAGTTTATAAATCCATCTTCTGATATAACATCATCTATTAATACCCTTTTTTCTTCATCTCTTTTTACAGTTATATTGTAAATTCCTTTATCTTTTTTATATGTGATTTTATATTCATTCCACTCTATAGGTACACAAGGTTTAATAATAAACCCTCTTCCTTTTATTATTTTTAATCCTAGTATATCTTCTACTGCTGTTTTATACATCCACCCAGAAGCTCCTGTATACCAGCTCCATCCACCTCTGCCTTCATAAGGTTCTAAGGAATATATATCTGCTGTCATAACATAGGGTTCTGCCTTATATCTTTCTATATCAGTTATAGATGATGTGTGATTTATAGGATTTATCATATTAAATAGCTTTAAAGCTTCACTATTGTAATTTAATTTACACATA
Organism: Clostridium putrefaciens; assembly: GCF_900461105.1. Lineage (GTDB taxonomy): Bacteria > Bacillota > Clostridia > Clostridiales > Clostridiaceae > Clostridium_L > Clostridium_L putrefaciens. Next base: position 769,570 of record NZ_UFWZ01000001.1, on the reverse strand, counting down.
GCTAGTATAACCCAAACTGCTGCATGGGTATATTGGCCTCCATTTTCTCTAACTCCTGGTATGTAACCTTTGATGTATCCTGGTTCTAAGCTTGATTTGTTAAAAGGTGGAGATAGCAATACTATCATACCTTTATCTTTCTTTATAAGGTTTTTTTCTACGGAATTCATAGCCTTTTTTGCCCTTTTTATATCTGCTGCCCCTGAAATAACAGCCCAGCTTTGTGATATAGAGTCTATGGTACACTCACTATTTTCTATGGATCCAAGAGGAGTGCCGTCATCAAAATAAGCTCTTCTATACCAAGCACCATCCCAAGCATTCTTTTCTAAGTTTTCTCTAATAAATTCTTTAGTCTCATAATATTTATTCTTAGTATCTTCGTCCTTTTTCATATTACATATTTCAATAAATGCTTCTAATATATAATATAAAAACCAACCAAGCCAAACACTTTCTCCTGTACCCTTGTTTCCTACAGTGCTAAATCCATCATTCCAATCGCCACTACCTATTAAGGGTATATTGTGTGGTCCAAAGTTTAGCCCCTTATCTATAGCCTTTAAACAGTGTTCATATATGCTTCCCTGCTTATCACAGTTCATAACTATATTATATCTTTCATCTTCTCCTTCTTTTAGAGGTTCATCTTTTAAGTAGGGTACATTTTCATCTAAAATAGATATGTCCCCTGTATGATTAATATAATCTGCTGTTACAAATGGTAGCCAAAGTAAATCATCACTAAACCTTGTACGTATACCACTGTTAATAACTGGATGCCACCAATGTTGTACATCCCCTTCTATATATTGCCTTCCAGCACTTCGAATAATCTGATCTCTTGTTATATTTTCATCTACAAGTCCTATAGCCATAGAATCTTGGAGCTGATCTCTAAATCCATAAGCTCCTCCTGATTGATAGAATGCAGTTCTTGCCCAATATCTACAACATAAAGTTTGATACATAAGCCACCCATTTAACATTATATCCATACTCTTATCTGGAGTTTCTACCTTAATCTTTCCTAAAGTTTCTTCCCAGTATAATTTAGTTTCATCTAGCCTTTTTTCAACTTCTTTTGTATCTGATATATCGAGTAATATATTCTTTATAGAATCTATATCTTCTAGCTGACCTAATGCTATAACTATAGTCTTTTCTTCTAGCGGATTTAACTTAATCTTACTACACTGACTCAAACAAGGATCAAATCCTGCACCTGAAGTATTTGAAAGATCCTCCTTTTTCATAGCTAAAGGGTACTCTATGGCTCCACCTTTACCAATAAATTCTCTTCTATTTCCAGTAAAACTTATATTATCTCCACCTATAATCTTTAGAAATGTCTTAAGCTTTCCAAAATGCTCACTATAAGGATTACTTGCCCAAATAAAGTCTTCTTCTATATTTGTATATACATACTGGCTACTTTTTTCTATGGATTCCCCTAACACCATTCTAGAGTAATAAAAATTAGATATATTTTTTGTTTTATTACTAGTGTTTTTTAATGTTACAATAATATACTTTATGGGATTATCTTTATCAACAAAAACTGTATAATTACCATCTACATCATATGCACTATGTGTAAACTTGCTATATCCAAAACCATGTTCTATTATATATTCACCTGAATCTCTTACAGGTCCTGGAGTTATGCTCCAAAAGTCCCCATCATCATCGTCTCTTAGTAAAAAGGCCTCTCCTGCTGGATCTATTACACTATCATTACTCCAGGGTGTAATTTTATTTTCTCTACTGTTTTTATTCCAAGTATGTGCAGATCCGCTTTCTGAAATAAAACATCCAAATTCCTTATTAGATAATATATTTATCCACGGCGCTGGAGTATTGTTATAGGCTTTTAGGCATATTATATAACTATTTATTTTAGGATGAAATCCTCCAATTCCATTAAAAAATAACAACTCAGATGTATCAAAAGGGTCTTTTCGCTTTGCTTCATCTTTTGCCTCTACTTCGTAAGATTTACTTATCTCTAAGCTAAACTCTAAAGAAAAACTATCATTTATCCACTTTAAGTTTTTAATTCCTTCAATTTCTCTATTCCAAGACCTATTATAATCATCTTTAGAATCGCTATTAGAATTTACTATTACTTTATTATTATAATCATAGTTTCTAATAAAACTTACTGCATTACTTTTTGGTTTAAACGCAATATTATCAATTAATTGCGGTGATTTATCTTCTATTTTATTTTCTATCTTATTTTTAATATTGCTATTGAAATTACCACATTCTCCATAAAAGACAAATCTTGCAATACCTAGTATAAGATTTATATCTTCTCTTTCCATACCGTGCTTAACTTTAACAAATATTCCAGCTCTCTTTTCTTCTTTGTTAGTAAGTCCAAGCTTTCCTATAATCTCTTTTATCTCCTTTTGCAATGGTTCATCATAAGATGAATCTTCTTCATTAAGTATTATACAATCAAAATTTACAGCTTTTTTATTTAAGTATTTGTAAGCCATAAGTACCTGTGTTACTAACTCTAAATCTTTGTTTTTAGAAACCTTCACTAAAACTATAGGATAGTCACCTGATATACCATAACTCCAGAGATTCTTTTGACTTCTTTTTATATCTTTTAGATATTCTTCTCTTTCCCTTTTTGAGTCATTTAGAAATATTATTTTAGATGCAAGTATTTGATATAAGTTTGCTTGATTTGATGTTATTCCAAGTTGCTTTAGTTCACTTTTAACCTCATTATTAGATATGTTAAAAGCCCTATCAATATCTTTTATAGTTTCATATCTATTTATTACATCTAAAATATCCTCTCTATTATCACTTACAGAAGTTATAAATGCTATTTGTACACTTTGACCTTTCTTAATTTTAAACAACCTTCTTAAACTTATTATAGGATCTAATACATATCCTACTGTGTTTTTTAAAGGTACTTCATTTTCCATTGTATAAGGATTAGAAAGATTTCTATTCCTTCCTATAAAATTCAGCCTATTTGTTTCATATTGTAATGCTCCTACTGTATCACCCTTTGAAATAATCTTATTTGCTAGGTATTTTCTTTTTTCCTTCTTACTTCTAGGTCTTCTACTTGCTAAAATGCATTGATTTTCTTCTATATATTCAGTATTTATAAATAAATTACTAAAGGATGGATGAGCTACATCTGCTTCATAGGTTGAAAGTGTTACTTCCATATAACTTGTTACTTCTATATACCTAGTACTATCACTATTATTTGTTATAGTTAACTTCCTTATTTCTGTATTATCATAACTTGCAATACTAACATCTAGTTTAGTTAAGATATTTCCATCTTTTCTTCTATACTGAGCCTTATCTAGTGAAAATATAGACTCATATCCTTCCCCTTCATGTTTGCAGGGTTCATAGGTAGCACTCCAAAATTCGTTAGAGTTTAGATTTTTAATATAAAAATACTGACCACCTATAGAAGTTGTAGGATCTTCTCTCCATCTATATAACATCATATCCTTCTCTTTACCATATCCGCTACCATCATTAGTTATCATTAAAGAATAGTCTCCATTAGATAGTACTTGAACTTCAGGGAATTTTGTATTTGCATCACTATGTCTTCTTATTAACATATTCTTTTCATAAGCTTCTTTCTTTGAATATGAAGGATCTATCTTTCTACTAAACACTATTCTATTTATTGGTTTTTCTTGCAGTAATAACTCTATAGACTTAACCTCCGGAATATTATGAAATCTGTTTTTTAGCACATCTTTATTTATTATATTATTTAAGGCCATAAAACTCATTCCTTGATGATGAACCATATATGACTTTACTAAAGCTTTATTCTTTCCTTTTGGAACTCTTTCTTTTGTATAATCTAAAGCTTCATATAATCCATATTTACCTAGCATACCTATACCTATTAAATGTTTAATATTATTAATAGATGCTTTAAAATCTACCATAAGGGCCATTACAGTTGAGTATGGTGATATTACAATATCATCTTCAATTCCTCTTTTAAGCCCAACACTCGGTACCCCAAAAGCCTTATACTGAAAGTTCTCATCTAAATCCAGTTTAAAGTAAGCAGACTCTGATATCCCAAAAGGAATATTAAGTTCTTTTGCATAGGCCTTTTGAGCATCTACTATCCCCTTATAAGTTTCCTCTAATAAGGTATTAGAATACGACTTCATTAAAAGTAGTGGCATTAAATATTCAAACATAGTACCGCTCCAAGACATTAGCACCTTGTTTCTTTCAATTTTCCTTAAAGATCTCCCAAGGTTAAACCAATGTTTATATTCTATATCTCCTTTTGCAATGGCTATATAGCTAGCTATCCTAGACTCTGATGCTAAAAGATCATAGTAAGAATTACTATACCTTTCTTCTTCTAGGTTATACCCAATATAAAATAATCCAGCACTTTCATCATATAACATCTTAAAATCTGTTTCTTTAATTAACTTTTCACAGTTTAAAATTAATATTTTGATTTTATTTATAAATCTATATATTTCTTTTATACTATTTTCAATAAGAATTTCTAACTCAAAAGAGCATTCACCTATACTTTTAAAATCATTTAATCTATCTTGTAAATCTTCTAGGTTAGTATTCATAACTATATCCATTAACTGATTGCTAAAATCCCCCCCATCCTCCATTGCTGTTTCAAGAAAAGGTAATAAATTTTGTAATTCTTTAAGTCTTTTATTTACCATAGATTTTAGTTTCTTATTCCAATAATAGGTATCTTTTTCTTCTTTTTCAATATGAAAGCAACCATCTCTTATAGCTCTAAGCTTATTTTTATAATCTTTTACTGATTTATATGAAGTGAAATCTAAGTTTTTATCAAAGTATATGTTTTCTTTTCCTATCTCTTCTAGTAATAATTTTATAGTATCTTCTAATCCCTTCATAGAACTTTTATTTATAAGTGGAGTTTTTAGGTATTCTTTAAGTGTTTCTGGCACTATCCAAAGACAAGCTACAAGATTTCCACTATCTACTGTAGACACATACCTTGGATACAAAGCTTTTGATGTTTCAGTATCATACCAATTATAAAGATGCCCATGATACTTTTCTAAGTCCATTACTGAATGTATAGATTTATCCATCCTACTTACTACCTCTTCTATACCAATATACCCCAAGTCATAAGCTGATATATTAGAAGTAAATATCATTCCTATATTAGTAGGTGATGTTCTGCAAGCTAATCCCTTTAATGGTTCTTCCTGAAAGTTATCTGGAGCGAGCCAAGTACTCTCCTCATCAATAAAATCTTCAAAATATGCCCAGGTTCTTCTTGATATATCTTTTAATAAGTCTATTTCTTCCTTCTTAAAACTTTTAGTATCTACACTGATTTCTTTGCTTATATAGTAGGCTATAACTGGGCTCAATATCCACAAAAGGCTTGGAACTATATAAATATAAAATGATTCATTGCTATTTATATAGGATAAATAAAGTATTAGCACACCAATTATACTTCCTATAGCCATAGATTGAAGGTAATCTATAAGTCTAGTTAAACCCTTTGATTCAACATCTTCAGCTGTTCTCCATTGAAGTAAGTTCTTTTTACTAATAAACAATCTATATAACGTTCTAACCATTGCATCTATCATGATGTATCCCTGATATGGTATAAATGCGAACATTAAAACTACTTGCTTTATTATTATTTTAAAAGAGTTAGTGTACGTAAAAATACTTATGCTTTTTAAAGGCGCTATTGCAATATCAGTTATATTAAATAGTATAGGACATATCATAGATGTAATTCCAACAGCAGTGCCTACACCATAACCTCCAGGTTCTAGTGTCAGCGCATATAAAAACAATATAATAATAGATGGTGCGATTAAACTTCGCCTTAAGTTATCTATAATCTTCCACCTTGATAAAGAGTTAATTGGAGATTTTTTATATATCCAAGGTAGCAATTGAAAGTCACCTCTTGCCCATCTATGAAGTCTTAATATACTAGAGTTATAATATGCAGGGTAACCATCTACTAGCTGTAAATCTGTTACTAGGGCACATCTTACATAGCTTCCCTCTAAAAGATCATGACTTAGTACAGCATTTTCAGGAATAGCACTCATTAACATTTCATTAAATACATCTACATCGTATATACCCTTACCTGTAAATATGCCTTCATAAAATAAATCTTGATATACATCAGACACAGCTGTTGTGTAAGTATCTATACCAGTTTCCCCAGAAAATATCTTAGAGAAAAGGGTCTTATTTGAATCCTCTATACCAACTGTAATCCTTGGCTGCATTAAACCATATCCACGTACTACCTTTTTTAACTTTTCATCTACATGAGGCTTGTTTAATACATGGGCCATAGCACCAATTAGTCCTCTAGCTGTTCCCATTGGTAATTTAGTATCTGCATCTAAGGTTATTACATATTTTATTTCTTGAAGCTTACATATATCGCCACTTATTACATCATAACTAGTATTTTCATCCCCTCTTAATAAAGAATTAAACTCCATAAGTTTTCCTCTTTTTCTCTCCCATCCTATAAATGCATCCTCTTTTTCATTATACTGTCTATATCTATTTAAAAAATAGAATATATCTTCCCCTTTTGAATACTTTTTATTTAACCTTTTTATGTCTTTTAGCATAGTTTCTACTATTATATTGTCCTCTGGCGCTTCTTTTGTTTTGGAATCTTTAAAGTCTCCTAACACCCCAAAACAAATTCCTTCCATTCTGCTTGCAAGGTAGTATACTTCTAAGTCTTTTATGATATCAGCACCTCTATTTTCGTTGTTTATCAATGTAGGTATTACTACCATAGTTTTATATTCTTTTGGAATACTTTTTTTGAATTCTATCTTTGGTACAAACTTTGGAGAAGTATATTTAATTATAATCCAATGAAAAATAGATATAACAATTTCACTTAAAGGTATTATAAGAGCTATAAATCCTAGTACATACTTATATATTTTAATATCTAAATCCTTAAGCCTAAAGTTATGTAAAATTAAATACTCAAAAATTGCTATCATGGATATTATAAAAGAAATATAAAAAGTAAATTTATTCATTACTAAAAATGATGATAATTTATTAATTGTACTATTTTTATTTATAAAACATTCTTGAAGTTCTCTTGACCCCTTATCTATTATGTAATATCCCACATGACATTTATAAATTTCTTTATCTTTTACTTCTTTTAATTGTAGGTTCTCTTTCTCACTTAGCTCTAATACCTTATCTACTACCTTACTTTCCTCTACCTTAACCTTTCTTGCAATCTTTTCTAATTCATGTCTGTAGTAATCTCGTGAACTAAAGTCCATAGATGTATATACATGTAGAGGATCCTTTGAAAGTGTCTTTTCTACATAACTTATCTTTTCAAATATATCTCTCCAATCTTTAGATTCTATGTTTTTTAAAGATGTTATTGCATTTTCCATAAAGGATTTTAAATTAGCTTCCTCTATGCTTTCTCTTCTATTTATTAAACCCATATCTTCTTTTGAAACACCGTACTTATCTTCAATCCACAAATATATTTCTTCTTGTTGTAAACCATTATCTTCAACAGATTTCATAAGCTTATTTATGAAGGTATCACTATAGGGTATATCTTTATCCTTTAGTATCTTAAGATACTCCTTTAAGCTATCCTCTGTATAAGCTAAAACTAATTTATCTATTATAATATCTGCTCTTTTTCTTTCATTATAAATTTTATTAATTATAGATGAATTCTTACTTATAGATTCTATAAGTACCATCCTAAGCATTAAAGGAAAAGACCATAACTCTCCAATAGAAAGATGATTGTAACTTTCATAACTTGTTAGAAAGTCTTCTATATTATCCTTATCTACACTATTGTCAAAGTAGTTAACAAAGGTTTTAGTCATATAGTATACTCTAAGATTTCTATCACAAATCTTATTTTCAACTATTGGCATATACTTACAGTAATCTTTAGGAATATTATATCTTATAGTCTCATATTCCTTTTCTATTACATATATGTTATCTAAAAGCCATTCCGCTGCCCCTGTTAAATCCTTTTGTGTTTTTTCATTTTCTTTTAATATTTCATAATTCTTTATTATGTTTTTATAGTCTTCATGTAATTTACTCATTAACCTTTTTTCTTTAATTCTTTTATTTGGAATTATCTTATTATTAGCAATAAGAGATGCTAGCTCATCAATATCTTTATAATTAAAATCCTCTTTGCTATTTGCATCACGAATTATATCTTTACCATTTTCACTGCCTTTTTTAAAGATTACTCCATATGTGAATAGTATCGCTAATAATAAACCTACAGCTAAAAATATATACGTCATAATATCCCACTCCTTTTGCTCGCTTATTTCCATATTTGTAACATGCCCTTTTAGTATTAACCTATTCACATAAAATTATAGATAAAAATACAAAAATAAGGATACCAGTAAATTTCTTTTCTGGTATCCTTAAAACTCTATTCTTAATAAAACCTTTTATAAATTATTTAAATCCTATAAAATTCTTCAAATGATTTAGTTATAGACCTTTGATCTTCTATTCCACCAAGCTCTCTTATAGAGTGCATTGCAAGTATTGGTGTTCCAATATCTACAGATCTTATATGAAGATGTGTAGATGATATAGGTCCTATAGTAGATCCACCTCTTAAGTCTGATCTATTTACAAACTTTTGTACAGGTACTCCTACATTGTTACAAATTTCCTCATATACCGCTATAGAATTACTATCTGAGGTATAGCTTTGATTTGCACTTATCTTTATAACTGGTCCTTTATTTATAACAGGTCTATTTACAGGATCATGCTTTTCACCTGCATTTGGATGCACGGCATGAGCTAAGTCTGCTGATATCATAAAGGATTTTGAAAGTGCTCTAAAGAAATCTTCTCTACCTTTATTAAAACTTAAAGCTATTCTTTCTAAAATATTACTTAATAGATTAGAATCTGCTCCTTGTTTTGTAGAGCTCCCTACCTCTTCATTGTCGAAGCACACCATAACATTTGTAGCCATATTAACCTTTGTATTTATAAGCGCCTTTATCCCTGCATGAACCATAGCAAGGTCATCTAGCCTTGGTGAGGATATAAACTCTTCATTTAGCCCTATAACGCTTCCTTTTTCATATTCGTAAAGGAATAAATCAAAGTCTAATATATCACTTACATTTACAGAAAGCTCTGATGCTATAGTATTTATTAAATACTTATCTTTTTGAAGGCTTTCATTTACAAGTGACAATAGTGGAATGGTATCTTTTTGTTTATTTAGTTCCACTCCTTGATTTACTTCTCTATTCATGTGTATTGCTATGTTAGGAATTATAAGTATTGGTTTATTTATATTCAAGAGTCTTGTTTCTGGGAAAAGTGTATTATTTCCTCTTAAAGTAACTCTACCTGCTATAGAAAGAGGTCTATCAAGCCAAGTATTAAGTATTGGTCCACCATAAACCTCTGTATTTAATCTTACATAAGTATTTTCAGAAGTCATTTCTGGAAATGGCTTTATTCTAAATGAAGGTGAATCTGTATGCGCACCTATTAGTTTAAATCCATTACTTTCAATCTCGCCTTCTCCTATTACAAACGCAATAAGAGCTGAATCATTTTGAGTTGTGAAATACTTTCCACCTTTTTTAAGATTCCATTTTTCCGTGTCTAAAACTTCTGTAAAGCCTTCTTGTTTTAATATTGATTTTACAGTGCTAACTGCATGAAAAGCTGTAGGACTCTCATAGATAAAATCTATTAATTCATTTGCTAATTCAATATTTTTTTCCATAATATTACCCCCTCTTAACTTCCATTATTATTTTAACATAAATATTATTAGTATGCCTTGCATTTATATAATATTTTCCTCTAATGTATTCCTTCATTATAACTTCTAAAGACTTATGATAACTATATACGCCCAAATTTCATTATCATTTGATAATCAAAATCTATAGATTCTTAATAAATCCTATGGTATAATTTAAAGCTAATGACAAAGAAATAAGGAAGTGTATTTATGATATCAAATTTTCTTGTAAAAAGGTTTGTTAAGAATTATAAAAATGTTGAAGAGGAAAATGTAAGGAATTCTTATGGTTTTCTTGGCGGCATTGTCGGCATAATAATTAATTCTTTGCTATTTGCAATAAAATTATCTATAGGACTTATAGTTGGAAGTATAGCTGTCACAGCAGATGCTTTTAATAACTTATCTGATGCAGCTTCTTCATTAATTACTATACTTGGATTTAAATTATCTAGTTTACCTGCTGACGAGGAGCATCCTTTTGGCCATGGTAGACTTGAATACATATCCGGCCTTATAGTAGCCTTTATGGTGATGATGGTTGGTGTTCAATTTATTAAATCTTCTTTCCAAAGAATTATGAATCCTGAAGTGGTAAGCTTTGAAACTATACCATTCATATTGCTACTTATATCTATACTTTTTAAAGTATGGCTAAGTAAATTTAATAAACTTATAGGAAATAGAATTAATTCATCTGCTTTAAAAGCTTCATCTATAGATGCTTTAGGAGATGTAGTTACTTCTAGTACAGTTGCTTTATCTCTACTACTTTCTAATTGGATCAGGTTCCCAATAGATGGTTACATAGGTATAATAGTATCTTTAATTATCTTATATTCAGGATATTCGCTAATAAAAGATACACTAAGTCCTCTTCTTGGTGAATCACCTGATGAAAAATTAGCAAGTAACATAAAAGAAGGTGTTTTATCTTATGATGAAATATCTGGAGTCCATGACCTTATTATTCATAACTATGGTCCGGGTAAATGTATGGCATCTATTCATGCTGAAGTCCCTAGTACCTCTTCTATAGTAAAGATACATGAAATTATAGATAAGGCTGAAAAGGAAGTTTCAGAAAAGTTTAATATTCATTTAATCATCCACACAGATCCTATTTGTGTAGATGATAAGGAGGTATTAAAAACTCAAGATGAACTTCAAAACATCTTAAATAAAATAGACATAATAAAGTCCATGCATGATTTTAGAGTTGTTGGAGAAGGTGAACATAAAAATCTTATCTTTGATATAGTTGTAGACTCTAGCAAAAGAGGAAAAGAAATTACTGACACAGAACTTATAGACATGATATGTATTGACGTAAAAAGATTATCACCTTATTATAATTGTGTAATAACTATTGATAATGATTTTACTGTACTTTAAATTTAAATATATATTTTAACTTAAGTTTAAAGATTTATATTTAAAGAGCTATATTACTTTAAAAATTTATTTCTAAAGTAATATAGCTCTTTTTTATTTTTTGAAATAGTTTCCTTTTATTATCTTGTTAGAAATATAAGGCCCCTTTAGCATTAAATCCTTTTCTTTATCTGAGGGTGGATTCCCTACAACTTCCCCAGAAAATAACACAGTAAAATTCCAATTATCTTGAAACATAACTCTTCCCATAGCTGAATTATTAAATTCTTCTTCTGGAACACCCATAAGATACGCTACTGTTGGCATAATATCTATCTGCCCACCTACATTATTAAAGGTTTCGCCCTTAATATTCTCATTATATATAATAAAGGGCACCTTCATTTCTTTTTCTAACCACTTTTCATTTTCTACATCTAACCCTTTTAACTTATCTTCATAAAATTTATGCACGCCTGTATGATCACCATAAATAACAACAACGGTATCATCTAACATGTCCTTCTCTTTAAGTGTATTCATAAAGTTTCCTATTTCCCTATCTACATAATTAATACTTTGAAAAAACTTACCTAGTACATTTTTATCTAACTCACTTGGTAAACTTAAAGCCTTTTTATCCCCTGGTAAATCAAAGGGTCCATGACTTGTAAGTGTTGCCATATGTAAAAAGAAAGGCATATCTTCTTTTGAAACTTTTTCTGATATTTGATTAAATAAAGATCCATCTGAAAGTCCAGATCCTATTACCTCATCTAATTTATAATCATTAACATCAAAGATCTTATCATATCCTAAGGCCTTGTGATTATGAATCCAATTCCAGTTACCACCCTTTTCAGGATGAGTAGATATAGTGTTGTATCCTAACCCCTTCATAAGATATGGCATAGAATTATATTTATTAGCTGCATGATCCATATAAGCTACACCAGATTTTAATGGTAGTATAGATGTATTACTAATTAAGTCACCATCAGCACTGGTTCCAGAGCCAGTCTGTTCATATATGTTATTGAAATAAAAAGAGTTTTTAACCATTCTATTTAAATTAGGAGTTATTTCCTGACCTTGAACCTTTTCTCCTATAACAAAATTTTCAAGAGATTCTACTTGAATAAATATTAAGTTTTTCCCTTTAAGTTGACCCTTATAAATTTCATTTTCATTTTTATAATTTAGCAATCTTTCTTTTTCTATATACCAATTACTTATTTCCTCTTTTTCCTTTTTAGACAGTTCTATAGATTTTGAATCATTAAACTGCCTAATACCATCAAAGAAATGATATCCTATAGGAGATAAGTTAGACATTGTCTGAAATGGATACCACGAGTTTCTAAAGAACATAATGTTACCCTTACTTACATCTTTTACATCTATAATGTAATGGTCACAGCCTATCTTAGTAACAGAAATTGACAACATGATTAAAAACATTAATATATTTCTTCCTTTATAGAGGCTGTCTCTCTTCTTTTCATTATACTTTTTTATAATAAAAGGTATATCCATTACTAATAATATATCAATAGGTCTTATCTGAATTAAATTTCGATTTAAAGGATTAAATATTTCTGAACCTTTAATAAAATAAAAAGACAAAAACGTTCCATAGTTTCTGTAATAAAAAAGATCTAGGAGCAATAAAGTTGTTATAAGCATATGTAATACTATGTAGTAGATTCCTCTGTTTTTCTTTAATAAAAACCCTATGCTTATAAATATTAAGAAAAACATGGCATGAGAAATTATAGGTCCAACAGTAAAATAGACTCCAATTAAGTTAAACCTAGAAGAGTTTTTACTATTTACAATACCTTGAAATAAAATATATTTTATAATTAAACAAAAAAACGTAAATGATGCAATTTTATCTCTTTTAGCCCATACCACCTTAATATTTTCTTTATTAAAGATCCTTTTGGTTTTGACAAACATATTCATAGTAACTCACCCTCACCTTTTATTAGATTATATTGATCCATAAAATTCCTCCTCACATAATTAATTTTTTACTCAATGATTATTATTTTTAAGAATCTACTAACTAACTATTGATTATACTATAAGTACTAACCTAATAAAATAAACTTTCATAATATGTATTAATTTTAAATTTAGGAGCGTGATTTAATGGTAAATGATTTGGAAAGACACATGTTTTTAGGTAGCAATAGTTCTGAAGGATTTTTTTCTAACTTTCAATATATATTACCTCAAAAGGAAGCTAACAAAATTATCTGTATAAAAGGTGGACCTGGTACAGGTAAATCTTTTATGTTAAAAAAGGTAGGCAATCACTTTAAAGAAAAAGGATACTCTGTAGAATTCCATCATTGCTCATCAGACGTTGACTCTCTAGATGGAATCCTTATAAAAGAACTTAAAGTTGCTATGATAGATGGTACCTCCCCACATTCTATTGACCCTAAGACCCCGGGTGCTGTTGATGAAATATTAGATTTAGCTAAATACTTAGATAACGATAAAATAAGAGGACAAAAAGAAAGGATAATGGATATAAGTAAAGAAGTGTCCCTCTATTTTAATCGTGCCTATAAATATCTTAGAGCTTCAAGAGTTGTATTTGAGGACTTAGAAGAATTAAATAAACTTGCTTTGAATGTTTCAAAACTTAATTTAATTAAGGAAGGTTTAAAAAATAAGTTATTACCTATGAATGTATCTAGTGTTGGAACCTCAAGACATCTTTTTGCCACTGCATTTACACCTACTGGCATAGAAACCTTTGTTGATACTCTTTACAAGGGATATAGAACTGTTTATGTCTTAAATGGTGGTGCTGGTACAGGGAGTAGGGATATTTTGAAGTATATTTATGAAGAGGCAATTAAAAGGGGACTTTATGTAGAAGCCTTTCATGACCCTTTTATACCTGAAAGATTAGAGCACATACTAATTCCTGACTTATCTATTGCACTACTAACTTGTAATGAAATAAATAAGGAACATTTCAAAGAAAACTTAACTGATGTGGAATTACAAATAGACATGAATACAATTTTTAATAAAGATATCTTAAATAAATACGAATCTGAAATAAAATATAGCGAAGATCTTTTTTATTCACTTTTATCAAAAGCTTTAAATATACTATCTGAAGTTAAAGTCATTAGAAATACCTTAGAAGACATTTATATAAATAGTATGAACTTTAAAGAAATTGACGCTATTTATGAAAATATAATAACAAGGCTTCAATAAACTTACAGCACCTCAGAGATGCTCCCTTTATATGGGATTACCTCTGAGGTGCTGACTTTATATGGATTAATCAAATCTTTTTACTGTTACGTTTTTTATTATATCTTTTAAATTTTCCATATTAATATGACCCGTCACCTCTTCCATGGCATTTGCAGTACCTGTAGATACCGCAATAGTAAGTAAGTCTACTAGATTCATAGACTTACTTAAAGCATAGGCCACAGCAGCTACCATAGAATCGCCTGAACCCACAGCATTAATTACATTGACTTTTGGAGGTGTTATTTTATACTTCTCTCCATTTAAACTTCCTATAGCTCCATCTTTACCTAATGATATTATTATCAACTCTATACCTTTACCATGAAGTTTATCTATTTCTCTTATAATTTCAAAATCAGACTTTAAAGATTTGTTAGTTAACGCCTCTAATTCCTCTATATTAGGTTTTATAAAATATGGTTTACTTTTAATAGCTTCTTTTAAACCTTGTCCACTGCTGTCTAAAAGAACTATCTTTTCTTTTTCTTTTGCTAAATTTATGAGTGTTTTATAAAATTCTTTATCTAATCCCTTAGGAAGGCTTCCACTTATAACCAATATGTTAACTTTATCTAATATATCATTATATACTTTTAAAAATTTACATATTTCTTCATTTAATACAAAAGGACCTGGCTCTAGTATTTCTGTTTGATTTCCTTCATCATCTAATATAGCAATACAGCATCTTGTACTATCTTTAATCCATTGAAATTCACATTTAATATTACATCTTTTTAATATTTCTTCTATGAATCTACCATTATGATCACCTAGAAATCCTGTGGCCAGAACGTTAGATCCCATATCCTTTAATACTCTACTTACATTTAAGCCTTTTCCTCCAGCTGTATTTATAACTTTAGAAGTTCTAATAACCTTCCCTTTTTCTAACGTAGTTACAGTATATCTTTTATCTATAGATGGATTTAATGTTATGGTAGCTATTAAATTAGTATCTATTAGCACTTCCACACACCTCTATCTTTTTCTTTATAATTTCCTTCATGGCAATCTTTCCAGGTGTCATATATTTTCTTGGATCACTTTCATCCGGATTATTTTTGAAAAAGTCTTTTACTGCAGTTGCAAAGGGGATCTTTAAATCTGTTGCTATATTAACCTTACAAATCCCTATTGATATAGCCTTTCTAACTAATTCATCCGGTATATTTGATGCTCCATGAAGAACTAAAGGAACCTTAACTTTATCTTTTATTTCCTTTAATCTTTCAAAATCCAACTTAGGAGTTCCTTTATATAGTCCATGTGCTGTACCAATAGCCACAGCTAAAGAGTCTATACCTGTCCTTTCTACATATTCCTGTGCCTTTTCAGGATTTGTATATATTGAATCTTTTTCATCAACTATAATATCATCTTCTTGTCCACCTAATCTTCCAAGCTCAGCCTCAACAGTTGTATCATACATATGAGCAAAATCTACTATGCTTTTTGCAATTTGTATATTCTTTTCAAAGTCTTCATGCGAAGCATCTATCATAGCTGATTTAAATCCCATCTTAACATATCTTTCTATTTGCTCTATTTTCTCGAAATGATCTAAATGTATAGATATAGGTATATTGTATATCTTACTTGCAGCATCAGCGATAGATACTATATACTCAGCTCCAGCATAAGATATTGTTGACGGTGTACCAGCTAATATAACAGGTGATCCCATTTCTGAGCAAGTTTCTAATACAGCTTGTATTGTTTCTAAGTTGTGTATATTAAAAGCTGGTACTGCATACCCTTCCTTTTGTGCCATTAATAACATATTTTTACTTGATACTATTCTCTCCATACTATACCATCCTTTTTAAATTATTATATTCCTTCTTTTATTAACCTATAATTAGTTAAATGGGTATATACTTACTCCTTTAACCACCCTATTTACCGAGCCATCTGGTCTTGGATTATCTGGACTTATACCTAGACGCAAGGAATTAAACATTCCAAATAGCTGAGCAAATACAACAAATTCCATTGCACTAAAGGCGTCATCTATTTCTTCTTTATCTAAACTTAAGTAATAGTCACAATGTCCTTTAAGTTCTTCATATTCTTTGTGACTAATTACAGCAACTTTCTGTTCTCCATTATCCCCATGTATTTCTTTTATTAAATCTAAATCATATTTTCTAGTATAGGAATCATTGGACAAAAAGACTATTATTAAAGTTTCATCGTTTATTACCGACTTTGGACCATGTCTAAATGCTAAAACAGCTTCATTATAAGTATCTACCCTGCCACTTGTAAGCTCAAGATTCTTTAATGAGCTTTCTTTAGTTAATCCTTTTAAAGATCCAGACCCTAGATATACAACCCTTTTAAAATCCATTTCAACTAATTTGTTTATTTCATCACAGTGATTATCTAAAATTTTTGTAGCATTTTTAATAATAGTATTTATTAAATTTTCATCTGTATTCTTTATATCAAATATACAAAGCACAGTTAAAAGCATACAACTAAAGGAGCTTGTCATAGCAAAGCTTTTATCATTACTCTCTTCAGGCATCAACAAAAGCAAGTCCTTATCACTACTCTTCACCCTATTTGCAAGCTCTCCATCTTTGTTACAAGTTATCACTATTTGACTTACATCTTCTATTAAGTCTTTTGACAAATTAAATGTCCCAACACTTTCTGGGCTATTTCCAGACCTTGCAAAGGATACTAAAATAGTGGGATTATTTTTTTGTAGATATTCCTTTGGATTAGACACTATATCTGTAGTAGCTATTGCCTCTACTTTAATGCCTAGCAGCTTTGATAGATAAGGAGCTGCAATTTCTCCTACGTAAGCTGAAGTGCCTGCTCCTGTCAATATTATCCTTAAACCTTCTTTATTTATAGCACCTTCCATAAAACTAGCAATTTTGTCTTTAGACTCAGTTAGTATGTTGAGTACTTCTTTCCAAAGTTTTGGCTGATTATATATCTCAGTAGCTGTATTCAATGCTCCTCTATCTTTTATTTCTTCAATGGCCCTATTAAATATCTTTTTCATATTTTAATCTCCTTTATGGTAATGTTGTTATGTTGTCATTACCAGTTATATTAAATTTTTTATTTATTAAGAAGTCTAACTTTATACTTAAATTTGTCTCCCCTAGCAACGCTTATTGTATATTCAATTATCTTATCTAATTCAAATGATAATCTCTCTATCTTTAAACTTGGTGCTCCTTCTGGTATTTCTAAGTACTTACTCTCTAGTTTATTAGTTAATACTGGCTGGAAATATTCCTCTGCCATAAATATATCTACAGCAAATTTATTTTTAAATATATCGTACATAGCTCTACTTTCTAGATCTTGCTTATTAAGTCCTGGAAACCTTTTTAAAGGAAGATAAGTAACTTCATAAAGCATTGGTGTATCATCTGCTTTCCTCAACCTAGTTATTTTATATAAGCCTTTTCCTTCTTCAATCTTCATTTTTTCAGACAAGAATTCATTAGCTTCTATTACTTCACAATCTATAACTACAGATTTAGGTTCTTTCCCTATTTTCTTCATTTCTTCTGTAAATGAATAAAACTGCATTAAATCTTGATTCAACCTTTTAGGCGCAACAAATGTCCCCTTACCATGAACCTTATATATATATCCTTCTTTTTGCAATTCAACCATGGCTTGCCTTACAGTAGATCTACTAAGGTCATAAGTGTCACAAATCTCTCTTTCTGATGCTAGCTGATCATTTTCACTCAAACTATTAGTTATCTTTTCTATAATTATATCCATAAGTTGCGAATACAGTGGAACCCTACTTGACTTATCAATACTATTCAACTCAAACACCTCATTATAAACTTAACTGGTACCTACCAATCAAGTTTATAATAACATCAAAATTACTTACTTGTCAATAAAAAAGTATAGTCTTAGTTTATGAATATCACAATCTAAGACTATACTCGATTAATTTAACAATTAAACTATTCTTTAATTATTATGTCTGATTCTAGATCCGAAGAAACTTTTGGCTTTTTAAAAGTAATCCAGCCTCTTTTAGCTAAATACTTTAGGTAAATAATTAATCTACGTAAAGATTCATCTATATCGTCTCCAGCCTTTGATGAAACTATCTTTGCAATATCATATATGCTTCTTTCGCCATCCATCAGTAACCATGCGGAAGAACAAAGTTCATCAAATTCAATATCACAGACTTTTGGCTTTTTTACAAGCCATGCTGCAAACCTTTTAACAGGATCTGTTACTTCATAGTATAGAGTAACCTTTCCGTCCTTCTCTTCCCATCTGTCATGCTTTATTTCTGGCACATATAGTACAAAGTTGTATTTTTCATCTTGGGTATTACTCATAATTAGATAACTCCTTTGTCTTCTCTAGTTGAAAACATGTATATCCATACTGCTAATCCAAGGAACATGATAAATGATAATAAGTTTCCTTGAGTTATGCTAGGTGCTATTCTAGCTCCAAAACCTAGCTTTTCATCTAAGCTTAAAGTTGCAAATATAGCTATTACAATTCCTACTAGAGCATCCCCTGCTACAAGTCCTGAAGCAAGTAATGTTCCTTTTTCTAAAGAATTTGTCTTTCTTTCTTCATTGTTTTTAAATCTCTTTTCAACTAAAACTCTGATTAATCCACCAGATAATATAGCTGTATTTAATGTTATAGGTAAATATAAACCTAAAGCAACTGGTAATATAGGAATCTTTGCAAGTTCGCAGAATATAGCGATTGCAGCTCCTACTATAACTAATGTCCATGGAAGTTGAGCTGTCATAATTCCTTCAACAATCATTTTCATTAATACCGCTTGTGGTGCTGCTACAGCTGCACTACCTATTCCATAAGCTTTATCTAACATTTTTATTACTAAAGCTGAGAATACTGAACCAAATGCTACTGCAATAAACATCCCAACTTGAACCTTTTTAGGAGTACCTCCTATAATAAATGTTGTTTTTAAACTTTGTGCTGTTCCACCTGCAACTGCAATAGCAACGCACACAACTCCACCTATTAATAGCGCCTTTTTAATACCATCGTCTCCTACTGATCCTGTAAGTTTTAATACTGTTGTAACAAATAATAATGTTGCTATAGTCATTCCTGAAACTGGGTTATTTGAAGCTCCAATTATACCTACCATTCTAGCAGATACAACTGAGAAGAAGAAACTAAATACTACAACTAGTAATCCTCCAATGACTCCCCCTCCTATAGCTGGTAATAACCAAGTTAAAAGGAATCCAAGTATTGCAGCAGCGATAACCCATATTAAAGGTGCTTCAACATCTATTCTGTCTACTTCGCCGTTTATTTTTGACCCAATACCTGACATTGCTTGTTTAAAACTCTTTATGATAGTAGGTAAAGATTTAATAAGTGAAATAAATCCACCCATGGCAACCGCACCTGCACCAATATACCTTATATAACTTTTCCATATTTCCATTGCTGACATTTCTGAAATTAATTTAACCGAAGGGAATAATGGTGCTGCAAGTCCACTTCCTAAATACTTAATTAATGGTATAAAAGCAAACCAAGCAATAAAAGATCCACCAAACATAAGTAAAGATGCATTAGTACCTACTATAAATCCAACACCAAGTAATGATGCTAATGTATCTACTCCTATCATTGTTCCTTGATAGCTCTTTATTGTGTATGTAGATTGTTCAGCCCATAATTTAGTTCCACCTGATAAGAATTTATATGCTCCACCTATTCCAAGTCCTGTTAATACTGTTTTAAAAGCACTTCCCCCCTCACTGCCAGTAACTAAAACCTCAGCTGCTGCCATAGACTCAGGGTAAACCAAGTTACCATGCTCTTCAACTATTAAGAATCTTCTTAATGGTGTTACAAAGAATACTCCCATAAGTCCACCTACTACAGTTACGGACACTACAGTCATAATACTTAAATCAAAATTTGAAAGTATTAATGCAGGTAATACGAATATAATTCCTCCTGCTATTGATTCTCCCATTGCTGCTAATGATGATACCATATTAGCTTCTAAAATACTGTTTCTCTTAAATAATCCCTTTAAGATTCCTGTAGCTAAAATAGCACCAGGTATTCCTGCAGAAATTGTAAGCCCTACTTTTAATCCAAGATATGTGTTTGCTGCTGCAAATAAAGCTGCGAACAAAATACCTAGTATAATTGAATAACCTGTAGTTTCAGGCATTGCTACTGTAGTTGCTATAAATGGTACATAATCCTCGCCTTTGCATCCGGAATATGCGGTACTGGAAAGTTTCTTTTTATCACTTGCCATTGGTAAACCCAACCTTTCTTAATGTTTTGTTATATTAATATAATTGCTAAAATACATTTTTCATGTTCCTTTTATAAAAGATTAATATTATTTAACCTTTTATAAAAGAAAACATGAGATATGATTTTATATTGATAACAGATTTCAAATTAATAATTCAAGTAAATACAACGTATAAGTTCTAGTGAATCTTAGAGATACTAAAGTAATAAACCCTTATTTATTACTTTATGTTCTTAAGTAGTTCTTGTAGGAAGTTCCATACTCTTTCTACAGAAGATACACTTAAATGTTCATTTGGTGTATGGACATCATATAAATTAGGTCCAAAGCTTATCATGTCTGTATCTTGCATCTTTTCTTTTAGAAGTCCACATTCAAGTCCAGCATGTATCGCATCAATCTTTGGTTCTTCATTAAATACTTTTTTGTGAGTTTCTATACATAACTCTCTTATTTTCGAGTTTTCTTCATATTGCCATTCTGGATATTCACCAGAAGTTACAAACTTCCCTCCAGTTATTTTTGCTAGGGACTCTACTCTTTCTGAAATTTCATATTTTAAACTCTTAATTGAACTTCTAATTGAAATAGTAAATTTAATTTCATCCTTAGAAGTTTCTAAAATTCCTATGTTTAAACTGCTTTCAACTAAGTTTTCAATGTCTTTACTTACAGTTTGAACACCATTTGGAACTGTCATTAAAAATGTTATTAGTTTTTCTGTATCTTCACAGCTCATTTGTCTCTTAGATTCTCCATATTTTGAAACATTTATACTTATACCTGGGTCTTCTACTCTAAATTCTGCTTTAAATATTTCTTCTAATTTACGGCATAGGTCTTGTACCTTTATAAATCCATCTGAATTAACAGTAATAATTGACTTACACTCACGAGCAATAGCATTATGTTTTGATCCACCATTCATTGATACTAAGTTAAAAGATAATTCCTTATTTAATGAATTAAGAACTCGTCCCATCAACTTAATAGCATTAGCTCTTTGCTTTATTATTTCCATACCTGAGTGTCCACCATTTAAACCTGAAATCTCAATTTCTACAGTTTCCTTTGAAGTTTCCTCAAAGGTTGGTTTAAATTCAACTGTTGAATTAACTCCACCAGCACAACTTACTAAGTATATACCTTCTTCTTCAGCATCTATATTTAAAAGTATTTTACCCTTTAAATTAGAAGGATCTAAAGCATCTGCTCCAAACATTCCTGTTTCCTCTTCAGTTGTAATTAAAAGTTCTATTGGAGGATGGTCTATACTATCAGAGTCTAGCAATGCTAAGCCGTAAGCTACAGCTATTCCATCATCTCCACCTAGAGTTGTATTTGTTGCATATAAATAGTCTCCATCTAGTCTTAATTCTAAAGCATCTTTAGAAAAGTCATGTGAACTATCTTTTGATTTTTCACAAACCATATCCATATGTCCTTGAATTATTACTGTAGGAGCGTTTTCATATCCTTTAGTTCCTTGCTTCTTTATAATTACATTTAGGTTCTTATCTTGTACTACCTCTAAACTTCTTGTCTTTGCAAAATTCACCAAATAGTCACTTATTTGTTTTTCTTCTGCTGAACAATGTGGTATCTTAGTTAATTCTTCAAAAAACTTAAAAACATTTTGAGGTTTTAAATTACTTGTAAAACTCATTATTATTCCTCCTTTTTATTTAGATATTTATTGTAACATTCTTAACAATTAAGTTCCCTTTCTATATAGAAAAGGTTTTCTTTCATGCTATTAATTCTGATATTTTAAAATATAACACTAACAAAACACAAATTCAATGATATGTATTTCAAAAACTCGTTGTATATACACCTCTTTTTTACATATTATATCTTTTATTAATGGTATTATTATTCAATTATCAATTTAGCTATGTAAATAATATTATACTACCATTTTTCTTGTTTTTGTTTAATAATATTTAATATTATTGTGAATTTTTAGATAATATATTTATTTTTCAACATATTATTTCATTAAATGTTATTAAATGAAATATACCTTTTTAAAATTGCAAAATCATTGTTTATCTACAATGAAAATCTTTAAGATAATTTTTAAAAATAAACTAAAGTGCTAATCTTCTTATAACACTTTAGTTTTTAATGTTAAATTTTTATATTAAATTGTTAGATTAAATTAAATTCTTTTAGTTCATGTAGCGCCCTAGTACACATCACATATTTTACTAGATCTTCACTCTTTTCTTCGTTATTATCCACCAAAATCACTGCATCAAACTCTAATCCTTTTGCAAAATAAGATGGGATAAGCACTGGACCTCCATTATATATATCATCTTCTGAGGCAATGACTTTTATTTGTATCTCTTCCGTCAAAGGTTTCTTTATTGAATTTATCATACCCTCATCCCTGCATATTACGGCTATAGTGTCATACCCCTTATTTTTAAATTTCTCTAAAGATTCCTTTAAATTTTCAATAAGCTCTGACTTCTCTTTGAATACTTTATATTCTACTTCTTCACCATCTCGTACAAAAGGCACTATTTTTTCTTCTTTTAAATACCCATTAGCATAATCTATTATTTGTTTTGTTGATCTATAGCTTTTATTTAGATTGAAATATTTTAAATCATCCTTAAATACTTCACTTAAATCACTCAATGCTGGCTTATTTTTATTATTTATAAGTCTTTGATTGATATCCCCTACTATAGTAAAAGAGTTGCATCTTGTAATTTCTTTTATTACTTGCATTTGAATCAGACTATAATCCTGCGCTTCATCTATAACTACATGTTTTATGTCACCTTCATATTTAACTCCATATAGCTTTAACTTAAGATATAACATAGGCGCTAAGTCATCTATAATTAATTTGTCATTTTCATTTAACTTTAGATATATCTCTTCTAAAGATTCATTATCTAGCCAATTTAATTGTTCCTTACAACTTATAACATCTCTTATAAGTTCTCTTATTTGCAGCTTTCTATTATATTCTATTGTGTTCGTTTCATAGTTCTTTTCTTCCTCTGTAAGATTATCTATTAGTTCTTTATGTTTTTTTTCTATTTCTCTAAAATAATCATCTCTTTTATCCTTTATCTTACTAATTAAAACTCTTCTTATTCTCTTATTTCTTTTAAAAAGAGGCATATAAGCATAATGGCCATTAAACATTTCTTCAATTTCACTTTTTTCTACAATAATTTCATCTCTAAAATAAATGTCCCCTATATCAAAGTAATCCTTATTTAATATTTCTATATGTTGGTCTAAAGTTTCAATATACTCTTTTGAATTCTTATATTCTATGTCTTTTGTTAATTCTTTATCTTCCCTTACTATAGACTCCACATAATCTTTAAAATTCATTACTTCTGATTTAATGTCTAATATATCTTTTGCAAAATCTTGAAAGGTTTCTTGCTTTACAGCCACTTCCCCAAGACTCGGTAATACACTTGATATATACTCCATAAATATATTATTAGGTCCTAATATTAAAACCTTATTTTCTAATGCCTTTCTGTTATTATATATAAGATACGCAACTCTATGTAATGCTATAGTAGTTTTCCCACTACCTGCCACACCATTAACTGCAACCACCCCTGTTCTTGGATACCTTATTATCATATCTTGCTCTTTTTGAATTGTAGTTATTATATCTTTTAACTTTTGGGAACTATTACTACTTAATACTATTTGTAATATCTCATCTTTTATATCTAGTTCAGAATCAAACATACCTAAAAGTTCGGCCTTTTTTATTATAAACTGTCTTCTTTCTACTATTTCAGTATTAACTGCTCCTTCTGGAGAATTATAAGTTGCCTTACCAATTGTTCCTGCATAAAAAAGGGAAGATACCGGTGCTCTCCAATCAACTACAATAGGTTCAATACTAGAATCAGGTATAACACCAAATTTCCCAATATAAATTTGTTCATTAGTATCATCATCCTCTTCTATAAAGGTTACCTTCCCAAAATAAGGTGACAATTTTAATTGTGTAAGTTCCTTTAGCCTTCTATCTATAGTTTTGAATGCTTCTTCTTTTATATATCTTTCATGATCAAAATAATCTATTATCTTATCCTCATCATCTCTAAACTCTTCTATAACATTTTTTCTATAGTCTAATATATACTGAGATATTTCCTTTCTCTTTTGTAAATACTCAATTACCTCATTATTTATAATGTCTTTAGTGTATTCAAGTCTTAGCTTTTCATTAGCAATCTCTAACTCTCTATTTTTATCTTTCAAATCTTCTTTACTCATAATCATAATATAAGAAGTATTACTCTTCTTATATACCTCCTTTGTTATTTAATTTTAAAAGGTTGTCAAAATAGACAGAGCACTTAGCTTTAGGGTATCCTAAAGAAGTGCTCCTTATAACCATTTTAAATCCTACTAAAAATTTATAGTTTCTATAGCCCAAGGATTTTATCTTTATCTTATTTTTCGTTAAATTCAATAGAAGTTTTACCTTCAATCCTTGGAAGATTATTTCTATCCCTATATGCATTTATTATACTCATGAACTCATCACCGGAAAGTATTTCTTTTTCTATAAGTGTTTCTGATATTTCTATTAGAAGATCTTTACTTTCTTTTAATAAGTCAATAGCACCTTTGTGACATTCCTTTATTATATTTAAAGTTTCTTCATCTATAAGCGCTGCAGTTTCCGCACTACAATTTTGGACTGGTCTTCCATCTAAATATCTGTTACTCATAGATTCTAGTGCCATCATATCAAACTTATCTGTCATACCATACATTGTTACCATGCTTCTAGCCGTTTGAGTGGCTCTTTCAATATCATTAGAGGCTCCAGTGGATATACTATTAAATTCAACTTCTTCTGCTGCTCTTCCACCTAACATAACTGTTATTTGATCCATCATTTCTTCTTTAGATACTAAATACTTTTCTTCTGCTGGTAATTGCATAGTATACCCAAGAGCCCCCATGGTTCTTGGAACTATGGTTATCTTATGAACTGGATCAGCATTTTCCAATGTAGCTGCTACAAGAGCATGACCTACTTCATGGAAGGCTACTATTCTTTTTTCTTTAGCAGACATAATTCTGTCCTTTTTCTCTTTACCAGCTATTACAACTTCAACAGCTTCTTCTAAATCTTCTTGAGTTACAACTTTTCTATTGTTTTTTACAGCCCCTAAAGCGGCTTCATTTACCATATTAGCAAGATCTGCACCAACAGCTCCGGGGGTAGATTTTGCCAAAGATAAAAGATCTACATCGTCTCCAAGCTTAACATCTTTTGAATGTACCTTTAATATAGCTTCTCTACCTTTAAGATCTGGTCTATCCACAATTACTCTTCTATCAAATCTACCTGGTCTTAAAAGTGCTTTATCTAATACTTCGGGTCTGTTAGTTGCAGCTAATATTACAACTCCTTTAGATG
This sequence comes from Clostridium putrefaciens, assembly GCF_900461105.1. Classification (GTDB taxonomy): domain Bacteria; phylum Bacillota; class Clostridia; order Clostridiales; family Clostridiaceae; genus Clostridium_L; species Clostridium_L putrefaciens. The sequence goes on along the minus strand of NZ_UFWZ01000001.1, from coordinate 743,314 downwards.
AGTCAAAACCATCCATTTCTGAAAGCAATTGATTTAAAGTTTGTTCTCTTTCATCATTACCACCTTGCATAGATGTATCTCTACTTTTTCCAATAGCATCTATCTCATCAATAAATACTATGCATGGAGCCTTCTCTTCTGCTTGTTTAAATAGATCTCTCACCCTTGAAGCTCCCATTCCTACAAACATCTCAACAAAATCAGAACCTGATAATGAGAAAAACGGCACATTAGCTTCTCCTGCTACAGCCTTTGCAAGTAATGTTTTACCAGTACCTGGAGGTCCTACAAGCAGTGCACCCTTAGGTAATCTTGCTCCAATTTCTGCGTATCTTTCAGGTTTATGAAGAAAATCTACAATCTCCACTAAAGATTCCTTTGCTTCTTCTTGTCCTGCAACATCCTTAAAAGTCTTTCCTGTTTCATTTTCCGCATAAAGTTTAGCAGTATTTTTCCCAAAGGACATAACTCCTCCGCCCATTTTTTTATCTATTCTACCAAAAAGAAGTCTTCCTATCATAAGAAAGATAAATAACGGAAGAATTATAGATAATACTGCGTTTAACATAGGGCTATTATTTGGAACATCTGCATTAAATTCCACTTTAGCATCAGTTAATATATTTATAAGATTAGGATCTCTAAGATTTCCTGTATATAATGCCTTTTCAGCAAATTCAGTATTCTCTTTAGTCTTTATAAGAATTTTATCTCTTTGAATAACTATCTTTTCTACGCTACCTTCTTCAACTAAAGTTAAAAATTGATTGTAGGGAATTTCTTTTGTTCCCATATTTGTAGCAAAATAGTTTGCTGCCAATATGGCGAGTATTACTCCTACAAAATATACCATCCTATATTTAAATTTTTTATCATTAAACATCATATTACTCTACCTTAAAATTTATTGGATTTCAAAATAAAGTTATTACACATCCTTTCTAATGTCTATTTTGCTAATTCATATATGGCATTACCATATATCTTTGCATTTAGTATCAAATCATCAATTTCTATATATTCATTAGGTTGATGATCCAAATCAGGCTTTCCTGGAAATATTGGTCCAAATGCAACTATATTCGGTATTTCCTTTGCATAAGTTCCGCCACCTATAGCTAATAATTTTGGTTCATCACCTGTTTGTTCTTTATAAACCCTTTGTAATGTCTTAATTAGTTCATGTTCTGGTGGGAAATATAGTGGCTTATCCTCTTCAAAATTTTCAATCTCAATATCACTTCCAATTAAGGTCTTCTTAAAGGGTTCCATCATATCTTCTACTTTAAAGGTTACAGGATATCTTAAATTTAAAGTCATAGTGATCTTTCCTTTAATATAATTTACAACACCTACATTGAAGGATAGTTTTCCTGAAGCTTGGTCTTCTAAGTATACTCCAAATTTTCTTCCATAAACATCATATCCTATGTATTTATTAACAAAGTTTATGAATTTCTTTAAAGAGTTATTAGAAATATCAAGATCGCTTAAGACATCAATCATAAGCATTATTGCATTTTCACCACGCTCTGGCGTGCTTCCATGGGCTGAAACTCCATAAGTCTTAATTATTATATCTTTATCTTCTTGTTCTAATAATACCCTATGACCTTCTTTTTGATTAAACTTTTCTATATGAGATGTTAAACTATCATAAGAAAGACCTGATATAGATGCTTCACAGTAATCCGGCACCATATTAGCTCTATTTCCACCCTTTATATAGTTTACCTTAACATTTTCAGTTCCTAATATATCTATCTTTTTTACAATATCAAATATTGTAGCACCTTTTTCTGCATAAATAATAGGATATTCTGCATCTGGTGTAAACCCAGCTATAGGGGGCTTTTCATACTTCATATAATGATCCATATCCTTAGATCCTGTTTCTTCATTAGTTCCAAATATAATACGTACCTTTTTAGATAATGGCAAGTTACTCTCTTTAACTGCCTTTAAACCATACAACGCTGCCATTATTGGACCTTTGTCATCTAGAGCTCCTCTTGCATATATTTTGCCATCATGAATTTCTGCTGCATAAGGTGGATATATCCATCCATCTCCCTCTGGAACTACATCTAAATGTCCCAAGATACCTATATAGTCTTGACCTTCACCGTACTCTGCATAGCCTACATAACCATCCATATTTACAGTTTTAAATCCTAATTTGTCACATATATCTAGCGCCTTGTCTAAAGCCTCTGATACACCTTTCCCTAGTGGAGCATTTTTAGTTGGCTCTCCCTCAACACTTTTTATCATCAAAATCTCTCTTGTAGATTCTATAAGTTCCTCTTTAAATTCATCTATCTTTTTAGATATCATAATAATAACTCCCCCTTAAATTAGTTTAAATCAATAGTTATATTTATCTAACCATTCCAACTCGATCAAAAGGATATACCCTAACTTGTGCCTTTCCCTTTATCTCCGATTTATCTATATAAGGATCTTTCCAAAGTCTACTATCTTTTGAATTAGCCCTGTTATCCCCTAGAAAAAGGAATTTGTCATTTGGAACATTAAAGTTACCACTATGTCCATCTGGATGTTTAACATAGGTCTCCTCAATTTTACTCCCATTAACTACAACGCTTCCTGTATCATCTATATTTATCTCATCTCCTGGCAATCCAATTACTCTTTTGATTAAAAGATCTCCAAGCTCCTTAGAATAAAATACTACTATATCTCCTCTTTCGATCTTTTCTGTATTATATATCTTAGTGACAAATAGCTGATCACCCACTTTAAGAGTAGGAAGCATAGATTCAGATGGTATAAGTACTTTAAATACTAAAAACTTATTTATAAGTCCTGCTATTATTAATGCTAATAATATAGGCAATATCCATTCCGTAAAAAACTTCATAGATTTATTTTCATCAACTTTTGGACTTTCAATTTCTTCATATCCTTCTGTGAAATCATTATTCATCTTTCCACATGCCTTTCATTAAATTATTAATATCACTTTTTCTTTTTTTAGTAAGCTCAGGGTCTTTAAAATAGGTTTCTCCTTTTAATGTTATAATATCCCCTTCATCAATATGTCCTCTAAACAACTTTAATGGTACATTTAGCATATTTCCATTATAGTTCTCTAATACAACCAATTTACTTTCTATTCTATCTACTATAAAATTGTTTGAATTTAATTTAAATTCCATTACTATACCTCCAAATAAAGAGTATCACGATATAATTATATCATGATACTCTTAGTTTCACTAATTAAAATGGTAGTTAACACAAATTTAATACTTAATAGTAAGTTTAATAAATTACTTTATCTTCCCTGTTAAATAATCCATCTCTACTTCATAATCTACTAATTGTAAATTATAATCTCTTATCACAGTTGTTAAAAGTTCTGAATATATTTTTTCACCCTTGTGATTCTGAGCAGTACTGTAACCACCTTTTTCTATAGCTTGTACTTGTTCTATATAATGCGTGCAATTAAAAACGCCCGAGACTTTATATCTTGGATTTTTATACAAAAACTCCCTATGGTCATTTATGGAATCATTTTTGTTACCATATACTCTAAAGTTATCTGTTATGATTTCATTATTATATTCCGTAGTCTTCATTGAAACCTTTTCGCCTTTCCAGCTTGAATCTGCCTTAATACCAAAAAGATTATTAGCCTTTACAGTAAGTTCTGAGGCTCCCCAACCTGATTCTAATATAGCTTGAGCAATTGTTACTGATGGGAATATCCCATATTTAACATATCCATTCATAGCCTCTTCTTTAATACTATCAATAAATTCTGTTTGAATGCTATCCTTTGAAAGTTCTTCTTTTAAGGTTCCTTTATAAGCCAAATCCCTTAAGTATTTATTAGCTCTTTCCTTTTCTTTATCCTTAAAACCAAGTTCTGTCATAACCTCATCCATACTAAGTAACCTATATTTGTTATCTTTAACTTTGAATTTACCTTTGTTTTGTTCTAAAAACTTGTTTGACACTTCAAGTTTGGTGACATCACTTGATAAAGTAAAATCATTTTTATATATTACAGCTTCAATTGCTGCTACCTGTTTCCAATTTACTTGCAATTTTCCTATACTTGCTTCATCTGCCACCTTTATATATTCTATAGCTTTAAAGTTTTTTAGGTTAATATCCTTATATTTCATATTATAATTTCTTAAATATAATATGTAAGATAAAGAAAGGGCAAATATTATTAGTATAAGTGATGTAATAAACATTTTAATCTTTTTTGGCATTATTTTTCTCCCTAAAATCATATTTGATGTACTTTTATAAAACTAATTATATTATCTTATAAAAATCTTGATTTTACAATAGTGACTTTTCTAATGTTAATCAATTCCATATTAAAAGAGCCATATTCTGTAACATTTGAATATATAACAATCTTACGTTCTATTATGCAAAAAAGAGCTATAAAAGCAAATCTTTATATAGCTCTTTTTATCTTTAACTTGATTATTTTAGTTTTCTTACTAAGTTTATATTTACCCTTTGTAACCTATCTGTTGATGTATCTCCCCTAACAGTTATATTTTCCACAGGCAAATCTAGTTCTCTTGCAATTATCGCCTTAACCCGTCCTTTACAAAAGTTCCCTTGACAAGTTCCCATTCCTGCCCTTGTTCTCCTCTTTATAGCATCTGTAGATTTTATAGGTATTCCCCTATGAAGAGCATCTACAATTTCTGACTCTGTAACGGTCTCACACCTACATATTATATTTTTATTTGGATTCTTGTCATCTATCTTTAATCCTAAATCATTATCAATATCTTTTGATTTAAAAATAGGTTTTCTATAAGCATCAAAGCTCTTATTTTCATTTAAAACAAGCCCTGATTCCTTTAGTATATCACTTACCTTCTTTGCAATAGCTGGTGAAGATGTAAGGCCTGGTGAGTCTATTCCTGCTACATTTATAAAACCTTTAACCTTACTTTCTTCTATTATAAAATCTCCAGTGCTACTTATAGCTCTTATACCTGAAAAGGTTGTAAGAGCCTTTTTTACATCAAAGTCTGGAATAGACATTCTAGCTGTATCTAAAACTTTGTTTAAAGTTTCTATATCTGTAGCTACATCCATCTTATCATCTACCTCTTCTGCATTAGGTCCTATCATTAAGTTTCCATGATAAGTAGTAGTTACAAGTATCCCTTTCCCTTTTTCTGTAGGAACTTGAAATATTACCGTATTTATAAGTTTCCCCTGATCTTTACCTAATAGTATATATTGACCTCGTCTTGGTAATATTTCAAAATCATAAATACCTACCATGTTAGCAACCTTGTCGCTATAAACCCCTGCAGCATTTATTATATATCTACTTTCTATATCTTCTTTGTTAGTTTTTATTATAAATTTATCTTCTTTTTTCTCTATAGACTTTACTAAGGTTTCAAGTTTTAATTCTACACCATTTTTTATAGCATTTTCTGCAAGAGCTATGGTGAATTCATAAGGAGAGGTCACCCCTACGCTTTTTGCATACAAAGCTACATAAACCTTTTCATTAATATGTGGTTCTATTTCTCTTATCTTATCATTGTATATAATCTCCAGATCATCGCAGCCTATTTTAATTCCATTATCATAAAGAGCTTTAATTCTTTTCTCATCTTCTTCATTAAACCCTATAATTAAGGCTCCTGTTTTTTTATACCCAAAATGTAATTGTTCCTCTAATTCCTTATACATAGCATTTCCCTTAGCGCAAAGTTCTCCCTTTAATGTTCCGTATTTTGCTGAATATCCTCCATGAACTATTCCGCTATTTGCTTTAGATGCACCCGTTGTAACATCATCCTCTTTTTCAATAAGGCAAGTTTTTAAATTATATTTTGAAAGTTCCCTTGCTATAGCCGATCCTACAACTCCTGCTCCAATAATGGTTACATCATACATTGAATTCACTCCTTTGTAAAATATAAATTTTCTTATAAACACACAAGAAGGTGCCTTGGTTTGTATTCCAAGTGCACCTTCTCAAATTCTCAGGTTTAATGTTTATTTTACTTTATTAATATTAAAAATGTTACTTAAAGGATCTTTCATATTGTTTTGGAAACTCTATTTCTATACCACTCTTTTTAGCCACTTGAAGAGTCCAGTAAGGATTTCTAAGTAGTTCTCTTCCCAAAGCTACCATATCCGCTCTTTCATTTTCCAGTATTTCTTCAACCATATCACTGTTTTCTATAAGACCAACTGCAATAGTTGGTATTTGACAGTTGTCTTTTATATATTCTGCAAACTTCACTTGGTATCCAGGGTAAGTTTTTATTTGTGTATCTACTACTGCCCCTGAACTTACATGAATTATATCCACCTTATTTTTTATAAGATTAATTATATTTACCATTTCATTTACGTCTATTCCACCTTCTGCATAATCAGATGCTGAAACTCTAAGGCTTATAGGTTTACTTAAAGGCCATACTTCATTTATTCCATCTAATATTTCATTTAAGAACCTGACTCTATTTTTAGTACTGCCACCATACTCATCTTCTCTTTCATTAGTTAATGGTGATAAAAATTCATTTATTAAATATCCATGTGCACCATGAATTTCTATCATATCAAATCCAGCTTTCTCTGATCTAGCAGCTGCATCTTTAAATCCTTTAACTATATCTTTTATTTCATCTTTTGATAAAGCTTTAGGTTCTCTATATCTTTCACTAAATGAAATATCACTAGGAGCCACTATATATCCAGCTTTTGCCTCACACTTTCTCCCTGCATGAGCTAACTGTATAGCTACCTTTGCTCCATTATCCTTTACTGAGTTTGCAATGGTTTTAAGCCCATCAATATGACTATCATCCCATATCCCAAGATCATTATCGGATATCCTTCCATTTGGTGAAATTGCTGTAGCTTCTAATATTATAAGTCCAGCACCTCCGATAGCTCTTTCTGTGTAGTGCACAAAATGAAACATCTTAGCCATACCGTTCTCATCTGCACTGTACATGCACATAGGTGGTAATACTATCCTATTTTTAAATTCTATATCTTTTAATTTGTAACGCTCAAATATCTTCACTTATATCACCTCTATTTATATATTTTAAAAAGTTAGATTGTTAATGTAATATTACACCAAAATGGTTATAAGGTAAAGGATATATCTAACTCTGCTAGTATATATTATTAATTTTCTTAATATTTTTTCATTCTTCACCTTTTCTTTTAACATATACTTGTAACTTCCCATCTATTTAATTATTAAATAAATTCTTATATTACATTTTTATAACACTTTTTTCGTTATTCTACTTAAGTCTAAAAGCTTTAGAATTGCATAAGCTATACTACTACCACCTACGGTACTTATTAAAAATGGAACTACATAAAATAGAGCTGCCACATCCTTACCTAGTATAAACTTTGCTATAGGAAAAGCCATAGCTCCTCCTAGTATGCCTGTACCAAACACTTCACCTAAAATAGCCATTTTTCTTTTTGAAGTAAACTTAAATAATAATCCAGCAAGTAATGCACCTATCATACTACCTGGAAATGCCAATAAAGATCCTACTCCTAAAATATTTCTAAGTAATGATATCAAAAAAGCTATTCCAACAGAATATACCGGACCTAAACTAATAGCTGAAATCGTCATATTTTTAGTTTTCATTCATATCCCCCTCTTTCCTTTATTAAAATATAATAAAGCACAGACCAGTACGGCCTGTGCTATATATCTTTCAATATTACTATAGTACACTTCCTACGCTGGCATTATCCAGTTCAGGTTTTGGGTCTAAGAATAGTCATTCTTACTCTCAGCCAGTGATTATCTAGCTCCCCTGTGTTATATTATTGTATTAAGAAAATAAATCCTTTTACTTATCATCTTTTATCCTATGGTTACTATCCATAACGCCCCTATCCTATTCAAGGTGGAGATGACGGCTGCTACGCTCCTTCATAAGTTCTTATAAGATTCAGATGGAGAGATGTATTCCTTATAAGTAAACTCCACTTGAGTCTACGAATCACTTAATTAGACTATTCATATATATATTATATATTTCATCATAGCCTACCTTTTCTGGATGGTTTTTTAGCTTAGCGTCATTACTACACATTATTCTTGCATATACTTCTACTTCTTTTTCAGTTATATCTACAGTAGTATCTATTAATTTAGATATCATTGTACTAAATTCTTGTACATCTACTAAGTTTAAAAACCTTAAAATCTTATTTACCCTACTTTTATCTTTGAAAATATTTAAGTACTCTACATATAATAAGGCATTTGCTTTTCCATGAGGTATATTCTTAAAGTATGTTAATGGATACCCCATACCATGAGGTAATGAAGTCCCTGTTTGAGCTATAATCATTCCTCCAAGTGTAGATGCTAGCATAAGATTTTCTCTCGTAGAGTAATCTATATTATTTTTTAATATATCTTTTAAGCACTTTCCAAAAAGTTTTAATCCTGATTCTGCCATATTATCTGTAAGCTCACTTGCATTATTATTTAAATAACCTTCTGCTAAATGTGTAAATGCGTCTATAGCAGTGCTTACTGTTAGATCATATGACATATCCATAGTATATGAGGGGTCTAAAAATGCTACATTTGGAAAAACACTTTGACCTAAATTCTTTTTTGTTTGATTATTATGATCTGTAACTATTGCATACTGCGTAACTTCAGATCCAGTACCTGAAGTTGTGGCAATAGCAATTAAAGGTAAACTTTTCAAATCTTTTGTTTCATTTATATTATCCTTATTTATATTAGGGTTATTTATAAAAATTCCAATAGCTTTAGCAGCATCTAGTGGGGATCCCCCTCCAATACCTATTATAAAATCTACTTTTTCATTCTTACCTATTAATGAAGCTTTTTCAACAGTTTCTAACGAAGGATTCTCTTCTACTTCATCAAATATTATATATTCTATGTTATTACATTCTAAAGCTTCTATTACATGATCTAAAGATCCATTAATTTTTGATGATCTTTTACCTGTAATTATATAGGCTTTCTTTCCGAAATCTTTAAGTATATCTTTATTTTTAAGTACTACATCTCTTCCAAAATATATCTTTGTAGGCATAAAATAATTAAATAACATGATTATTCCACCTTTCAAAATTTTATCCGATAGTTCCCTTACGTAACGACCCCATACTCTTCAAGGTGGGGTATTACGGCTGCTAAGCGCCTTTATAAGTTCTTCTAAGACTCATATGGAGATATGTATTCCTTATAAGCAAACTCCACCCGAGTCTAAGAATCACTTAATCTTTCTAAATTCCAAGAAGCATTGTTGCTGTAGCAAAGTATAACATTAAAACCAACGCATCTACAATAGTTGTTATAAGTGGACTTGCCATTATAGCTGGATCCACTTTAAGTTTCTTTGCTATCATAGGTAATAGTCCTCCTACAGCTTTTGCAATAACTACAGTAAAAAACAAAGTTGAACATACAGTTACAGCCACATAGAAATCCACCTTTTCTAAGAAATAAATTCTTAAAAAGTTTACAACCGCTAATGTAGATCCTACAACAAGACTTACTCTAAATTCCTTGAATAATACCTTAGGCCAATCCTTAAGCTTTATATCTCCAAGTGCAAGACCTCTTATTACCAAAGTTGAAGATTGTGACCCTGCATTTCCACCAGTATCCATAAGCATAGGAATAAATGCCGTTAAAATAACCACTGCTTGAAGTACATCTTCATATTTTTTAATTATGCTTCCAGTAAAAGTAGCAGATATCATAAGTACTAATAGCCAAACAATTCTATGCTTTGCTAAAGAAAAAATACTTGTATCCAAATAATCATCTTCTGAAGGCTCCATAGCAGCCATCTTATAGAAGTCTTCTGTTGTCTCTTCTTCTATAATATCTAAAATATCATCTATTGTAATTATACCAACTAACCTATCTTCATTATCTGTTACTGGAACAGCTAAAAGATCGTACTTTTTGAATAATAAGGCAACCGTCTCTTGGTCATCGTGAGTATTTACATACTTCACATCTTTATCCATTATGTTTTCTATTATTTCATTTTCATCACTTAATATAATTTGTCTTAACAATACCACACCCTCAAGTTTTCTTCCCTTTGATGTGACATAGCAAGTATCGATAGTTTCCCTATCAATTCCAATCTTTTTAATTCTAGATATAGCTTCTTTCACTGTCATATTCTTTTTAAGGTCTACATATTCTATAGTCATTATGCTTCCAGCAGAATTCTCAGGATAATTCAAAAAGAAGTTAATTCTCTTTCTTGTTTCATCATCTGTATTTCTTAGTACCTTTTTAACAACATTCGCTGGTAGTTCCTCAACAAAATCCACAGTATCATCTAGGTATAAGTCTTCTACTAAAGATTGAACTTCCTTATCTGTTATAGATTCAATTATAAATTGTTGCTCTTTTTGGCTGATATAAGAAAATACTTCTGCTGCAATATCCTTTGGTAATATCCTAAATATTATGAGTTTTTTCTCCTCTGGAATTTCCTCAAATATTTGAGCTATATCCACCACATTCATTTCAGTGAACTTTTCTCTTAATGTTTCTATTCTTTCCTTATCTAAGTAGCCAAATAATAAATTTTTCATAGCCAAACCTCCTTAGTAAGTTCGACCTTATTTTCATACCACATAAAAAATAATGATTGCTCAATTATAATCAAAACACACTAATACATTGTTTTAAGTGAACTTATTATAACTCATATTATTAGTAAGAAAATGGCCTAACATTACATTGCTTATATTTAATTTTGTCCTATACCCGCTAGGGTAATCATCCACGACCACCATCTCACTTTCTCTTTTTTATAGATTTAATCCTTAAAACAATTAAAACTTACATATTGTATGTAAGAATTGCTTTTAAAATGATCATATTATTAATTATATCAGAAAATCAGTTAAACATACATGTAAATATTCTATCTTAGCAACCTTATATCCTTTACATTCATAACTAATTTATTTTACTTTGATTAAGTATAAAAAAACGCCTTAAAGATGAAACATCTTAAAAACGCTAGTTTTTGCTTACTTCTAATACCTAAGCTATCTTTTTATCCTCTGGTACATCAAAAGGTGAATTGTCACTCTTTCTTTTTGCAATTATAGGAAGTATAAATCCAAGCCCTATTAGTATAAAAGGTGTAAGTAGATTTAAGGTTATTTGGAATTTCCATTCCCTTGAAAATGGTGTAACACCTTTCGGGAACATGCCCATTATACATGCAAATACTGTAAATACAAAGCACCATAACCCTACTATAAATCCTTTATTTTTACTCTTTATAAACTTATAACCTGAATGAAATTTACCATCTACGGATTTCTTTAAGGCCATATATGCAAGGAATACCCATAGATACCTAAGTGGCATTACTATTGAATTAAGGTCTAATAACCAATTAAATAAGGTATTCATATCACCTATTCCTATAGCTGGTAGTATTATTAGTATACTTACCAATACAGCCGTTAGCTTATATCCATTAATTGGTGTCCCTATGTCATTTATTTTAGCTAATTTTTCTGGGACATATCTTTTGTCAGAATCTGCAAGTAAAACCTTAAGTGGTGCATCAATAGAAAATACTAATGATGATATTTGCGCTGCCATATTAGCTAAAGCATATATTACAAGCAGTATATTACCAAGTCCATAATATTCTCCAAGCATTTTAAATGCATAATATTGACCATTCATTTTTAAATCTTTTGGAATATTATTAGCATCAAACATCATTCCCATAGCTAAAGAACCAAGTATTGCTGATACACCAACCATAGCTGCTAATACTATCATGCCTTTAGGGAACTCTTTTGATGGATTTTTAGTATTGTTTACATAAGGAGATATCTTTTCACATCCCCCCACTGCAAATACCAACATAGATATAGTTGTAAAATATGCGAAATTAAACTCTGGAATAAATGTTTTAAATGTTAAATTTTCAGTAGCAGGTTTCATACCTCTAAGTGCTGGAGCTGCTATTACAAGTAGTATGTAAAGTATAGACATTACAAATATTGACGTACCAGCTATAGTACCTATCTTTTTTAATGAGTTAATTCCTCTTGATGCAACCCACAAAAATATAAAAAATAATATAAGTGTAATAGATTGTAGAATCATAGGATTAACTGATTTAATTCTAGTTCCATCTTGAAATATTGCCCAGCTTAAAGCTATTAGTATGGACTGAGGCTTTTGTGCCAAATATGGTATATGAACTACCCAGTAAGTCCACCCTGCAAAATATGCTAGAGTAGGTCCCATAGTAGACCTTATCCAAGATGAAACTCCCGCTTTTCCATCTTTAAATGTAGATCCAAGTTCTCCTACCATTAATACATAGGGTACAAAATAAATTGAGATCATAATTAGCCATGAAAAAACAACTTTTAAACCTTGGTTTGCAAAATTATTTACAACATTACCAAATCCCCAAATCATAACAAAGCCCATTAAAGAAAGGTTATACCACCTAAGCTTTTTTGATTCATCCTCCATAAATATAGCCGCCTTTCAAATTTTGTACACTTTTTTTGCGTATATGTTTAAACTTCTACTTTAATAAAAAGTTTTTAATTATTATCTCTATATAATCTTTAGTACATCAGAACTATTTTATTATTCCTATTGAATAAAAGAATATTAACAACAAAAATATAGGAGATATGTATCTTATAACAAAGTAATATAATTTTATTAGTTTTATATTGTTTAACTCACCTTTATTTGAAAGTTCATCTATTATACTCTGCTTTTTGCTGTAGTATCCTACAAGTATTAGTATTAAAAACCCACCTATAGGCATAAGTATGTTAGATGATAAATAATCAAAAATATCAAAAATTCCTTTTCCGAATATAGTTATTCCACCCAAAAGCCCTTGACTATCTGCAGATAATGTAGCAAAAACACCTATACCAATTATAATTAAAGCATTTATTATAACAGCTTTTTTTCTACTCATAGACTTTTCTTCTGTGTAGTATGCAATCAATACTTCTAGCATAGACATCATAGCCGTTGTTGCAGCTATAGAACTTAATACAAAAAATGCCACTAACATAACCTGACCAAAAGGTATCTTTGAAAAAACTAAAGGTATTGTTAGAAATAGTAACCCAGGTCCTGCCTCTGGTTTTAATCCAAAAGAAAATACTGCTGGAAAAATAGCAATTCCAGCTAATATAGAAACTAATGTATCCGATAAAGCTACCTTTAATGAAGTACCTATCATATTATTATCTTCTCTAAAATAACTACTATATGTAACCATAGTACCTACCCCAAGAGATAATTTAAAAAAAGAAAGCCCCAATGCCACTAAAAATGCATCTTTAGTAAGCAATGAAAAATTAGGTTTAAACAAAAATTCTAAACCTTCTGAGGCATTAGGAAGCATTAACGCCCTTATATCACAGATAATTATTAACACAAATAATAAAGGCATAAGAGTTTTAGTCACCTTTTCTATTCCTTCACCTACACCTAAATATATTATTGTAGATACTACCACAACCACAAGTACTTGCCATAAGATAGGTTCTATAGGTCCTATAATAGTATTTTTAAATGCAATATTTGCAATATCACCATTTATATTCTTAAAATCTCCTTTAATAGATTTAAATACATAAGAATATACCCATCCACCTACGGAACTATAAAAGAATAAAATCAAGTAGGCAGTTACTACACCTATTATCCCCATATGTTGCCAATTTGATTCTCCCTTAATAGTTTTTATAGCACCCACTATATTCTTTTTTGTTTTCCTACCAATGTAAAACTCACTTATCATAATAGGTAATCCAACTAAAAGGATACAGCAAAGATAAACTATTAAAAATGCTCCCCCTCCATTACTACCTATTAAATAAGGGAATTTCCATATATTTCCTAGACCTACTGCCGAACTTAAAGTGGCAAAAAATATTGCCATACCCGATGAAAATGACTCTCTATTATTTAAATCTTTCATTTTTTATCTCCCTCCAGTGTTTTCACCTTATAATTTAATACAAAAAAAGTACCACGTATAAAATGCAGGAGTTTTATCCGTAGCACAATCTATATCACAGTTATTACACCATATCCTTTAAATATAAAGTTGAATAATTATACTTATTATTTATATATTCTATTAGTAAATTCATAATTATACAACTAAGTTTAATCTTATTTGACTAAATGTAACTGTTTACACCACCAATTGTTTGTTTTTTTCTTTAATTATTGATGAAATTCACATTTAAAATTAATAGAGATTTTTTTGATATTTTTTTTTACTTTATAGATACTTATTTTAAATGAAGGAGATCTTTTTATAGCGTTAATTTATGTCCATTTATTTTAAGCCACTGCTTCTCTTCTTTGTAACTTGGCATTATAGACTCTACAAGATTCCAAAAATTTTTAGAATGATCTTTATGAACTATATGACACATTTCATGCAAGATAACATAGTCTACAGCCTTAGGCCTTGCCATTACACATCTCCAGTTAAATAGTAATCTGTTATCATAGGTACAGCTACCCCACCTCTTCTTTTGTTCCTTAACCACTATGTCCTTTGGTATTTTATTAAGACTATTTTCATACTGCTTTATACTGCCTAAGATATAATTTAAAGCTTCCTTTCTATACCAAAGTTCCAAACCCTTTTTTATATCATCCTTATTGTTTTCCTTAAAGTTAACTACAATACATCCTTCTTCTATATATACCCCTGGCTTTTGACTTAAATAATATTCACATATTATAAGATCATATTCTATTCCAAGATATAAAAGCTTCTCACCATTAATGAACTCTCTATTTGTAGGTTTATAATCTATAGTTTTGAAGTTATTTAGATATTTTAATATCCAGTCTCCCTTTTCTGTGAGTCTTTCTACAATCTTATATTTAGGTAACCTTATAGGAGCTCTTACTGTTATTTTATCTGGAGGTTCTATACTTATCTCCATAGTCTTCCTATTGCTATATATTATTTTATATTCTATCTTTTCATCTTTATATCTAAAACTTTCCTTCATGTTCCCCTACCCCTATATAATTTTCTATTTTGGAGCTACCCTATAATAACTGGATATCTAGCTGTTAACTTACAATACATTGAGCTTTTCCAAGTTATTTTAAATTAAAATCACTATATAATAAAGCCTCCAAAGTCTTTGCATGAGCTCTAGGTATTTTATTTATTGAATTACCAAACACTTTAAATATGCTTTCTGCTTCATCTTTTAATTTTGTATCTCCTGTAATTTTGAAAAGTCTTAACATATTCATAGCTGCTACCCCATTTCCTGAAGGTATGGCTCCGTCATAAATATCCTTAGGTCTTAATATAAGCTTCTCACTATCTCTCCCATATAAGAATAATCCACCCTTTTCTTCGTCTAGGAATAATTGCATCATATCCTTGTTTAACTCTAAAGACTTTTCTATATAAGAATAATCTTTTGTTACTTCATAAACCTCAATAAGTGCCCAAATAATAAAAGCATAATCATCTAAGTAAGCAAGGTATCGTGATTCACCATCCCTAAATCTTGCAAGGAGTCTTCCATCCTCTCTTTGAAGTTTAATAAATACAAATTCTAATGCTTTAATAGATGCATCTTTGTACTTTTCTTCATTAAGTATCCTACCAGCCTTTGCAAATGCTGCAATCATAAGTCCATTCCAAGATGTTAATATCTTATCATCCTTATGTGGATGAATTCTTTTTTCTCTATAGTCAAAAAGTTTTCTTCTTATATTCTCCAATTTATCCTTTAAACTATTCTTATCTAAATCCTTTAATTCTTCTCCAATTAAGTTTGGTATATTACTACCTTCAAAGTTTCCTTCTCTTTGTATACCGTAGTAATTAATAAATAAATCCGCCTCTTCCCTATTTAAAACCTTGTATAGTTCTGTAAAGTCCCATAGATAAAACTTCCCTTCAACCCCCTGTGAATCTGCATCTTCTCCACAATAAAACCCGCCTTCTTTTGATGTCATATCCCTTAATATATAGGTAAGTATCTTTTCTGCTACTTCCTTATATATATTATCTTTAGTTATTTCATAGGTTTCTATATAAGCCATAGCTAAAAGAGCGTTATCATAAAGCATCTTTTCAAAATGAGGTACTAACCACTTTTCATCCACAGAATATCTAGAAAATCCAAAGCCTATGTGATCAAATATACCACCTTTGTACATACTCTTTAATGTAATTTCAACCATTTCTAAAGCTCTTTTTTCTCTTGTAGCTTTATAATAACTTAAAAGATAAGATAAGTTATGAGGGCTAGGAAACTTAGGCGCCTTACTAAATCCACCAAATACATCATCAAAAGAATTTAAGAAACTTTGAAATCCTTCATTAAGGATATCTTTTGAAATATTAGAACTATCACCATAACCATCCTCATTTAAAGTTCTAACTACCTGATCTGCTGTGGTTAATACATGGTCTTTGTTACTTACCCAAACATTATTTATACTATCTAAAATTTCTATAAACCCTGTTTGGTTATATTTAGAAGTCTTAGGGAAATAAGTACCTGCATAAAAAGGCTTTTTATCTTTAGTTAAAAATAAGTTAAGAGGCCATCCTCCCCCTCCTGTCATAGCCTGGCATACTGACATATATACACTATCTATGTCCGGCCTTTCTTCTCTGTCAACTTTTATACAAATAAAATAATTATTCAATATATTTGCTACTTCTTCATCTTCAAAGGATTCATGAGCCATAACATGACACCAATGACAAGTGCTATATCCTATACTTAAAAATATAGGTTTATCCTCTGTTCGAGCCTTTTCAAAAGCTTCTTCGCTCCATCCATACCACTCTACAGGATTATAAGCGTGCTGAAGTAAATAAGGTGATTTTTCATTTATTAGCCTATTAGTCTTTTTATTTATTCCATCACTTAACATTGTGTATCCCTTCTTTCAATGTTTTATTGTATATATTAATAAAATCAATTATTTAATATGTAGATTAAAACTGACTTTTTCATAAGTTTATTATAACCTAAAAAGCTACTAGATATTATCCAATAGCTTTTTACGTTATTTTTATAAAAATATTATTTTAATAAAGAAATACTTGTGTTAATAACTTCTGGTGCTCTTTTAAATAGGAATTCTCCCTTTCTAACGGAACAATTAACTCCTACTCTTTCAAGTATTGCATCAAATTCATTTTTTGCATTTAGCGCTATAAAGTTGGCATCCTTCCCTACTTCTATACCATATTTATCTTGTATATGTAGAGTCTTTGCACCATTTACTGTGATTAAATCTAGTGCATTATTAATCTCTTCAACAGACATCATATGACAAATGTGAATTCCAGCATCTAAAATATTCATTAAGTTTCCGTTTCCTAATGGATACCATGGATCTGAAATTGAATCCTGTGCAAAACAAACATTCATTCCTGCATCATTTAATTCTTTAACTCTTGTAAGTCCTCTTCTCTTTGGATATGTGTCATACCTTCCTTGCAAATGTATATTTTCAGTTGGGCATGATATAAAGTTAATTTTTGATAACTTCAAAAGTTTAAATAACTTAAATGCATATGCATTATTGTATGAACCCATAGCACAAGTATGACTTGCTGTTGTAAGCTCCCCAATTCCATTCATATAAGACTCTGCAGCTAAAAGCTCAACAAATCTTGATTGTTCGTCGTCTGTTTCATCACAATGAACATCAATTAACTTATTGTATTTAATAGCAAGCTCTACAGTTTTCTTAACTGATTTTTCTCCCATTTCTCTTGTAAATTCAAAGTGAGGTATAGCACCTACTACATCAGCACCCATTTTTAATGCTTCTTCTACTAATTTATCTCCATCTTTATATGAATACATACCTTCTTGTGGAAATGCTATAATTTGTATATCAACAAGATCCTTTACTTCTTCTTTAAGTTCCATCATTGCTCTTAAACCAGTAAGTTTAGGATCTGTTACATCAACATGGGTTCTAAGATATTGTGTTCCATATAAGATCTCTTTTTTAAGCGCTACTCTTGCACGTCCTTTTATTTCCTCTGTTGTCATGTTTCCTTTTGTTTCAGACCATCTTTGAATACCTTCAAAAAGAGTTCCTGTTCCATTGCTTGCACCAGGCATACGAGCTGTATATACGTAATCTAAATGAATATGTGGATCAACATAAGGCGGAATAACAAGATTTCCTTCTAGGTCGAAGCTTTCCACATCTTTATACTTTTCTGAAATATTTGAACCTATTTCCTTATATACCCCATCTTCAACTAATAAATCAACTAATGTTTCATTTCCTTTTAATCTAGCATTTTTAAATAAAATGGATTTCATTTAATAATCTCCCTTCAGTCTTTACTATTTAATTTTTTACTATTAAAATTAGCAATAGGGGAAGTTTAACACGAAAACATAAACTAGTCATTGTACTAAATATACAATAATATTTTAATATCACTGTGCATTAAAAGAACATACTTTTGTGAGTTTCTTTGTATTTTTGGTACATTGTATGTACTATATACCCAGAGTATAATAAATATTGCTTTCAAAAAATATTATTAAACATATAAAAAGGAGACGTTATTATGTATGAAAATTTTAAAATGTCAAATATGACTTGGCAGGAATTCGCAAAGAAAAAGGATGATGTGATTATCTTACCAATAGGTGCTACAGAGCAGCATGGTCCTCATTTACCTACTTGTGTAGATGCTGTACTTGCAGAAGGATTTGCTTATCGCATAGCTGAAAAAGTAAACGGAGTAGTTGCTCCAACTCTTTCTTATGGTTATAAGTCAAAACCATTAAGTGGTGGTGGCCCATTATTCCCTGGAACTATTGATTTAAATGGAGCTACATTACAAGCTTTAGTAATGGATATACTTGATGAGTTTGTTCGTGATGGATTTACAAAAATCTTTATTTTAAGTGCCCACTTTGAAAATGAAGCCTTTGTTGTAGAAGCTATGGATTTATGTTCTGCAAAGTATGGTGATAAAGTTCAAATTCTTCTTACTAACTGGTGGGATCCAATGTCACCTCATGTAATTGATGAGGTATTTAATGAAGTACCATTCCCAGGTTGGGCTTTAGAGCATGCTGCTGTTACAGAAACTTCACTTATGATGTATTTTGCACCAGAGCTTGTTAGAGAAGATCAAATTTTAGACACAAAAAATGCTAGCCCAGCAACTTACTATAGATATCCTATAGAAAAGGGTATTGTTCCTGAAACTGGTATATTAGCATCCGCTAAATCATCTTCAGCCGAAAAAGGAAAGATAATTGTAGATAATGTTATTCCAAATATTTTAAAAATAATGGATGAAGCTTTTAAATAATTTTATACGGAAAGAAGTAATTATAATATGAAAACAAAAGGAATAATTCTAACAATGCTATCTTCTATTACATTTGGATTTGCATTTACTCTTGGACCTATGACCTATGGCGCTGGGGGAAGTAATCCTGTAACCTTAACCTTTCTTCGGAACTTTTTAAGCTTACCTTTTTTATTACTTATTGTATTATTTTTAAAAGTTGATTTAAAAGTAACAAAAGCACAGCTTAAAAACTTAGTAATACTAGGGTTTATAGGTAATTCTATAACAACTCTTATGTTAAATATAGCTTTTGCTAATATAGACGTAGGCATAGTAACCCCAATACATTTTACTTATCCAATGTTTGTAACACTTGCTTGTGTCATATTCTTCCATGAGAAATTAAGCAAACAAAAGATAATAGCATTAATTATAGCTATGTCCGGTATAGGTTGCTTTTTCTTTTCAGCTCTTAATTCTGCATCATTTAATTCTAGTACGTTGATTGGATTAGTTTTAGCAGTAGCTTCAGGAATGTTCTATGCATTCTATATTATATTTATGGATAAGAGTGGTTTAAAAAGTGAATCTCCATTTAAAATTACATTTTATGTGGCATTAGCTTCAAGTATAGGTATGTTTTTATATGGTAATATTACAAGTCAACTTGTTTTATCTACATTAACACCTAAGTCTTGGGCTATATCTACAATATTTGCATTTTTATGCACAGTTGTTGCTTTATCCTTATTACAGGTTGGTATAAACCATATTGGAGCAAGTGAAGCAGCGGTTATAAGCACATTTGAACCTATAACTAGTGTTATTTTTGGGGCACTTTTACTAGGAGAGAAAATAACATTAATAAAAATCATTGCTTGTTTATTAATTTTTGCTGGAGTTTTAATATTGTCATTTTCTAAAGACAATGACAAAGGAAAAACCTTAGCCTAATATATTCATTTATTAAATTCATTTTATTAACTTAAAAAGATTCTGTATCAAAACTTTATTTTGATACAGAATCTTTTTAAGTTTCCATATGTTAACTTCTATTAGAGGATACCCTATGTATGAATATTTATAATCTTTTAATACTTATATTTATCTCATTTTATATATGACTTTTTAAGTTAAGAAATTCATAAATTAATATACTATTAAAAAGTTCTAGATCCGTCATGGCATCATCTAAATCTCTTTTTAGTAGATCCTTCATTGTAGACAATCTATAAAGCAATGTGTTTCTATGAATAAAAAGTTCTTGAGATGTCTTTAATAAATGTCTATTATTTTTAAAATAACATTTTAAAGTTCCTATTAGATCCATACCGTGTTTTTCATCATATTGTAAAATAGGTCCTAAATTTTCATAACAATACTTTTCAATATCACGAACATCATCTAATTCAATAAGTAACCTTATAATACCTAGTTCTTCATACCTTATAATCCTTGAATCCTTGTTATATATATGTAACATAGATAAGGCTTTAAATGCTTCCTTGTAACTCGTCTTTATTTCTGATTTTGATCCTCTTATTCGACTAAAACTTAAACTAATTTCAGCATTAGGGTATTTTGCGCTTACAAAATTAAATACAGCTTCAACAGAATCTGATGACTTTTTTGCTTCCTCATAATCATTCGCAAATATTAGTCCCGTCATATGATTAGCACATTCCATAGGTATTAAGGTGTAATTCTCCTCATTTAGACCTTCCACCAAAGAGCGGACTATATACTTGCTTACATCCTCCATGTCATCAGAAGTATTAAGTAACTCCTCCATCTTGAATATACAAATGTAGTAAAATGGTCTCAATTTTATATTATAAAATTCTGCTAATGTTTGAATGTCTTCGTCTTGTTTACTCGGTGATAAAATAAGAGATTCAAGAAAATGTTTTGCATTCTTTGATTCTTCTCTTTTTTGTTCTATCTTTAAAAATATTTCTTGTATAATATCAATTAACTTAACATCCCATGGAATTGTAAAAAGTGGTAAATTCTCTTCATTAGCCCTATTTATGATTATCTTTGATATACTCTTTCTATCCTTATCGTTAATTAAGACCACAACACCAGAAAGTTTCTTTTCAATACTCTCTTCTAATAACATCAAAAGACTATCATCATCTTCTTCAAATCCCATATAGGTAACAAACAATAATTCCCCTCCATGAACCCACTTTGAAATAGATTCTGTCATTCTTGTATAAGGCCAAGAAATCTCACGATTTAACCCACCCTCTCCAGCTAATAGCACTGACTTTGAAAAATGTTTAAGTTGAAATAGGTCTCTGCAGCAAAGAGTCATAAAATCGCTCCTTCTTATTTCTAAATTAAGTATTTTATCTTATAATTATCTAAAATTTAAATGTTATCCTCCTATTTAATTACATTAGTATATTTTAGCACTATTTTTTGGTATTATAAAGGATATATTGTAAAAAGTAATTATAAAGTGGTTACACGCAATGAATGAAGGGAAATTATTGAAATAATTTATGATATTCCTTTTTCATAAATTTAAATAACTTTTAAAAGAA
Organism: Clostridium putrefaciens; assembly: GCF_900461105.1. GTDB lineage: Bacteria > Bacillota > Clostridia > Clostridiales > Clostridiaceae > Clostridium_L > Clostridium_L putrefaciens. The sequence goes on along the minus strand of NZ_UFWZ01000001.1, from coordinate 721,359 downwards.
TATAAAAATAGTAAAAGGACAAAATACATAGGATATTAAATAATAGAAGTTTTCAAATATCACAATAGAGATGCAGGAAATATATTAAATATAATTCAATGACAACGTTTCAAATTTCATATTTTCATAATTAAGTACCCTTGTTTTTAGCTTTTTAATAATATTCCGAAATATGCTGAAAAAAGTTTGACAAAAATTAAACAATCTATTAAAATGAGTCCATAAGAAACTTGATAAAAAATTAACAATTAAGAATTGAAAATTTTTATATAATTCTAGGAGGAATAATTATGTTAGTAACAAACTCAAAGGAATTAACAGAGAGAATTAGACAGTTAAGAGAAGCCCAAAAGTTATTTGCCACATACACCCAAGAAGAGGTAGATGAGATATTTAGACAAGCTGCTATGGCCGCAAACAACGCAAGAATTAAACTAGCTAAAATGACTGTAGAAGAGACTGGTATGGGTATTGTTGAAGATAAAGTTATAAAGAACCACTTTGCAGCAGAATATATATATAACAAATATAAAGATATGAAAACCTGTGGTGTTATAGACAAAGATAATACCTTCGGTATTACTAAAGTGGCTGAACCTATTGGAGTTATAGCTGCCATTGTTCCAACTACTAACCCAACATCAACAGCAATATTTAAAACATTAATAGCATTAAAAACAAGAAATGCTATAATCATAAGTCCTCATCCAAGAGCAAAAAAATCTACAATTGAAGCTGCTAAAATAGTTTTAGATGCAGCAGTTAAAGCTGGTGCACCAGAAGGAATAATAGCATGGATAGATGAGCCTTCCGTTGAATTATCACAAAATGTAATGCGTGAATCAGATATAATCCTAGCTACTGGCGGACCTGCCATGGTTAAGTCCGCATATTCATCAGGTAGACCAGCTTTAGGTGTTGGTGCCGGAAATACCCCAGCTATAATTGATGAAACAGCTCACATAAAAATGGCTGTAAACTCAATATTACTCTCTAAAACCTTCGATAATGGTGTAATCTGTGCTTCAGAGCAAAGTATAGTTGTTATGGATTCAGTTTATGAGGAAGTAAAAAAAGAGTTATCCCTAAGAGGAGCTTATATATTAAAAGGTGAAGAAGTTGATAAGGTTAGAAAAATAATCTTAAATGATAAAGGTGGATTAAATGCCGATATCGTTGGACAATCAGCCTTTAAAATAGCTGAAATGGCTGGAGTTTCTGTACCAAAGGTTGCAAAAGTATTGGTTGGAGAAGTAGACTCAGTGGAACTTGAAGAGCCATTCTCACACGAGAAGTTGTCACCAGTACTTGCAATGTACAAAGTAAAATCATTTGACGAATCTTTAACAAAGGCTGCTAGACTAGTAGAATTAGGTGGATTCGGTCATACTTCTATACTTTATACAGATCAAGTTAAGTCAACGGATAGAATTACCCAGTTTGGAGCTGCCATGAAAACTGCTAGAACATTAATAAATATGCCTGCATCACAAGGAGCAATTGGAGATATATATAACTTTAAGTTAGCTCCATCTTTAACACTTGGTTGCGGATCTTGGGGTGGAAACTCTGTTTCAGAAAATGTTGGCCCTAAACACTTAATTAACATAAAAAGTGTTGCTGAGAGGAGAGAAAATATGCTTTGGTTTAGAGTTCCCGAAAAAACTTACTTTAAATATGGATGTTTACCTATAGCTCTACAAGAGCTACATGATTTAAATAAAAAGAAGGTATTTATAGTTACAGATAAGGTATTATTCGACTTAGGATATACTCATAAGGTTACTGATATATTAGATGAAAATAAAATAGACTACAAAATCTTCTCAGATGTTGAACCAGACCCAACACTTAAAACTGCAAAAAAAGGTGCTGAAGAAATGTTAAGCTTCAAACCTGATGTGATACTTTCATTAGGTGGAGGCTCACCAATGGATGCAGCTAAAATTATGTGGGTAATGTATGAACACCCAGAGATTAGATTTGAAGATCTTGCTATGAGATTTATGGATATAAGAAAAAGAGTTTATAAATTCCCAGTTATGGGTGAGAAGGCAATGATGGTTGCTGTGCCAACATCAGCTGGAACTGGTTCAGAAGTAACTCCATTCGCAGTTATAACTGATGAAGAAACAGGTATTAAGTATCCATTAGCGGACTATGAATTAACTCCTGATATGGCTATAGTAGATGCAGAACTCATGATGAGTATGCCAAAAGGATTAACAGCATCTTCAGGTGTAGACGCATTAACACATTCCCTAGAAGCTTACGTATCAGTACTTGCATCAGAATATACTAATGGTATGGCTTTAGAATCCATAAGATTAATATTCAAATACTTACCAGATGCTTATAATGAAGGAACAACTAATATTAAGGCTAGAGAAAAGATGGCTCATGCTTCCTCCATGGCTGGTATGGCTTTTGCGAATTCATTCTTAGGAGTCTGCCACTCAATGGCACATAAATTAGGTGCATTCCATCATATACCACATGGCATTGCTAATGCATTACTAATAAACGAAGTAATTAAGTTTAATGCTACAGATGCTCCTGTTAAGCAAGCAGCCTTCCCTCAATATAAATACCCAAATGCTGCATGGAGATATGCAAGGGTAGCTGATTACCTAGGTCTTGGAGGAAATACTATAGATGAAAAGGTTCAGTTGTTAATTAAAGCTATAGATGAACTAAAATCTAAGGTTAACATGCCTAAAACTATAGCAGAGGCTGGGGTATCATCACAAAAGTTCTATGCTACCCTTGACGACATGGTTGAGCAAGCCTTTGATGACCAGTGTACAGGTGCTAACCCAAGATATCCACTAATGAGCGAAATTAAGCAAATGTACGTAGATGTATTTGAAGGAATAACATCTGACACTAAAGGACCCAAAAATACAACTAAAAAAAAGTAACATTAAAGTTTAAATAAAAATGGCTAAGCTACATAGCTTTTTAAATCCACTTGTAGCTTAGCCTTTTCTTTTTACTTAAATAATCCTAATAATTCTTCTTCATTTAGACCTGAAAATCCTTCTCCTCTAGAAGATTCATCCCCTATAAATTCTGATATAAGTCTTTTCTTTTCTTCTTGCAATGAAAGAATCTTTTCTTCTATAGTTCCTTTAGCTATTATCTTTATTACCTCTACCACGTTCTTTTGTCCTATTCTGTGAGCTCTATCTGTAGCTTGTTCTTCTACTGCTGGATTCCACCAAGGATCAAAATGAATTACAGTATCAGCCGAAGTTAAATTAAGTCCCGTGCCCCCAGCTTTTAAGCTTATTAAAAATATAGGGTTCCTTCCTTCATTAAAACTATTTACTAATTCTATTCTCTTTTCTGAAGATATAGATCCATCAAGATAGTTAAAGTCTATGCCTTCTGCTTTTATTCTCTTACCTATGTTTTTAAGCACTGTAGTAAATTGTGAAAATATAAGTATTCTATGACCTTCTTCTATGCTCCCTTGAATCAACTCTAATAAGGCTATAAGCTTTCCACTATCACCAACATAATCACTAATTAGTACTGTTGGATCTAAGCACAGTTGCCTTAGTTTTGTTATATAAGATAGTATCTCTATTTTACTATTTTTAAATTCATCATCCTTTACCTTTTTTTCTATTAACTGAACTACATAATCAGCATAAGCCTTATAGACCTTTTTTTGCTCTTCTTCTAGGTTAACTAATAGCACCTTTTCTATCTTTTGTGGTAATTCTTTTAAGACTTCGCTCTTTTTTCTTCTAAGAATAAATGGTTTTATTAGCCTATTTAAATCCTCTAAGACTTCTGGTTCTTCCTTAAGCCTTTTAAGGTATCTCACGCTAAATCTTTTCTCATCATAAAGATATCCTGGCATTATAAAGTCAAATATTGACCATAGATCCATAAGAGAATTTTCTAATGGAGTACCTGATAACGCAAATCTTGTCCTTGCGTTTATACTCTTTGAAGCTATGGAATTTTGAGAATTATAATTTTTTATATTTTGAGCTTCATCTAATATGCAATAATCAAATTCTAAATTACAAAAAATGTCTATATCTCTTTTTAATAAATTATATGTAGTTATTAGAACATCCACATCTTCTATATTTTCTAAAATAGATTCCCTCTCTTCTTTGGGTCCATTAACAGCCACAACTTTTAGATTTGGTGCAAACTTATGAAATTCATTTATCCAGTTATAAATTAATGATGTAGGTGCTACAATTAATGATTTACTTCCCTTATTAGATAATAAAAACACGATAATTTGAATAGTTTTACCAAGACCCATTTCATCAGCTAAAATCCCTCCAAATCCTAAGTAATCTAAAGTTTTAAGCCAGTTATAACCTATCTTTTGATATTCTCTAAGTGTTCCCTTTAATTCAAATGGCACATTAAACGTTAACTTTTCTATGTGTTTAAGTTTATCTTTTACCTTCTTTAATTCACCCTTTCCCTTTATATATCTAATATTATTTTCTTCTATATAACTATGCAAAAATACCGCTTTATTCTTAGATATTTGAATATGGTTCCCCTCTACATTAAAAGAAGATACTGAATCTAAAAGCTTTAAGAACTTATTAAGTTCTAGTTCCTGTAAATCTAGGTACTCCCCACTTTCTAATTTATAATATTTAAGATTATCCCTAAATGATCTTATTATATCCATAGTTTCTTTAGATGATATATCTCCTATATTAAAGTCCATATCAAAATAATCATATTTACCTGAACTAATTTGTGCATTTATGCCTTTAGTTCCTATATCTTTTAGACCCTTGAAATTTTCAGAGTAATAAACTTCGCCTATTTTTTGAAGCCTTTCTATATCATTTTTAAAAAAGTTAAATATATAATCATCATCTTTTAAAAAATGAAATACTCCCTTTACTTCTTCAAATCCTAAAGCTTTAATAATTCCAATTGTCTCCTCTTCCTTTTTAATTGCTCTATATATAACCTTTTCCGTAAAGTCCTTAAAAATATTAAATTCAAAGGCTCCATACCTTACTTTAACCTTTAGTGTTATAATTTCATCTTTCCTATCAAAATAAAAATTAAATTTGCAACAATCAATTACAATCTTTTCTTGTATAGAATTTGATAATGAAACCATAGGTGATAATGAATTAAGATCTGGAATTAGCCTTCTTAATATGGTCTCTTCTTCAGATATTGGTATGGTTACAATTTTAGCCTTACTAAATATATCAAAATAAGGCCTTATCTTATAACAAAATTCAAAGCTTGGAAGATATACATTTGTACCATATAATAAAACTTCATTTTTAGAATCTAAAATTCTAGGCATACCTTCAGTGACTTTCAATGTGTAATTACCTTTAGAATCTTTTAATTCAAATCTTATTTCAGGGTCCTCTATTATAATTTCTGTTTCCACTGGTCTTGAAAAAAATCCTTCGTTTAAATACACCCTATGATTTTTTATTATATAAAAAAGTTCCCGAACCATGTATTCTGGAATATTTATATACTTTACATCTATATTTTTCTCCCTACTACTCTTAAAACCCTTAGTATTTTTATCTAAAGTCCAAAGATTTTCTATAAAATCTATAAGCCTTTTGTCTTTTACATTTAATTTTTGAGTCTTTTTATGAAATGTGAAGGTTTTACTATAAATCACTGGAAAGTTATTATAGTAAGCTAGTAAAAATTGATTAACATCCTTTAACACATTAAGATCACTTGATCTTGCAAATTTACTACCTATTTTAAATTCAACCTTTATACCATTACTCCACTGATCTTTATTAATATAAACCTCTATTTTAATTTCTTCTTTATCTTTTTCATCACCTAAAAGTATATCTAAAACGCCACTTTTATCTTTATATAAACTATCCAAAAGAGGATGCTCTGTATTTAAAGCCTTAAGAGTTTGTAAGCTTTTAAGCGCCTTGTAAAATGTTGCCACTAAATGTTTACAACAATAATTTTCTTTTTTAAATTCATTTTTTTCATAATCAGCACAACTACAAAATGTAGACAAAATACTCTTGTTTTTTGCATTTATTTCAATTATAGTCTTATACTTATTAAAAAGGCTTTCAGAAATAACCCTACCATCTACACAAATTAAGTTTTCCTCACTTATTATGTCTATAGAAGAAACTAAATCATTATCTATAATTCTCTCACCTTTAATATGATTTTTCCCACTGGTTCCCTCATTAAACATTTGTAACAACTCGTATTTTTTCAATGTTTTCTCTCCTTAAATCATATCTTATAATACTTATTTTGCTATAATTATAACATAACCTATAAAATACAAAGGAGACTTATTAAAATGAAGTTGTTTTTTATATCAGATATTCATGGTTCTGCCTATTATTTAGAAAAAGCTTTAGAAGTCTTTGAAACGGAAAAAGCCGACTACTTAATTATCCTTGGTGATCAACTATATCATGGAGCTAGAAATCCACTTCCTAGAGATTATGATCCTAAAAAGGTTACCTCAATTTTAAACTCCTATACTGATAAAATTATAGCTGTAAGAGGTAACTGTGAAAGTGAAGTAGATCAAATGGTACTAAATTATCCAACTATGAGTGATTATTCTATAATTCTATATAATAATAAGAGACTATTTTTAACTCATGGTCATATTTTTAACAAGAATAATATTCCGAATTTAAGTGCTGGAGATGCCCTAATATACGGTCATACTCATGTACCTTTAGCGGAAAACTTAAATAACATTTTTGTATTAAATCCTGGTTCTATTACATTTCCAAAGGAAGATACCCCTCATTGTTACGGTATTTTACATGAAAACATGTTTAAAATCAAAACCTTAGATGGACAAATATTCAAAGAAATAGATCTTAAAATCCTTTTATAATGTATCCATTACTTTATTAATTAAGTCATAATAAAATATTCTAGTAAAAATAAAACTTTACTAGGATACCCTTCCAAACTCTTTTAAATTACACTAATAACCCTTATGAATCTCTTTGACAACCTTATATCAATCTCTTGTTAATGATAATGACTTTAATCCTCTGTTGAAAATAAGTATCATCAATGTTACTATATTAACATATATACTAATTATAAAATATAATCATTCAGGAGGTTAACGATGTTAAAAAAGGTTTTATTCATACTGTTAGGTTTCATATCCTTATTCCTTGCTTTTGTAGGCGCAATATTACCTTTACTACCTACATTTCCATTTTTATTATTATGCTCTTTTTGTTTCATAAAGGGATCCTCAAAAATCAATTATTGGTTTGAAAATACTAAAATATATAAAAAACACTTGAAAGACTTTAAGTTAAGTAACGGAATGACCTTAAAATCAAAGTTGTTTATCTTAATTCCTGTATATGCAATTTTAATTACTTTATTTTTTACTAAACCCATATTACCAATGCAAATTACTATAGTTATCCTATTAATTATAAAGACCTTAGTATTTATAAAGATTAAAACTATTAAGGGGGCCGTACCTAATGATGGTAGATAAAAGACTTTTAAACCTATGTGAAGATTCTAAAAGATACATTATGCTTACAGTACTTATGAATTGGATATCTCTAGCTTGTAATATCTTCATAATATTTACATTAGGAAACTTTATTGATTTAATATATAAAAAAGAATCACTTCCCTTATCCTTTCAGCATTTAATATCTAATTTTAAGTATAAAATTAAGCAATAAATATTATATAATCTATTAATATTTCATATTAATAGTACAGATTGATTATGTAACTTATACAGATATACTATATTTGAATATTTATATCTGTATATCTATTTAAATTAAAATATAATTTTAAAATCAAAATGTACACATGGATCACATATCTCCTAAAACCTTTATCTAAGCTTTATATATCTTCTATTATACAATTCACAGCATAAGTTGTTTCATATAATAATATTATTACCAGCAACTTTTACTCTATACACCACTCTAATTCAATAATAATTACTTTTAATTGATAGTCATTATTGACACAATGAGTAATAAGGTCTATTATATATTTATAGTAAAAATTATATAACAGATTGCAAAATTTATGAAACGAGGTGTTTAATTTTGAAATTTAATATATTAGTTGGTGGTACAGCAGGACAAGGTATGGATACGATTAGTGACTTTATAGAAAAGTTGCTTTTCAAAAAAGGATTTTACGTGTTTTCTAATAAAGACTATATGTCAAGAGTTAGAGGTGGACACAATTTTACACAGGTTCGTTTTGGTGATGAACCAATTTATACACATACAACTTCCATAGATTTAATAATTGCTTTAGATAAAGATACTATAGATACTCATTTAAATAATCTTGAAGATAATGGCATAATTATAACAGATGAAAAAATAGAACATGATGATAAGAGAGTTAAGACGTTTCCACTTATGAAGCTTGCTAAAGATGCAGGCCTCACAAGGGCCTTTGGATCTGTGGCTGCTGGTATTGTTGTAAAATATTTTGGGATATCAAATGAAGGTGTATCTGACATCTTTAGTAAGAAGTTTACAGATGAAATAAGAAAAATAAATGTGGATGCTTTTAATAAGGGTTACAACTTAGTAGATAGCACCTATGATTTAAAAGAAGGACATCTAAAAGATAACATGCTTATAAATGGCAATACCTCAATAGCTCTTGGAGCTTTAGCTGGTGGACTTTCCTATTATGCGGCTTATCCTATGACTCCTGCCACAAGTATAATGACCTACCTTTCTAAAAAACAAGTAGAAGCAGGAATCGTAGTTGATCAAGTTGAAGATGAAATAGCAGCTATTAATGCAGCTATAGGAGCCTCTTATGCTGGTGCTAGATCTATGACCGGTTCATCTGGTGGTGGTTTCTCACTTATGGTAGAAGCTTTAGGTCTTGCAGGTATTATGGAAACTCCTCTAGTTGTAGTAGACTCACAAAGACCAGGCCCTGCTACAGGACTTCCTACTAGAACTGAACAAAGTGATTTAAGCTTCTTACTTACAGCTTCTCATGGTGAATTCCCAAGGATGGTTATAGCTGTTAGAAACCCTGAAGATGCTTTTTATCAAACTTTTAGAGCCTTAAACTTAGCAGATAAATATCAAACTGTAGTTTTATTATTAACAGATCAATATCTAGCAGATTATAATATTACTGTTCCAAAGTTTGATCTTCAATCACTTAAAATAGAACGACATATATCAATATCAGATGTATTAACTGATGGCGAAGAATACCAAAGGTATAAGCTAACTGAAAATGGAATATCTCCAAGGTTTATCCCTGGAAAGGTTAAAGGACAGATAGTTCTAGTTGATAGTGATGAGCACACTGAAGATTCCCATATAACTGAAGAATCTGATGTAAGAAATGAACAAATGCAAAAAAGGATGAAAAAGCTAGATTTAATTAAAGAAGATTTAATTGAACCTGAATACTTTGGGGTAGAAACTCCTGATACATTATTACTAGGCTGGGGCTCAACTTATGGTGCTTTAAAAGAAGCTGTAGATATGCTTAATAAAGATGGTTTCAATGTTGGCGCTCTTAGCTTTGGAGATATATCCCCCCTACCTCAAAATTTGCTAGCTAAGTATTCTAAAGATGCTAAAACATTAATAAATGTTGAACAAAACTTTACAGGACAACTAGGTAAATTTATAACTCAAGAAACAGGATTAATTATGAATAAAAGTATCCTCAAATACGATGGAAGACAATTAAATTCTATAGAAATATATGATGCAGTAAAAAGGGAGGCGCTTTAAATGTTAGATATAAAGCTTTATAACACTAAAGATGAAAATACATGGTGCCCTGGTTGTGGTAACTTTAACATACTAGATGCTATAAAGAGAGCCGCTGCAGAGCTTGACATAGCTCCTGATCAATTAGTAATGGTTTCCGGTATAGGACAAGCTGCAAAGACACCTCATTATATAAGAGCCAATGGATTTAATGGTCTGCACGGAAGAGCTCTTCCTCCAGCTCAAGCTATAAAATTAGTTAATAAAGATTTAAATGTTGTAGTTACTGGTGGTGATGGTGATGCTTATGGAGAAGGTGGAAATCACTTCTTGCATGCACAAAGAAGAAATGTGGATATAGTTCAATTAGTTCACGATAATCAAATTTATGGATTAACTAAAGGTCAGGGATCACCTACAACTGCTTTAGGTCAAAAGACTTCTATGCAATTTGAAGGTGTTAATATATATCCTTTAAATCCACTAGCAGTAGCAATAAGTGCTGGAGCGACCTTTGTAGCTAGAGCATTCTCTGGAGATAAGGATAAGCTTGTAGAAATTATAAAAGCTGCTATGAATCATAAAGGATATGCTTTAATAGATATACTTCAACCTTGTGTAACATTTAATAAAGTAAATACCTTTAAGTGGTATAAAGATAGACTTTATTATTTAGATGAATCCCATGATCCAAGTAATAAGCTTTCAGCATTTGAGAAGGCATCTCAATTTGGAGATGAAGGGATTCCAGGTGGTATAATCTATCAGGAAAAAGGTAAAGCCACTTACGGAGAACTTCATCCTGTATTAAATTCAGGAATATCATTAGTAGATAGAACATGGGAACCTAAAAATGCAGATAAGTTCCTTAATGAATTCATGTAAATTATATAACTTATTAATTAAAACCTCGCCTTAAGTGGTGAGGTTTTTTTATAGTGTAACCATTCATAAATACATGAATAATATATTAATATCTATAATTCCCTACTATATTCCCGGGGAAATACGATAAAGTCTTACAAAATAATATTGGCAGGTGATATGATGTTAGAGTCCCTACTATTAGTACTAGCCTTATCTTTAGATGCACTAGTGGCTAGTATTGCTTATGGTGCAAATAAAATAAAAATCCCCTTTTTATCTATAACAGTTATTAATATAGTTTGTTCTTCTTGCCTTGCTATATCCCTTTTTTTTGGTTCTATAATAAAAAAACTTATTCCAGGTAACATTACCTCCATAATAAGCTTTTTAATATTGTTTTTACTAGGTATATACTATTTATTTCAAAGTCTTGTGAAGAATTATATAGGTAAAGCTTCAGGTAAGAAGATAAATTTAAAATTATTTGATTTAAGATTTATAATTGATATATATGCCGATGAAACTAAAGCCGACTTTAATAATTCAAAGGAGCTAGAGCCAAAAGAAGCCCTATATCTAGCAATAGCTCTATCTTTAGACTCGCTAGCTGTTGGGTTTGGAAGTAGTCTTGGAAATGCTAATTATATACAGGTAATTTTGTTATCTTTAGTTTGTGGTATTGTAGCTATATATTCAGGTGTCTTTTTAGGTAAGAAGCTTGCTAAAACTTCAAAATTAGATTTATCTTGGCTTGGTGGAATATTGTTAATTATTTTATCTATTTTAAAGATAAGGTAATTTTTAAATTTAAACATACTATCCACCATTATTGTGAATTATAAAAAAGCATATTAAATATTTCAAATTAATATTAATATGTAACCTAAGGTTTTTAAATATTAATAAAATAAAAAGAAGCTTTAATAAAAGCTTCTTTTTATTAATATTATAGTTACATTGCAAAATTAATCTGTAACTATAAACTTCCTTATATACCTTTTATATATGTAATCTACTATAAAAACTAATATATAACCACCTATAACATCTAAAGGATAGTGATTGCCTACATATACCCTAGCAATACCTACCATTATAGATAGAAAGGTTAAAAACATTCCTATTAAATTATCAAATGAAAATAATCCTACCGCTATACTCATAGTTCCCATAGCATGATTACTTGGAAAAGAAGCATTACTTTTGTGATTTATAAGCAAATTAACCTTATTTTTAACAAAGGGCCTTTCCACATAAAAGACCCTACCAATTACAAAACTTAATACCATACTTATTATAGTTATTATTAGCGTTTCTATAGCATATTGAACTGGTCTTCTTTTCTTTTTATATATCCCTAATATAAGTATACTTCCTAAAGCTAATATAGATATATAAGGGCCATATTTTGAAGTTATAATCATTATTTCATCTAAAACACTACTTTTATTAGCTATATTATTTATTGCATGAAAGATATAATCATTCATTCTATTCACCATACTTTCTTTATCTAAAGACCTTACTATTGTATAAAGTCAGGGTTTTTTAACCTTTTAAATAAAGATGTTTAAGCTTTAGTATACCCTTTTTCTACTCCCAAATTTTCCAAGTCTCTATATCATAACCAACTGTAGCCATGTTCCCATTACGAACTATAGGTGTTTTATATAGTTTTGGGTTTTTTAAAAGTATTTCTTCTCTTGTACTATCGCTTCTAATATTTGAAAGATTTAGCTTTTCATATTCTTTACTTTCTTTATTTATTAAATTTATTAATCCTACAGAAGATTTTACACTTTGTAATTCGCCCTTGCTTAAAGCCTTTTCATTTAAATCAATAAACTGATATTTTATATTTCTCTCCTTAAAATACCTTTCTGCCTTTTTCGTATCAAAGCACTTTTTTATGCCAAAAACTTGAATATTCATAACTAATAACTCACCTCTAAACATTTCCTATAAACTTGTGCAAAAGTCTAAATTCTCCTATTAATCTTCTTGAATCTCAACTCTTCCACCATACAGATATTTCTCTTTAATAACAATCTTAAAATTATCCTCATATTTCTTTATAAGGCTTTCTTCTTTAGGATCTACAAGAGAGAATACTTCTCCTATTTCTCCTGCCCTTCCAACTCTTCCTACTCTATGTAAGTAATCTTTAGAATCCTTTGGAAGATCTAAATTTATCACATGGGTTATACCTTTAATATCAAGGCCCCTTGCAGCAATATCTGAAGCAACTAAAACTTGTATGCTACCTTTTCTAAAGTTTTCTAAAGCTCTTTGTCTGTCTTCCTTATCATTACTACCGTGAACAGAGTCTACCTTTATATTATGAAATCTAAGCTTTTCAAGAGTTTTATCTACATCATAACTACTGTTAATAAATATAAGGGCCCTTTTAGGATTTACTGAAGATATAAGTTTTCTTAACGTATCTATTTTCTTTCTATGTTCAGTCAAAATATACCCATGAATTATATCCTCATTAACAGTATTTGTATCTTTAACACTTACAACAACAACATCTAGAGCTAATGTTTTGGAAGCATCTAAGGTATTTCCTGTTATAGTAGCTGAAAACATCATCATTTGAGCATCCTTTGGTGTAGCTTTTATTATCTCTTTTATAGAAGGAATATTATCTTTATCTAAAAGCTTATCTACCTCGTCAATAACTATAATCCTTATAGTGTGGGCTGATATCTTCCTCTTTTTTATAAGTTCTAATATTCTTCCTGAAGATCCTACTATAATATGTGGCTTTGACTTTAACTTTTCTATTTGCCTTGTAATATTAGCGCTTCCTATTAAAGGTGTAGATAAAACTTCTATACCCGAACTATTTCTTAAATCTGAAATAGTATTATGTATCTGCATTACAAGCTCATGTGTTGGAGCTATTATTATACATTGCATCTCTTTTTTATTTACATCTATCTTTTCTATTATAGGTAAAAGATAAGATAGTGTCTTACCTGTACCTGTCTCAGACTGTCCTATTAAATTTTTCCCCTCTAACGCTAAAGGAATTACTTTTTCTTGAATTTCTGTAGGATTTTCAATTCCTAAACTTTCTAACCCATTTATCATCTTTTGTGTTATTTTAAGACTTTCAAAATTAACTTCCATCTTTTTTCTACCTCTTTCATCAAGTTACCTGATTATTAATTTTATCAATAGTTCTATCTATTGTCAAAAAATTATTGTAAGGATTACTTTATCTAAAATGTTATATAAAAAAGACCAGCATATTTCAAAAAAATTACTGATCTCTAGTTAATACTTATATATCACGTTTTACAATACTAGTTATTATCTTTTTCTTTTTCTTTAGATAACCCTTCAACCTTAAGTTTTAAAATTGCAACCTCTTGTACTAAATCTTTTATACTGTTAGATCTTTTTGAAATAGTTAATGTTAACGTAAATGTTACTAACAAAAGAAAAAATATAACCAAAAGAAATATTGTGTTAACAGGTTCTTCAATATGTATAAGTCTTGAAATACTAGTTAAAATACCCGGGAATATAGACATTAATATAAAAATCAAACTAGATAAAACCCAAACTAGACTATGTCTGAGATCCATCTTATAATTTGTTATCATTTTATAAATAAATATAAAAAATCCTATTGAAACTAATGTTAGAATAATCTGAAGCTGATAATTCATCTATCCATCCTCCAAAGTTCAAATTATAACTATGTTATTTACTGGAAACCGAGGTGAAACATATAGCTATTGAAACCTTTATCATATAATATATAGATTTAATGAGATTTATTGAAGATACTCCACTTTCTCTTTCATTCATTACTACAGGAATCTCTTTTATACGAAGCTTATTTTTCGCTAAAGAAACTAATGTTTCAGGCTCTGGATAATCTGTAGGATATCTTCTTGCAAACATCTTAATTACAGTTTTATCACAGGCTCTAAATCCCGAAGTCGGATCCGTTATCCTTTTTTTAGATACCAAATATATAAGATTTGAAAAGTATACTATGCCTATTCTTCTTGCAAATGTAGATTGAAATCCAGCCTTATCTATAAACCTAGACCCAAGACACATATTTTCTCCATTATTAATCTCTTCAATAAGGTCCTTTATGTACTTAGGATTATGCTGACCATCTCCATCTACCTGCACAGCCACATCATAATTATTATAATATGCAAATTTATATCCAGTCTGCACAGCTCCACCAATACCTAAGTTAGATCCTAAATCCACCTTATAAACCGGTGGCTGAAATCTTAAAAGTCTTGTATTATCTGTAGAGCAATCATTTACTACTAATATATCATAAAAAGGACAACAAACCTTTATGTTATCTATTAATTTGATTAAGTTTTCTTCTTCATTAAAAGCAGGAATAATGATTAGTACTTTCATCTTTGATTTCCCCCTTTATTTTATCTTTTATCAGGCAAAATAGTAATAGAACCTATCCATAAATTAATAATGTCATAAGCTTATTATACTATTATCTTCATACCTTTTATCTATTATATAAGATTTCTTATAATCTACATTAATTATATTACCACATTTATCAATTCAAATCATTAAGTATGTGAGAATTTATGATATAATATGTTACATATCTTAATTTATAACATATACAAAATAATTATTTTAGAGGTGAAGTATGATTAAAAGCAACGTTACTAACAATGTATCTAGTTTAATTTTAGGTGTTATTTATAGTTTTACAATTTCTCTTTACATTAATCCAAACAATAATAATAGGATGCTTATACCCCTATTTTTTATTATTCCATTAACCCTATTTTTCAGTAAAATAATAAATGAATTACCTAACAAATTTAATAATTTAAACAAAAAGAACAAGATACTAATACCTATCTTTTCTTTTATGGCATGTATATTATATAAAATTATATTTATATCTTATAAAAATTACTTATTATCCTATCCAACTATTATTAAGTATTCAATCAATATATTTATGTTTTTGCTTCTTTTTATTTCTTTTTCAATTCTTTTTATATCACTTTTACAGTTTGAAATTCCAGTTAAGCATGAACATATAAGTAAAAAAAGAATACTTATCTATGCTGTCCCTTTTATTTTATTGGGTATCTTTTATTTACTGGCATTTTACCCAGGGGTTATGACAGCAGATTCCATGAATCAATGGTGGCAAATATCAGAAGGTGTATACTATGATTCTAACCCTGTAGTACATACTTTATTCACCTATTTAATTACAAAAGTATGGTATTCTCCAGCTGCAGTTGTTATAGTTCAAGTACTTATTATGTCTATAATGATTGGATATTGTATGTATAACTTCGAAAGACTTGGTGTTGACAAAAAGATTCTATACTTAATCACTTTAGTCATGGCCTTAAACCCTGTTAATGGAATAATGTTTATTACTTTGTGGAAGGATATAATCTATAGCGGATTTATACTCTTATTTACAATGCTAATTATAAACATTGTTATCACTAATAATGAATGGATATATAATAGGAAAAATCTTATTTATTTTATACTTTGTTCCCTAGGGGTTGTATTATTTAGACACAATGGCCTGGTTCCACTATTTGGAACATTAATAATGTTAATACTAGTAAACATAAAGAAATCAAAGCCATATATAATAACATTTGTTTCTGTTTTAACTATTTTTCTTTTAATAAAGGGACCAATTTATAGTCTAATTGGAATAGAACCAGCTTCCTCTAGTGAGGCTTTTGGAATTCCAACACAGCAAATTGCTGCTGTTATAAAAAATAATGGTTATTTAAATGAAGAACAATTAAAAAAGGCTACTGAAATAATGCCTTTAAGTTCTTGGTCAGAAAATTACATGCCAGGAAATGTAGATTATATTAAATTTCACAAAGACTTTAAAGTAGATAGTTTAATGGATGATAAAGTGGGATTTCTTAAGCTTTGGGCCGGTGCCTGCATTCAAAATCCTAAGATAGCCTTCGATTCCTACCTAAGTCAAACTGCCATAGGGTGGTCAGTTAAAGGATATGTGAACGGGGGTAGTAGGGGGATTTTAGAAAACTCTTTAGGATTAAAACAAACTGTTTTAATTAACAGTTTAACTAAACTTTGCAATAAATTTTTAGACCTTACTCAGAAACCTGATTTACAACATTTCTTTTGGAAACCAGCTTTTCAAATGTTTTTTATTTTGTTATTTGGGCTTTTAGCCATATTAAGAAATGGTTCAAAAACCTTACTTGTAATTTTACCAGTACTGCTAAATGCAGCAACTATATTTATAGCAACACCAGCTCAAGATTTTAGATATCTTTATTCTAACACCCTAGTTTACCTTATACCTATTGTATTTTGTTTTATTAAAATAGATAGTGTTAAACATGATATTTCTATTGTACCTAAGGCTACTTCTAAAAAGTAATTTTATATAATGCTTCTATTTGTCACTTTAATAAAAGTAATCTTTGTAATATAATTAAACTAGTTATTTTACAAAGGTATCCTAAACTAAAATTCAGATAGGAGATTTATTATGCTTAGAACTATAGCTTGGTACACTCACTTTACCACAAGTTTAATTGGCAAAATCCCTGGTATTTATAAAGTTAAATCTTTAGAACGCCAAGGAAAAATTAAAGAAAAAGATGAATATGTTAATAAGGTTACATCAGATTGGGCTATGTCTCATGTTAAGCTCAGCGGAGCAAAGGTTAATGTTTATGGTAAGGAAAATATTCCAAAGGACATTCCTGTACTATTTGTTAGTAATCATCAAGGTAATTTTGATATTGCACTATTTATGAGTTACATAGATAAGCCTAAAGGCTATGTTGCTAAAATCGAAATGAAAAAGATACCTGTTTTAAAAACATGGATGGAATATATGCACTGTGTATTCATGGATAGAAGTAGCATTAGAAAATCCGCTGAAGCTATTGTAGAAGGTATAAAAATCCTTAAAAGCGGTTACTCTTTAGTAATATTTCCTGAGGGAACTAGAAGTCGTGGAAATGAAATAGGTAACTTCAAAGCTGGAAGCTTCAAATTAGCTACTAAAGCTAAGGTACCTATAGTCCCTGTTACCCTAAATGGATCTTATAAGCTCATGGAACAAAATGGAGGCAGAGTAAAACCTGCTGAAGTTGAAATATTTATACATCCAATGATAAGGACAGATAACCTTTCAAAAGAAGAATTAGATAATCTACCTTCTGATGTTAAGGGAATTATACAAAGTAAATTATAATACTTTTCCTAAAAACAAAGAATCAATATGCTATTCTTTATATTGATTCTTTGTTTTTTATGTATTGCTTTTATTTTAGTACTTAATATTCATATGTTATTTGTTAACTACTTTTATGAAATGATCTATATTCATATATCCACTTACAAGAACTCTTTTTAATTGATTTAAATCATCTCTTCCAGTAGCATGTCCAGATTTTGTTGTAAAGGCCATCTTATACCCTTGAAGACGAGCATCAGCAATCACATCTTTATTGCACCTACCAAAAGGATACGCTATGTATTTCACCTCTTTATTTAACACTTCATCAATATAATCTTTAGAATCTTTCAATGTATTAATCCTATCAATTTCTGTAAGCTTGTCTAGCTTTGCATGATTGGTAGTATGGCTTTCAATGTCAATGTTATTAAGTTGCATTTCTTTAATTTCATCTACACTAAGGTAAGCACTTCCACCTAAATAGTCTGTAACTACGAAAATGGTAGCATTCATCGCAAATTCCTTTAATATTGGGTAAGCATTATGGTAATTATCTTTATACCCATCATCAAAGGTTATTGCTATAGATTTATCTTTAAAAGGCTTATTGTTTTTTAAGTGGTCATATACTTCATCCATGCTTAATACACTAAAACCACTATCTTTTAGATATTTCATTTGCTCATAAAAACCATCTTTAGTAACTCTAAACATCTTTTTATCATCTTCCGTAATAGAGTGATACATGAGCACAGGTATATCATACCCTCTTTCATTAAAATTATTTTGAGATAAAACTTGTCGTACCATAAATAGATTAATTACTATTAATATAACAGTAAACTTAATCCACCCTGGGTTCTTTTTCATAAAAACCTCACTTTCTTGCATATCCGTAATAATAGCATGTGTTATTTTTAATATAAATACCATATTAACACACAACTTACCACCTTTACTAATTTATTTTTTTGTTTTATGTAGAAGCACTATGTATAAATGGTATATACTATTTATATAAGCATTATAGGGAGGTATCATTATGAATTTAAACTGGAGCTTAAAAGAACTCTATACTTCTTTTGATAACAAAGAATTTAAAGAAGATCTAAATGAGTTGAAACTATTTATATCTAAAATAAATAGTGAAGTTGATTCCGACATAAATGGCAACGACATAAAATCTACCCTTGAAAAATATATAAATGACAATATAAGACTTACAAAATTAGTAACAAATTTATACTCTTTTTGTAGCTTAACAACCTCTGTTGATACTAATAATTCTGAGGCCTTAAAAAACACAGAAATAATTCAAAAGATGTTAGCTGATATGGCTAAAAGCGATTCAAATTATAAAAAATTCATAGGGTCTATTGATAATTTAGATAATATAATAGAATCTAGCCCTTTACTTAAAGAACATGAATTTATACTTAAAGAAATTAAAAACAATAGTAAGTACGTACTAAGTGATAAAGAGGAATCTATAATAGCAAAAATGCAAACTACAGGCTCCTCAGCTTTTGACACACTAAAAGAGGCTTTAGTTTCAAAGCTCATGGTAGATATAGATATTAATGGAGAAATACAAGTATTACCCCTTACAGAGGTTAGAAATTTAGCTCATCACAAAGATAGCAAAGTTAGAAAGGCTGCATATTATGCTGAACTTGAAAGTTACAAAAAGATTGAAGACTCAGCAGCTGCCGCCCTTAATGGAATAAAGGGTGAAGTTATAACCACTTCTAGATTAAGGGGATATGAGTCACCTCTTCATGAGTCTTTAATTAAATCTAGAATGGATATGGAAGCATTAGATGCTATGATTGATGCTATGAAGGAATATATGCCTCATTTTAGAGAATACCTAAAAAAGAAATCAGAAATTCTAGGTTATAAAACCGGGCTACCTTTTTATGAAATATTTGCTCCAATTGGCAATGCAAATAAAACCTATAGCTATGATGAAGCAAAAGACTTCGTTGAAGAAAACTTTAGAACCTTTAGTAATAAACTTGGAGATTTTGCTAAAAGGGCTTTTGATGAAAACTGGATTGATGTACTACCAAAGGAGGGAAAGGTAGCTGGAGCTTTTTGTGCTGGCCTTCCTACCCTAGGACAAAGTAGGATAATGTTAAACTTTGGTGGAAACCTTAGTGACGTAATTACTCTAGCTCATGAACTTGGGCACGGATACCATGGTGATTGTCTACTTAACGAATCTATACTAAACTCTGATTATCCAATGCCTATAGCGGAAACAGCTTCTACCTTCTGTGAAACCATTGTTAAAAAGGCTACTTTAAAGAAGGCAACCAAGGAAGATGCTTTAAGCATTTTAGAAAGCGAGCTTCAAGATTCTACACAAATTATTATAGATATTTATAGTAGATTTTTATTCGAGAAAAAGTTATTTGAAATGAGGGAGGAGGCAGCCTTAACTCCTAAAGAACTTAACGAAATAATGATTTCTTCTCAAAAAGAGGCCTATGGTGATGGTTTAGATCAAGATTTACTACACCCATATATGTGGATTTGTAAGCCTCACTACTATTCAGCAGGATATAGCTATTATAACTTCCCTTATGCCTTTGGTTTGCTATTTGCAAAGGGACTTTATGCTGAATATTTAAAAAAAGGTGAAGAATTTATTCCTAGGTATGATAAACTACTAGCACTTACAGGTAAAAACAGTGCAGCAGATGTAACAAAGGTTATGAATATAGATATTCATGATATTAATTTTTGGAGAAACTCATTAGAAATAATAAAAGGTGATATAGATGAATTCTTAAACTTATGTAATAACTAATATGTATAATTCACTATATTTAAGAAATAACATTAGATATTTAAAATTTCTTATGTTCTCTCTTAATACTAAAAGTATATAAAATAAAAAGAAAGCTTCAGCTATTTTAAGCGATTACACTTAAAACAATTGAAGCTTTCTTTCTTGAATAAATTCATTAAAGTTATGCACTTTTAAAATTTGAAGGCATAATACTCATATATAATTATACTTTAATGTTTATGATGCTCACCATTATGGTTACACACTACATTCTTATCCTCTAATTTACCTTTTAAGTAATCCTCTAGTATTTCATCTATTTTTCCACTAACGCCTCTTATAACTTCTAAATTACTTTCTTTTAGAGCATTATAAGCACCAGCTCCTATTCCCCCAGTTATAACTAAGGAAACGCCTTCATCTAAAAGTAACTTTGAAAGCCCTCCATGATTATGTTGTAACTCTAAAGCTGAAACTTCCTTTTTATTTGTAATGTTTTCCTCTTTAATTTCAGCAATTAAAAAACTTTCACTTTTTCCAAAGTGTTGATTAATAACTTCTCCATTTTTAGGCATTGCTATTTTCATATGCACAGATCCTTTCCATATAATATATATACATTATACACCATGTTCTTTAAACTTCCTTATTATTAGTTGAATATTTTTTCTTTAATAAAGCAACTATAAATATTATAAGTGGAAATAAGATTTGCATCAAAAATGCATAGGAAGGCCATAGATCATTTGTAAATTCCATAGCTTCCATAATACTTTTAAACATTATTTGCACAAAATTTATCATTAAAATAACTACAGGAATTAAAATGTATCTATAATTCTTTAAATTGAATACTTTTGTTACGCCCTTAGATACTCCAAGTACACAAAAGCTTATTTGAATAAATTGTATTATTGTAAAAGCTATAGAAACTACCACCTCTGCTCTTTGAAACTCCCCTTGTAACTTCAACCTTTTTATAGCCTCATATCCTACATAATAAAATGAGTTATAATCCTCACCTCCAAGTATCATTATATTTACAAGTGTAAATACTACTACCATTATCCCACCGATCATTAATGGTTTAACGAATATATATTTACTCTCTTTGTTATAATCAACATAGTCAAAAAACGTCATAAATATAAATATTCCACTGAAAGGAAATGTCACTAATTTAAGTGACTCTTTTGATATAGCTTTAATTCCACTATAAAATACTGGTTGTAAATTTGTAATATCCATTTCAGGTATTAATAATATCCATACCAAAATTATAAACAACAATATAATCCTTATAAAAAACTGAGTCCATGCTGACATAACTTCAATTCCTTCTTTTAATATCCATATTATTAAAGCACCAATACATATACTACAGATTACAGATGGAGTATTAAAAAGAGCTGTTAGTTTAATAAAGTCAATAAAATCTCTTAACAAATAAGATCCTAATAAAAATGCATGAACAGTAAAAATTATATTTATAAACTTTCCAAAAACCTTTCCGAAAACTATTTCTATAATATCAAATAAGTTACTTCCTTGGTGTAAATACATAATCCTACTATACATAATCATAAGAGGAATACTAATTGTTACTGCTATAATAGAAGCTATCCATGCATCTTGTTTTAAACTAGCCCCCATATTAAATAAAAGGTATCCTCCTATACTATAGCAAAATATAAAAAGTTGCATTTGCTTATTGGATATAGATTCTCCCTTCATAAAATTCCTCCTAGTATACTTTTTATTACAGTTAATACCCTTCCGAAATATACCATTGGCTGCATATTAACTTTTAAAGAAGTTAATATACTTATTACTACACTTATAGACATTATACATACATATACAATTGCCTCCTTTTTTAACCTATTACTATATAAATACATTAATTCAATGCTCGATATTAAAATATATACCATCAATACTAAAACAATCATATCAATCGCCCACTTTTATATTTTTATTAGTTACTCCATTATATTTAATCTCTACATTTACATCTAAATTAATCTCTATATCTTCGAATATATCTAACCATTGATCTTCCATCTCTCTCCATTCACTAGGCTTCTTCTTTTTCAATACCTCTCCAAATCCTATTGCATCACTTTTGTATTCCTTTTGAAGTTTTTCTATTACTTTATAACAATTAGTGGTTATTTGTTCTGCTGATTGTTTTTTTAATTTATCTCTTTCATCTTTTAAAATGTAATTAACTTCACTTGATTCTAATTCAGATAAAGCTGTATCTATATTTATAGTCATATCTATAATAACCTTATTATCTTTTACTTTAGGATTTATACTTTTATTAATATCCATAATTTCTAAACTCACATTATTATCATCTTCCAATTCTATAGGTAATATAAATTTTAAATTTTCTTCTTTTAATATTTGCAAAAACATAGTTTCAAATCCATCTAATTTTCCTACTACCTTTTCTCCTCTAAATATAGCGGTTCCGGAAACTTCAAATTTTGATTCATAACTCTTATTATCTACATTAACCATAGGAACTATAGCAGAAGAGCCTGTATCTGAGATGTCACTTATAAGCTTAAATAATTCCATATCTATATACTTACCTATTTTATTTGCATTTGCATTAGTTGCAGCTAACTCATAGGATATAACTTCACTTCCTTCTTTTCCTTTACGTAGTATATCTGAGGCAGTATCACTTTCAGATATTAAAATCCACATATCATTCCTCAGTTGTACATCCCTATCTATTAAATCAATAACTGAAACTATTCCTTCTTCTGCAATTTCCTTGCTTACGATAAATACTTTTGCATGAGATACTTGAAGCATGTTTCCTGTGTATTTAATAGCATCTCTAAATGCCGCATGTAGCGTTTTTGACCTACTTTCAATAATAATAGAATTTATTGATTTTGAGTTGGTAGAGCCTTCTAAAACCTCTAATGTTAATATGTACTCATTGGTGTCTTTATCTTTATCTACTGCCATACCAGCTACATATTTTACATCCACCATTTCTTCATAATCCCAGCATCCTAAAAATGTCACTGTAAAAGATATTAATATAAATAACATAACTGATTTCTTTAAATGTCTTTTCATTATTTATACCTTCTTTTAATATAATTTTTACTTCTTACTCTATCTTTAGCAATAAACTTTGTTCTGTATTTTAATTTCCACCATGGTGCCCTTATACCAGAATCTCTTATATTATATTTGTCTAAATCTATAAGTTTCATCATATAAGGTATACCAAAACTCTTTATAGACATTAAGTGTATAATTAATCCCATAAGTGCAAAAATAACTCCATATAAGCCTAATATGGATCCTAAAATTAAAAACATCAATCTTGAAACAATTATTCCTGCATTCATTTCATACAATATTAGTCCACATATTCCTGCAATAGCAGTTACAATTACTATAGGTGCACTTACAAACTTAGCATTAACTGCAGCATCTCCTAGTACTAAAGCTCCTACAATACTTACTGTTCCTCCTATATGCTTTGGGAGTCTTAATCCTGCTTCTCTTATTATTTCAAATATAATAATCATTAGCAATGTTTCTACAACTGTGGGCAACGGTACCCCCTGCTTTGCAACGTATATACTTAAAGCAAGCTTCGTTGGGATAAGTTCTTTATGAAATGCAACAAAAGCAACATAAATACCCGGAGTACTTATCGTAAGTACAAATGCTATTAATCTTAAAATTCTATTTATAGATGCATAGATAAAACTATCATAATAGTCCTCATTTATTTGAAAGCCTTCAATAAATAAGTATGGTAGAGTCAATACCGTAGGTGACCCATCGCATAATATAACAATTCTACCTTGTAACAATTTAGATGCTGCTACATCTGGCCTTTCAGTATTTCCAATGGTCTTGAAAGGTGATAAAGGTCTATCATTTATAAATTCTTGTAGTGTGCCGCTAGAAAAAAAACCTTCTATATCTATTTTGTTTAGTCTAAATTTTAATTCTTTTAATATTTTAGGGTTTACTATACCATCAACATAACCAATACACACTCTTGTGTTGGTTCTAACCCCTATTTCCTGGATTTCAAACTTTAAATTTGGAGAGTTAATCCTTCTTCTTATTAAAGACATATTAACATTTAAGCTCTCATTGAAACCTTCTCTTGGTCCCTTCACTACAGTTTCCGATTGTGGTTCTGATATGCTTCTAGTCTCCCATGATTTTGTATTAAGAATTATGCCTTCATCAAAGCCTTCTATAAGTAGCAAGGTATCTCCAAATAGTAATGCCTTTAAAATCTTTTCAATCTCACTAGTTTCACTTAAATCATCTATTATTAAAACTTCTTCTTTTATATAATCTATCATGTCTTTAGATTGAACATCAAAATTATCTTGCATTAATGGATAGATTATATTTTCATTAATAACCTCTCTATCAGCCATTCCATCTATAAATATTAAACAAAACTTCAATTCAGTGTTCTTATTTTTAAACTCTCTATAAATTACTGTATCATGTGATTTAAGTATATTATCTTTAAATAATCCTATGTTTTCTTTAAGTGATTTCATTAAAGTATACTTACTGATATCATCCTTTAATGATTTACTATCTTTGTTACCTTCTATCTTGTTTGAAGAATCTTTCACAACCTCACCACCTTACAATATAGATTTTCACTTAATTATATTCTGTGCAAATACAGTAAATTTATTCATTTAATATTGTTATGCTATTCAAAATTTATTGTTAACATGGTATTATTACAATATAATTTAAAAACTGTATCAATAAAAATAATGTTTAATGGAGGATGGTATGAAAACAAAATTAACTAGAATACTCCCAGACCTAGTCTTTGCTATAATAATATTTTCATCTATATCTATGGGATATCCCCTTTTAGGTAAAATACTATTAACTATCTACTTTTTGTATCTAATATATAAAAGTTTACCTGCTATATATGCAACAGCAGGGGGGAATGCTTATAAAAAGGGTAATAAAGAAAAGGCTTTAACTTATTTTAAAAAGGCTGCAAACTCTAAAAAGTCAAAAGCAAACTTTATATCCTCCTATGGCTATTTATTACTTAGAGATGGGAAGGTTTCAGAATCAGAACCTTACTTAGAAAAGGCTGTAGAACTTGATGATAACTTACCTCAAATTAAATATAGTTCTCTTCTTAATCTTAGTCTTTTAAGATGGAAGCAGGGAAGAATTCCCGAGGCTATAAAGATAGCAGAAGATTTAAAGCCTCATTATCTAAATTCTGTTGTATATGAAGTTCTTGGTTATTACTATATATCTAATGGAGACTATGAAAAGGCTAAGAATTTTAATGAAGAGGCTTTGCTTTATGATGAAGATGATGATGTCATTAAAGATAATATGGCTCAAACTCATTATTTCCTTTCTGAATATGAGGAAGCTGAAAAAATCTATTCAGAAATAATTCCTAATGTAGCTTTCCCTGAGGCCTATTACTATTATGCCCTTATAAAATTAGAGATGGGTGAACTAGACGAGTCGAAGAAGCTATTAGAAGTTGCTTTAACTAAAAAGGTTTCATTTATGTCTAATATAAATGAAGACTTAATCAAAAGTAAATTACATGAATTAAATAATTTAAGTTCAGTAAAAAACATAAGTGAACCTCAGAATCTAGATGACTTAAATAACTTAGATATCTTACATACACAAGATAACTTAGAAAACTAGTTGAATTTAAAAGGACTATATTGAGATAATCAATATAGTCCTTTTAATTAAACCTTTTGTTATAAAAATACTACTTTTTTAATTCTAAAGCCTTTTTAACTACGTTATCAACTGTAAATCCGAAGGTTTCGAATAAAACTTCTGCTTTTCCTGATGCTCCAAAATGATCTATTGATATTACATCTCCATCAAGTCCAACATATTTATGCCAACCAAAGGAAGTTGCAGCTTCTACTGCAATTCTTGATCTTACGCTTCTAGGAAGTACGGACTCTTTGTATTCACTACTTTGTGCTTCAAATAATTCAAATGAAGGCACACTTACAACTCTAGCATCGATATTATTTTTCTTTAATTCTTCTGCTGCTTTATAAATAAGTTCTACTTCGGATCCTGAGGCCATTAATATCATATCTGGAACCTCTTTTACTGAATCCTTAAGTATATACGCTCCCTTTAATGCTTCTTTACCTGTGTTATCATAAAGAGGTAACTTTTGTCTTGTAAGTACAAGAGATACAGGACCATCCTCCTTAGTTAAGGATAAGTACCATCCTGCTGCTGTCTCTTTAGAGTCTGCTGGTCTAAATACAGTCATATTAGGCATACTTCTTAAAGCGGCTAAATGTTCTATAGGCTCATGTGTAGGACCATCTTCACCAACTCCTATACTATCATGTGTAAGTACATAAGTTATTGGAAGTCCCATAATAGCTGAAAGTCTCATAGCACCTTTCATATAGTCACTAAACACAAAGAATGTAGATACAAAAACTCTAAGTCCTCCGTGTAAGTATATACCATTTCCAATAGCAGCCATAGCATGTTCTCTTACTCCAAAGTGTAAGTTTGCACCACTCCTATCCTCTGCTGAGAAATCTCCTCTATCTTTCATATAAGTCTTATTTGAAGGTGCAAGGTCTGCTGACCCTCCAATAAGATTAGGAATAAGTTTAGTTAACCTATTAATAAGTATTCCTGAAGATTCTCTTGTTGCCATAGGCTTTTCAAAGCTCCAAAAATCTTTATCATTTAATATTTCTGTGGATAACTTTCCATTAAACCAAGTGTCCCATTCTTTTGCAAGTTCAGGATAAGCCTTTTTATATGATTCAAATAAATCATTCCATGCTTTTTCTTTAGTTGCAGCATCTTTGTTAAAGCTTTTCATGTTTTCTTTAACTTCTTCTGGAACAGTAAATGGTTCATGCTTCCAACCAAAACCTTCTTTCAATACTTTTATATTATCTTCACCTAAAGGCTCTCCATGAGCTGAAGCTGTTCCTTGCTTAGCCGCGCATCCAAAACCTATTATATTTTTAACTATTATTATACTTGGTTTCTTTTTATCTTTTTTAGCTTCTTCTATAGCTTTACTTATTTCTTCAACGTTATTACCATCTGCCACATGTATTACTTGCCATCCATATGCATCATATCTTTTAGCTACATCTTCTCTAAAAGCGATATCTGTATCACCTTCTATGGATATGTTGTTAGAATCATATAACATAATAAGCTTACCTAGCTCTAAAGTTCCTGCAAGAGATGATGCTTCTCCTGAAATACCTTCCATTAGACAGCCATCTCCAGCTATAGTATAAGTATAGTGATCCACTACATTAAATCCTTCTTTATTAAACTTTTCTGCAAGATAAGATTCTGAAATAGCCATACCTACAGCATTACAGATTCCTTGACCTAAAGGTCCTGTAGTTGTTTCAACTCCATCTATATGCTTATATTCTGGATGTCCTGCAGTCTTACTTCCATACTGTCTAAAATTCTTTATATCTTCCATGCTAACATCATATCCAAAAATATTAAGTAATGAATAAATAAGCATTGATCCATGACCTGCTGAAAGCACAAATCTATCTCTATCAATCCAGTTTGAATTTTTAGGATTATGTTTTAAATGCTTAGCCCATAATGTATAAGACATTGGAGCGCAACCAAGTGGTAATCCTGGATGACCAGAATTTGCTTTTTGTATAGCCTCTGCTGATATAACCCTTATTGTGTCAATAGTTAATTTATCGATATTCATCTAATAAATCATCCTTTCTTATTTTGATAGTATTTTTGTTTAACTTATAAAAAAATAGTGATTTTTAATTTTAATTGAATTTAATATTATATCATTTAATATTATATCAAAAGTAAAATCTCATCTTCTAGTTTACCACACTAGCTTTTTTTAGAAAATAGCAAACAACATAAAAAACAGGGCAATTGCATCCTTATATTGTAATGAGCTAAAGTTTAATCATATTTTGGTAGTATAAGGATATTGTTGCACTTGAAAATATAGAAGTTTAATATAACGTTTACTTAAGATATTAGAACTGTAATAACTTTATGAAAACGATGTTTCTATTGGATTGAAGTTAAAACCTTTCTTAAATAATCATTATCCCAACCGGATTTGAGTCTTTTAGCTTTTACACCAATCTTTACTGATTTTTCATTTTTTAATAAGTTTAAAGCTATATGCCTTAAGATGGCAAAGTTTTCAGCTGCATTTTCAATTCTTATTCTGCTATCATCTTCTCTAAAAGCAATATCTAAAATCCAATGTAAGCTATTCTCTATTCCCCAATGTTTTCTAATGGCATCAGCAACCTTTTCAACATTTTCTGTTAAGCTCGAAATATAATACCTTCTTTCTTTAGATGTTTTATCGCCTATGGTTCTTTCAGATTCAACCATAATTATACTATTTAGGTTTTTCCACTCTGACTTCTGTGAAAGCCAGTTTAAATCGTTAATTAAGTAATGTTTACGTGTTTCAATTCTGCCATGATCTTTGTTAGTAGTCTTGAAAAAACTATATTCAACATCAGCAAATTTATTCTTAGATTCTTCTTCAAAAAAGTATTTTATATCGTTGGAAAAGTTTTTATGATTACCTTTTAAAGCTAAAACATAATCTCCGCCCTTTTTGATTATTTTTTTAGCTATATTTTTTTGAGTACCCATAGCATCAATTGTTACTATAGATTTATTTATATCTATCTTATCTAATAATTCTGGAATTGCTGTTATTTCATTTGATTTATCATTAACCTTTATCTGACCTAAAACTAAACCTAACTGATTTGACCATGCACTTACCATATGAATAGCTGATTTATTGTTACTTGTATCAAAGGAATGCCTAACTGTCTTGCCATCTATGGCAATTACGTCACCAGTAACTTTATCAGAAATATCTTTGATCCACTTAATAAACGCTTCCTGAAATTCTTTTGGATTAATAATAGAAAATACTCTTCCAAAAGTATCATGGGATGGTATCCCATGATTAAGCTCTAAGAATGTTGAAAACCACTCTTGTTTTGATGTGCCATATTGAGCTATATCTGTCCATGTATCGGCTCCGCATATTATTGCACAAGTTGCTATTGTTAGTATATCAATAAGCTTATGTTTTGAATTATTATCTCTTGGGTCTGAAATGCTTATAAAAGAATTTGAAAGTTCGTGATACATAATTATAAAAATCCCCTTTACATTAGTAATATTATTAAATAAATTCTACTATGTAAAGGGATTTAACTCAAGTTTTTAAATGCAATTGCCCTGACATAAAAAACTTATTACCAAACTAAATATGGAAAACATTATTGCTATCATTAAAAATATACTTAAATAAATATTATATCTAATCAATTGTAATCTATATTGTGTAATACTTACACTAAAATATACAAGAACTATATTCATTACAAATATAAATGCCAATAGAACTAAGAACCCGTCTTTACCGTTTTCTATATCTGCTTTGCTTAATGCCATATGAGATGATACACATATTGCAACTATTATAAATATCCAAAAGCTAATGTGCTGAAAATTATTAACACTAAAAATACTTTTTAAAAGCACTCCTGATAAGTTTAATAATGACAATACTAAATCTTTATCTATTCTATCACTGTTTATGCCGTAGATAACATATTTCTTTAATATGCTAAAAGATTGTGGCATAAAAGAGTACAATGCTAATATTAACACTGAAGTACCACTAAATATAGGACCTAAAGCTATAAACAAGTTGCCTATCCTTTGGTATAAGCTATTTTTATTGTAACTATGCTTAACATATCCTAATACCCCTTCTTTGTCCTTAAAATTCAAAAGTTTTATATCCACAATCTTATGATTAAATATTACACACATTATAGCATGACCTATTTCATGGATGGGGGTACCAATAAATGCTGTAATAAATATTCCCTTTCTACCTAAGGACCTTTGTATAAATGTATTTGCAGCCTTTTCAAAAAAGCCTAGTATAAGGCCTACAAAAAGAATTAACCCAGTGAAATATCCCATTTGCATTATTGTCATATTAATAACTTTTAGTAATGATTCTGTCATTATGTCACCTCAATTAAATTATATCATATATGTTTAAGTATGAAACCCAATAAAAAAGGTACACTTACTAAAAGATATATAATCTTAAAGTAAGTGTACCTTTTTTAGATAAATATAATAAGGTCTAAAATCAAAAGTTTTTTGTACAAATAGTCTAAACGGAAACCTTGCCCATAGCTATAGCAATTATCATGATAATAGCTATTATAACCATAACTATCATAGCCATTTTTTCTTTACTTTCTATAGACTGTTGTTTTTCCTTTTTAGCTTTTATATAAAACCCTATGCCTGTAGCATACATTATAAATGCTAATGCTAAATATGCTACTCCTGCTGCATATATTACATAGGTTGAATATATACAAGCCAATATACATACAGCTTTTTCTTTGATACAATTCTTTTCGTTTTTAAAAGTCTTTAATGCAAACATAGAAGATAATAAGTATGGAATTAATATATTAGTTGTAGCTATATGAGTTACTATGTAGTATCCCTTTTGTAATGCTGGTGATAACATACCTAGTAGTATAAGCTGTGATGCAACCATTGAAAATAAAAGTGCATTAACTGGCACATTTTTATCGTTAACCTTTTTAAACCACTTTGGCATTAAATTATCTTGTTTTGCCGGAAGATACAATATTTCTGTGGTTATTAAATTCCAGCAAAGCAAAGCACCTAAAAGAGAAATTAAAATCCCAAGTTTAACTATCATTCCTCCAGCATCTCCTAATGCTGTTTTTGATAAGACTAGTGCTAATGGGGTTTGCGCAGATAATAACTCATTAGCTGGTAAAACCCCCATTGATATTACAGATATCAGCATGTAAAGCATCGCCGTAACAATTAATGCAATTATTGTACTCTTAGCAACTGCATTTTGAGACTTTGCCCTATCTGATAAAACTACTAATCCTTCAACACCTACAAAACACCATAAAATACTTCCCATAGAATCACTTATCTGTTTTCCTAAAGTGACCTCCTTACCATTAGATGCTAAAATAGTCTGCCAGTTTGGTACGTTGAATATATCCGTTGAAAAAACTAACA
Organism: Clostridium putrefaciens; assembly: GCF_900461105.1. GTDB lineage: Bacteria > Bacillota > Clostridia > Clostridiales > Clostridiaceae > Clostridium_L > Clostridium_L putrefaciens. The sequence continues at coordinate 689,555 of NZ_UFWZ01000001.1, read as the reverse complement.
TACCTAATACTATAACTAAAATTAGTGGTATAATTTTAGCTATGGTAATAACTAAATTAAGTTTACCCGCTTCTTTAATTCCTCTTTTTATTAAAAAATAGTAGAACCATAAAAGAATAGATCCAAATATAAAAGAATAAATAGGTGGCATGAAATAATTATCTCCAATTAAGCTATTTATAGTTTTAAAAATTAAAAATATAAAAGCCATATTTCCAAGTAAAGAACTTGTCCAATACCCCCAAGCCGAATTAAATCCTACAAAGTCCCCATAACCTGTTTTAGCATAAGAATAAATACCACCCTTTAATTCTGGTCTTTTATTTGAGAGCATATAAAATACAATTCCTATCATTATAACTCCCGTTACACCTATCACCCATGATATAATAACAGCCAATGGATTTGCGGTTTCTATAAGGTCTATAGGACTATTAAAGATACCAGATGCAATCATAGTTCCTATAGCTAATGGTACTAATAAACTAATTCCCAGCTTTTTATTTTTGTCTTCCTTCATCGATTACAAACATCCTCTACTTTTTATTTTTGTCTTACTTTTTGTCTTTTACAAGATCCCTTACATCTCCAATAATTGCTCTTGGAATTGGTAAATCTAACATGGTTTTAAGCCCTGGCTCTGAATTTATTACTAAAGGAATCATGTTTACACATATAGCAACTGTTGCAATCCCTCCTGGTATTTCCGGTTTTATTTGAAGATTTAATTTAGGAACTCCATTAATGTTTATATAATCTCCTGTTTCAACATCTTCAAGTTCCGGTTTTATTTGTTGCGGATGATCCATAGTAATGAATAACCTTTCACCTAAATCTGCATATCCTAGTTGTCTACATCCTACCACATTTCCTTCTTTAACAGAAACAATTTCTGTAGCTCGTGGAACCTTTGTAAGAATAGGCTCTTTTTCCTGTCTAATGTTATTTAATTTAACACCGAAAGCTTCTTCAATCATTCCAAAGGATTGTAGAAATCCCACATGACCAGCCACAGTATCATCTTTAGCTCCTTTTATAAACTCTTGTTCTTTAAGTCCTATCCCCTGTTCTACCATAACAGCCTTTCCAAAACAAGCTAAATCATTAATTCTAGTTACATTTATATTATCTACTGATTCAGAAACTCCTGTAAGCATTATAACCATTAAATCCATTATAAAGCCTGGATTTACACCAGTTCCAAGTATAGATATATTGTTTTCCTTAGCTATTTTGTCCATTTCCTCTGAAAGTTCTTTATCTAAAGCTTTTGGATAGGACATTTCTTCAGCGGTTGTCACTACATCCATCCCTGCCTCGGCCGCCATTTTTATTAAAGGAAATACTACCTTCGTAAAAGAAGCTGTAGCTATTATACATACTTTTGCAAACCCTTTTTTCATTACATCATTTGCATCATTTGTAACTACGCAGCAATTATCTTCATTTTCTTCTACCCCTAAAACCTCATAAAGTTTCTTTCCTACTTTACTAGGATCCATATCAATAGCTCCTACAATTTGAAATCCTTTTTTATTTAATATCATATTAGCAATGCCACTTCCCATAGAACCAAGTCCAAAAACAACAATCTTTATCTTATCTTTCATAATATACCCCTCCCTTAAAATTGTATTATAGTAATTAATAAGTTTATTAATTATTCCTTTTTAAATATTACCATATTTTTTATATATAGTTGTAAACCTCTTCATTCTTATAAGACTTTTCTATATATGGTGATGTCATTGCTGATAATAGTGTTCCATAGCTTAATTTAAATTCTACTATATCACCTATCTTTAAATCTTCCTTACTATCAGTTACATCTAAAATTAAATGATCACTGCTAGCTCCAAATATGCTTATATTTTCATCTAATGGTTTTAATCCCTCCATTCTTACGTCTTGTTTTCCAAGTGCCACTATGGCCCTCTTCCTTATTCCTTTATCTTCAAATTGTGGTTTCTCTCCAAAAGAATTTAACCCTATATTTCCATTTGGAACTGAAGGCTTATACTTAAGTTCTATTATTTCACTTTTAAGTATAAAGGCATCTTTATAACAATTAGGAATTAATTCACCATAGGCTGTCTCCACTCCAAGCACTATAGATTCTCCGATTCTAAGATTATTAACCTCTTTTGGAATTGTATCATTTATAACCATATATAAGCTACTAGAATTTCCACCCGATATGATAGATAAATCTAAGTTAAAAATATTTTTTATATCATGCTTTAGTCTTATAAGTTTACCTAGATTCTCTGTATCTGGTATTAACCCTCCATAACAGGTTACATTAGTTCCAAGTCCAACTAAATTTATATTATCTAAGGTTATTATTTGTCTTACTGTATCTATTGCATCTTCCACTAGTACACCTTCTCTTAAATCACCAATGTCTACCATAAGCAAAATATCATGTACCTTATTTAATTCTACTGCCGCCATTGATAATTTTTTTATTGTATCAATCTCCGAGTTAAGACTCATATCACTATACCTAACAACCTCGTAACATTCACTTACCATTGGAATTCTAAGTAGAGTCTTTTTACAATTTAAATCTTCCATCTTTTTTAAATTTAATATTCTAGAGTCCGCAAGTTCACTAACTCCACCTTGAAGTATAGACTCTACAATAGGTCTATAGGCACAAAACACCTTAGTTACAGCTGTAACCTTTATATTATTTTTATTACATATAGATACAATTTCTTTTACATTATGAATTAACTTTGATAAATCAGCCTCTAAACAAGGATAAACTTTCCCCATAATAATGCTCCTTTTATATTTGTTTTTATCAAATCAAGTTAAATCAGAAATTATTTTTAAAATCATATAAGTCATTTATCTATTTGATATATCCTAATCTATGCCTAAACTTTGAACTAAAAGTGCTATAGCAGCCTCTTTGTTTTCTTTACTTAAAACTCCAGCACAAGCCATTACATAATCTCTATCTAAAAGTACCTTAGCACCTTTTCTTGGGAGCATTGTTACCTCGTCTTTTAAGTAACGTATACCTCCTAGTAATTCTTCTCCACCTTTTATCCTAGTTAACGCCCCTCCTGTTCCTACTATATAGCTAACCTTTGATAAATCCTTCCCATAAGCTATAAATCCACTTTCGCCTCCATACTTTCTCTTTATTACCCCGGCATGTCTATTTATAGCCACATCCATAGCTTTTCTTGTTAGCATAATACTTGCATTTATATCCTTATTTTCTATTGGTATTGCCTTTATATGTTCCCTCACATATTGTTTAGTAAAGCCATCTAAATCTCTTATATCCATTAAATCTATTACATTTTTACTATTTATAAATACTCCAATATCTCCCTCTACAGTCCTCTTAGCCTTTGGTTCTGGGTTTATAAGCATATCTAAAACCACACTACTACCTTCAGTAACCGAGTGGACATCAGTAGTTGCACCTCCTACATCAAAGACCAAAATGTCTCCTATAATATCATATAAAATCTTTGTGCTTTCCATTACAGCTCCTGGTGTTGGCATTATACTGCCCTTTACCATTTCTTTTATCTTACTCATCCCTGGCGCCTTTATTATATTCTTTTCAAAGGCCTCTTGAATCACCTTTCTTGCTGGCTCCACATTAAGCTCATCTATACCTGGGTAAACATTATCAATTATATAAAGTTCTTCGTTATTTAATATTTCTTTTATTTCTTCTCTATTTTCTATATTTCCACAGTACACTATGGGTTTATTAAAGTTTTCTTTACCTATAAGCTCAGCATTATAAAGTGCTGTTTCTCTTTCACCATAGTCTGTTCCACCTGCAATTATTATCATATTTGGGTCTATATTTCTTATAGCTTTTAGATCACTTTTTCTCATCTTACCCGAAGTAACCATTTTAATTATTCCTCCAGCACCAAGAGCTGCTTCTCTTGCTGCCTTAACAGTCATCTGTTCCATAAGTCCGTGCACCGTTATTTTAAGTCCTCCAGCCGCACTGCTTGTAGCCATTATTTTATCCCATGTTAATGTATCCCCTATTTCTCTTTCAATATGTCTTATTGCATCTTTAAGACCAATAGTCACATCTCCGTCTAAAACCGTAGTACAACTTTCCCCCTGAAATGGAATCTCTACATAGACCCTGCCTTCATTATCCTTTTTTACATTTAAAGCCGTAACTAAAGTAGTGGTGCTACCTATTTCAGCAACTATATAATCAACTTTCAAAATAACACCTCCATTTTAATTGAATTCTACTCATCTTTATTTACATATTCACCTATTAGCTTTTTAATTATAAAAGATGCCACATCTGTTCCATTTGATCCCCTTCCAAATCCAACATCCATACCATTAGCTCTTGCTATTTCATCTGTAACTTGAGTTCCCCCTGAAACAAGTATAAGCTTATCTCTTACCCCCTTTTCAATACAAAGATCATTAAGTTTCTTCATGTTTTTTATATGAACATCATTGTGGGTAATTATAGTGCTACATAATATAGCTACAGCTTTTGATTCTATAGCTGCCTCTACTAGTTTATCTATAGGACATGAAGTTCCAAGATATATAGCTTCTAACCCAAATCTTTCAACTCCACCATGTTTAATATCTATAACCTCTCTTAGTCCTACAGAATGCTCATCTTCACCTACTGTTGCTGCTACAATTTTTACTGGATGTGTCTTAACATAATCTTTCATAATCCCATTTGAAAGTGTTTTTCTCCTTTTTGGAAGAATTAATTCATCACGCTTTATTGGCTCAAAATTACATACTCCTTTAATTTCTACAAGTGTACCCTCTGAGCTTTGAAGCACTTGTTTATGAAGAATCTCCACATCTCTTAAATTCATCCTTTTACCCATTTCAATAGCTGCTGCTTCACTTATTTGTTCATTTTCTGGAATACATAATGTTATTTTTACATATCCATCTTTAGACCATTGAACTTCCGGAACCACTGTGCCATCCTCTTTAACTTTCTCCATTCTTTCTTTAGCATTATCTTTATCATCTAATTCATCTATATATTTAATCTTTGAATGATTACATAGAGTACATTCTTCTATAGCATCACAGGGCTTTTTATATTGCTTTGGTACATTATTATATCCAAATTGTCCACAAACCGGTGCAAAGTAGTCCTCATCCCTTTTTATTATAGTATTAACTGCATCTCCACCATCCATTTTCCTTGAAATACCATCACCATTTCTTTCTGGGTACTCTCCTGAATCTATAAAGAATCCAGAATCTACTGCCTTAAAATATCCACCACATTCAATTATCTCTTCAAGAAATAATATGGCTCTTTCTTGTATCTCTCGTACTTTTTCTGGTAAATATCCTGTTTCTTTAAGTTCTACCATATCCATTAGACCATCCATACCTAAAAAAGCTTGCTTAGCTGTATTTACAGCATGAATATTATTATAATGCCAAGGCACATTTCTTCCCTCATCAGGGGTTATTGTACTTTGAATATCTACTGATGTTAATTCTGATATTAAAAGGTTTAGGGTATGTCCAACTGTTGCTTCTCTTTCACAGGATTCTATATATTTAGTGTTCATTTGAGCTCTCATTTTATACTTTTTGAAAAACTGCCTAAGTGCTACTGCGTAAGGTAGATCGTATCTCATACAAGGAGCCGGTGCAGAAGTCGGTGGCACCGTTGAAAGTGCTATATTCTCTGGCTTTATTCCAACCATTTCTGAAAACTTTGAATTTATAGCGTGTTGAACCATAAGTTCTGGCATCACATTATATCCCTTCATAGCTGTAGCATTAGCGTTATGAGCTCCATCTATTTGAAGCATATCTACATAAGCCATTATATGCTTTGCTGTTGCAGCGTCTACAAAGGATCTAAACATATTTATATTCCTATAAAGAACATTATATTGAGGATCTTGATGTGCCCCGTTAACCCCCTCTTCTGCAAACATAACAGCTACATCCGGCCCAGCTACCCCAGATACATAAGAGTGAAAGTTAATCTTCCTTCCTACTTCTTCTTCTATTAAATCTATGGCTTTTCTTGTAGCCCTAATCTCCTTTCTCGTAATAGGTACGCCACCTATGCCTTCTGGACTTCCTTCTATTAATCCATCAAAATGACTTTGTCCTGCAGTTCTTATAACCATTAAATGATCTGCACCATGCCAAGCTGCCATTCTCATTCTTCTTATATCATCTTCAAACCTACCTGAAGCAATTTCCGTTGTAATAACAGCCCTTGGTTGTGGATCTATCCCCTCAAAACTTCTTGCAGCCGGGAGTGGATGACTTTTTTTCAAAGGAGCTGATATTTCTTTGTAACTAAACTCTCCAACCTTTCCATCCACTACCTCTTCCCTCCAATGCCATCCTCTCCATTTCGGCTCATACTTATCTAAATCCTTTAGGATTTCTTCAATATTAAGCTTTTTGTTCTGCTCTAATCTTTCTACCATTATCTATCCCCTCCCTTCATCTCTTTTAAAATCATATCCCATCCTATACCTTTAGATAGTTCTTCTCCTGCTTTAAGATAAGAAATATCTCGAAGCCTTCCATAGGTTAAAACCACATTACCTATTCCTTTTGAAAGAAGGTTCCACTTTGTACCATAATCAATTATAGGTTTTGCTTCAATACTTGAGAATCCCATCCTTAAAAGCACAGATCGTTCAATAGCTGGAGATGTATAATCATGCCCAAGTTCCACCATAGGTTTAACTATCTCTTCTGTAAGACTCCAAAATCTTTCATACAACTCATCATTATTTAAATGCTTTAAATGTTCCCTTCTTTCCTCGAAATCGTTTTCTCTTTTCATTGTAATCCTCCTAATCTATTTCAACGTTGTGGAATCTTAATATTTGTGCTACTTCATTTTTTGACATCTTAGTTTCTTTACATAAAAATTCTACATCAACTTCTCTTACCTGATCTTTTCCTAGCCTTTTGATCATGTTCTTAATATAAGAACCTCTCATATTATCCATATCTACATCTATAACTGATACTAAAGATGGACTTGAAGGTATAACTATGTTTTCTCCCGGAACCTGATCTTTTGGATCACCAATAAAAACCTTAATTCCATTTTCTTTTGCAAAATTAAGTTGAGGTATTAAATGTTTACCTGCCCCTGTATACTCAGTTTCTTGAACAATTATTATGGCGTCATCATCATATTCTTGACTTATGGAAAAGGCAGCCGAAAGGGATGTGTTACCTGCCGGACCTCTTTCAAGGCCCTCAATTTGAGCTAGTATTTCAGTCATCCAAAATACTTCTCCTTGAGTTATAGTAACGTATCTATCTAAGTATCTTAATGGTCTTGCAGCACTTCTTGGAACGTCCGACCTATCTGGATATGTGAGAAATGGAATACCAAACCCTGTATGACCTGTGGTGAAAGACTTTTTATTGAAATCTATATCCGATGCCATATGAAGACCAGAAAGATCCACAGATGCCCCTATAATCTTGGTATTTAAGGCTCCTGCCTTAATAAGACCTCTTGCAGTCCCCGTTACATTTCCCCCACCTGCATGAGTTGCTATAACAGCCTCTGGGTACTTTCCAAATCTTTCATTACATTCTTTTGCTATTTCATCTCCTAAGGTTTCTATACCCGCTATTCCATAAGATGAATATAGTGATGCATTATAATACCCTGTATCTTCAAGTATCTTTAAATAAGCATAAAATAATTCTGGACCTACGGTAAGTCTAATGACTTCAGCTCCATAGCCTTCACATTTTCTACCCTTTTCTAATATTTCAGGTTGTCCAACTTTTCTTGAGTCATAACATTCATTAGCTATTATACATTTAAGTCCCCTAATATTAGCTTGAGATGCCACCGCAGCTCCATAGTTTCCTGAAGTTGCAGCTCCTACACCTTTGTATCCTCTTTTCATAGCATCATATACCGATATTGATGCCCTCCTATCCTTAAAGCTTCCAGAAGGATTACAACTTTCATCTTTTATAAATATCCTAGCCGCCCTTCCAGTTTTAGAACACTTTCTAGCAAGTTTTGTTATATTTTTAAGTTCTAATAAAGGTGTGTTTCCAACCCCAACTTCTCTTTGTATATCCCTTACTTCATTTAATGAATATCCTACATCTTCCATTAACCATTCATAATCAAAAGAAAGATTTCCTGTTTCATATTTTTCGAAATTGATCCCTACAGACTTAAGCATTATTTCATTTTTTCTTTCCATAAGCTTTTCATATTTATTCATCTGTCCCTTATGCCCCCTTTAAAAAAATTATTAAACTTCTAATTAAAATGAGCCCATACATACATTTATTAATATGTTCATACGTTATATTTTATTTAACTACTTATTTAATCATCTCTTTTGCTTGAATTCCTATCCTAGATATTTCACTTACGTACTTACCATAAGTATGATAATATCCTGGCTCTACCTCTACAACTACGCCTTTGGCAATTCTCCCTATATTAGTTTTAACCTGTACATATTCACCTAGGTCACAGTCCTCCATGCAATACCCACGTATCCAGCACTTAAGAGGGGTAGCTTTAGTTTCAATTGGTATGTTACTAGCCCTATCGTCTACTTCTAAAACTACTTCTTCAATTTCAATCCATGTTCCCTTTCTTATCATATCTTTCACCTACCACATTTTATATTTTAAGCTTTAAATATTTTATTGTTCCATTTAATTTATTATAGCAATTTTTATGCCAACTAAAGACACCTGTATCTAGGCCATTTCCTAAATACAGGTGTCTTTACTTGCACATTTTTTTGCTACTATGTTTTTCTCATACCACCCTTTTCTTAAAATTCTGTATATTTAGCCTTGTATATCTCCTGCATTTTTTTTTGCATATAAAGCAAGTTTTTTTGCATGTATATGATATTTTAAGCTTTAACATAATATACCTTAATTAATATTATATTTTTTTATCTTATATTGAAGTGTTTGCCTTGAAATTCCTAGTTTTCTTGCACTTTTACTTATGTTACTGTTATTTTCATATAACACCTTACATATTATCTTTTTCTCAATATTAGATATATGTTCTTCTAAATTAAAGCTACTCTCTTCTTTAGATGTGGTATAAGAAATATTATTATTAGCATCTTTTAAATCTTTATTTATTATTCTATTATCAAAGTGATTTTGTGTGAGGATTGAATTGTATTCCGCCATATTTATAGCAGACTCTATTACATTTTTAAGCTCTCTTATATTGCCTGGCCAATTGTATTTTAAGAGCTTATTTAGCATATCTTCATCTATTCCTCTTATATTCTTATTCAAAATCTTGTTATATTTTAAAATTAACTTTTCTACAAATATAGGGATGTCCTCTTTTCTTTCTCTTAGGGAAGGTATATTTATCCTAATTACACTTAACCTATAATAAAAGTCTTTTCTAAGCTTACCACTTTCTATAAGCTTTTCTGGATCTTCATTTATTGTTGCTATTATTCTTACATCAATATCTACTGTCTTATTACTTCCAATAGGTCTTACCTTTTCCTCTTGAAGTACTCTCAAAAGTTTGGATTGAAGATATGGTTCTAAAGAATTAACTTCATCTAACAATATAGTCCCGTGATTTGCCTCCTCAAATAGCCCCTTTTTATTTTCTGCACCCGTAAATCCGCCCTTTTCTGTACCAAAAAGCATGCCTTCAAGTAATGTTCCAGGGATAGCTGCACAATTTATAGCTATAAAAGGCTTATTCTTTCTTAGACTACCATAATGAATACTCTGGGAAAAAACTTCTTTACCTGCACCAGTTTCTGCATATATTAGCACAGTGGAATTTGATTTGCTAGATCTTTTAGCCTTTTCTATTGCATCTTTCATAGCTGCATTATTTCCGTATATATCTTGAAATGTATAGTGCTTTATATTGTTTCCTTCTAAATTTTGTAGTCTATATATCTTTTCTGTAAGTTCTTCTAATTGAGTTGTATCTTTTGCTATTTCAATTACACATATAGTTTTGTTATCCAAAACTAAAGGTATTGTTGTATTTATAGTTGTAACCCTTTTCCTATGACCACTATCATAATGTTGTATCAAATCTACAATTTTTTCACCGCTTTTTAATGAACTCATTATGGTAGACTCATGATCTTTTACCTCTTTTAAATATTCATTTACCTTTTTTCCTAAAACCTTACTTTGATCTATTCCTTCAACCTTGCTCATAACACTATTATAATATATAGTCTTCCCATTAGAGTCTACTATATGAATTCCTTCATCTAAATTTTCTAATAAACATTGTAATATATGTTCTGCGTTAGACAACTAAAATTCCTCCTCTTATGCTATTTAATAATAGGTTTAAAATACTCCATATTACTTAAATGAAGTATTTTAAAGGTTTATTTCATATCTCTTTTAGTGTAATAAACTATGCCCATAGCCTTAGGTCCTACATGCATTCCTATTACAGGTCCTATATCACATATATCAATGTCTATATTTATCTTTTCTTTTATTATATGAGCCAATTTAATTGCCTCATCTTTGCAGTTTATATGATGGATTACTACTTCCCCTATTCCATATATATTAACATCGTGAACCATATTATCCACTAATGTTAATAAGGCCTTTTTCTTAGTTCTTATTTTAGTTAATACCGTTGTCTTACCGTCTTCCACTGTTAAAATAGGTATTATCTTAAGTACATTTCCGATAATACTGCTGGCACCACCGATTCTTCCACCTTTTCTTAAATACTCAAGATTATCTGGTATAAACAAAAATTTACTTCTTCTCATATTATCTTCTGCTATCTTTTTAACTTGTTCTAACTCTTTTCCCTCTTTTGCAGCTCTTGCAGCTACAATTACCGCAAATCCAAGTTGCATTGAGTTAGACTTAGAGTCTAATATATCTATGTTTGCATCTTTATATTCTTCTAAAATCATATCTTTAACCATATTAGCCGTAGAAAATGTTCCACTCATATGGGAGGATAAAAATATACATAAAAGACTATTCCCATTTTCTACAACTTTTTTCATTTGATCATACATATCATTAACACTAGGTTGTGAGGACGTTGGAATTCCTCTTTCATCCATTATATTATAAAAGTCTTCATTTTCCATGTCCCTTTCTTTATAACTCTTGTCGTCAAATATTATATTTAAAGATACCATATTTATGCTTAACTTATTTAGAATACCTTTAGGTATATAACTTGTGCTATCAGTTAAAATTTCTACTGCCATTAATCTCTCTCCTATTTATGAAATATTTCGATAAAAAATCTTCAATTAATATATCAATTCTAACATACTTTTTCTTTAAGGTGCATAAACTTTTGCGCTTATTTTTAAATCTCCACTTCCAGTTCAATTTACATATGAATCTTTGTACTTGCACCATCTACTAAATTTCTTTTATAAAATATGTAAAAACATATACTTGTTGTTATAGCTGCTAAAACATCTGATATAGGTTCAGCTAGTAATACTGCCTTAAGCTTATCTTCAAAAAATATAGGAAGTATAAATATAAGTGGTATTAATAGCACAACCTTTCTAAGCAGAGCCATAATTAAAGATATTTTTGCTTGCCCTAATGCAAGAAATGTTTGCTGACAAGCTATTTGAGCTCCAAACAGTAAAATTCCTGAAAAGAATATTCTTATGCTCATAGATGTAATTTGCAAAAGTTCTGATTTATTATTAAATATAGATACGAAGACTTTTGGAAATAACATTAGTAATCCCCACATAATTATGGTATAAGTTATGCAGTTTATAAATAATATCTTGAAAGTTTTCTTTACTCTATGTAAATTCCCGGCCCCATAATTGTAACTTATAATAGGTTGTGCCCCTTGAGATAGGCCTATTATAGGGAGTGTTACTATTTGCATAATACTGCTCATTATAGTCATAGCACCTACAGCTAAATCTCCACCATAAACTTGAACTTTATTATTTAAAACTATCAAAACTATGCTTTCAGTAGAATGCATTATAAATGGAGGCACCCCTAGAGCAATAATAGATAAAACTATATTTAAATCTGGAACCAAATACTTCCTCTTAATTTTAATGATGCTTTTATTTCCAATCAAAAAATGAAATACCCATAAAGCTGAAACAACTTGAGCTATTATAGTTGCTAAAGCTGCGCCCTTAACCCCCATATCAAATACAAATATAAATATAGAATCTAATATTATATTTATAACAGCACCTGTTATTACTGTAGCCATACCTATTTTAGCAAACCCCTGGGTATATATAAAAGTGTTCATTCCTGGTGCTATTTGCACAAATATGGTACCTACAAGATATAAATTCAAATAATCTAAAGCAAAGTTAATAGTTGCTTCACTGGCACCAAAAGCCCAAAGTATAGGCTCTTTAAATATCATAAACAATATAGTTAAAATAGTTCCTAATATTAATAACATAGAAAAACTATTTCCCATTATCTTTTCTGCAGCTGTATTATCACCTTCACCCATTTTAATAGCTGCAAGTGGAGCTCCCCCCATACCTATAAGCGCACTAAATGCTGATACTAGCATGATAATTGGGAAAGCTATTCCAACGCCTGCCATGGCTATATCACCACTAGGCATTCTACCTATAAAGATTCTATCTACTATGTTATACAAAACATTTACAAGTTGTGCTACAATAGCTGGCAAAGCTAGTCTTAACAAAATCTTTCCTACAGATCCTTTACCTAAATCTGTTGACTTTTTGTTCAATCCATCATCTCCTTTATAAGTAAAACCTTGATAATAACATTAATACTTTCAACATAATATTTATATTTATTATATAAGACCACTACTTATATTCATATTAAGTTTAAATCAGTTCCAGTAACTTCCTAAGTCAGAGTTTGGTATTATTAATATCTTTGGGTTTTTATTTGGATCTACCCTAGTTATTATATTTCTCATTGATGTTTCATCCATAGAGACGCATCCCCCTGTAGATCCATTCCCATTGCAGTGTAAAAATATTGCTCCACCTTTATCTTGAACTTGCCCATTATTATAATCTGTAACTAAGGCATACTTGTACTGAGTTGGATAGCTTGCTAGATGTTCATAATCACCACCTGGATTATTATATATAAGTCTATTATATGTGGAACTACCACTATTCAAATCCCAATACATCTCATTATTTACTTTAGTGTAAGAATATTTTGTTCCTGGGTTATTTGCAACTCCAAAAGCTGAAATTATATTTATAACTCCGGCTGGAGTCTTATTTGTAGACTGTTTCCTATTCGATATATATGCTAATCCATTACTTCCAAGCCTTCCCGATGTTTCGGTTATCACATTCCAGTCTTCACCGGCCTTTTCATAAAACTTTATATTGCAATAACTTGTGCCCATTCCTTTTGTAGTAACTAAAATTACCTGTGTTGAATTTGAAAAGGCTTGGTGTTTGAATCCCCTTTTATAATCTGCACTTGAACTACTAGGTACAGTACTATTATCATTTAACTTTTTGTCAGCCTTTATATTATTGTCTATTTTTTCAGCCCTTTTCTTCTGCTCTTTACTCTTCTTCTTTTCATCTTCATCTTTCTTCTTTTGTTCATCATCTTTCTTCTTCTGTTCATCATCTTTCTTTTTATCTTCTTCAGTGTACTTTTCTATATATTTAGCACTCGCCCAGCCTTCCTTTTCATTATATCTAATTTTATACCATCCATCTTGCTCACCAAATACCTGTAGTATACTTTTTTCTCCTATTGCATATTCAATATCTCCATTTGGTACATTTCTGAAATTAATCTTTGTAATAGTCTTGCCCATAAAATCTTTTTTAATAAATTCAGGTTCTACTTTTAAGTTGTCTTCTTTATCATTTATATTTACTTCTTCAATAGATGTTTCGTTTTCTATAAAACTTTCTTCAGCTAAATTGTTTTTCTCCTTAGAAGTCCCTACCCTATGTTTATTCACTATAAATAAACTTAAAGTTATTCCTATACCTGCTAATATAATTATTAAAAAAGCGATTATACCAGTTTTTTTATTCTTTAATAGTCTTATTATCTTTTTACTCATACTCTTATTCCTCCTTTGTTTTTATACGAAATTAATTTCATATATACATCATTTGTCATTGCCATTAATTAAGTTTTGTGTTATTATAATATTGCAGTTGGTACGAATAGTGCTAATTACTTGGAGCCTAGCTTTCCTTCGCCGGTAGCTAGGCTCCTTCATTTTTTCTAAAATAGAGTTCTTAGCTTTTAATAAAAAAATAGACCTGATTTTCACAGGTCTATTCTAAAATTACCCTTCTATATCCTGTTCATTTATACTATTTGCTTCTATGGCTTTACTATAAGTTTCTTCAATTTCTTTTGCATCTTCTTTTTTTCCTATGCCTTGAAGAATGCTTAGTAGATCTATTCCCGTAGTAGCCTTTACTGTTTCTGGTACCTTAGTCATTATATCTGTAACATAACCTGCTACCCTTGAAGCTCCCCCACCATTTTCTCCTTTTCCACCATCTATTATTACTATCTTTTCTGTTTTAGATAGTGGCTCTGCTATTGCTCTTGCTAACTCTGGTAACTTTTCTACTACCATTTGAAGTACGGCCGCTTCACTATATTGTTTAAATGCCTCTGCTTTTTTCATCATAGCTTCTGCTTCTGCCTTACCTGTTTCCCTTATAATATCTACTTTTGCCATACCTTCTAGCCTCATAGCCTCTGATTTAGCCTGACCTTCTAGCTTTATGGCTTCTGATTTTGCCTGCGCTTCTTGTATTGCTTGATATTTATCTGCTTCTGATGACCTCTTTACGGTAGCTTCTAATTCCTTTTCTTTTCTTAATGATTCTTGCTCTGCAAGTTCTATCTCTTTTTGCTTTCTGATTATTTGAACCATCATTTCTGTTTCTGTAACTTCTTTTTTTACCTTATTTCCTTCTATTTCATAAGCTAAATCAGCCATAGCTTTAGAAGTTTCTTGGTCTTTTCTATAAGATTGAACTTTAAGTTCTTTATTTTTTACAGATTCAGCAACAGAGGTTTCAGCTATAAGCCTTGCTGCTTCTCCTGCTCTAAAGGCTTCTGATGTTCTTATTTTAGTTTCTTTTTGAGCTTCTGCTTCAGCTATTTCAGCATCTCTTTTAACTTCAGCAATTCTCCCCTTACCTAAAGCTTTAAGATATCCGTTTTCATCTGAAATATCTCTTATAGTAAAGGTCTTTATCTCAAGTCCCATTTGATCTAAATCTATTGCAGCAACTTCTTGGACTCTAGCTGCGAACATTTCTCTATCCTTATAAATCTCTTCTATAGTCATCTTAGACACTATTTCTCTTAGCTTACCTTCAAGCACATCTTTAGATGTGTCTTTAATTATAGCTATTGTTTTATCTTCATTTCCAGTGTTAAATTGCTCTACTGCTGAAAGTACAGACTCATGATCAGATTTAACCTTTATAACCGAAACTCCATCTGCGCTAATTCCAACACCTTGTCCTGTAAGTGCATTGCCTATTCTAACTTCAATTTTCATATTTTCTAATGATATTTTATCTGTTCTTTCTAATATAGGAATTACTATTCCTCCGCCACCTGAGATTACCCTTTTCTTAAGTCCTGTAACTACTATAGCCTTATCTTGAGGAACCTTCTTCCACATTGAAAGTATTATTCCAATAACTATTAGTATGATTACACCTATCATTATTTGCGGTATATAATTTTCCACAAACCTTCCCCCTTTTTATTTAGATTCATTTTGTACATCAAAGGTCATAACAAAGAATGTATTTTCCTTGATTTCTTTTATAATAACTTTTTCACCTACAGGTATTTTAGTAGCCCTAATGCATCTAGCTGGAGATGAATACTTATTTCCATTAGCTACATAAGTTATAGATCCAACTTTACCTTCTAAAATAGTTTCTATAACAAAGGCTTCTGACCCTATAAGGTCTTTCCTTTTTACCGAACTAGTATTTTCAGCTTTTAATAAATTAACTATAACAAACCTCCATATAAAAAACGCTGAACATATTCCTAGAACTGTGGCAATTAAAATAGTATATTTCCATCCATTTCTTATACCTATAAGCCCCATACCTCCAAATACTGTTGCGAAAACTGCCAATACTGCTGGTCTCATTAAAGATATAAATGGAAACTCAAAATTCAAATCAATACTGCCACCAATATTAAATATATCAAATATTCCTCCTAATATTACTGATAAAATCGAATAAATTATACCTATAAAAAAACAATAATAAAATACCTTCTCCATGATTACCTCTAAAATACATATTTTATATATATTATACCATATCTTTTTATTAGTTACCCTTACTTTAAATAATGATCAAACCAATTTATTATTTCCTTAAGCCTTCTCATCCTGTGGGCTGGCTTTCCACTTCTGCTTAATTCATGATTTTCTCCTTTAAATAAGCACATCCTTGAATCTACCCCATGATATTTAAGTGCACTAAACATCTGAAGTGCCTCAGCCATCCAACATCTATAATCCTCATCAGAATGAATAAATAATGTTGGTGTCTTAACTTTATCTGCATATTTAAGAGGGGAATGCCACCATAACTTATCAGCATTATTCCAAGGTGTACCACTTTGCTGGTCATCTACAAAGTAATATCCTATATCTGTAGTACCAAATTTTGATATCCAGTTAGATATACTTCTTTGAGAGGCCGCTGCTTTAAATCTATCTGTATGACCTATTATCCAGTTAGTCATAAATCCGCCATAGGACCCACCAGTTACGCCAACTCTATCCTTATCTATGTTTTCATATTTATTTAAAACTTCATCAGTAAACTTCATTAAGTCATCATAATCAATACTACCATACTTCCCTCTTATATCTGAAAATTCATTTCCTTTTCCATCGCTTCCTCTTGGATTACAGAAGAATACAAAATATCCTTCACTCGCAAAGTATTGCATCTCATGGTAGAACACTTCACCATAAACAGTTTTAGGCCCTCCATGAATATCAAGTATAGCAGGATATATTTTCTTTTCATCAAAATCTGCAGGCTTTAGTACCCATCCATCTATTATAACTCCATCTTCTGTTTCTACTTCTAACTTTTCAATTTTAGAAAGGCTTATTTCTTTATTAACCCATTCATTAAAATCAGTTAATTGTACTTCTTTTTTATCTCTTAAACTATATAGTTCTTGAAGCTTTAAATCTCTTAATCCAATAAATAGTATTTCTTCTCCATTTACTGCATAACTATCTACAGAACCATTAGTTTCTATGATCTTTTCTATGTTTCCTTCTAAATCTATTATATTTAAATGAGAACTGTACCTTTCTGTTGTTATAAAGTATAAATGATCTTTATATTTTTTAAATCCCGCTCCTCCTCCATACCTAGCATCAGAACCTACAGAATTCCATGTGCTAGTTTCGAAGTCAGGTGTTATACAAATACACTTTTTAGTCTCAGTATTGATTTTATAAAACTTAGCATTTTCATTTATACCGTACCTTTCCATGTCACTTCCCATTAAAATAATAGTATCGTCCTTCATAAAGTTTACATAAGAATAAGAAAACTTTTCGTCTTTTGTTAACTTATCTATATTTTCGCTTTCAATATCATAGGTATAAACATTATCTATCATTGATAACATATCTTTAAAATCATTTGCAACAAATACTACCTTTGATTTATCTTCATTTAAATTAAAACTTCCAACAGTACTTATCTCCTCAGTTATTGCCTTACATTTATTACTTCCTATATCATAAATATATAGCCTGTCCCTCTTTTTGTTAGTAAATCCACTACCATTACTCCAAAATGGAATTTCATCTATTACCTGATAGTCCTTTTCTTCTTTTCTTTTCTTTAATTCCTTTGACTTTTCTTCATCACTTAATCCATCTAAATTAAATTCCATTGGATTATATTCTGCTGTAAATATAAATTTATCTTCCCTAACTTCTTTAATGCTTCCTACTCTTAGAGGTACTCTAAATAACTTTTCAGCCTCTCCTCCATGAATATTTATCTTATAAAATTGAGTAAAAGCCCCACCATCTTTTAACCTTTTCTTATCCTTGTCATCTCTAACACTTGAAAATAATATATTTTCTCCATCTTCTAACCATATAAAATTGGATTCTTTATCAAATGAAGTGAGTTTCCTATACTCACCACTTCCCTCATTATATAACCATAGATTAGATGAATACTTATTATCCTCGACATTTGATTCATGCATAACAAAGCAAGCAAATTTCCCATTAGACGATAAATCAACATTTGATAAAAACTTATATTTAGTAAATTCATCTAAGTTTAACTTTCTCATTTTTATCCTCCTTTTACTAACTTATAATTAGCCCTCTTGCCTTTATTATACTCTATTTTCTTTTACATTTGGAATTCTCATAAGCCAGTTTACTTTAATCTTATTTGATAATAGTGAAAACTGTATCTTTTATATACCAAAAAACCATAAATATAACCTTATTATGCTACATACTAAAAGGTTATATTTATGATTAAAATCTTTTATCTATATATTTATAATATTACCCTACACTTATCTCTAAAAATTTCCTCTAGCTTGTATAAGTTTTTTTCTCTAATATAAAATTTGTTTTCGATTTTCCCTTTAACAGATATTTCAACTAGTCTTCCTCTAATAATTGACTTTTGCTCATAGACTTTAACATAGTTAATTTCACTAAATTTCATATTTTCATAACCAATATAAATAAACTTTTTATTTAACATCATTATACTACTGTTAATAACTAAGAAAATAAGTATTTCTATGAAAAATATTACTAGAATAAGTATTTCGTAAATCATATCAGGGTAAAAATTAAATGTTCTATATCCAGCCTTATAAAGTTTCATATAACTATATATATCTATCATAAACATAATACCCATATATATAATCCACCTTCGGCCTATTTTAAGTCTACTGCTTACATATTTAATTTTATAACCTTTAAATCTTATATGATACACTAGCTTTTTACCTAGATTTAATAGTATAAATATAAAAACTACTAACGTTATAACTATAATACTACTTTTAAATTCCACAGCATCACCCCTATATAATACTTTCCTTATATGTATATTATACACTTCCGTTATTTTTGTATCTACCTTTATGTAATTATTGGTTTGAGTCAAGTAAAAGTGGGCAACTATTTTATTTAATTTATTATCCATTTTATTTTTATAAATTAAAGAGGATATATCATTTAACTGATATATCCCCTTTTTTTAACCAATTTACTTAAAATAGCTTTTTTATATTTTAAACTTATCTACTTCTATTTTAAGTTTATTAGCAACTTCTTTTGATTTCTCTGTTTCCTTTGTTATCTCTAAAGACCTTTGTGTTATGTATATTGTCTTTTCAGCAATGGTTCCTGTACCTTCTGCCCCTTCATTAGAAGCTTGTGCTACTTGCTCTATAGTTTTTATAATTTCCTCGGTAGAAGCTAATAACTCCTGTGATGTTAAACTGAAATCTGTTACTAGTTCATCAATTAAATTAGCGTCTTCACTATACATCTGTGCCACACTTGCCATATTATCGTAATCATTTCCAACATCTACAGACATAAACTTAAGTAACTCATTAGAACTATCCGACAAATCATTCACTGATTTAGTAACCTTTCCTGTCACATTTTGTATTTCAATTACGGTGTCTTTTGATTGTTCTGCAAGCTTTCTTATTTCTTCTGCAACTACTGAAAACCCTCTTCCTGATTCTCCTGCTCTAGCAGCTTCTATAGCCGCATTCAAGGCTAAAAGATTAGTTTGAGAAGTTATTTGCATAATTGACTCAGATAATATATTTATTTGCTTAACTACTTTTGAATTTTCTATAGCCTTTTCTAATGACTCTTTATTATTTGAAAATATAACTGACATCTTTTGTTGTGATTCTATAACTTCACTTTTTATATCAATTGCCCTTTTACTTATTCTTGCAGCAGAAACCGCTCCATCTTGAGCTCTATTTGCAATAGATTGTACAGCCCTTTCTATTTCTTCTGAAGATGCATTCATCTCTTCTGAAGATGCTGCTGTTTCTTCCATTCCAGCTGAAAGTTCTTCTGTTGTTGCTGAAACTTCTTCTATATTAGCATTAAGATCACTTACATTTTGTAATGTACTATTAACTATAGACTCTATATTACTTGACTCTATCTTTAAAGATCTTATTAGTTCTGTTAACGATTCTTTCATCAATACCATAGATTTACCCATAATACCAATTTCATCTTTTCTTTTATTAAAGATTTCAGGAACTTCTAACGTTAAGTCTCCTCTAGATATTGTATTTAAGTATTCTACACTTATTTCCAAAGGTTTTACAATAGATTTAGAAATAGTTAAAGAAAGTATAATTTCAATAGCTATAGTAACTACCATCATAATTTGAAACAAAGTTACAACCCTTTTAAAGTTTTCTTTATTTCTATCATTAATATCTTTAGCGCTATCAGAACTGTATGTTGCCAGTTCTATAGATTCCTCTTGGAATTTTTCTCCTATTTCTTCAACCTCATAGTATTTTACTAACGCTTCCGCAGTATTACCATCTAGCGCTAGCTTTATTGCTTGATCTGTTCCACTTGAATATTTTTGAAACCTACTTTCGATACTAGCAACTCTTTGTTTTTCAAATTCATCCATATCATGGTCTTTATATTTTGCCCAAGTTTCATGAAACTTTTTAGTTCTCCTTTCTAAGTCTTTTATATTTTTATTTTGTACTTCTTTATCATCTGTACGTAACATTATGTAATATATATCCGCTTCCATAGCTCTTGCTTGGGTCCTATTTTCATTTATATATTGTATTGGAATTAAGTTCTCAGAATATAGTGATGTCATATTCTTGTTTGACTTTGATATATATATGTACCCCGCAAATCCAATAATACAACACAATATAGTCATTAATGTAGATAATAAAAATATCTTATCTCTTACCTTTAAATTATTAAACATTTTGTCCTCCTCAATAGTGATTATTTATACTATACAATAAACCATTACCCCATAACCTTTTAAATTTTATCTAAACTTTAGGTTTATTTGTATATTATGATTTTAGCCTGTTACATTTTATCATGTTATGTCATATGATGTAAAGAATTGTGTTACATTACTTTTAGTAAATAAAAAGTAGCTATTATTTTTATTTAACTTATTACCTATGTGTTTATTCAAAATCAAAAGAGTCCATATCCTTTAATTGATATAGACTCTTTTAAAATTAATTTATTTATTTTAAATAGATTTATTTAAATTTTAAATTTATTTACTTCTATTTTTAGCTTATCTGCAACTTTTTTTGACTTTTCTGATTCCTCTGTTATATCTAAGGATTTTTGAGTTATATCCATTACTCTTTCAGCAATGTTTCCTGTACCTTCTGCACCTTCACCAGAAGCTTGAGATACTTGCTCTATAGTTTTTATAATTTCCTCTGTAGATGCTAATAGCTCTTCAGATGTTGAACTGAATTCTGTTACTAACTCATCTATTAAATTAGCGTCTTCACTATACAGTTCTGCTACATTTAACATATATTTATAATCATTTTGAACATCTACAGAAACAAACTGAAGTAATTCATTAGAACTATCCGCTAACTCATTTACCGACTTCGTAACCTTCCCTGTTATACTTTGTATTTCAATTACTGTATCTTTTGATTGTTCTGCAAGTTTCCTTATTTCTTCTGCAACTACAGAGAATCCTTTTCCTGCCTCACCTGCCCTTGCAGCTTCTATAGCCGCATTTAAAGCTAGAAGGTTAGTTTGAGAGGTTATTTGCATAATTGATTCTGATAATACATTTATTTGCTTTACAACCGTTGAATTTTCTATAGCCTTTTCTAAGGTTTCTTTATTATCTTCAAATATCTTTAATACCTTTTGTTGTGATGATATAACTTCATTTTTTATATCAACTGCTCTTTTATTTATCTTTCCAGCTGAAACTGCACCATCTTGCGCTCTAGCTGCTATAGATTGAACTGCTCTTTGTATTTCTAATGAAGATGCATTCATCTCTTCAGAAGATGCTGCGGTTTCTTCCATTCCAGCTGAAAGTTCTTCTGTAGTTGCTGAAACCTCTTCAATATTAGTATTAAGATCATTTATATTTTTTAATGTACTATTAACTATAGCCTCTATACCATCAGACTGTACCTTTAAAACTATCATCAAGTTCTTTAAAGACTCTCTCATAGTACCCATAGATTTTCCCATAGTACCAATTTCATCTTGCCTTTTATTAAATATTTCAGGAAGTTCTGTAGAAAAGTCACCTGTTGCTACTTTATCTAAGTATTCTACGCTTACCTCTAGTGGTTTTGTAATAGAGTTAGAAATAATTACAGTAAGTACAATAGAACTAATTACACTAATCACCATAACTATTTGCAGTATCCTAATAGAACTTTGGAATTCATTGTCATTTTGTTGGTTAATTTCTTTAGCTACCTTACTATTATAAGATGCAAGTTCATTTAACTTATCTTGGAACTCATTTGCTATAGGTTCTACTTCATGATACTTTTTTAATGCCTCATCACTTTTACCTTCTAATGCAAGTTTTATAACATGACTTCTTACCTTTTCGTATGTTTTAAGGGTACTTTCAACTCTACCTACTATATCTATTTCAAATAAATCTAAATCACTTTTTTTATAATTCATCCAGTTTTCTTCAAATGTTTTAGTCCTCTTTTCTATATCCTTCATCTTTTCATTTTGTATATTCTCATCTCCCTGATGTAATATAATAGAATACATATCCGCTTCTATAACCCTTGATTGATTTCTATTATCATTTATATATTCAACGGACATTAAGTTCTCAGAATATAATGTTTCCATATCTTTGTTAGCTTTAGATATATAATAATACCCCACACTCCCAATAATACAACATAATAGGATCATTGACATAGACAATAAAAGTATCTTTACTCTTACTTTTAAATTATTTAACATAGTATCTCCTCCAATAATATTTATTTAGCACCATCGCCTAACCATCTTTTGTATATTTTATTAATCTTTCTTTCAATTTAATTTAACTTATATATAATTTCGGTAGTGATTAGGCTACTTTATATAATACCTTTGTTGTATTTTATCACATTTTGTCACATTGTATAAACAGTTATATTATTTTTCTTTTTTCCTATTAAAACTTTTCGATTAAAACTTTCCCATGACATATAACCCTTATGTAATTTCCAATTACTTTTAACTAATGATTGTATCATTGCCACCTTTAGCTATTCATTATATAGTTTAAAATAAAGAGTTAAAAAAAACAGCTAACCTTATTTAAAGATCAGCTGTTTTTTATATAGTTAAAAATCTAAATTTATGTGACAATATCCACCTGGGTTTTTTTTTAAATACTTTTGATGATACTCTTCTGCATCATAAAAGCATTTAAGAGGTTCTATTTGAGTAACTATATCCGCCTCATACTTTTCTTGTTGTTTGTCTTTAGTTTTTAGTATTGTGTCTAAGTCTTTCTCATCTAAATAATATATTCCAGTTCTATATTGTGTTCCTTTATCATTTCCTTGTCTATCCCTTATAGTTGGATCTATTATAGACCAGAATCTGTTTAAAAGTTCTTCTAATGTTATAATACTTTCATCATACTTTACTAGACAAGCCTCTGCATGACCTGTAATCTTTGTACAAACTTCTTCATAAGTTGGATTTACTCTATCTCCGTTTGCATATCCAACCTTTGTTTCTATTACACCCTTTACTTTTAACATGTATGCCTCTATACCCCAAAAACATCCTCCACAAAGAACTATTTCCTTCATCTTGAATCCTCCTCATATTAAAATTAAATTTTAAACAAGTCTTCCATATCTTCCTCTGTCATAGTACCTAAAAGCACTTTATCATGGTTTTCTCCGTCAAGAACACTTTTTATTATTTCTTTTTTCTTTTCCTGAAGATCATAAATCTTTTCCTCTATGGTTCCCTTTGTTATTAGTTTTATTACTTCTACAGTTTTTGTTTGACCTATTCTATGAGCCCTATCTACAGCTTGATCTTCTACTGCTGGATTCCACCAAGGATCAAAGTGTATTACTAAATCTGCCCCTGTAAGGTTCAGTCCAGTTCCACCTGCTTTTAATGATATTAAAAACACCTGTGCATCTCCATCATTAAACTCATTAACCATTCCCATTCTTTTATTTGATGGCACAGACCCATCTAAATACATAGATTTTATATTATTTTTGTCTAGTCTTTCTTTTATACTTTTTAAGATTGTAGTGAACTGTGAAAATAGCAGAACTCTATGACCATTTGAAAGGCTTTCCTCTAATATTTCATCTAAGGTAATATATTTTCCACTATCTCCAGTATAATCATCTAAAAAGCTTGAAGGATCACAACAAATCTGTCTTAACCTTGTAAGCAAAGAAAGTATCTTAATCTTGCTCCTATTAAAGCCCTTCTCCTTTATCTCTTCTTTTATTTCTTCCTTAAAGGAGGTAACATAAGAAACATACAGCTTCTTTTGCTCTTCTGTCATATCCACTATTACTTTATGCTCTATCTTTTCCGGAAGTTCTAAAGCTACATCTCTTTTAAACCTTCTTAATATAAATGGTCTTATAAGCTTTAATAGTTCCTTTAATGCTACCTCATCTTTATCCTTTACTATAGGCATTTCAAATTTCTTTGAAAATTTGCCTTGAGTCTTTAAATATCCCGGCATAATAAAGTCAAAAATTGACCAAAGTTCTGTTAGTGAGTTTTCAATTGGTGTACCTGTTAATGCAAACCTCTTTTGTGCTTTTACTTCCTTAACGGACTGAGCATTTAAAGATGATGGATTTTTTATTTGCTGCGCTTCATCTAAAATACATATACTAAATGTTATATCTTCATACGCCTCTATATCTCTTCTTATAAGTGGATATGAAGTTATAATTACATCATATTCTAGTAGTCCTTCTCTTTGAATTAGTCTCTCGTTTTTGCTACCTGAAACTACAAGTATCTGAAGATTTGGTGCAAACTTTTCAAATTCACTAAGCCAATTATATACCAAAGACGTAGGGCATACTATTAAAACTGGGGTATTAAGCATTCCCTCTTCCTTTTCTGATGCAATATAGCTTATAGCTTGAAAGGTTTTCCCAAGTCCCATTTCATCTCCGAGTATACCACCAAAATCACAATAAGAAAGAGTCTTAAACCACTTAAATCCTATTTTTTGATAATCCCTTAGGTTACCTGTTATTCCTTTTGGTAATTCATAATTTGAATCTTTTATATCCTTCATAGCATTCACTAAATCTTCAAAGGTTTTATTTTTTGAAATAAAATTAAGATTATTAGACTTTATATTCTCATCTATATAAAGTGAAGCATATTTAGGTAATATAACCTTACCTTTAGATAATTTATCTGCATCAATATCTAAGGTTTGCATTAATAAATTAAAATTTTGAATTTCTTCTGAATTTAAGGGAAGGATATCACCGCTTTTAAGCCTATAATACCTTTTTCTTTGTTTTAATGAATTAAATAGGCTTTTAAGTTCTGATTTATCCATGCCTTCTACTTCAAAGTCGAACTCTAATAAATTTGCATTATTTAGTGATATAGATGACTTGAAACTCTTAGATGACATTATCTGAATGTTTTTAAAGCTATCTGAGTAATAAATTTCACCAAGTGAATTTATATTTCCTATACCTTGGGCTACAAAATCTATTATCATATCTTCATCTTTTAAGTAATATTTATCATTTTCTTTTTCAAAACCCATATCTTCTAAGGTTCTAAGAGCAACATCCTCCTCATTTAGTTTCCTTATAATCACAAAGGCCTTATTATCTTGACTCTTATCTTTTAAGTTAAATGAGGCATCTCCATATTTAAAAACTATATCGCAGCTTACATATTCCTTGTCTTTATCTAAGTAAAAGCTAATTTCTAAAGGCTCTTCTTTTATAATACTTTCTAAGCTTTCATCTGATATTATACTTTCACTTATAAGTCTAAGTTTCGGTATAATATAAGTTGCCACCTCACTAATTTCGCTCTTTTTAAAGTTTATATTGTTACTACCTTGTTTTTTCATAGTTTTGTATATAGGCATAAGTGATTTTATTTGTTCTTTCGAAGGTAGGTATAAATCCCCCTTATACATATATATCTTATTTTTTCTATCCACTGATTCCGGAATACCTTCATTTAACTTTAAGCTTAATACATCATCAGTCATAGAAATATTAAAACTAAGTGGTATATCCCTTGCAAATATATTTATATCCTTGTAATCTTTTCCTTTAATAATAGCATTTATTTTTAATCCACTTTTTAAGCTTAAAAATTTAATTAACTGTGACTCTGTTAAATAAGCTCTTTTACCACTAAAAAACATTGATTTATTTACATATATATTGGCATTTACATGATTATTATTATCATATATTTCTTTAATAAGTAAAAGCACCTCATAATCTTCTTTTGAAAAATGTTGAGTTTTAGGATAAAATTCAAATCCTTTTCCAAAATAAATTGACTGTTCATTTAAAAAGACACTTTCTATAAACTCTTTTAAGTTTTTAACCACGTAAAGCCTCTCTAGCCCTATCTTAAGCTCTAATGCATATGGCTTATAAAAGTCATCATTAATTTCTATTAATGCTTCCATATTAATAAGTTCATTTGCTTTATAGTTATCCTTTGATTCTTGTCTATAATAGTTTAGTAGCTCTGAGCCGTCGTCTTTAAGTACTTCTCTCATTCTGCTCTTTTGCGTGGTACCTTCTCTATTAATCTTTATAAATACAGCTGATATGTGCTTACACTTTCCATTTTCAGTGAAATCTAAACAGTTACAGCTAGAATACATAGCTCCATTCCTTCTATTCATTAATATATTCACCTTATAATCCTTTAGATCATAAGCTGACTCCACCGTAGACACAACAGAAAAGGTATTTTTCGTGTCCTCTAAAACATCAATTTTCCTTACCTTATTTCTGTAATACATATCAAGCCCTGTATTATAAACTACATCTCCTAGTAAATCTTTAATGTCATTATCGTCAAAACTAAAAATCATAAGTTGCACCTCTATTAATTCCTTACGTAACTTCCATAAAGTATCCATCTTTAAGGATACCCTTAATATTTAAAATAGTAAATATATATCAGTATTACTTCTTTATCTTTCCCTAAATGTTTACTGATATTTAGATTTCCTACTATTTACACTATAAAATTATACCATAAACTTATAGCACAATGAATAACTTTAATCTTATATCATATTAATCCTTTTCGAAGTCTTTTATCTATTATAAAATCAGATTAAATTTTTAATTCAAATCATTAATATTCATCATAAGTTTGTGTATTATATGCTAATTATTATACATATTATTATTTACTTCTAATAATATTATAAATTCCTACTGGATTAATGACTTCTCTTACATTATATGATAAAATCCTCATATAAATATGTTTTAAATAAGGGGGTTAAGTATATGCATAAACTCAAAAAATATATTCAGTCCATAAGATTCAAAATTTTAACGGTTCCAATCATTATAATATTTGTAATAATCACATGTATAGCTTCTGGTTCTGTAATAATATCAAAATCTAAGCTATTATCTCAAATGGAAGTAGATGGATCCAACATAGGTACTCAAATTTCTAAACAAGTTGAAAATAATAGCCTTGCTTTAGATATCTTAAATGAAACCATAGATGATAAAATTAAAAACTTAGGTTCATTTATTTCCATTAACATGGATTATGTTAATAATGACTATTTACTTTCCATTGGAGAAAATTTCAAAGTAGATGAAATATCTATAACAGATGCTTCTGGTGTAATAATTTTCTCTAATATATCTACCAATATAGGAATTTCATTTGATAAAGATCATCTATACTATCCTGTGCTTAAAGGCGATAAAACCTTCTTAATTGAAGATATAAGAAAAAGCCGTGAAACTGGAGATTACTATAAATACGGTTGTGTAAAAAATTCTAATGGTGGCATAATACAGATCGGTATAGCTTCTAATAAGATTCAACAGTTAACAGATAACCTTAAAGTCCAAACCTTGCTAGATAATATAGTAAAAGATAAAACTATAGTTTATGGAGCCTTTACAGATACTAACTTTAATGTAATAGCACATAGTGATAAAGACAAAATAGGAACAATTTTAGATAACCAAAAAAGTAAATCTAGTGTAAATCAAGGAGATACTTATTCATTTATAGAAACTAACAATGATAATTTAAGTGTGTATAATGTTACAATTCCTGTAAATAAGAATGGAATTCATATAGGTATGGCAAGTATAGGGCTTTCTATGGATAACCTTAATAAAACCATCTATGACACCGTTTCATTTATAATAATTATTAGCATAATATCTTTTTCCATAGCTATACTAATCATGTTTAAAATATCTAGAAGCATTATTACCCCATTATCTAATTTAGTTTTCGCTTCTACAGATATATCTAATGGTAATTTAAATAGTAAGATAGATGTACATAGTAATGATGAAATTGGTATATTAGCTAATAGCTTTAATCATATGTGTCAAAGTTTAAAAACTGCAATTACATCTATAAAATATAATACATCAACTGTTAACGACATGGCATGCACCTTGAAATCCATTTCAGAGCAAACAGCTTTAGCTACTGGGGAAGTAACCATAGCTGTTCAAGAAGTTACAAACGGTACAAGCCAACAAAGTAATGACCTTTTAGACATTTCTACTAGAATGTATAGCCTAGCCCAAGAATTAGAAATTATTAAAAGAAGAATTACAGAAGTTAAAAATAGTTCTATTATTACAGAGGAAAAGGCGGTAATTGGTAAAGATCAAATAAACTTACTTTTAAAATCTATAAATAATGTGAATTGTTCTTTTAAAACTATGGTAATTAAAATTAACAATTTAAATGTAAGTGTTTCACAGATAGGAAATATAACCGATGTTATAAATAGTATTTCCGATAAAACTAACCTTTTAGCTCTTAATGCTGCCATAGAGGCTGCTCGCGTTGGTGAACACGGAAGAGGTTTCTCTGTAGTTGCAGAAGAGGTAAGAAGCTTAGCTGAACAATCAAAATATTCAACAGAAAAGATACAAGAATTAATTAAATCCATAAGAAATGAAACTACAGATGTAATTA
The DNA here is from genome assembly GCF_900461105.1 of Clostridium putrefaciens. Classification (GTDB taxonomy): domain Bacteria; phylum Bacillota; class Clostridia; order Clostridiales; family Clostridiaceae; genus Clostridium_L; species Clostridium_L putrefaciens. The sequence goes on along the minus strand of NZ_UFWZ01000001.1, from coordinate 660,283 downwards.
TAACTTCAGATAAGGTTATTCTTACAGCTGAAAATCAAAACCACATAGTAAATGATACACTAAATGCTTTTACCGATATATTATCCTCAATTCATAATATATCACCACTTGTAGATAACACCAATATTGCTTTAAAATCAGCCTTAAAATCAAAAGATACAATATTAGGAAATATAGATGCCATTACTGCCGTAGCAGAAGAAACTTCTGCATCTTCCGAAGAAATTTCAGCTTCCTCCGAAGAAATATTGGCAAGCTCTGAAGCCGTGTCAAAATTTGCATCAGATCTTAATATAGTTTCTGAAAAGTTAAGCCTTGAAACAAAGCACTTTAACGTTTAAATAAATCATTACCCTAAATAAAAGATACATACTGATAAAGTAAACTTTATCAATATGTATCTTATTTCTATAACTCTAGAGGTGATTAAATTAAATTACAGACTTCTTCTTTTTTCTTTTTATAATTATTATTCCAGCTATAATCATAATCATAGATATTGCTATCAAAGATTTAAATCCTATAATACTACCTGTCTTAACAAGTTCCTTTGTATCAACCTTAGATTCAGATTTTCCATCTTGAATAATCTTCATTGCATTTTCTTTTATATTAGCTTTGTCTGTATTTTCACTATCAGCATTTCCATCTTCCAGATGTGTGCTTGTTATTTCTTCTTTTACTTCTTCATTACCTTTTTTCTCCTCTACTTCTTTTACTTCTATTTCATTTCCTTCTTTTACTTCTATTTTATTTCCTTCTTTTGCTTCTACTTCATTTCCTGAAAGAGTCATATACTTATAAACAGATTTTTTATTGTATATATCTCCTAGAGCAAGTATTGCTTGTTCAGTACTCATTTTAGTTTCTGTTCCCCACTCACTCTTAAATTCAAAATGATCTCCTGTTTTAAAAGTTAAAAGTGCATCTAAAAGTGTGTTTCCATTTTTAACCCATCTTTTAGAGAAGATATCATCCTCATTAGATATAAGTGCTTGTATTACTGAGGATAATGTATATGGATTTTCCTTTCCATAAGATTCAAATCCGCCGCTTTCTAATTGTTTGTTATTTATATATTCTATAGAAGAGTTTATTATTTCTTCTATTCCTTTTATATCCTTGTGATTTGATAATGCTGTAATAACCATTGCCGTAGTATCTACATCTCCATAATGGCCATCCTTTGACATAGAGATTATATGATTTAAGGCCTTTTCTTTATCATAATCAGCCTTTGACATATCTAGTGCAATCACTGCAAATGCTTGCAGAGTTGGCCAGTCTTCATCACCATCTAAAATTACAAAAGCTCCATCTTTATTTTGCGAATCCTTAAGCATCTTAACATAATTCTTACCCTTGTAATCTTTTGGATTCTCTCCTGCTGCAATAAGGGAAATTATATTATTTATAGCATCACTAACATTGTCTACTTCAAAAACTTCTATCTTATCTTTTACATTTATATTTTTTGATATATTGCTTAATCCTAATGCTTCTCTGAAACTATAAATATCTTTATCTTCATAATATCTAGTAATCTCCATTAGTACATCTTGTAATTTTACCTCTAGCTTTTTATCTGAATCTATACTAGATAAAAAATAATCACTACAATGTTCTATTTCAAATACTATATTACCATCAGCTGTTTTATGTGGTCCACTAACCTTTTCTACATTATGAGTCTTTTCATCATAATAATATAAATAAACAGGTTTCGCAGTATCGTGCTTCATTGTTATCTTTGCTTTAGCTGGTAATATTCCATTATCTTTAAATGATAATATTTTAGCATCATTATATTCTTTTAAAATAGATTCTTTGTTTTGGCTGTCTTTATTTAAATCTATATCTATAGACTTTACATTCTCTTTTCTTATATTCTTTGTTTCAAATTCCCATGTCATATCCTTATTTATGAATCTTAAAATCTTATTCTTTCCTAAAGACTTCTCAAATATTTCCGAAGAAATCTTTCCATCCTTATCCATACCTATTAAAATATATTTTATAAATGGATCTTTAATACCTTCACTTATCTTATCTTCATCATAGATTGTCTCTAAAATTTCTTCCTCTACAGGAAGAGATACTACATAAGTGTTTGGTACAATTTCTATATACTTATCTCTTTTACCAATTGTTATATTATATATATCACTTGGTGCTTTAAATGTTACTTTTCCATTATCATCCGTCTTAAAGTCACCTATACCTTCAATATTAATGTCAGCATTCTTTAAAGGTGTCTTATCTATTTTGTTTAGCAATGTTATTTCATGATTACCATCTAAAGACCTCAGTGATACCATTGGTATATTTGTATATGATTTAAAGTCGCCATCATATTTATAATGAGTCATGTAGAATACTATCTCATCATAATTAAACTTACCTTCCGAATCTTTTATATCAATAAATCCAGCTGCCCCTATCATAGGTTGCTTAATATCTAAACCTCTTTTTACATAATAGCTCCATCCAAAATTCTCGACTTGATTTTCTCCGAGTATTCCAGTTACCATATAACCTTCGCCATTTCCAGTTCCATTAATATTTTCTTTTCCTACAGCTTTCATTAAAACTTCAAGGACATTACTTTGGGAAATACTAGAATCTACGATATCATTGAATAAAGTTTTTTCATTACCTTCAACTCTTACCCTTACCTTTTCATAAGGAGGCATGTCTACTATGAAATTAACTTCTTTTTCTGATTTAACCCCTTCTAGCTCCGCTACAACTTTCAGTGTATATTTCCCTGCCTTACTTATAGCACCACCGAAGAAATCTTCTCCATTTAATGTAGCCTTCCAGGTCCCTTCATCTGTAGATATATCTATATTTATAGTCTCTGTATATATTTTCCCTTCTTTCACACCTTCAATTGATATAACTGCTGGTTCTTTTATCTCACCCATAGAATCATTTTTTATTCCAAATATTGATTCACCATAATGTAGGTCAACTAATGCCCCAACTACATGTGACGTAGCTACCATTTCATATGCTCCACCTTCAAACTTAGCAAAGCCACCATATTTATTATTACCTCTTGGTGCTGCCTTAAACTTTAAAAGTGCATCTAGCATACTCTTATCTTTAATCCACTCTTTAGAAAGAGGATTTATATTATTTGCAACTAGCCCCTGAATTACTATAGCTAAAGCCCTAGACTTATTACCTGATTCAAAGGTTCCATCAGGTCTTTGCGAAGACTTCATTGTAGTAATAATTGTACTTATGGCATTATCCACACCTTTAATTTCAGGGTGAGAAGCTAATGCTATAAGAGCCATACCATTAGACTCTATATTGCTATAGGTATTACTCGTATTTTTATTATTAAGTATTAAGTCCATTAATGCATTAATAGCAAGTTCTTTATCATAATCAGCTTTTGCAGTTTCTAAAGCTATTATAGAATATGCTAGTATAGCAGGCGCATCAATATCTAATATATCATTAATTATGAATTGACCTTGGAACTTTTCGCCTTCTTTTCTCTGAGATTTAACTAACCCTTTAACATAATCATTACCTTTATAATCTTTAGGGTCTTTCCCAGAACCAATCAATGCCAATGTGTTTTGAGCGTATATCAAAGAGGATTCCCCTCTTTTTATATAAACCTTGTCTAATATCTTTTTATCTGTATTAACCTTACTTAAGGCAATTGGAACCATAGACTCTACAGTTTCCATTTCATAGAACTTCTTTAAATTTTCGATTTCATTTTTTATTTTTGCCTTATCTTCAACACTTATGTCTTCTAATGAACTAGGCTTCTTAATATTAAAGTTTTTTGTTGTCTTTATATTCTGATCATTACCTAGTTGTGCAGATACCGTTATAATACCTTCTTTGCGTGCTTTTAAAAATCCATCATTATCAATTGAAGCTAACTTTTTATTATCCACACTCCAAATCAGATTTGCATTTTTAATATCTTCGCCATCCTGGTCTTTTACCATAGATTTTAAAGGTATGCTATCCCCAATTTCTATAGATTCTTCAGTATTTAATATTTCTATAGATTTTGCTACAGGAGCGTACACACTTATACTTATATGGGTATTTATATCTTCATTACCCTTTATGGATGCATGAACCTTAGTTGTCCCCTTTGCTTTAGCTTTTAATATACCTTTTTCATCTATATATGCAACATTTTCATCATCTATAGCCCATATAATTTCATTACCTTGTACTATATCCTTATCTTTATCTAATATCTTTGTTTCTAAAGATATTATCTTACCTTCTTTAATAGAAGTATTATCTGCTACTATCTCTATAAAATTGGGTTTTTTTTGTTCTTGTTTTACTATCTTATATGCCGACTTACCCGTTTCAATACCCTTTAAAGCTAGTATGGCAAAAGATGTAGCTTCATCTTCTGAAACTCTTCTATAACTACTATTGTATATAAATTTGTCTTCTTCTTTAAAAGACAGTAGAGCATCTAAAAGACTTTCTCCCTCTTTAATCCATTCATCAGCTAGCGGATTTTCCTCTAGAGCTACAAGGGCTTGTATAACCATGGCTGTTGCTACAGAGTTTCCTTCTGACTCTAAGTCCTCATCGGATAAAGAATTGTTAGAAAAACTACCATCGTAAAGCTGCTCACTTTTTAAATATTTCTTTAGCTCTTCAATTAATTTACTAACACCTTCTACATCTTTATGTGAAGATAAAGCAATTATTCCAAGAGATGTTGTTACAACCTGGTCATCAAAACTCTTACCTTCGTCAGCTTCTTTTGCAAAGCTCATTAATAACTTAACTGCTGATTCCTTATTATACGGAGCCTTGGCCATGTCCATTGCAATAATCCCATATGCCATATTTTCAGGATATGAATCTGCCTGCTCATTACTTACTACAAAAAGTCCATTTTGTATTTGTCCATCTAGGACTTCTTTTACATAATTTTTACCTTCATAATCTTCAGGATCTTTACCTGCTGCAATTAAGTTTATAATATTCTTTGGATAAGTTTTAAGTCTCTTATCTTTATAAATATTTATTTTATTTGAATCTACATTTTCCCCTAATAAATTTAAGGCTAATGTATCACTATCTTCATACTTTGAAAGTGACTTTATATTACCTTTTGTTGTTTCTATAGCTTCCTTTATTGAAGATTGCTTACCTTCTGACAATGCCATAACTGGAACATATGATATTATATTTAAAAGTATAGAAAAAATTAAAACCATACTTAAATATTGGAACTTATTTCTTTTCATACTAACACCCTTTCTTTATCGAAGATTAAACTCTTTTTTAATTATAATTTGAGTTTTTAATACCTCCTTATTAGATAAACATATTTTTCTAAAACTTATATTACTTATATAGAAGTTTCCAATTAAAAGTAAAATGCACCTATCACTTAACTTGTACACGTGAATAGGTGCATTAAAATTATTCTTATAATAATAAAACCCTTAGCTTTAAAAGGCTAAGGTTTAACTAATATATATAAGTTACATATAAACATATAAATATATAAATATATTTATAATATTAAACTTATATAAACATCTTAATATTTTGTGTCAAACCCTTAATTGGAAGGCTCCTATTACACTTTCAACTAGTTAGATATCCTGACTTATGGTTCATAGCATCCTTCCGCCTTCCCAGAAAAATAAATTCCAGTGACTTTATAATAACATGGAAGTAGCTCCCCAAATACAGTGGCCGTACCGTCCAGGATTTTAACCTGGTTCCCTTTTAACTTATATAATTATATAAATTTTTAGTTGATTTTATCTTATTTAATTTTCTATACCCATTTTAATATATTTAATAGTTTATTCAAAACTTGTTAGCTTTTATATGAGTAATCTAACTCTCCCATATAGGCTCTAACTTCTATTTACTCTATATATTATCAACTTTAAAAAACCTCCCGAAGGAAGTTTCTTAAAGTTATATAAACAAAGTTTTAAACCTTTAACTCACCTTAATTATTACTACAAAAACACCCCTTATTTTAAATTAGACATTTCAATAGACTTTTTAGTGCAGTTTCTCATAGCTGAAATAACTGCTGTTCTTAGTCCCTTTTCTTCAAGAGTTGCTACAGCCTCTATAGTTGTCCCCCCTGGAGAACAAACCATGTCTTTTAAAGCTCCTGGATGCATTCCTGTCTCTAATACCATTTTTGCAGACCCGTATACTGCTTGAGCTGCAAACTTATAAGCTTGGTCTCTTGGCATACCATCTAATACTGCAGCATCAGCCATGGCCTCTATAAACATATACACGTAAGCTGGAGCTGATCCACTTACAGCAGTTACAACATCCATTAATTTTTCACTAACCATCTCTGCCTTACCAAAGCTTTCAAATATAGTAACAATATATGATATTTCTTCTTTAGTTACTATGTCATTAGCACATATTGCAGACATGCCTTCACCTACAAGAGCTGGTGTATTAGGCATTACTCTAATTACCTTTACTTTTCTTTCAAACATTTCTTCTGTTCCTTTAATATCTTTTCCAGCCGCAATAGTTACGATTATTACATCATCTTTTATCTCATCTTTTATTTGATCAATTATAACCTTATATAAATTTGGCTTTACAGATAAAATTAATATATCGGAAATCTTAGCAACCTCATTATTATCAATAGTTGTATTAATATTATACTTTTCTTTGGCTGATTTTAAGTTCTGCTCATTCAAATCTCCAACTATTATACTATCTGAGGAAACTATATTACTTTTGATGATTCCTCCCACCATAGCAAGGCCCATGTTTCCACATCCTATAAATCCTATTGTTTTTTTCATAATTACATCTCCTTATATTTTAATAGAGCTACATTATGCAAAGGTTTGTTCAGTTCTGTCAATTATTTCATTTTGTAATACCTCATCAAGGTTATTGAAATAGTCACTGTATCCAGCAACTCTTACTATAAGATCTTTATATTCATCAGGGCTTTTTTGTGCCTCTATTAGCACTTCTTTGTTTACTACATTAAATTGAATATGGTGTCCATCTAATTTAAAATACGTTCTTACTAAATCCGCCATATTATTAAGACCTTTTTCACCCTCTACAACAGATGGAGTAAACTTTTGATTTAATAATGTTCCACCTGTTTTTAGATGATCCATCTTAGATGCTGATTTAATAACTGCTGTAGGTCCTTTTAAGTCCGCTCCTTTTTCTGGTGAAATCCCTTCAGAAAGTGGAACATAAGCCTTTCTACCATTTGGAGTTGCGCCTATAACCGATCCAAAATAAACATGGCATGTAGTTGGGAGCATATTTATTTTAAACACTCCACCCTTACCATTTTTCCTACCATCTACTTCTTTAAAGAAGGCTTCAAATATCTCCTTCATTACGTCATCTGCATAGTCATTATCATTTCCATACTTAGGAGTTTTATCTTTTAAAAGTTTTAGCACATCTTCATGCCCCTTAAAATTATCTTTTAATGTTTTAGACAATTCATCCATAGTTATATTCTTTTTATCAAAAACTTGATACTTTATAGCTGTTAGAGCATCTGTTATTGTACCTATCCCAACACCTTGTATATAACTAACATTGTATCTAGCACCACCTGCATTATAATCTTTTCCATTAGAGATGCAATCATCTGTTACAATTGAAAGAAATGGCACCGGCATCATAGTTGCATATATTCTTTCAATAACCCTATTACCTCTTACTTTAATTTCAATAAAATGTTTAAGTTGTTTTTTGTATGCTTCAAATAACTCATCATAAGTTTTGAAATCATTAGCATTGCCCGTTTCAATACCTAACTTTTCACCAGTGATTATATCTATACCATTATTTAAAGTTATTTCTAATATCTTAGGTAAATTAAAGTATCCTGTAAGAATATATGCTTCCTTACCAAAAGCTCCCGTTTCAACACATCCGCTATTCCCACCACATCTAGCATCTTCTAAAGATTTCCCTGCATTAATAAGTTCTTGAATTACAGCATCTGTATTAAACATAGATGGTTGCCCCCATCCTTTTCTTGAAATCTCACAAGCTCTTTTAACGAATTTTTGTGGACTCTTCTTGCTTATTTGAACATTTGAACTTGGTTGTAAAAGTTTCATTTCATCTATAACATCTAATAGCATGTAGCTTACATCATTAACTCCATCTGCTCCATCAACCTTAACTCCACCTACATTAATATTAGCAAAGTCTGTATAAGTTGCACTTTCCTTTAATGTGATTCCAACCTTTGGAGGAGCAGGCTGATTATTAAATTTAACCCAAAAGCATTGTAATAATTCTTCTGCCTTATCATGAGTTAATGTACCTCCTTCTATTTCCCTTTCATAAAAAGGATTTAAATGTTGATCTAATCTTCCTGGATTATAAGCATCCCATGGATTTAATTCAGAAATAACACAAAGATGAACGAACCAATACATTTGAAGCGCCTCTCTAAAGTTTCTTGGAGCATTTGCTGGAACATGACTACATACCTTAGAAATTTCAAGAAGCTCTTCCCTAGCCATTAAATCAGTTTCTTTTTCTGCAAGTTCTTTTGCATACTCAGAATAACGTTTACCTAGTATCATTATTGCATCACAAGCTATACTCATAGCCTCTAACTGGTTTTTTTTATCTAAGGCTTCATTATCCTCATTAAAATCAAGACCTTTTATAGAATCTTCAATATCTTTTTTAAAATCTAAAAATCCTTTTTTATATATCTTATCATCACAAACTGTATGTCCAGGACCTCTTTGCTCCATAAATTCTGTGAATATACCTGCCTTATAACAATGCTTCCACTCTTCTGTCATATTTTCAAGTATCTTATGTCTTATTGATCTTTTTTCCCAAAAAGGAATTATAACGTCTTTTTGCATCTTTATATCTCCATCCTTAACCTTAAAAGATATATTTTCACGCTTATTCATTATCTCCATATCCCAAGTAGTGTGACAGCATAATTCCGGATAAGTAGGAGTAGCTGCTGGCTCTTCCCCTCTTTCTCCAACTATTAATTCACCCTCATTTATGCAAAGTTTCTTTGTAGACATAAATTCTTTCAAAACTAAAGCTCTAATAACTGGTACAGAAACCTTACCTTCGTAAAGTTTATACACCCTATCTACCACCTGTGCTCTTTCCATAGAAATACGAGGAACTGCATTTAAACTCTCTTCCCTTAATCTTTTTACCCTATTAGTTATCATAATTATCCCCCTCCTATCTTCACTTTAATACCTGCTTTGTTGAATTTATCCTTTATTTCTTCTAACCTTACATCTGATGGCTTTTCCATACCAGATAACTTATACCTAATGTCTAATCTTTTATATTTATCCATACCCATTTTATGATATGGTAATAAATTAACTTGTATTATATTTAATTTCGACAAATAAGCAACACTCGCATCTATATTTAAATCATCATCATTAATTCCTGCAATGATAGGCATCCTTACAAATATATTAGCACCAGAGTCTGATAACCTTTTCAAATTTTCAAGAATTAATTCATTGCCAACCCCTGTGTATTTTTTATGCCTTCTAGTATCCATGATTTTAATATCATATAAAAATAAATCTACATTATCCTTTATTTCATCAAAACTTTCAAAGGGTGCCTCACCACTTGTATCTATTGCTGTATGGATACCCCGAATTTTACAAGCTTTTAATACTTCATTTAAAAAGTCTTTATATAACATAGGTTCTCCACCTGAAAATGTTACTCCCCCTTCTGATTCCTCATAAAATACTTGATCTTTTATAATTTCTTTCATAATTTCTTTAACTGATAGGTCTTGTCCTACATATTCTTTAGCATTTGTAGGACAAAAATCTGAACACTTACCACAAAGTATACATTTGTCTTTATCTGTTACTGGATACCCACCTTTGATTTCAATAGCATTTTCAGGGCATCTTTTAACACATACACCACACCCCGTACACCGCTCCTTAAAAAACAGGATTTCATGTTTTTTATTTTGACTTTCTGGATTATGACACCACCAACAATTTAAAGGACATCCTTTCAAGAACACCGTGGTACGAATTCCCGGTCCATCATGAACTGAAAACTTTTGGATATTTATTGTAGTTGCTAAAGTCAACGAAATCACCTCATATAAGTTAAATGTGTAACAATAATATTCCTATCTTCTTGATTCACTGCTAATATAACTATACTAATTATATCATTATAATATTCAGCAAAGCCTTACTTTTTTTAAAACATTAGATTTATTTGCAATAGTTATAGTTGATAATCATCTTTCTAATTGGGACAAGAACCCAACAAAAAAGAACCTTGAATGTTTTCAAGATTCTTCTATTTCATTATAATGTTATTACTAAAGAGCCAACTTACAACATAATCTTTTAATTTATGTTCTTCATATTCATGCCACTGATCTAGTTCATAATGATTTTCAAATAATATACTTTTAAAACTCCTAAAGGCTGTATTCCCACTCAAGGCCTCTTTAAGTTTATTTTCAATATCCTTAGAAACTATATTTTCATTTACAAAGCTTATCATAACATTATTTATATAGTCTTCTGAAATAGTAGGTATAATTATGTATCTACCATTATTGTCTTTTTTAATCTTAAATGACTCTTCTAATAATTCTTTTTGCCAATCTTCTAGTTTCGATTCTTCAAAGCTTCCTTTTGCTATACTCTCTAATTCAGAAGGAATATTCATAATCTCACCTGTATTAGTATCTAAATATTCCTTACCTAAATCATCTTCATTAATTGAAAATGATTCTAAAAGTAAATCTAAATCAATATTAAGTTCTTTCATTGCTTTATATACTCCTATTTTCTTAATTTATAATATATTAAATATTACTTTTGCACTCTATAATATTTAATACATTATAACATATAAAATTATATCTTTACTAATAAATATATATCTAAAACTAAAAAGAGAGCTAGAGTAATCTTCTATCTCCCTTTTAACTTTCATTCTTAGTAAACTTCTAATCATTATATCTTTATTAATCTTTAGAAGTTAGTCTTATCTGTTCTTTCTTTATTTGTTAATAACTTTTCCACTCCAACTAACATTAAAGCTACACCAGCTACACAAAGTGTAATTAAACTTACGCCTCCAGTTTTAGGGAGTCCCCAGATGTTATTCCCTTTAGCTTTATCCATCTTTTGATTTCCATCTACATTTGCTGTAAATATCCACTGTGACTTAATATATTTATCTTGATACCTATTATCTGTTTCTTCTCCTTGAAGATATACATTTATATCTATTTCTTTACTATCTCCCTTTTGAAAATCAGCTAAATATAAATTTTCCTTTGAAAAGTCACCTAAACTCCCACTATATAACTCTTCACCATCATAATTCACGGTCATTTGAAGCTGTTTAAATAGGTCTCCTTCTATATCTACTATCTCTAACTCTTCAGCCCTCTTAATAATTTTGATTTTCTTTTGAAATTCCTCATTATCAATAAAATAATCTCCTTTTAGATTAAGAGAATAGCCTCCACTTTTAAATTCAATTTCAATATATTTTTCTAACTCACCATTACATTCTTCTAAGCTAGCCTCTTTTATTAGCTTTCTCAATCTAAATATTTGCCCTTTTATAACACTTTTTGAATCTTGATACTCTTTGTCTTCCCATAAATTTTCTTCTATAAACTCGGCACTTAAAATTCTATGTCTATATGATATAAAAAACATGAACAAGTTGAAAATTTGAGGACTGTTATTAAATTTATAAACTATAGAAATTCCTTTGTACTTTACATCAAAGTCGCCGAATGTATAAATCTCAAGGTCTGACTTTAATGTTAAATTTTCATTATCCATATTTATCCTCCCTTAACAAACTAGTTTACATAATACACAAAAATACTCCTGTAATTCGAATTATGCTTAATAGCTCATTTTAATATATTCAAATTTAACTATTAATATGCATCTATACACATATTAATAAAAAAGGCATCTAGAATAATGTTAATTCTAGGTGCCTTCTATGCTGTTCATATCATGATTTAATACTTAATCTTTATCTTAATTTAAATATATACTTATTTCCACTTTACATTACTATGATTTTACAATAGTAATTACTACTGTTTTTATTACAATGCTGCTTTATATATATTTAGTATATCCTTTGAATCTAAAGGTAGGAAATTACCAATACTACCTCTTACAGTAGATTGATTTGCCATCTTTTCTAAACTTTCTTCTTCTATACCAACTTCCCTTAATGTAGAAGGTATACCTAAAGATATAAAGAACTTCTTTGTTTCTTCTATTGACTTATGTGCTATTTCATATTTGTCTAAATTCTCATCAATATTCCAAACATTAACTCCATATTCAACAAATTTATTTAGTGTATGATCATTTAAAACATACTTCATCCAATGTGGTGTTAATATTGCAAGTCCTACACCGTGAGTAATATCATAAAATGCACTTAACTCATGTTCCATTGGATGAACACTCCATTTTGTTTCTTTTCCATAGGTTAAAAGCCCATTTATTGCAAGGCTTGATGCCCACATAAGGTTAGATCTAGCTTCATAATCTTCAGGATTTTCCATTGCCTTTGAACCATAATTTATACAAGTTTTAAGTAGCGCTTCGGCCATTCTATCTTGAAGATAAACTCCTTTTGTATTATTGAAATACACTTCAAAAATATGACTCATTATATCTGCCGTACCCGCTGCTGTTTGGCTCTTTGGCACAGTAAATGTATTTGTTGGATCCAAAATTGAAAACTTAGGAGCCATATCTTTATGACCTGTTCCAAGTTTTTGATTAGTTTCTAAATTTGTAATTACTGCGCCCGCATCCATTTCAGATCCCGTAGCTGCTAATGTAAGTATGCTTGCAATTGGAAGAACCTTTTTTATTTTTCTTGGATCTATAACCAGGTCCCATGGTTCTCCATCATAGCATGCAGCTGCTCCTATAACCTTTGAACAATCAATTGAACTTCCTCCCCCTACAGCAAGGATGATATCTATATGATTTTGCTTGCAAATTTCTGCTCCTTTTCTTACACTTGTTATTCTTGGATTTGGCTCTACACCTGGAAGTTCCCAAAATATAATGTTGTTTTTATTGAAGATATCTACAACCTTTTCATATAATCCGCTTTTCTTTATACTTCCACCACCATAAACAAGCAGAACCTTAGAACCATACTTCTTTATCTGATCTCCTAAAACGTTTATCTGATCTCTTCCAAAAAATATCTTTGTTGGAATTGAGTAATTAAAATTTTTCATATTTAAATCTCCTTTTAGTTATATATTATTAAATTTTAATATTTGAGTTTTGAATTTTTTATAGTAGCTAAGATTCTTACATCTTAACTTTTTTATTATTATATACATTAATCTTACTACAACAAGTTATATAATTAAATATATATTTTATAAATATTTAATTAAATAAAACCAGGGAATATTTCTATTCCCTGGCAACAAGATTAGTGAATATATGGAGACCTTAAAATCATTTTCGGTATAAGCCTAAATAATTGTTGTTAAAATCTTTTTCCATCGGAATCACCTCTCTATAATAATATTGTGTGCATATTACAAATTAATATCCAGGTAACTTTAACCATTTAACTGCTTAGTAACAAAACCTTTAAGATTATATTAGGATTATAATAAAATATTATAATTTTCATAATAATATTTTTAAAGTTTGTATCATTCTTACATTTAATATAGTATACTATATATATGATAACGTTTAAATGTGATATACAATACCTATCATTACAATGTAATAACATGTTTACTCTTAGGTATTTGTATCTTATTAAATTTTTGGAGGTATGTTTTTATGAGTAAAGGTACTTTTAAGATTTCCGAAGAAATATTAATTCAGGTTAAGCATTTAGCAGAAGAATCTGGCATGTCAAAAGAAGATTTTGTACATTGCCTCGCTAAGTTTTATGATGTAAATGACTCTATTGATTGTAATTGTTATTATGACAGCTTTACCGCTTAGTTTTTAGCTTTAATCCTAACCACTATATACCCAAAAAGATGGCAACTTCTTAAACCAATCATCTTAAGTAGTTGCCACATTTTTATTTTAACTTCTTATTCTTATTTTAACTTTTGTAAAATATAATCTAAGAACACTTAATTAATCAAAAAAACTTAATCATTTATCTTATTTTTATATATCTAAAATATAAGTGGGGTTAAACATATATAAAATATATGTTTAACCCCACAAAACCTTTTATTATAAGTTTATTCTGTTTAAATATTTAATTTACTTAATATATATCTTTTTAGTAATTTAGTTAATCCAATCTCTTCTTTGATTTTTTAACCATTACCGCTCCTAGTGACATAAGAATTAATCCTAATGAATTAATAATATTAAAATTAACTAAAGATCCTGTCTTTGGTAAATCTTCTTCATTAGATATTACTACTACCACTGCCTTTACCTTTTCCCCAGTATCTTTTATACTTCCTTCAATTTCAAACTCTCCACTTTTTTCATAGTTTATAGAATCAACATCATTCCATTCAACCTCTAACTTCTTATATGTTCCATCACTATTTAATACTGTTACCATAGATGGAAGTTCTGGTGCCATACCTTCTTTTGATGTGGCATTTATAATTGCTTTATATTCTGAACCATCTGAACTCTTCAAATCGGAATCCGCTATAAGTTTTAGTGCATCTTCGTCTTTTAAATCAGCCTCTGCTTGAAGTTGCATTTTATTTTCGTCTTTTAAATCAGCATATGCTTCAAGTTGCATTTTATTTTGACTCTTTAAATTAGCATTTGCTTGAAATTCTGGATTAAGTACTGGTTTAATTTGTAGTTTGATTTTTGGTTTAACTACTGGGTCAGCCACTGGTTTAACCACTGGATCAGCCACTGGTTTAACTACTGGTTTAACTACTGGATCAGCCACTGGCTTAACTACTGGATCAGCCACTGGTTTAACTACTGGGTCAGCCACTGGCTTAACTACTGGATCAGCCACTGGTTTAACTACTGGGTCAGCCACTGGTTTAACTACTGGATCAGCCACTGGCTTAACTACTGGATCAGCCACTGGTTTAACTACTGGTTTAACTACTGGGTCAGCCACTGGCTTAACTACTGGATCAGCCACTGGTTTAACTACTGGTTTAACTACTGGGTCAGCCACTGGTTTAACTACTGGATCAGCCACTGGCTTAACTACTGGATCAGCCACTGGTTTAACTACTGGATCAGCCACTGGCTTAACTACTGGATCAGCCACTGGCTTAACTACTGGATCAGCCACTGGTTTAACTACTGGCTTAACTACTGGATCAGCCACTGGTTTAACTACTGGGTCAGCCACTGGCTTAACTACTGGATCAGCCACTGGTTTAACTACTGGATCAGCCACTGGCTTAACTACTGGATCAGCCACTGGTTTAACTACTGGGTCAGCCACTGGCTTAACTACTGGATCAGCCACTGGTTTAACTACTGGATCAGCCACTGGCTTAACTACTGGATCAGCCACTGGTTTAACTACTGGCTTAACTACTGGATCAGCCACTGGTTTAACTACTGGGTCAGCCACTGGCTTAACTTCTGCTTCAAGGGAAAAAACAACTTTATATGTCTTTATAGAACCATCTTCAGCTTTAACATTAATTTTAGCTGTTCTTTCTTCTTCGCTTCCTGTTAAATTCTTAGCTTGTACAATATCAATACTAGCTTTAGGATCTTCTTTATCAGCTTTAATTACAGGGATATTAGTAGTTCCAGCTGGAAGTTGTTTAGTATAACTTAAAACATCTTTACTAAATCCAGCAATCAAATTATTGTCTTCATTAAGTTTAGACAAGTTAGAATTAGTTGACTTCGCTGCAACGTCGTTTACCTTAACTAATATCTCATCTTGTACACCACCATATTTAACTATAATTTTAGCATCTCCAACTGAATGTGGAATTAATTCACCTGTACTTCTATCAACAGTAACAACCTTTGTATTACTACTTACGTATACGCTGTTATTAGTTATATCTTTAGACTCAGCAAGTTTAGTTTTAGCTATTATCTTAACTTTTTCTGGCTTTGCTAAAGTCATATTATAAGAATTATTTTCAGCTTTTATACTAGATATTGAATCTTTATAGTTAATATCTAGATAAAATTCAATTCCATTATCCTTTGCCAAATATTGAGCTTGTAAGTCATTAAGTACATTGCGCTGTTCATTTTTAACCTTCCATATTACATTAGTTGCAAGTTCTGGACTTTTCAACCCTTCGTATTTGATAGTAGTTTTAGTTTTTCCTTTTGCAATTTCTTCTAATATCCTGGCTTTAAATTCTGCTTCCGTAGTAACTTTTAAATCATTAGTTTTAAGTCTTCCTATCTCTTCTAATATAACTTCATTGGTTTCAACATCTTCATAGTTTGTAGTACATTTTGGATATTTCTCTGGGTTATTAAACACTTTATGATCTTTCTTTATTTGATCATCTGTAAGATTATAATAATCATATCTTTTATAGTTTTTATCAGGTATACCCACTGGGTCATTCCAAGTAAGATCTATCTGATACCAATTACCATTTACTTTCACGAGATTCCATGCATGTGCTTCTCCAGCATTTCCAGTCATTATTCTAGCTTCAAGTCCAGCATCAATTGCCATTCTATAAAATAATAATGCATATCCCTGACATACTGTCTCTTTAGGGTCCCCACCTTTGTCCTTAAACAAAGCTGCATAAGCACTATGAGACGAATTTCCAGATCTTAATCCATTTGAGTCATACTCAACATTAGTAACTATATAATCATGTATGACCTTAAGTTTTTCTTCTTCTTTCATATTTGGGGTGATTATCTTCCCTAGTATTTTTTGCACCTCTGCTTCAACAGCTTTTGTCTCTTCTGTTGTTTCTAGGTACTCAAATTTATAACTTACTAATTTACCACCATAACTAATGCCATATTGTTTAATTACATTACTATGATAATCATCTGCTTTAAATCCACTAGCTGTGATTAAATCCTTAAGATTTCCACCACCCTTGTTAAATTCTGCTAAGAACTTATCATCTAAATTGATTTCTGCAGTTACAGCTCCTATTTTAAGTGCTTCTGCTATTTCATCTTCTAGCTCATTAAAGTTTGTTACTACTACGGCACTTTTATAAGTTCCGCCTAAAGTCTTTGCTAAAGCCGAAGTAATGTTAAATGTTACTAGCGTAGTTGTAATGACTAATGATAAAATAATTTGTTTGTAGGTCTTTTTGTTTCTTATCATCCTATATCCTCCTGATCTTATTTTGTGTCATATATATACTTCATGTGAATTATATATATTTATTTTAATATGGCATAGTTATTTTTAAGGTGCCTTTAACATATGTTAATTCCATGGAAATTTGACACCTTACTTTTAAATTAATAACAACGTACATAATTGCCATATTAAATATATCGTACATAATTACAAATAATTTAATAATTATTGTAATTATGTAAAGAGGAACACCTACATACTGTACTAAGGATTTATCTATACTACATATCTAAATATAAATATTTGATTATCTGTATCTTAATACCTTTTATAAGTCATTAACAACAGGAATCTTTAACTTTATTTGCTTTTCTATCATATTTAACAGTCCTTTATCTTTTGGATCTACAAATAGGTATGAGCATCCAAGTTCACCAGCTCTCCCTGTTCTTCCTATACGATGTATATATCCTTCAGCAGTTTCTGGTATATCATAATTGTATATATGAGTAACACCAGTTATATCAAGCCCCCTTGATGCTACATCTGTAGCTATTAAATATTGAATTTCACAATTTTTAAAAGACTTCATTATCTTTTCTCTTTTCGATTGTGTTATATCAGAATGTAACTTCTTACAGTTATATCCTCTTTTAAAAAGTGCTATTTCAAGGTCATCTGCTCTTCTTTTAGTCCTACAAAAGATAATTGCCATAAATGGATTGTTTTCATCTAAAACTTTACATAAAGCATCTTGCTTCTTTCTATCTGTAGTTTCTACTAAAAATTGCTTTATATTTTTAAGGGTTACTTCTTCTTTCTCAATTACTACTACCTTAGGATCAATCATATATCTATAAGCTAGCTTTTTAACATCGGAATTCATAGTTGCTGAAAAACAAAGTGTCTGCCTATTTTTTGGTGTTTCCTTTATTATATCTTCAACATCACCTTTAAATCCCATAAGAAGCATTTGATCTGCCTCATCTAATACTAATGTTTTTAACTGATCAAGCTTTACAGTTCCCCTTGAAAGATGATCTATAAGCCTACCTGGAGTTGCAATTATGAGGTGAACATTGCCTTGTAATCTTTTTAATTGTGCACCAGTATCCTTACCACCATAAATAGCCAAAATATTTAAATCTTTAGCTTGTTTAAGCTTCATCGCTTCCTCTGTTATTTGGATAGCTAGCTCTCTTGTAGGGGTAACTATTAATCCTTGAATGCTATTTATGTCAGAAGACATATTTTCAAACATAGGTAATAAAAATGCTAATGTTTTCCCTGTTCCTGTTTGAGCCTCTGCTATAACATCCTTACTATCTTTTATAATCTTTATACTATTTTCTTGAATTGGTGTGGGCTCTGTTATTCCTTGAAGCTTTAAATTATTTATAAGACCTTCACTAATACCTAAACTGTTAAAATTTTTCATTACCTTAATTACCCCTCTATTTAAATCATATTTCGTTTTATCTACTATCATCAATTAGATTTTACCTATATCCTATGGTCTATAATATTTCTTCTACATATTCTATAGCTTTATCCTCAATTTTATAATTTCCTCTATTTTCTTGTTTTTTTATAAAGCTTTTCGATATTAAAGATTCAAGAGAAGCCTTTAGTATCTTTTTATCCACTCTGTCCTCTTCTAAATTAGCTGCATATCTTATCTTAGCTAAACTTTGTGGTGATTTCACCCTATTTTCATAAAGGTATCTCAATATATTATCTTCTGTTTCTTTTATCTTATCATTCATAATTCCACATCCTTACAACTATATTTTAGAGACTATCTAGTTGCAATCTCTATTACATTTGAAGCGCAACACTTCTTATACTTTTTTCCACTACCACAAGGACAAGGATCGTTTCTTCCTATCTTTTCTACCTTTTGAGTATCTTCCATAGACATTCTAAGTTCATTTGGACTATATCCTTTGATTAACCATTGCTTTGTGCCATTTGCGAATTTAGTTACCTCGCTAGTAATAATATTAATAAGTTCATTATCTTCTGTATCAAAGTTTTTTAAGAATTCTAACATATATTTCGAAGGTGATTTACCATTTTGCACATCCACTAATAAATCAAATATTAAATCTTCTACATCATCTTCATCTATGTCAAAGCCTTCTATTAAAAACCTTTTTAGATTCTTTCTTGCCCTTGTTTCACTTATGTTACCTAAGGTTGCAACATCTAGTATTTCTTTTTTTGTAAAATTATAAAACTTCAAATCTTCCCTAGAGCTTTGCTCCTCTAAAATATAACTTGGGTTTTCTACAGTTATATCCGCACCTATATATCCATTACAATCAAATTCCCCATAATAAATAGCAGCATCAATTAATATAATTTCAAGGGGCATCTCTGATATATCATAGTTTATATATTTTTTTACAATTTCTTTAAAGTCATCTATTAGTAAAACACCATAATGATAACACATTCCCCAAAAAAGTTTTATTATTTCTTCATTTTTTTTCATCTCAGCTCTAAATTCTTTATTATCATAACTTAATATTATACGTTGTAGCTCTTTTGGCATTATAACTACATGTTTATCTTTTATAATCCCTGTAAATATAAGTGCTCTATCTGATAGATAATATGCAGTATCTATATCCACATCTGTGATATTATCATATTCTTTGTATCCATCTAGTTTTGCTAACTGTAAAAGATATTCAAACCTAAGGTTATCCATATTTTCAATGAGCATAATTACTCTATCTTCATATAGCTCAATTATATTATTTTTCAATTCTTCTTTATTTAATTTACTTATTTTATTTATATAAAGATTTTTAGCTATATATAAAAGCTCTTCTTTAGTTATTTTGCTTAAATTATAATCTAACGTTAAGTCTTTCTCCGTTGACTGCCACTTTTTATTTTCCATCTTTTTAAGCTTAGTCAGTTTATCTTGTAAATACTTTATTTCTATAAGGTCCTTATCTAATTGTGATTCTAATTCTTTATCCAAAACTTTTCTCCCTTTTATATTCTTCTATTTTTATTAAATACAATCTTCATAAATTGCTATTTTAACATTATACCATAAATATTTTTTCTCATATATAGTATAAAGTCTATAGCAATAATTGAAAATCAATTTAAAATATCTTTAAAAACCCTTTTTATTTAACTCCATTACTTGTTAGCAAATAAACAGAACCTTCAAATAAACTGTATTTTGTGAATCTTATTTGATTAATTCCTAAATTTTAGCTATAATTTAATTGTATTATTGAAACATCTTTTGAGATGCGTTTCATAGTAATGAATTTTTTTCATAACAACCTTTTAAATGTATATGTTAAGCTTATAACGAATAAGGAGGTATCAAGTTATGATATACGTAGTTAATAATAGTAATAATGCTTATTTCAATCATGCTACGGAGGAATATCTATTAACAAATTTCCAAGATGAAATTTTTATGCTTTGGATAAACAAACCTTCAATATTAATAGGTCGAAATCAAAATACCCTATCAGAAATAAACTCTGATTACGTAAAGTCAAACAACATAGATGTGGTTAGAAGGCTTTCTGGCGGAGGTGCTGTATTTAATGACTTAGGTAATATGAACTTTACCTTCATAACTAATAGATTTAATTCTAACATTGCTACAAAAGATGGATTTGAAAGATTTGCTCTTCCAGTTATAAAGGCTTTAGATTCCTTAAATGTACAGGCTGAATTTACTGGCAGAAATGATATCACTATAGATGGGAAGAAGTTTTCTGGAAATGCACAATACTTCAGTAAGGACAAACTCCTACATCATGGTACTTTGATGTATAATTGTGATGTTGACTCTCTATCTAAAGCTCTTAAATGTAAACCTTTAAAGTTTAAAGATAAGGGTATTAAGTCAATATCTTCAAGGGTTACAAATATATCATCTCACATGAATAGTACAATGGATTTATACGAATTTAAGGACTATCTTATGAACTTTGTAATGAAGTGCAATGATATAATCACCGTTTATGAACTTACCAATCAGGATATAATTGAAATAGAAAAAATAATGAAATCAAGATTTGAAACATGGGAGTGGAATTATGGAAAGAGTCCTAATTATTCCTACCAACATTCTTCAAAATATTCCTGTGGCTCTATCGAGTATCATATCAATGTTAATAATGGAATTATAAGTAACATTTCATTGTACGGCGACTTTTTTGGAGAAAAGAATATTAGTGAATTAGAATCTAAAATTTTAGGTATAAATCATAATTTAACTGATCTTAGTGAAGCTTTAAAAGATGTGGTAATGGATCAATATGTGAAAGGTCTTTCAACTTTTGAATTCTTAGATGGGTTGATTAATATATAAACTTAATTACATAAGGGGGTATTTTATATGATAAGAAAACCAGAATGGATAAGGGTAAAAATGCAAGGAGGAACTAAGACCAATGAGGTTAATGCCTTAGTATCAGACCTTTCTCTTAATACTGTATGTTCTGAGGCAAACTGTCCAAATAGAATGGAGTGTTTTGAAAGAGGTACTGCAACCTTTATGCTTCTAGGTAAAAATTGTACTAGAAATTGTACTTTTTGCAACGTTACTAGGGAAGCTCCTGAACCCGTAGATCTTATGGAACCTGAAAATGTAGCAAAGGCTATTAAGAGGCTTGGTTTAAAACACGCTGTTATAACCTCTGTTACTAGAGATGACTTAAAGGATCAAGGTGCTATGCAATTCGTAAAAGTTACTGAGGAAATAAAAAAGCTTACACCTAATGTATCCATTGAACTTTTAATACCTGATATGAGAGGAAATAAAGATCTTATAGACCTTATTATAAATTCTGAGCCCGATGTTTTAAATCATAATGTAGAGACAGTTCCTGAACTTTATTCTAAAGTAAGACCTATGGCAGTGTTTGAAAGATCCCTAGGTCTTCTTGAGTATGTAAAAATCCAAAAACCAAATATGAAAACTAAATCTGGAATTATGCTAGGCCTTGGAGAAACAGAAGATCAAATAATTAGAGCAATGAAAAGACTTGTAGATGTACATTGCGACATGTTAACTTTAGGACAATATCTACAACCGACATTAAAGCATCTTGATGTTGTAGAATATATAACTCCACAAAAGTTTGATTATTATAAAGATGTTGCTCTTTCTTTAGGTTTTAAGAGGGTTTCTTCTGCACCTTTAGTTAGAAGCTCATACCATGCAGATGCATTAGATTTTTAGTTATTTAGGTTTTAAATTATTTATATTTTAAAATAAAAGCTCTTTGTTAATAATTTTAACAAAGAGCTTTTATTTTAATTTTACTGTACATGTTTTTAAATCTTCATTTTGAAATACAACTACCTATCTATTTATGAGCTATGACTTCATATTAGAGTTAGCCTTTGGCTCTGTGTTAATTAGTATTATACCTAGTATAACCAATATAACAGCAATTATAACATTAGTTCCAAGGGATCTCTCACCAAGAAATACGTAGGATAAAAACACCCCAAATAAAGGTATAGAAAACTTATATATAGTAACCTTCCCAACACCATTATACTTAAGTAAAACTGTCCATATAGAAAAAGCTGCTGCAGATATAAATCCTAGATATAAAAGAAGTACTGCACCTTTAGGTGTAAAGTTAAGGCCTCTAGCTCCCCCCATAAATCCTGATACTATTAAAAATATAGATCCAATAAATAATTGGTATGATGAAATAGCAAATGTCGATATATCTTTTGATATCTTTTTAGTATATATACCCGCTAAAGCACCTACTAAACTAGATATTACAACAAATCCTTCTCCCGTAAATGTAAATCCACCTTGAATCTTGCCACCATTCATATTTACAATAGCTACACCTATAAATCCAAGAACTACCCCAACTATTCTTCTAAAACTAAGCTTATCTTCTTTATAAAAGAAGTGAGCAATAATAACACTAAAGAATGTAGTTGTAGCCGCTAATATAGAACCCTTGGTACCTGTAGTATTTGAAAGTCCTATATAAAAAAACACATATTGTATGGATGTTTGTACAATCCCTAAAAATGCTACCTTTGATAGATCTTCTTTTTTTATTTTTAAAGTTCTTCCTGTTACCATGCAAAATATGAAGATCATAATAGCTGATATTAAAAATCTAAAACCTGCAAAAGTTATCTTCTGATATGTATCATTTCCGGCTATTGAAAATATTTCATACCCTACCTTTACTGAAGGAAAAGCACTCCCCCATAAAAAGCAACTTATTAATGCTAAAATCATAACCATATAGGATTTGTTAAATACCGTTGTTTCTTTGCTCTCATTTTTATTTTTAATTATTTTATCTTGATTCTTATCTTTTTTTTCATTAGTACCCTTATAATTATTAAGTTTCAACAACATCTCTCCTTTTGATTATGCGCAGGTTGTAATTTTAAGAATATATTATATTATAAATCAATAAAGTTTTGTATCATGAGCAAGGCCTTAATATCAATCCTCTCATTAGATTTAAGTACTTCTTTAGCTTCATTTTTAGAAAGTAGCATAATATCAATATCCTCATCAGCTTCTAGGTACTCCTTTGATATACTACCAGTACAAGTACAATAAACTAAAGCCACAGATTCATCCGTCATTCCAGTTGAAATATATACCTTAGACTTTGTCTTATCATAATCAATCTTAAGTAAATCTAGGCCAGTTTCCTCTTTAAGTTCACGTTTTGCAGAGTCTTTAAAATCTTCACCCTTATCTATAAGCCCCGCTGGTAGTTCGTAAACATAATCATTTATAGGCACCCTAAATTGTCTTATAACCACAAGCTTTTCCTCTTCTACATGTGTTGCTATTATTATAACAGCATCAGCGGTATCTTCTTCTTCGTTAAAGAACTTACCCCTTAATGTACTTAAGTCTTTCCTAGATGCAATAGACCAATTTCTAATATCCCCATTTTTATTTACATATTCCGCATCATATAACTTTAAATACTTTGTATCTGCTAGTGTTTTAATATCCTTTATTTTAACCTTACTCATAAAATCCTCCTTTGTTACACTATAATCTATATCATACAATTATAAATCACCTATATACAATCCCGCAACTATTTGTCATGTTACCATCTATTCTAGATAATGTTAGTGTTAATCCTTTGAATTCTCATTATCTGCTTCTCTTACTAATATATTATTATAAACACTACCAAATAGTAACATATTTCCTCTCTTCCACCTATCCTCTATTTCATCTATACCCCTTGATCTAATATATATTATGAGAACATCTTTTTCTTTAGTATTTCTAACATTTATATATCCTTTATTATCTAGATAATAAAGGGCTGCTAAAACATTTGATATGTTATCTGATTCTATTTTATATCTTTGAGTTTGAATCTCTCCATAGTAACAGACATTAAATAAGCTCTGGTAAAGTTCCCATAATATCTTAAGCCTTAACAAATCATTTTCTAGTGGTAACAAACTAACACCCATAATACTATTGGTCTAACCTATAGATCAATCCTACAAAGTTTGCACCTTTATCAAACAGAGGCTCTAGGAATGTTTCCATCACCATCACCACCTTTCCTATCTTCCTCTACAGGTATAAGTACATCTTTGTATATATTAGATAATAATAGCTCTCCACTTTCTTGGAGGGATCTTTCTATTTCATCTATGCCATTACCTAAAATATAAACTGATACAGTTTTATCTTTTTCTATATTAAAGAAAATCCACCTTCTAAAGTTTATGTAATAAAGTGCAGCAATTACATCAATTCTACAGTCTCTAGGTATTCTATAGTTTATATCCACACAAGATTCGTATCCATAGGTAAAAAAATCATCATATAATTGTATTAATAATCCATACCTTAATAATTTCTTTGATAATAAGTCCATAGCTTCCCCTCATTATTAGCAATATATTATAATATACTCCTAGTTTAACCTAAATATACACTAGACATTTCTATAGAAAATACTTTATCCGATGGCTACCATCCGTAACACCCCTATCCTCTTCAAGGTGGGAGATTGCCGATGCTACGCCCATTTGTAAGTTCTTCCAAGACTCAGATAGAGAGATGTATTCTTTATAAGTAAACTCCACCTGAGTCTAAGAATAACTTGATATCTAATAATCTTTTTTGTCTAAATTAATGGTATTGTTCTTTTTCCCATCTTTAGATCCATGAGTATATCCAACTACTTTAAAATTCTCTGATAATATGTTAGCAAGATTTTCATACTCCTCTGAAGAACCTCTCATACAGCTAGAAAGATGAACTACCTCTACTCCATTTGCCTTCATCTTTTCAATCTTTTTATTTATATCTCCCCCGCTATGAGTGAATGCCATTAACTCTATAACTTCAACGTCTTCATACCTTTCAAATGAATCCTTTTTCTTATAAAAGGCATCTAAACAGCCTTTTCCTGTGCATCTATTTGCAGTATCTTCGTTTACTATTATACCTATTTTCACATTTATTCCTCCATCAAATCACTTTTTTAATACATATGTATCTATGATATATTAATTATATACATGGTAATGGTTCTTGTCCAATAACATCTATCCATTACATGATAATAATATGTATAATTATCATGGCTTATCTTTGTTATTTTATAACGATCTTTAAGCCCCAGTTGGAGTAACCCATCTGAAGCTTAAAATTTGACTTATACTATTTTAATCCTTATTTTGTAAGTCCTTCTGTATTATTATAATTTTAGTTTGCTTGCTTAAGTGCATTCTTTAAATCATCCTCTGGAGTACTTATTGGTTTAATATCAAAAGTATCCACTAAATATTGTAATACGTTTGGTGATATAAATGCGGGTAAACTTGGTCCTAAATATATTCCTTTTATTCCAAGTGATAACAGTGCTAATAGATCAGCAACTGCCTTTTGCTCATACCAGGAAAGTATAATTGTAAGTGGTAGAGAATTCACATCCGTATCAAATGCATCGGCTAGTGCTGTAGATATTCTAACTGCTGAATAAGCATCGTTACATTGCCCTACATCTAATAATCTTGGGAGTCCTGCTACAGTTCCAAAATCTAATTTATTGAATCTATACTTTCCACAAGCCAAAGTAAGGATTATACAATCTTCTGGAACCATTTTAGCAAAGTCTGTATAATAGTTTCTTCCAGGTCTTGCTCCATCACAACCACCTATTAAAAAGAAATGTCTTAACTTTCCTTCTTTAACTGCATTAACTATAGTGTCAGCATGTGATAATGTGGCATGATGTCCAAACCCTACTAAAATCTCTTTTACTTCCTCATCTTCTTTAAACCCGCCAAGTTCTAATGCTTTATTTATTATTTCACTAAAATCCTTTGTTCCATCTTCAGAAACTTCAATAGACTTTAATCCATCCCATCCAACAACACTAGTAGTAAATATCCTATCTTTATATGTTTCTCTTGGTCTCATTAAGCAATTAGTTGTCATTAAAATACACCCTGGTATTCCATCAAATTCCTTCTGTTGATTTTGCCAAGCTGATCCATAATTACCTACTAAATGTTTGTATTTTTTAAGTTCTGGATATCCATGTGCTGGTAACATTTCTCCGTGAGTATAAATATTAATGCCCTTGCCCTCTGTTTGCTGAAGTAACATCTCTAAGTCTCTTAGATCATGGCCTGATACAATTATGAATGGCCCCTTTTTAATGTTAACATTAACTTTATGAGGTGATGGATTCTTATATCTTGTAGTGTTAGCTTCATCTAATGTCTTCATTACTTGTACGCTCATATCCCCTGTCCTCATGGTCATAGTTATCATATCTTGAAGTGTTAAATTATTATTTGTAGTACATTCTAATCCTAAAAAATAAAAATTATCAACTTGCTCATTATTATATCCTATAAATCTTGCTTGATGACCATAAGCTGCAACACCTTTTAATCCATATAGTATTGTTGATCTTAAAGATCTTATATCTGCATCAATACTTTGATCATACATAATTCCAGCTTTAATAGAGTCCTTTAGCATTTCCTCTTTTGTATCACTTAAATTATATTCGGCAGCCTCTGGGTAACTTTTCTTTGGTGCTTCATTTCTTATCTTTTCTTTTATCTTTTGTGATTCCTTTAGTAACTTTACATGAAACTTTGCATCAAAGTTTACATTTGTTAATGTGGTAAATAAACCATTCTCTACAAATCTAACCACTTCTTTATCAATGGTTTTACCTTCTTCCATTATACCCTTTGCATAGCAGGATATTCCTTTTAGTTGATATATTAATAAGTCTTGTAAGTTTGCAATTTCTGGTGTCTTTCCACAAACCCCAAGCTTTGTACATCCTTTTCCTCCTGCCGTTTGTTCACATTGATAGCAAAACATTAAATTTTCCAATAAAGTCAACCCTTTCTTTTGTATTTTAATCTTTTAAGCTAAGGTTTATTACTAAATTTAGTATTTACTATCCCATGGTATTTTATGCTACATTAATGAATTAACTTCTAATCCTTTATTCATCAAATCCTGTATAAATTAAAATCGCATCTCTTAAAAAAGCAGCAGTACCCACTTGCTTATTATCATAATACTCTTTAAATCTTTCATCCTTTGGATACATTCTAGCAAGATCTGCATGTGCCTTTTTGGTATATTTACCCCAGTAACTCGCTATCCATTGCCTATGCAAGTCCGCTGCCTTTTGAGCTAATTCTGAGGATGGGTCAGCACTTTTAAAGGCTTCAGCTAAGGTTGTTTTTATTTCCGTCTCAAGACTTATTGGTCTATCATATTTAGCCCCTTGTATACTCATTACTTTTTCTTTTGCTGTACTAACGGACTTTTTTCCATACATTTCTCTAGCTTCTTCCCCGTACATATCCTTTTTGTCTTCAATAATATTCTTTTTAAACCCTTTAAATCTTTCTTCATCACTTATGCTTATTGAACCTTCTTTTAAAGCAATAGTGTTCTCTACAGTAGATATTAGCAAGTCTAGTCGATCTCTTTTTTTAATCAAGTTTTCCTTATGTTCTTTAAGTGCAGCCATACTATCAAATGTAGATGATGTTATAATTTCCTTTGTAACATCTAGATACACATCTAATTCCCTATATAACAATATTTGTTGCAATCTATCAACTTCATCCTCACAATAGATACGATGACCTAAAGAATTAACTTTTGAAGCTTTAAGAATCCCAATTTTATCATAATACCTTATAGTTTTAGCTGTTACCCCTGCTATATCACCTAAATCTTTTACTTTATACTCCATACAATTAGCCCCCCCGATATTATTCTTTACTATTAGTACAATATCAATAAGTTCTTTCAGTATACTTTTCCATGTTAAACTTTCTTTTTAATCCTTTATCATTCATATATCTAACTGTACCAAATACATTTCTTTCACGCCAGGGCCTATCATGCTTTCCAAAGCACCAAGCAACACCAGTAAATGCATTTGGATCCCTTCCATCTAAAAGATACTTATTGTTTAAATATATAGCTGACTCAAAGGCTTCCTTTGGTGTCTTACTCCACTCTAATATCTTTTTACCCCAATACATCCTCATATACCCATGCATCTTTCCTGTAATAACCATTTCCATTTGTGCAGTATTCCAATATTCATCATGAGTTTTAGCCATCTCTAATTCATCTATAGAATAAATAAACTCTCTTTCATCCAATAAATGCTTTTCAAGGGTAGCCTTTGACCAATTTGGAAGACAGTCATAAGAATCATATTTATTATTATAAAAAACAAAGTTCATACTAAGCTCTCTTCTAACTATTAATTCTTCTAAGAAGTCCCTTTTCCCTTCTATATTTACATATATTAACTCATTATATATATATAATGGTGAAATTTGCCCAAAATGAAGGTATGGGCTTAAATCAGAACTATACTTTTCCCCTGGATGATTTTTAAGCTTGGTATAATAAGGTAGTTTGTTCAAAATGAAATCTTCTAGTAACAATTTAGCAGTCTTAGTACCACCTTTGTAATAAGACGACCTCTTTACATTTTTATCAATATCTAAACTACAAATAACTTTATCAATATCTTCTATATCATAATTTTCAAAAGGAAGGTCCCTATTAATAGACATAACATCACATTTTCTTTCACTAAGTGGCAATGTATAGGTTTCTAACTTTTTGCTTATCTTACTTCTAAGGGTAGCCGCTGAATACTCTTCCTTTGGAGAAGCATCCTCTATAGGTACTATGACATTTGTCTCTACCTCAATTACAGGACACGTAACATTTTTAGCTAAAAACTCCCGCCATGACCTCTCAACTCTTAAATACCCTCTATCCACCACCATTAAAGCAGCAAAACATGAAATTTCTAAGGCCCCAATTTCAGGAGATACCCTTCTAATGAGCATTTTAATACCTCTTTTTGCTAGTTCTTCTTTTACTTCCTTTAATCCTTCTAGCATAAAATAATAATGCCTTTCATTAGCCTCTGGAAATCCATCCATTAATCCGAAATATACAATTAAAGGCTTTTTTAAACTATTAGCCTTAATTATAGAATACTCTAATGCATGGTTATATTCAGTCCTTTGTGAGCTTTGCATCCAATAAACAACGTATGGGTTATCAGTTATAATTTTATTGTTTAAACTTTTAATTCTTTTTTCTAAAATCACTGTCTACATCCCCATCTCTATAAATTATCTATCTTCCCTGTATCACTTATATCAACTAATTCTTCAGGATAAGGTTGCCAAATGGTTTGATCTAGTAAGTAGGATTGCTCATACTTAATTACATATGATCTTAAAAGATTCATAGGTACACTTAAAGGCACCTTTGAGTCCTTGTATTTATCAAAGGTACCTAATACAAATACCTTTTCATTTGATGAAAGATTATCTGAAAAGTAACCAAATATATGCATTAGAGTATTTATATAATTAGTGTATCTAGGAAGTGTTCTAAATGAATATCCTAGATGTTCCCTATACTCCTCTACCATTTCATCAAAGGACCTTTTATCATGATTTGCAACTATTCTCCCTAGCACCTTTTGCTCCTTTTGATTATAAGCCATAAGAAGGTACTTATTATCTGATTGAAATTTAACTAAACTTGCCATAGACCTCGTTTCTTTAACCTGACGAAATTTAAACATTATATATAACTTTGTAAGAAAGTGTTCTCTTATCCTAAAATTAGTGAGCCTACCCTCTTCTTCAATAGCAAGGTAAGGATACCTTTTCATAACTTCTCTTGCAAAAATCCCAGCACCTTTAGTAGAACCTGAAGACTTTTCCTGTCCTAAATATATCTTTACATCCTTAATACCACAGGTTGGAGATCTACCTTTAAGAATAAATCCATCAACATCTTTAATTGAATCTAAAAATTCTAATGAGTAATCTTCCATCTCCTTTGTGTAGGTATTACCTGTCTTAGGTTGGTATAAAGTTATTTTGTCTTCCTTTGAAACTAACCTAACAGAATCTCTTGGCACTCCAAGGCCAATTCCAACTTCCGGGCAAACAGTATTATATTCTACATAATCTTTTAAATTGCTTACAAACTTATTTGACACAGTATCACCATTATATCTACAAGCACTAAAACCTAAGCATCTACTTACTACTACCTTTGGTTTGTAAATTCCATCCATATATCTTCCTCCTATTTATGCCATCATTATTTAACTATATTATACTATAATCCTCTAATTTTGATATATTAATACCTCTTATTAATATATCTTGTTAATATATCTTATTAATCTAAAATACATAAAAAAGTGACCATATTAATTATTAATAGATATGAAAATCAATCTATCTAAATAATGAATATGGTCATAAACTTATCCCATGATTATTTCATCCAATGCTTCCACGCCTAAGTTTATATCCTCCATAAAAGATACAATATAAGTGCTAAAATGGTGAATCAAAAACTCACTAGATTTATTATAATATTTGAATCATCATTAGCTTTAGTTGTGTCTTGTTTATTTAACTTTATGTGATTAATTTAACATATAGATTCAAAATATCCGCTCCATAAAGAGCTGTAAATAATGTACTTAAAGCTAAAAAGGGTCCAAATGCAATATAGTCTTTCCTGCCCCTTTTTTTAGAAATAATTAATATAAGTCCAATTATTGCCCCTATAACAAACGAAAGAAAAATCATCATTATAGAATACTTCCATCCTATAAATATTCCGCAAAGGGCTGCAATTTCAATATCTCCCTTTCCCATTCCACCTGTTATATAGACTATTAAGGCTATTACCCCCCCCGCTATGACGCCACCTATAATATAATTCCAAAAAGGTGTAGAATAAACAAAGTTTTCAATAATGGCTAGAATAACACCAATAACTATACCAGGGATTGTAGTTTTAACGTATACGTCTTGAAATTCGACATCAATAATAGAAATTATTATCAAAAAGCACCATAATATATTATATTTTATAAAATGTAATGATAGACCATAATTAATATAAGTAAGTACAAATACCGCAGCTGTTAAAAATTCTATCATAAGGTATTTAAGAGATATCTTTTCTTTGCAATATTTACATTTACCTCTTAGTAGTAAGTAACTAAACATTGGAATAAGGTCATACCATTTTAGTTTTACATTGCAATTAGTGCAGTGAGATGGAGGGTACGATATAGATTCACTAAGTGGGATTCTATATATGCAAACGTTTAAGAAGCTTCCAATAATTGCACCAAGTATAAAAATAGCAATATATAAAAAGATTTTCATCACTTCTTTCTCATCATAAAATTATCTTTGTTTCTTATTCTTTTTTGCAAAAAAAGGCCTTTAATTTAAAGGCCGGTTGCACTACAAACTCATATATACAAAGTGCCCACATAAGTATATACTTCAACGTTTCCTCAACTAATTTAATAGTTTTTACTTAATTATAATATTAACTGTTATTAATGGATAAATCAAGTAATACCCACAATATATTTTAATATATTAAAGGCTCTAAGAAATGAACTATTATAGCCTTTAATACATCCTTTATATGTTGATTTTATATAAATTTATAATAAGTATTCTTTAAAAAAGTCCTGTTATAAAAATTATAACTAATGCTACTGGAATAATAAATTTAACTAACACTCCCCACCATTTATATACCATTAATTGTTTAGCTCCTACATTTGTTTCTTCTCTATATTTATTGAATTTCCATACAAATACGGTGTAGAAAGATAGTATTAGAGCTCCTAACGGCATTAATATGTTTCCTGAAAGATAATCAGCAAAATCAAAAAGATTTCTTTCACCAATTTGAATATGAGACCATGGCCCCTGGGCTAATATTGTTGGGAATCCTACTATAAATACAGCTATTAAACATAACCATACCGATTTTTTTCTTTCAACTTTAAATAATTCAGATACAACAACCACTATTGGTTCTAAATATCCAATTACTGAAGAAATAGCTGCAAATAACACCAATAAGAAAAACATGGAACCGAAGACGTTACCTGCTGGTATTTTACAAAATAGATTTGACATAGTTACAAACAATGTGCTAGAACCTCCATCAGTGCTTAGTCCTAATGCAAATACTGCTGGAAATATTATTATGCCAGATAATACGCCCATAGCTGTAACTGCTGATACTATTATTGATGCATCTGTTGGTATATCACTATTTTTTTTAAGATAACTTCCATATATAAATGCTCCACCACTTGCAATACCAATTGAAAAGAAACATTGTCCAAGAGCTGCAAGAAGTATGCTTCCATCAATCTTTGAAAAGTCTACTTTTAAATACCACTTTAGACCTTCCATGGCACCAGGAAGGGTTAATGATCTTATTGCCAAAATAATCATCATAATAAATAGTGTTGGCATCATTATCTTACATGCTTTTTCAATGCCTTTTTCAAGACCTCTTGATGATATAATTCCAATAATTATTATACAGACTATTGTAAATAAACTTACACTAAGAGTATTAGATGTAAAATCGTTGAAAACTTTTGAATAACTTTCAGCAGTTAATCCCGAAAGCTGCCCTGACACCATTTTAAATAGATAAGCTAATGTCCACCCTGCAATTTGTATATAATAGCATAAAATCACAAAAGCTGATAACACTCCAAACCACCCAAATAATACCCAAAGACTGCCTTTCTTTGTTAAAGACCTCATGCCTTGTACTGCATTTAATTGTGTTTTTCTACCTAAACTCATTTCCATTGTAAAAAGTGGTATGCCTATTAAAATACATATTACTACATATACAAATACAAATGCTCCACCTCCGTACTTACCTGTTAAATATGGAAACCTCCATAAGCTTCCAAGACCTATAGAAAAGCCTGCTGCAGACATAATAAAACCAAATCTACTTCCCCAATTCTCTCTTTTCTCCATACCCCTCATCCTTTCATATTTGTTTAAATATAAAAATAAAATTAAAAGTTTAAAATCTAAATTTACTTTAAACAGATAAATATATATATTTACTGCGGGATATTCTAAAAATGTCTCGCAGTAAACTTAACCTATTTATTCAAATTGAGTTATCTCAGTGATTTGTGTAGCCAAAGCATTTAAAGCTTTTTTAAGCATATCTCTTCTTAGCTCTAATTCGCCTTCAGGTTTTAGACTTGGGTCTCCTACTGGATATGGGATTGCAATTGTAGGCACTATCCTATTTGCTCCTACAGATTGTGAAATTGTAGTTATAGTAGCCATATGGATTATAGGAATACCATATCTTTCAATTTCTTTTACCATCGTTGCACCGCAACGTGTACAAGTTCCTCATGTAGAAGTTAATATAACCCCATCTACACCTGCCGCCTTAAGTTCAGCACCCATTTCTTCACCAAACTTAATGGAATTTCCAACGGAAGTTCCTGTTCCTGTAGTTGTATAGAAGTAGTTGTGTACCTTTCCAATGTAACCTTCCTTTTCATATTGTCTCATAATATCAAGTGGTGCTACTCTATCTGGCTTTTCATTTGCATAAACTGGGTCATATCCACCATGAATAGTAAAATAGTCTAATCCAAGTTCACTTTTACTGCTTACATCATATTTACCCCACTTTTGTGCACTTGCTGATTGGATTCTGTCTGGATTTCCAATAGGAACTATTCCTCCTGTAGTTACGAGAGCTATAGTAGCCATACTTAAATCCTTTATTGCATCTGCTGGAGTTACCTTATCAAAGACCGGCATTGGAAGTTCAGTTTGAAACTCTTCACCTTTTAATCTAGCCAAAAGCATATCTACTGCTCTTTGTGATCCTCTTTTTTCTGAAAATACTGTTAATCTTCTTCCTTGAGGTATGTATCCATCATCTTCTGGAAGTCCAAGTTCTATTCCCTTTACAATCTTTTTAGCTATAGCAGCCATAACAAGTAATGATTTTCGCATACTTCCTGCTGAGTCTGTAGTTTTTACAATTATAACCTTGTCTTTACATGTATCAATACCTGGATTTTCTATATACATTCCTGTAATTGCCGGTATATTTAATTTTTCTACAATTGCTTTAGATATTTCACCACAAGCCATTCCATACCTACCTGCATTAAATGCTGGTCCAGCTATAACAATATCAGGTTTAGTTTCTTTAACTACATTAAGAATATAATTTAAAGCTTCCTCTTTATTTTCATTGAAATAATTATCCCCACATATTATAGTTCCAACTATTTCTCCTTCATCCTTTATTAATTTGCTAAATCCTTGAGCTGGACCAATAATTTTTTCATTAAATATAGGTTTCATTCCAGCCTTTTCCTCTCCACCTACCTGTCCGAAGAACTGATTTACATAATATAACACCTTAAATTTATCTGACATAATTAATCCCCCTTTCTAAAATAATTAATACAAATCAACTGTACAGTTATGATAGCCTATTTCTGATGTAGCACCTATCACAGCATTTAATTCACACATTAAGGTTCCATCTTCTAATAAAGAACCGTCCCATCCACCAGCTAAGGTTTCAATAGCTTTTGCGCTTCCTATTATTCTATCTGCAGGTGAAAGAGTTACAACATGGCTAACATTTCCTGCAGACACTACTGCAACAGCTTCAGGTGTTGTATCCGCCAAAGGTTGTGACATTCCATCTCTTCCAGAACATTCATCTGTAATTAAAACAGTCTTAATACCTGAATCCTCTAGTCTTTTACAAATCATTAAAAGGTCCGAGTCAGGGTTTCCATATCCTTCTTCTGATATAATTACACCATCTGCACCTAGAATTTTGCATAATTTAGTAGTGTAATCACAGGTTCTAAACTTTCCTTCAAGTGTTGTAAGTTCTGGAGTTAATACTACTCCAAGGAAGTTTATTTCCTTACCATGCTTTGAATACAAATCCAAAATTGATGAGTTATTTTGATGTTGATAAGTTGTAATTTTATCGCAAGCTGCTACACAATTACCACTAATTACTGCACCATCAAGCTCTTCATTTGGATGAATTAAAGTTGGAAGTATTAACTTACTATTTACACCATATATATACCCATCATGAAGTAGTCCTTGTGAAATTAGCATTTCTACATATAAAACCTTAGGTAAATTAGGATACTTTTCTTTTTCATCATCTATACTACCCATTTCATAGGTCAAAATTTCATCAACTTTAGCTTCTTTTCCAGCCATTCCGACAAATTCTGCTGCCTTAAGTCCAGCCATTCTAACAGTTGCTTCATGTTCGTGTGGATCTAGTCCTTCAATTGGAGAAATATCCACAACTAAATTATAAGTACTCGAAAATGGTGTCCACTTTGCTCCCTCGCCCCACATATCAATTACACCTTCTTGAAATCCTACTATGTCACCAACTGTAACAATAGCTGCTCCATAAAGTACATTAACCTTTCCATTTCCAAGTTGTGCAATTTTTGTTGACACTCCTGGAAATCCATTACCTTCACCTTCAACTTTAACTCTAGGTTCGATAACATCTTTTACAGGTATTATTCTTACCTTTTCTCCAGGCCTTGCAATATCCACCTTAACTTCCTTGATCTTTTTGTTTTCCTTAAGCCATAATATTAATTCTTCTTTGTTTACTGTCAAAACTCCATGATTTACAGCAGTTTTTTCCCCAAACTGCATATCTTTTATATGAATTCTTCCAAGTTCCAATTTCAAAAAAATCACCTCCAAATAAATTAGACACATTTACTAATGTATTCCTTTTCAAAAGACTCTAATGTTGATATTAAAAGTTCTCTATCAACTAAAGAATAATCATCATCATTTTTTCTATCCGCTACCCTCCCTTTAGTAAGATTTTTTAAACTAATGATACTGTTTTCAATAATTTCCACATGAATAGGATTAATTTTATTATTCCTTTGTCCAATTATTATTGAACGAAAAGGAGAAAAAGCTATTCTTATACTTGCACCTAGTGGATGACTAATAAGATCGTACCCCTGATGAACCATATCTCTAACCTTAACCATTACCTCTTGAAAATCACCATCAACAAAATATACATTTTCAAATTCATTCTTTACCACTGGGTTGTTGGTAATTATTTGATAATCCAAGTAATCCCTCCTTACAAAATCCTTTTCATATTTCAGCTCATCCATAAATTATTTTTAAACATACATACATTTTGAATACCTTTAGTATACTCATTGTATTTCATATGTTCTCTAGTAGTATATTCTATATATAAATCAATAATCCTTTTATTTAAAAAACTTTTTTTAAATTTATATATTTTTTAATAAAAATAAAAAAGCCTGAAATCAACTTGTTTTAAATTACAAGCTAATTTCAGACTTTAATATTAATTTTCTAAAAACCTAAGGGAATTTATACCTAATATATTTTATAACATTTCTTGTTTTATCTTTTCAACAAAAGCATCTATATGCTCTCTTGCATACTTTTCTGCATCTTCATAATTTTTCTCTTTTATAGCCTTTAAGACCTTTCCTAATGTGTCTGTAAATATATCCATACTATCAATATACTGCTCAGAATAATGCCAAAGTCTTTCAGTATGTAGATGTAAGCCTTTTAATAAATCCGCAAGACACTGATTTCCACTACTTAAAAATATAATATCATGAAATCTTTCATCATCATTTATTGCTCTTTGATAGTCTTTGTCCAAATCATAAGTTTGAAACCTATCCATTATTTCTTCAAGCTCTTCAATTTGAGCTTTTGAAATCCTACTTACTGCAAGCCTTGCTGCAAAAGGGTCAATCTGCCTTGTTACTTCAAATACAGATTTCATATATTTAAAGTCTATAGGCGTAACTTGAGCCCCAAACCTTGGAATTATATTAATTAGTTTATCCGCATTTAGTTGTTGGAATATCTTTCGTATAGGAGTTCTGCTAACCTTAAACTCAGTCGCAATATCTTCTTCATTAAGAACTTGCCCTGGTTCATATTCTATATTAACAATCCTCTTTTTTAAAATTTCATATATTTCATCCGTATTTATAATTTTATCCACAATATCAAGCCCCTTATTCAAAATAGTAACAATAATTATAACATATCTTGCTTCTAATTTTAAATAATACTTTTGACGTTCAATAACATTAAAAGCATATATCCTTTATCAATACTTTAAAGTATAAACTTCTCCACTTAAAAATCTTTTGCACTTATCTTTTGACTTACAGCTTACACAAGGCCTTGATAACTTATCTGCTTCGTATAATATGTTACTTAAATCTGTACTATGCTCTTTATTTCTATGTGATCTTATAGCTAAATCAATCTTTTCAATTTCACCCTTAGTAAATCCACATCTTTTAAGGATTTCTCTTGATAGATCTGCACTTAATATAGCGTGGTCTTTCCCTGTTTTATACTCTACCCACCTACCAATATCATGGAGCAGACCTGTTGCGTATATTAATTCCTTATCTATATTAAGACCTCTTTCTAGATTAATTATGGTAGCTACTCTACAAACATCTAAAAAGTGAGTAATATCATGATGACAAAAAATCCTATCCTCTTCTAATTCTTCGTTGTTTTTTAGATACATATTAAACTCTTTATCTTTTAAAATACAATTAATTCTCTCCATCACCACACCCTCTTTATAGTTTCTTTCCCCTTAAGATTTTTAATAATATCTTGAATTAACATATTATTAATTCTAAGATCTTTTGATAATTCAAATAAAGGAACCATTACAAAGGCTCTTTCATGCATACGAGGATGAGGCACATTAAGTCTTTCTGATACAATATTCACATCATTATATAATAATATATCCACATCTATAATTCTTGGTCCATTTAGAAATGTCTTCACCCTTTTCATATCATTTTCCACACTTTGAGTGAAATTTAATAGCTCTTCTACTCTTAAATCAGTTTCACCTTCAATAACTATATTTAAAAACCATGGTTGATCCTTAAAACCTACAGGTTCTGTTTCATAGTAGGAAGATTTATCTTTTATATTTATCTTCTTGCTTAAAAGTGATATAGCTGTTTCAATATTTATTTTTGTATCTCCAATATTACTTCCTAATCCAAGGTATATCTTATTCATAATCCCTTCTACTCCTTTTAATTTTCACAGCAAAATAATCAAAATTACCTACTACAGGAGCACTAGGTTTTTTAACTTTTAAGACCACTGTTTCTATATTTTTATAATATAATAATATTTCATTACATATCTTATGGGCTAGTGCTTCTAATAACTCAAATTTTTCCTTAGTCATGATGTGTTCTATAATTTTATATACCTCAGCATAACTAACAGTATCATTCAAATTATCGCTTTCACCTGCCTTCTTTAAATCTAAATATAACTTAGCATCTACATAAAATCTTTGACCTAATACCTTTTCTTCTTTTAATACTCCATGGTAACCATGGAACGCCATATTCTCCATAATAATTTCATCCATACTATTCACCTCTAATTATTGCATCTGCAACCTTTGCAGCTCTTAAGTTTTCTTTTACATCATGAACTCTAACTATATCCACGCCTTGTACTATTCCTAATATTGTAGTTGCTAAAGTCCCTTCCACTCTCTCCTTTGGTGGTAAGTCTAAAATCTTACCCAACATCGATTTTCTTGATGTTCCAAGTAATAAAGGATACCCAAGAGACTTTATTTCATCTAACTTGCTCATCACCATAATATTTTGCTGAGGAGTCTTACCAAAACCAATGCCTGGATCTAATATTATCATATCCTCTGAAATTCCAGCATCCTTAGCAATGGCTATAGATTGTTTAAAAAACCCCTTAATATCCTCAATGATATTGTTATAATCAGTTCCATTTTGGTTATGCATAATTATAACAGGAACCTTATATTTTGCAACTACCTTTGCCATATTGGGATCTTTTTGTAATCCCCATATATCATTGATTATATGTGCTCCCTGTTTTATTGCTTCCTCAGCCACTTTTGATCTTATAGTATCTAAAGATATTATTGCATCCGTCTTAGCCGAAAGGCTTTTAATAACTGGAATTACCCTTTTTAGTTCTTCCTCTTCCGTAATATTTTTATGACCTGGTCTAGAGGACTCCCCTCCAACATCTATAATATCTACACCAAACTGAATCATATCTTTTGCATGATTAACAGCATTATGTATGTCTATAAAATCTCCACCATCTGAAAATGAATCAGGAGTAACATTTAAAATCCCCATAATATAGGTTCTCTCACCAAATCTTATATTTTTATCTAAAAACTTAATATCTTTTATTTCCTTTTTAATCTTTATCATAGCTCAATCTAACCTCCATGATTATTTGTTTATTATTGATAATACTTCTGCTCTAGATTTGGAATCCGTTGCAAATGTTCCTCTTACCGCAGAAGTTATAGTCTTAGACCCTGGTTTTTTCACACCTCTCATAGTCATACACATATGTTCAGCTTCTATTACTACAATAACTCCATATGGATCAAGCTTTTCAACTATTGAATCTGCTATAGAAGCTGTGAGCCTTTCCTGTAGTTGTGGCCTTTTTGAAACAGAATCTACAACTCTTGCAAGTTTACTAAGCCCTGTTAATCTACCACCCTTAGGTAAATAACCTACATGAGCTTTTCCATAGAAAGGAACTAAATGGTGTTCACAGACAGAATAAAATGGAATATCTTTAATTAAAACTAACTCTTCATATTGTTCTTCCTGAAAATACACCTCTAAATGTTTTTTAGGATCTTCATTTAATCCCGAAAAAATCTCTTCATACATCCTCGCCATTCTTTTTGGTGTATCTAATAACCCTTCTCTATTTGGATCTTCACCTATAGCATAAAGTATTTCTCTAACAGCATTTTCTATTCTTTCATTATCCATCATAACCCTCCTTATAAACTAGTTTACCACTGTAATTTATAATCTTACTTTATCACAAAATTTATCCTTTATAAAGCTAGTCTTTTTGAATACTTGCACTCTTCGTATTTATTTAATTTAAGTAACTTTTATTTTAACAATGAGTTCTAATATAAACTAGATATATAACAGTAAAATCGTCATATAATAATAAAAACAAAGACATAATATATATTTTCTAGTAAAATGTTAGATAAAATATTAAAAGAAAGGAGAAAAAATATGTTATTATTCAATTCAGTTGTTATCTCAGTTGTTGTGATGATAATTTTATGCCTTTTTAAACTTAATGTATTAATTTCTATATTAATTGCAGCTATGACGGCAGGTTTAGTTTCAGGTATGTCTTTAGGGGACACGATGAATACCCTAATTGGAGGAATGGGTGGCAATGCTGAAACCGCGCTAAGCTATGTACTACTTGGTTCATTAGCAGTTGCAGTAAATAAAAGTGGTCTTGCTTCCATTTTAGCAAAAAAGATATCCAATATTATTGGTGGCAAAAAATATGTATTTTTATTATTACTCGCTTTTATAGGTTGTTTTTCTCAAAATCTTATTCCAGTTCATATAGCATATATCCCAATATTAATACCACCTTTACTCTTACTTATGAACAAGCTTAAAATAGACAGAAGAGCAGTAGCTTGTGCCCTTACCTTTGGATTAAAGGCTCCTTATATCGTTTTACCAGTAGGATTCGGTCTTATATTTCACGGTATTATAAGCGCTGAAATGAACAAAAGTGGTATATTAGTAGCCACATCCGATGTAGCTAAAGTATTATGGTTTCCAGGTATAGGGATGTTAATAGGTCTTTTTGTAGCTATATTTATTACTTATAGCAAACCAAGAAAATACGATGATATTGAAGTGAATTTTTTACAAAAGTTTGATGATGAAGACCTTAAGATGACATCAAAGCATTGGTCTGTATTAATTGCTGCTATATCTGCATTTGTGATTCAAGTTATCACAAAATCCCTTCCACTTGGAGCCTTAGGCGCATTAATAATAATATTTGTTTCAAGAGCAGTTAAATTTAATGAAATTGATGAATTGCTTGATGGTGGAATTAAAATAATGGGTCTAATTGCATTTATTATGCTAGTTGCATCAGGTTATGGCGATGTTTTAAGAAAAACTGGAGCTGTAGAGTCTTTAGTTTCTTCTCTTTCCCTTATGGTTAATGGTAGTAAAATCCTAGGTGCAGGATTAATGTTACTTGTAGGACTTGTAGTAACCATGGGTATAGGCAGTTCATTTGGTACTATTCCTATAATAGCTGCAATCTATTGCCCACTTTCAATAGAACTTGGCTTTTCTCCACTAGCGACCATAATTTTAATAGGTGTTGCAGCAGCCCTTGGAGATGCAGGTTCACCAGCATCTGACAGCACCCTTGGACCAACATCCGGACTAAATGTAGATGGACAACATGATCACATTTGGGATACTTGCGTACCCACATTCCTCCATTATAATATACCACTTATAATATTCGGTATTATAGGTTCTATGATATTTTAATGTAATGTACTCCTACCACCAAATGATTAGAAAGTAATACACATAATATTAAATAATGCTATATATTATATAACTGAAAAGGGCCCTAATTTATGCATAAGCTTAAATTAAGGCCTTTTCCAGTTATTCTTTTAATATAAAATTTATATTGTAGTAAAATATCACTGAATAGCTGTTTATCTTTTTTCAGATAACATTTGTACAACCTTTTCAGTTTGATTAATTACAGCAATAGGATCATAAGGCCAGAAAAAGTCTGGATCCAAATAAAATACCTTATCATTTTTAACAGCCTCCAAAGACTTCAACATTGAATTACTTTTATCTATTTTCCCACCGTAAGATTCATCAAAAAATATATAATCTCCAGCATAATCCTTCATCACTTCAAAAGAAATTTGCTTAAAAGTTTCACCAGCATCCATTAGTTCTTTTTGTATAGTTTCAGGTGGCGTTAATTTAAGATTTCTATAAATAGCTTGTCCTCCTCTATATCCACCATTACCATAAACATAAAATCCTTTACTATAAGCTCCAAGTATTGAAACAGTTTCCTTATCTTCAATTAGTCCTTTAATTTTCCCCCTCGCAGCTTCAACTCTTTTATCATAGTCTTTAAGCCAATCTTCTGCCTCCTTTTCTTTCCCAAGCATTTCACCCAATCCTTTTAATTCGCTATGCACATCTTTATACGTTCCAAAAGGAATTGAAATAGTAGGTGCAATTTTTGAAATCTGCTCATATTTATCATTATCAGCACCAGAACCTATAAGTGTAATAATTAAATCAGGTTTTAATTCTAAAATTGCTTCAGGTGATAACCCATCTTCTTCTCCACCTATAACTTCAATTCCGGATACCATATCTTGAATATGAACATTTTTAAGATCTGAAGCAGTTGATCCAACTGGTTTTATCCCTAGTGTTAATACTGATGGTAAATAACCGTCTACTACAATTTTCTTTGGTTCTACTGGTATTTCAATATCTCCATTAACTGTACTTACAGTTTTTGTTTTACCATCTACATTTTCTGCGGAAACTGTTCCTTTATTTACGCCCCTACAAGCAGTAACAAATAAAGAAAGCATAATAATTGAAGTTAATAACAATTTATTTGACCTTTTTATAAACATAAAAACACCCCTTTTAATAATTATATTTTCCTATTTGTAAGTGATTATTTGCATACGTCGACTCATTGCAATTAGTTGCTAATTCA
This sequence comes from Clostridium putrefaciens, assembly GCF_900461105.1. Taxonomy (GTDB): domain Bacteria; phylum Bacillota; class Clostridia; order Clostridiales; family Clostridiaceae; genus Clostridium_L; species Clostridium_L putrefaciens. The sequence goes on along the minus strand of NZ_UFWZ01000001.1, from coordinate 616,858 downwards.
TAGGGTATACAAAGAGGAACCCCTATTCTTGGATCTATCATTATATCTGCTTCAATACCAAATACATCCCTTAGTACTTCCTTTGTCATAACCTTTTTTGGAGTCCCCTCACTAACTATGGTTCCATGGTTTATAGCTACCATATTCTGAGCATACCTAGCAGCGTGGTTTAAATCGTGAACTACCATAATAATAGTTCTCCCTTCCTCACGATTTAGCTTTTCTAGTAACTTCAATACTTCCAGTTGATGAGCCATATCTAAAAATGTAGTGGGTTCATCTAAAAATAGAATTTCTGTTTGTTGGGCAAGTGCCATAGCAATCCAAGCCTTTTGTCGTTGACCACCGGAAAGCTGATCTACAGGACGGTCATAGAATTCTTCCATTCCTGTTACTCTTAATGCACTCATAACAATTTCTTTATCTTCAAAGGTTAATGTTCCAAAACCCTTTTGATGAGGAAACCTTCCATAGGTTACAAGCTCATATACTGTTAATCCCTCAGGAGCTGAAGGATTCTGGGGTAACATAGCTAATCTTTTTGCTACCTCTTTAGTAGACTCTGAATGTATAGACTTTCCATCTAATAAAACAAGCCCTTCCTTCGGGGACATAATCCGTGCCATGGTTTTTAATATGGTGGATTTACCAGAGCCATTAGATCCAATTAGGGCAGTTATTTTACCTATAGGTATTTCCAAATTAAGATCCTTAATAATTAATTTTTCATCATAGCCAACATCCATATTTTTTGTATTTAATTGTACTGACAAATTAATCTACCCCTTTATTTAATTTTATTATCCTTTTAATCTTTCGTTCTAGCCAATAAATATAAGAAGTATGGGGCCCCAATAATAGCCACCACAATTCCTGTGGGTATTTCTGCTGGCTGAACTATAAAGCGGCCTAAAGTGTCTGCTAAGATTACAAGTAGAGATCCTGTAAGCGCTGAAACTGGAAGTAAAAGCTGATGTTTAGGGCCTACAAGACGTTTAGATATATGAGGAGCAATTAGTCCTACGAAGCTTATTCCTCCACTAATAGCAACACAAGGGCCTGCTAAAGCAACTGAACTTGCTAATAGAATCCTTCTTTCCTTTTCAACAGCAACTCCAAGTCCCATTGCAATTTGATCACCCATACTTAACACATTGAGTATTCTAGCTTTGTAAAAAGCAAAAGGAATAAATACTACTAGCCAAGGTAGTAATGCTAGCACAAACTTCCAGTTTGATCCCCATATACTTCCAGCAAGCCATATAGAAACAAATTGAAATTGCTCTGGTTTAAGACGTATTGTAAGTATAATCATTACAGCGCTTATGCCAGATTGAACTGCAATCCCTGTTAAAATCAATCTCGTAGGTGACAATCCTTTATTTTTATTATAAGCTAATATATAAATCAATATAGCTGTAAGCCCAGCTCCAATAAAGGCTAAAGCAGGTAATAAGAATATAGAGCCTATTCCACTTACAGGGAAAAATGAAATAAATAATACTACCATTAAACCAGCCCCAGCATTGATACCTAAAATCCCTGGATCTGCCAAAGCATTTTGGGAAATACCCTGCATAATACAGCCCGACATAGCAAGTCCTGCCCCAACCATAATAGAAATTACAATCCTTGGAAGTCTAAAATCAAAAAGAATTAAGTTCTCTTTTTTAGACCCTCCACCAAATAATGTTCTTGTAACATCACTAGGTGATAATCTAATGTATCCAGTATTCATACTAATGACAAAAGTTATTAATATTAATAGGCAAAGTATAGCTATTAGAATAACTCCCCTTATCTTTCGTTTATTCTCTTTTATGAAAATATCATCTCTATCCATTTATAATCCTCTCCTTTCCTTTTGTGCTAGATAAAGGAAGAAGGGTACTCCTATGAGAGCAATAATTGCTCCTATAGGTGTTTCATAAGGTGGATTAATTATTCTTCCACAAAGATCAGCTAGTACCACTAGCAAACTTCCAAATACCGCTGAACAAGGAATTATCCATCTGTAGTCAACACCTACAAGATAACGAGCAAGATGTGGTATAATCAGTCCTACAAATCCCACGGAACCCACTACAGATACCGCTACGCCTGAAAGCATAAGAACAATAATTGTAGTTATAAGTTTCACTACATTTGTCTTTAATCCAAGTCCCTTAGAAACGTCATCGCCTAGACTTAAAAGAGTAATTGATGGCGAAACAGCAATTGCACCAACAAGGGCTATGAATACCCAAGGAATAATTATTTTAAGCTGTAACCATGTAGTTCCTGCTACTCCACCTGCAGTCCAAAATAACAAGTTTTGTCCGATATTAAAATAAATTGCTATTCCTTGGCTTATGGCACTTAACAAAGCACTTACAGCAGTACCTGCTAATACCAACCTAAGTGGGGTTAATCCACTTTTAGAAAATGAGCCTATACCATATACAAAAGCAGCGCCAAAGGCCGCACCCAAAAAAGAATATAGAATTAAATATATATATGGAATTCCTGGAAAAAAAGCAAAACAAATAGCAAGAACAAACCCTGCACCAGCATTTAGTCCCATTAAACCCGAATCAGCCAGTGGATTACGGGTCATTCCTTGCATTAGAGCCCCAGCTACAGCAAAGCAAGCACCTACTATGGCGCCCCCTAATACTCTAGGTAATCTAATTTCCCTAATAACCAAATGATCAGTTATTCCATTATCAAAATTAAATATTGAATTCCAAATAGTCATTACCTTTACATCAGCAGCTCCCAATGAAATCGACACTGCTATGACTAATACCAAAGATATAAGCCCGATAATTATGACAAATAAAGGATTGAAAAGATGGTTATTCTTTATTACTTTTTTTTCTATTCTATTAGTTTTTATCAAAGCCATTCTAAACTACCTTTCTTAGAATATTTCGGTCTATACGCTAAATTGTGCTTTATGAAGACGACCGTATACTCCATCCACTGATATAAGTTCATTGTGATTTCCTTGTTCAACAATACCCTCCTGTGTGACTACAATTATACGATCTGCATTTTTAATGGTTGCTAACCTATGTGCAATCACCAAAGTTGTCCTACCTTTAGACAACTCCAAAAGAGCCATTTGAATTGCTACCTCCGTCTCTGTATCAAGCGCTGAAGTTGCCTCATCTAAAATAAGAATGGTTGGATTTTTGAGAAACATTCTAGCAATAGAAAGTCTCTGTTTCTGTCCTCCAGACAATTTTACTCCACGTTCTCCAATAATAGTGTCTAGGCCTTCTTTCTGTGAATTTATTAATTCTTCCATCTGTGCTCGTATTGCAGCTTGCCAAATTTCATCCTCTGTAGCATTTAATCTTCCATAAGCAATGTTATCTCTTATCGTTCCATTGAATAAATAAACATCCTGCTGTACTATACCAATATGACTCCGTAAGGATTCCATTTTCATTTTTCTTATATCTATTCCATCTATAGTAATACTTCCTGATTCAATTTCATAAAATCTAGGTAGCAAGCTACAAATAGTAGTCTTCCCCGCACCTGAAGGTCCAACAAATGCTACTGTTTCTCCCTTTCCTACCGTTAAATTTATATTTTTAAGTATGTTTTGATTATTTTCATAAGCAAAGGTAACATTTTTGTACTCAATATCACCTTTGACATTCTGAGCATGAATGGCCTCTTTATCATCTTCTATATCAGGTTTTGTCTCTAAAAGTTCAATATATCTTTTAAATCCTGCAATTCCTTTTGGATATGTCTCAATTACAGAATTAATCTGCTGGATAGGTTTTAAAAACACATTTGATAACATAAAAAACGCCACAAACTCTCCAGGTGTCATATCCTTTTGAATAACAAACCATGAACCACATACCAATACAAATAAGGACGAAAATTTTATCAAAATATAGCTAAAAGATGCATTCCATGCCATAATATTATAGCAATCTAGTTTTGTTTTTCGAAACCGTTCATTATTTATTGCAAATCGCTGCTTTTCATATTTTTCATTAGAAAAGGCTTGAACAACCCTAATTCCACTAATATTATTTTCAACCCGAGAATTAAAATCTGCTATATCCTTAAACATATTGTTAAATGCCATTGTCATCTTATTACCAAAGTATACCGAAAGATAAATTAATGGTGGAATTACAATAAAAGTTAACAGTGACAACCTCCAATTTATAGAAAGCATTAGTGAAAATGCACCTAATAAAGTCATAATTGAAATAAATAAGTCCTCCGGACCATGATGTGCAATTTCTCCTAAATCCATTAAGTCATTTGTCATTCTAGACACTAAATCCCCTGTCTTATTGTTGTCAAAAAAGCTAAATGACAACTTTTGAACATGATCAAATAATTTCTTTCTCATATCAGTTTCAATATTAATCCCTAGCTTATGTCCCCAATATGTAACAACATACTCTAAAACAGAGCTACATAGATAAATCCCAAATAGCCCAAATGCTCCCCATACAATCAACCTCCAATTTCCACTTGGTAATAAATTATCTATTAACTCATTAACAACTAATGGAAACATTAATTCTAGTACCGAGGCACTAATCGCACAAGAGAAATCTAATAAAAATAATTTCTTATAAGGTTTATAGTACGAAAAAAAACGTTGTAACATTAAATTCAATCCTCTTTCTTTTTATATTTTTTCATTAACCAAATTCTTTCTCTTTTTGTATTAATAGTGAATTTCATTATCAACATTATCTTTTATAAATACTATTAAAATGTTGAACACTTATCTTATATTTTAATCAAATTAATAACTATGATTCATCAAATATAAATTTGGAAAGTGTTTATCCACATATTAGTTTATAAATTAACGATCACTTGCATAAAAAATAGTTTACATCAGTAATATTATACAATTATTTCATCTTTTCTTAATAATGATTATCATTATTATCTAACTTGTTTATATATTACCAACTTATTAGTTGTAAGTCAATTAAAAGTTATCATTATGATGTTAAATTATTATCTAATAGGTTTAATTAGAATATTATCATTCTCATCTTAATAAAATAAAAAGAACTACAAAAAGTAGTTCTCTATTTATTATTTGTACATTATGTTTAGCTTCTATTCAGAAACTTCTTATGAAAATAAGTATTTAATTTAATCACCAACTCCAAAGTCTGTATTATTATAAAGGACTTCAACTCTAGAATCATCATCTAAAAATACATACTTTTCTTTAAACCAATTTATTAGCTCTTCATCTCTTTTCAAATTTGAGCTATTCTCTACAAATACATTTATAGTAGCATGATTAAAATTATTTAATACTATATTTATATCATTATCTATTTGATCTTTGCTTTGTCCCTTTATACCTACCATTATACAAGGAGAATCAAAATGTTCTTTTAATTCCTTTATTGTTTTAAACTTAGCATTTTTGTTTAGAAATTCATTTCTAAACTTATAATCAAAAGATTCAACTCCAATTTTAAATATTATTGGAATCTCAAAATATTCCCTCATATCTTTCACCTTATTTTTATAACACCAATGACTTTCTAAAAATAGCGTTTCTATACCTTTTTCTTTTATTACATCTTTAATTCTCTCCAAGGTCTTAATTGGAAGTTCAAAACAACTACCTGAATTAATCACTTCTAAAACCTTATATTTACCCGTTATATTCTTTAAAACCTTAAAGTTAACTTCGTTGATTTCTTCTTCTGATGTAGAATTATCCAATATATAATCGCAAAAAGTACACTTTCCCCAAATACAAGGAAATCCTTTTAAAAGAACTATTTCTCTTGGTTTCTTATTTGTTATAAAACTATATCTGTCCATTTTTAATTCCTCACTAACTTTTGTTTTAATGTAACTGGAAGTGCTGCTAATACAGGAATAACTAAAGAAACTGCTAAAAGTCTATCTATATAATCCATTAATACTTGTACTAAAAATACACTAAAGATCTTATTTAGTCCTAAACTTGATAATAAAATAACTATATAAGATGAACTTGAAGACGTAATTCCATTAAATGTAAATGCTGAAATTACAGCCCCTGTAAATGAAGACACTATAGATATAAAAAGTACTCCAAGCAATCTCTTTTTTCCTTTCATGAATTCCCACTTAAACATTATACCTGATAAAAGCCCTACAAAAATTTGTACAGGTGCAAAGTATAAGGAATATATATCGAAAGTCACTCCACTTATTATACAACTACATATTCCAGTTATAACCCC